>JAFQRF010000068.1 GCA_017410195.1 Clostridia bacterium | reverse complement strand
TGATTTTTGTTTTAGGGGATCTGCTGCGAAGCTCTGATGCTATTGAAAGCACGGGAACAAAATCACTGTCACTCACGGTGAATGAAAATCCTGAGCTTGCACCGCTGAGCGGAAACTGCGATATCATATCAACATCAATTCCGGCATCAGCAATCATTTTGAATACATCTGCCATGTGCGCTATATCAGCAGGTGCATCGCAAAGTGAGAAAAGAGTGACATCTTCCGTTACATAAATGTTATCAACGAGCTTCATTTTTACTTCTCCTCAATTATTTAATCATATCGGACATTTTATAGAGTCCCGGATTTTTTTCGCAAATAAATTTGGCGGCGTTAACAGCTCCCGTTGCAAAAAGCTCTTTGCTTCTTGCACTGTGGGAGATGGTGATTATTTCATCGTGACCTGCAAAAATAACCTGATGCTCACCCGTGATTGTGCCGCCTCTGACTGCGTGAATACCGATTTCATTCTTCGTTCTCTTTTCGCGCTTTGAGTGGCGGTCGTATTCATATTTAACCGAATCGTCAAGCTCTTCTTTGATTGAATCCGCAATCATAAGAGCCGTGCCGCTGGGAGCATCGATTTTCTGGTTATGGTGCATTTCGATAATTTCAATATCATACGCATCGCCGAGCACCGTTGCAGCCTTCTTTGCAAGTTCACAGACGAGATTAACGCCGAGCGACATATTTGCACTGAAGAAAACGGGGATTTTTTCTGCTGCGGTTCTGATAAGGTTAATCTGAGAATCGTTGAGACCCGTTGTGCAGATAACGGCAGGTATTTTATTTTTTACCGCATATTCAAGAAGTCCTGCAAGTGCGGCAGGATTAGAAAAGTCGATTATTACATCGGCATTATTGGTTATTTCATCTGAAATAAGGGCGGGTGAGGCAAATACAGGATAGCCGTATTTTTCCTCCGTGAAAATATCAATACCCGCAATAATTTCACATCCATCGGTTTCGGCAACGCTGTTGGTAACAGCTCTGCCCATTTTGCCGTTGCATCCTGTTAATATAATTCCTGCCATTTATTATCTACCTCTTAATTATTATATTAAACCGTGCTTTGCAAGAGATTTTCTGAGAGTTTCTCTTACGTCGTCACTCATTCTGTAAAGGGGAAGTCTGCAATCGCCGACATCCATGCCCATCATATTCATAGCTTCCTTAACGGGGATGGGATTAACATCAAGGAAAAGGTTGTTGCAAAGGTCAAGATATTCAAGCTGAAGTCTTGCGCTCTCTGCATGGTCGCCTTCAAGATACTTTGCGGGGATATTGTGAGCAACCTCGGGAAGAATGTTTGAAAGAACGGAGATTGAACCCTTGCCGCCGAGCGACATAAGAGCTGTTACCTGATCGTCGTTGCCTGAATAAACGTCGAGAGCATCGCCGCAGAGCGAGATTGTCTTTGCGATTGCGGAGATGTTGCCGCTTGCTTCCTTGGTAGCAACGATTCTTTCGTGCTTCGAAAGCTCAAGATAGGTTTCGGGCTTGATGTCAACGCCTGTTCTTGAGGGAACATTATAAAGAATGATAGGAACGCTTACTCTGTCTGCGATAAAGTTGAAATGCTCGATAAGACCTCTCTGAGATGTCTTATTATAATAAGGTGTAACAGAAAGGAGAGCATCAACACCGGCTTTTTCAGCTTCATTTGAAAGCTTTACGGCATATGCGGTGTCGTTGCTGCCAGTACCTGCGATAACAGGAATTCTTTTGTTTGTTACTTCAACTGCAAACCTGATTGCTTCAGCATGCTCCTCGTGGTCGAGAGTCGAGCCTTCGCCGGTTGTACCGCAGATAACGATTGAGTCAGTTTTATTTGCAATCTGGAACTCGATGAGTTCTGCGAGTTTGTCATAATTAATTTTATTATCAGGTGTGAACGGTGTAACAATCGCAACGCCTGCACCGGTAAAAACAGTCTGCTTCATTGCGGATCTCCTTTCATCAGTTGAACTTGGGTGTGATGTAGTTCTGTGCGCAAAGCTGCTCTGCCATAAGAACGGCACCGCCTGCTGCACCTCTTAATGTATTGTGTGAAAGACATACGAATTTATAATCATACTGTGTATCTTCTCTGAGTCTGCCGATTGAAACAGCCATACCGTTTTCAAGATTTCTCTGAAGCTTTGTCTGAGGAAGATTATCCTCCTCAAAGTAGTTGAGGAACTGCTTGGGAGCGCTGGGAAGCTCTGCTTCCTGGGGATATCCCTTGAAGTTCTTCCAGATTTCCTTCATCTGCTCGATTGTGGGCTTGTTTTCGAATCTTACGAAAACTGCAGCCATGTGACCGTCTGATGCGGGAACACGAAGGCACTGAGCGGTGAAATTGGGTGATGTTGCGGGGACGATAACGTCGCCTTCGATTTTGCCCCAGATCTTGAGGGGTTCCTGCTCTGACTTTTCTTCTTCGCCGCCGATGTAGGGGATAACGTTATCAACCATTTCGGGCCATGTTTCGAAAGTCTTGCCTGCGCCTGAGATAGCCTGGTATGTGCAGACGAGAACGTCCTTTACGCCGAACTTATCGAGGGGATAGAGTGCGGGAACGTAGCTCTGGAGTGAGCAGTTTGATTTAACTGCGATAAATCCTCTTTCGGTGCCGAGTCTCTTTTTCTGTGAGTTGATGATCTGTGCATGTTCTGTGTTGAGTTCGGGAACGATCATGGGAACGTCGGGAGTGTGTCTGTGAGCGCTGTTGTTTGAAACAACGGGACATTCCGCCTTTGCGTATGCTTCTTCGAGAGCTTTGATTTCGTCTTTTTTCATGTCAACTGCGCAGAAGATAAAATCTACAGATGAAGAAATTTTATCAATGTCTGCGGTTGCATCCATAACAATCATATCTGCCATCTTTGCAGGAATATCTGTTGCCATGCACCATTTTGTGCCGACTGCCTCTTTATATGTCTTGCCTGCCGAACGGGGACTTGCTGCAAGAACCGTTACTTCAAACCAAGGGTGGTTTTCAAGAAGTGTTGCGAAGCGCTGGCCAACCATACCCGTTGCGCCGACAATGCCTACTTTGTAATTCTTCATAACATAAACCTCTTTTCAGAAAACTGATAAATTTTACAAATTTAAACATCAAAATTTAAGTCAATATGAACCTTGACAAAAAGATATTATAATATTATGATGATATCACAGATTGCAGTATTAAGTCAAACAATTATTTATACAAATATAATTAAATTTTATAAGATATTTTGAGGATTTTTAATGAAAAGAAGCGATTTTTACTACGATTTACCCCAGGAGCTGATTGCACAGACTCCTGTTGAACCCCGTGATTGTTCAAGATTGCTTGTTATGAATAAAAAATCAGGCGAGTGCAAACATCTGGTTTTCAAGGATATAATTAATTTTATGAATCCGGGTGACTGTCTTATTCTTAATAACACCAAAGTTCTTCCTGCAAGAATGTACGGAACGCGAATTGATACGGGTTCTGTTGTTGAATTTCTACTTCTAAATCAGAAAAGTTTTGATACTTGGGAAGTTATTACGGGACCGGGTAAGAAAGCGAGAGTCGGTCACAAATTTACCTTTGGCGACGGGATTCTGACCGCCGAGGTTATTGAGGTTTTACCTGACGGTAACAGAATTGCAAAATTCTGCTTTGAAGGTAATTTCTTTGAGGTTATAGATAAGGTTGGTGAAATGCCCCTTCCGCATTATATAACTGAAAGACTGGAAGATAAAAACAGATATCAAACTGTTTATGCAAAGGAAGAAGGCAGCGCAGCTGCACCAACAGCAGGTTTGCATTTTACACCTGAATTAATGGAAAATATCCGTAAAAAAGGTATTAAAATCGGATTTGTGACACTTCATGTCGGTCTTGGTACATTCAGACCCGTCAAAGCGGATGAAATCGAAGATCATCACATGCATTCGGAGCATTATCATCTGCCTGCCGAAACAGCCGATATCATCAACCGCACCAAAGCAAACGGCGGACGTGTTTTTGCCGTAGGAACAACCTGCTGCCGTACTCTTGAATCGGTTGCGAATTTCAAGGGCGAAATCTGCGAGGATGACGGCTGGACCGATATTTTCATCTATCCCGGCTATGAATTCAAGTGCATCGACTGTCTTATCACGAATTTCCATCTGCCCGAAAGTACTCTGATTATGCTTGTCAGTGCGTTCTGCGGATATGAAAATACGATGAACGCATATAAAATTGCCGTTGAAGAAAAATACAGATTCTTCTCGCTCGGCGATTCATGTCTTTTCTACGAGGAGTAATTATGTTTAATTTGATAAAAAAAGAAGGAAATGCAAGAAGGGGAGAGTTCGTTACCGTTCACGGTACGGTTCAGACCCCTGCTTTCATGAATGTTGCAACCTGCGGCGCTATCAAAGGCGCTCTTTCTGCCGTTGACCTCAAGGAAATCGGATGCCAGGTCATGCTTTCAAACACCTACCATCTTCACGTCAGACCGGGTGATGACCTCGTTCGCGAAATGGGAGGACTTCACAAGTTCACCGCATGGGACGGTCCGATTCTCACCGACAGCGGTGGATTCCAGGTTTTCTCACTTTCATCGCTGAGAAAAATCAAAGAAGAGGGCGTTTACTTTCAGTCCCACGTTGACGGAAAGCACATTTTTATGGGTCCAGAAGAAAGTATGAGAATTCAGTCAAATCTCGGTTCAACAATTGCAATGGCTTTTGACGAATGCGTTGAAAATCCTGCAAAATATGAGTATTCCAAGCAGTCTTGCGAAAGAACGACACGCTGGCTCATCCGCTGCAAAGCCGAGATGGAAAGACTCAATTCTCTGCCCGATACCGTTAACAAAAACCAGCTTTTATTCGGCATTAATCAGGGATGCACCTTCGATGACCTTCGCGTTGAGCATATGAAGGAAATTGCAAAGCTCGACCTTGACGGATACGCAATCGGCGGTCTTGCAGTCGGTGAGCCGAAAGAGGATATGTACCGCATAATCTCTGCCGTTGAGCCACATATGCCTGCGGATAAAATCCGTTATCTTATGGGGGTCGGCACTCCCGGCAACATCATTGAAGCCGTTTACAGAGGTGTTGACCTTTTTGACTGCGTTATGCCCAGCAGAAATGCAAGACACGGTCATCTTTTCACAAAGCAGGGAATCATCAATCTCAACAATAAAAAATATGAGAAAGATCCTCTGCCGATTGACCCTGAATGTAATTGCCCTGCGTGCAAGAAGTTTTCCAGAGCGTATATCAGACATCTTTTCAAAGCGAAGGAAATGCTCGCAATGCGTCTTTGCGTTATGCATAATCTGCACTTTTATAATATGCTCATGCAGGAAATCCGTGATGCTATTGACAACGGTACATTTGAAGAATACAGAGAAAAATATGTTGATTTACTTGATACGAGAATCTGAAATTTAAATTGTAAAATATTTTAATTTTCTATTGCATATTTTGATTTGTTATTGTATAATATTTGCATTATGTTTTGGAGGTTACTCAGATGAACTTTATTTCACTTTTAGCTCAGGCAGGCGGTGCCGCATCAGGAACCGGAGCAGCAGGACAGCAGAATCCCATGTCAATGATTATTATGATGGTTGCGCTTTTTGCTATCATGTATTTCGTTATGATAAGACCTCAGAAGAAAAAGCAGAAAGAAGAGCAGGCCATGCGTGACAGCATTCAGGTTGGCGATGAAATAACTACTATCGGCGGCATCATGGGTCGAGTTGTTACTGTTAAAGAAGATTCTCTTATCATTGAAACAGGTGCAGACAGAAATAAGATGAAGATTACCCGTTGGGCTGTTTCGACCAATAACACAGCAAATGAAAAGGCTGAAGCAGAAAGACAGGCTGCAAAAGAAGCTGCTGAGGCAGAAAAAAAGGCAAAGATGGAAGAGGCTGCTGAAAACAGCAAAGCTAAAAGAAAGAAGTCCAAGAAAAATAAGGACGATACTTTTGACAGCTGATTAATTGAGAATAATAATATAATTCCTTTCATATTATTGATTATCGGTAATATGAGAGGAGTTTTTTTATGCAAGAAAAAAATAAATCAAACAGAAAAGAAGAAACAAAGTTTCCTTTAATACCCCTTGCCGTTTCTGCTGTTATTTCATCGGTGATATATTTTATTATAATCGCGTTATTGACTGTTGTAGTATTAAATACGTCTGTCAGCAATGCCTTATATTTGCCCGGAGCAATTTTTGCAGGTGCATTATCGGGTCTGATATGCGGATTTACGGCTGCAAGGATACTGAAAGAAAAAGGTCTTTTTTGGGGTGCTATATGCGGACTAATTCAATCGCTGCTTTGTTCGATTGTGATTTTTATACTTAATAAAGGTACTGCAGGCAACGGAATTTTTATATTAATTGCAGTCATTGTTGCTTTTTCAGCAATTGGAGGAATTTCCGCTGTAAATCTGAAGAAGAAAATAAAATATTAATCGGTGGTAAATATGAAAAGAGCATTAGCATTTTTAGCATTTGCAGCAATTATATTTTTTAATTCATGCAGTGTTCAGGATAAAATGAATCCTCTTATATTTATTGAAAAATTTAGCGAAATCAGCGGAGATTCAATAAAAATCGATACTCCGTTTTATGCTGAAAACAAGTGTGTTTTCTTTTTTACCGATGAAAATAACAATGAATATGTTTGTGAGTTGTTAACTGATAAGGCGAATAATATAAAAAAAATCTGCCTTGTAAACGATAATGTAAACAAGGCAGAATCATTTATTAACTTCTCCGAAATAATAATAAATATTTTTTCACCCGACGATAAATCTTCTTTGATTTTATCAGAATTATTCAAAAACAAATTTGATTATACCGATTCGCAATGGTATTCATATTCATCGGTGATTTCAGAAAAAGGAATGTTTTTCAGCACCGAAAGCAAAAAACTGTTAACTGAAAGTGATGCAGAATTGACACTTAAACAAAACGATATTATTTATCATTAATTATTTTATAGCAAAGGTCAGGAAGGTCAGACATGATACAGTCTGCTCCTATATCATTGATGCGTTTTATTTCCTTTGCATCGTTGACAGTCCAGTACTGAACCGCAATACCGCGGTTGTGAGCATATGTTACGAATCTCTTTGAAGCGGGTCTGACAATAACATACTGATTTGCAGGAACCTGAAGCACGTTGAAATTTATCCATTCTCTTTTGATGGGAAGATTGAATGAAGCCGCAATATAGAAAAGGAAGAACTCAAGTCTGCAAGCGCCTCTGATTAAACCGGGATGTTTTTTATCAACATATTTTGCAATTTCATAATGGAATGTTGCCTGAATTACCTGATCAGTCATATTCCTCTTTTTAAGTATTTCGCGGAATTCATCGGCGGCAGTTTTGCCAAGCTCTCCGCTGTTTTTGATATCGATGCTGTAAAGGAATTTCTTCTTGCTCTCAAGATAATCGAAGATTTCTTCAACATCTACCGCACGAAGATTATCAGGGATATCATCGCCTTTGAGTCCGCGGTAAGGGAAGTTGCCGTTTGCATCCATATAGTTTTCGCCGAGATTGAGCTGACGAATTTCGTCGTATGTTTTGTTTTCAACGTAAACATCCGTCTCGCCGAAATGCTCGCAGGCATTGGTTGTTCTGTCGAGAGTCTTATCATGAACAACAATGAGCTTGCCGTCTTTGGTCCGTCTTAAATCGAATTCGAAAAGCTCAACTTCAAAATCCTTGCTTTCGGCACAAGCCTGGAATGCCATAAGAGTGTTTTCGGGAGCAATCATTGCTCCTGAACGGTGAGCGGCAACGATAGCCTTGCCGTCAGTCTTGATAAGCGGATTTTTCGGACCTTTGAAAGGTTTTTCTTTGATTGGAACAACAGAACCGATTAATCCGACAACAATTAAAAAGATATTTAAAACAAGCATAAAGCCGACAAAACCGGCGATTGCAATTAAAAATTTGATAAGCATCGGTATTACCTCCGAATTAACTAAAAGCTCCGGATTTTAGCCGGAGCTTTGTTGATTATTACATCATTTCCGAAAGCTTTACGGGTCTGCCTTCAGCAACAGACTTCTTTGCTGCAAGAGCAACAAGAATTGAGTTAAGACCGTCTTCGCCGGTTGTGGGAGTAGCCTTATCTTCAATAACAGCTTCAACAAACTGAAGCATTTCGTCTCTGAATGACTGCATATATCTCTCAAGGAAGAAATAGAGAGGCTTGTCGGCGACAACGCCGTCCTCACCCATGAAAACAACGTTTGTGGGAGTGTCGTTAGATGCGACTGCAGCGCCCTTGCTGCCGAATACTTCGATTCTCTGGTCATAGCCGTAAGCTGCGCGTCTGCTGTTATCAATAACACCTACTGCGCCGTTTTCAAATTTAAGGCTGATAACAGCTGTGTCAACATCGCCGGCTTCACCGATAGCGGGGTCAACAAGGCAGGTTGCATTTGCATAAACCTCTGTAACCTCGCTGCCTGCAAGGAAGCGTGCCATATCAAAATCGTGGATTGTCATGTCAAGGAACATGCCGCCGCTGACTGCCGAATATTCTGCCGGCGGGGGAGCGGGGTCTCTTGAAGTGATTTTGACGATGTGAACATCGCCGATTTTTCCGTCGTTAACCATAGCTCTTATGTTTGCAAAGTTATGGTCAAAGCGGCGGTTGAAGCCAACCTGAAGCTTAACACCTGCCTTTGCAACAGCATTGATAACAGCGTTAACTTTTTCGGGAGTGAGGTCAACGGGCTTTTCGCAGAAAATGTGCTTTCCTGCCTGTGCTGCTTCGATAGCGATGTCAGCGTGAGTATCGGTTGAAGAGCAAACAAGAACTGCCTCGACTTCGGGGTCAGAAAGCATCTGCTTGTAATCGTCGTAAATTTTGGGAATATTGAGCTCTGCGGCTACTTTTTCCGCATTAGCCTTGAAAACATCTGTGATTCCGACAACAGTTGCGGTCGGTACATTATATGTAATCGACTTTGCATGAAGGGAACCGATTCTTCCGGCACCAATGATGCCGATTTTAAGCTGCTTCATTTTGATGATCCTTTCTCATTAAATTCGGGAATATTCCCGACATTACTGTTTAATATTATCATATGTTTTTGTTAAATTCAACATTATAATAAATTATTTTAAAAATTTTTGCTTTGTAGCCATTCCACCGCGTATATGTCTTTCCGCTTTATTAACATCAAGAATTTTTCTGACATCATTATAAAGACCAGGACTCAGATTTTTAAGTCTTTCGGAAACATCAACATATACGGTACTCTTTGAAACACCGAATTTTTTCGCCGCTGCACGAACCGTAGCTTTATTTTCAATGATATATTCTGCAAGCTCGATCGCTCTCAGATCTACCGATGCTTTCAATATTATCCCTCCGTGTTCAAATTATTAAAGAATATGAAACACAGAGGGATAATATTACTTTATTAAATTTATCTTTCTTCTCTGAAATAAGAAAGTCCGAGGCTTGCGGGCGGCTGAGTTTCTCTCTTGCGCCTCATGCTGATTATAATAAGAACAAGAATTGTTACAACATAAGGTGTCATTTTAAATATTTCCTGAGAAGCCATTGTGAGGTTGGGTATATAATTATGAACAACAAGAAGTCCGCCGAAAAGAATTGAACCGAAAATGCTGAGATTCGGTTTCCAGACCGCAAAAATTACAAGTGCAATTGCAAGCCATCCTCGGTCGCCAAAGCCGTCATTTGACCATACTCCGCATGCATAGTCCATAACATAGTAAAGACCACCGAGACCGGCAATAATACTTCCTGTGCATGTAGCAAAATATTTATATTTTGAAACATTAATACCTGCCGCATCAGCTGTTGCCGGATTTTCTCCGATTGCCCTTAAACTTAATCCTGCTTTTGTTTTATTAAAGAAAAATGATGTCAGCAATGCTATGATTACGGCAAAATAAGCAAGGAAACTGTATGACAGAAAAATTTCACCGAACCATCCGAGTTTATCGGCAAACGGAAGCTGCGTTTTAAAGCAATTGCTTGTTGCCGAAAGTGCAATTGAAGGAAGGTCACTATTGGTAAGCTTAATAAGTGAACCGCCGAAGAAGTTACCTACACCCACACCGAACGTCGTCAAAGCAAGACCCGTAACATTCTGATTTGCCCTAAGAGTAACGGTGAGGAAAGAATAAATAAGACCCATAATAAGCGAACCGATTACTGATGTTAAAATCGGAATTATAACTGCAAGAACGGGGTTAACGGTTTCGACAGAGTTTTCATAAATGAATGCACCGATAACGCCCGAAATTCCGCCGACATACATTACTCCTGCCGTACCAAGATTTAGATGTCCTGCTTTTTCGGTTATGATTTCGCCCGTTGAGCCGAACAAAAGAGGAATACCCTGAACTATTGCTCTTTGAATGAATGCAACAATCATTTTTTGTTCGCCTCCTTATCCTTATGACGGAATTTTACTGAATAATTAACGAAGAACTCACTGCCGATGATGAAGAAAATAATAATTCCGGTAAGTATTTCAGAAAAAGAATCGTTTAGTCCGAAATCAGTTGAAATCTGACTTGCACCTTTTTCAAGGAAAACAAGCAGCAGAGATGTAAGGATCATATAGATTGGATTGAATTTTGCAAGCCATGAAACCATAATAGCAGTGAAGCCTCTGCCGTCTACGGTTTCTTTTGCAACGGAATGATCTGTACCTGCAACAAGCAATAAGCCGGCTATACCGCAGACAGCACCCGAAAGAAGCATCGTTCGGATTATTACTTTTTTTACATTAATGCCGACATATCTCGCTGTATTCTCGCTTTCACCGACTACAGAAATTTCATAACCATGTTTGTTATATTTGAGATAAATATACATTCCGATTGTTAAAACAGCAACAATAATGATATTAATAAGATAGGATTTTCCGCCTATTTTTGGCAGCCAGCCTGCTTGAGTAGTACTGTTGATAATGCCGATTTTACCCGAACCGACCGGGTTTGAATGGAGATAAACAAAATATGAAACAATCTGCATTGCAATGTAGTTCATCATAAGCGTGAAAAGTGTTTCATTTGTATTCCAATTGGCTTTGAAGAACGCAGGAATAACAGCCCATATTGCACCTGCAACAACACTTGCAATAATCATAACCGGAAACAAAACAATCGAAGGGAGTGATTCGCCGAAATAAATCATGCATGCGGCAGTAGCAAGACCGCCCATAAGAACTTGACCTTCGGCGCCGATATTCCAGAATTTCATTTTAAACGCAGGGGTAACGGCAAGGGAAATACAAAGAAGAATGGCAACATTCTGGAAAAGTGACCAGATTCTGCGTTCAGAGCCGATTGCGCCTTCAATAATCGTTTTATAAATGTTCAGGGGGTTTTCGCCGGTGAGGATAATCGTTACAACACCGCAAACAATGAGCGAAGCAACAATTGCAATAATTCTGATTAACCACGATAACCAGAAGGGGAGAGCGCCGCGTTTAACAATGTGAAACAACGGTTCATGGATTTTATTGTTTTTGCTCATTGCTTTTCACCTCCGTGTTTCGTCATAAGAAGACCGAGTTCCTCCTTGGTTGCTGTTCTGGCATCAACAATACCGGAAATCGTACCCGAACTGATTACCATAATGCGGTCACAAAGCTCGAGCAGAACATCAAGATCTTCACCGACAAATATTACGGCAACACCGTTTTCTTTTTGGGTATTCAAAAGATTATAAATCAAATATGATGAGTTGATATCAAGTCCTCTGACAGGATAAGCCGCCATAAGAACCGTCGGAGAAGCGGCGATTTCTCTGCCAACAAGAATTTTCTGAACATTGCCGCCCGAAAGTCTTCTTACGGGAGTTGAAGTGCCGGGTGTAACAACTCCGAGATCTTCAATGATTTTTTTAGCAAGAGTCTTAGGCTGCTTTCTGTCAACAAACAATGACTTACCTTTCTTGTAGCTTCTGAGCATCATATTATCAACGATATCCATGTTGCCGACCAGTCCCATGCCGAGTCTGTCCTCGGGTACAAACGAAAGCCTGACACCCAGATCTCTTATCTGAACAGGTGTTTTATCTCTGAGATTATCAATTTTACCTGTTTTGGGGTCGTGATAAAGAATATTGCCGTCGTTGAGTTTCTGTAGACCCGCAATGGATTCAAGAAGCTCACGCTGACCGCTGCCTGCGATTCCTGCAATTCCGAGAATCTCACCTGAACGGGCGGTGAATGAAATATTATCAAGAACCTTAACACCTTCTCGGTTTATGCAGCTGATATTAAGAACCTCAAGTCTGTTTTCGCAGTTTTTCGGTTCTGTTCTGTCGATATTGAGCTCAACCTTCTGACCGACCATCATTTCGGTAAGCTCAGCTTCATTGGTATTCTTTGTTTCAACAGTTCCGATATATTCGCCTTTTCTGAGTACGGCAACCTTATCCGAAAGCGAAAGCACTTCGTGAAGCTTATGAGTAATTATTATAATGGATTTTCCGCTTTCTTTCATTCGGCGAAGAACTGCAAAAAGTTTCTGCGTTTCCTGCGGAGTAAGAACTGCTGTAGGCTCGTCAAGTATAAGAATGTCTGCGCCTTTATAAAGAACCTTAACGATTTCAACCGTTTGTTTTTCTGATACGGACATTTCATATATTTTTTTGTTTAAATCAATCTCAAATCCGTATTTGTCAGTTATTTTTTTTATTTCTTTTATTGAGTCTTTAATATTGTACCTTGATTTTCCGTCAATTCCGAGAACAATATTTTCGGCAGCACTGAAAACATCAACAAGCTTGAAATGCTGATGAATCATACCGATTTTATAATCAAAAGCGTCTTTAGGTGAACGGATAACTACTTCTTCGCCGTTGATATAAATATGACCGCTGTCAGGATAATAAATGCCCGAGATCATATTCATAAGTGTTGTTTTTCCGCTGCCGTTTTCACCCAAAACAGAAAGAATCTCGCCAAAATTAACCGTCAGAGATACATTCTTGTTGGCAACAATACTGCCAAAAGTTTTTGTTATGTTTTTCAATTCAATGGCGGGCTTGCTCAATGATTTACCTCCTTTGATTTTATTTTCAAAAGATTGTTCAATATTTGAAGAATCTTTTCAAAATAAAATAATAATATTTAGGCGGAGTATTACCTCCGCCTAAACAGATTGAAATTTTTAAGATTAATACTTCTCGTTGAGAAGAGTAATTCCGTCTATCTTAAGGTCGAAATAAGGAGCTGAGCGATATTCGGATTCGTGGAAATATCCGTCTGCAATTACTTCTGTGTCGGGAGTGTATGCTGCATCAGTATCAACATCTGCCATGTAGCTTGTAAGTGTTTCGCCGTTAACGGTGAATGTTGCGGTATCAAACACCTTGATTGAACCGTCAGCAAGTCCTGCCTTAACTTCTTCAAGCTTTTCTGCTGTGCCTGCAGCTGCAGCAGCTTCGTTGATTTCACTGAGTTCAACAGAACCTTCTTCGATGCCGCCGCACCAGTCATCAACGATTTCCGTGCCGTTCATAACGGATTCAATCATATACTTGAAGTAAGGCTCCCAATTGATTCTCGAAGAAATAATGAAGGTGTTGGGGCAAGCGGATACAGTGCTTCCGTTATATGAAACATTGGGAACACCTGCTGTTTCACAAGCTGTGGGAGCACCCCATGAGTCAGCGTGCTGGCTGATAAGAACGCAACCATTGTTGATGAGAAGCTCAGCAGCTTCTTTTTCTGCCATTTCATCATACCAACTGCCTGTGAACTGAACTTCCATGGTTACGCTGGGGCAAACTGATTTTGCGCCGAGATAGAATGAGGTATAACCGGAAACAACTTCTGCGTATGTCCATGCGCCGACATAACCCATCTTAGCTTCTTCAGCGGTGATTTCGCCGGCTTCAATCATTTCGTTAAGCTTGAGACCTGCAGCAACACCTGCAAGATATCTGCCTTCATAGATTGATGCAAAAGCGTTGTG
This sequence comes from Clostridia bacterium, assembly GCA_017410195.1. GTDB lineage: Bacteria > Bacillota > Clostridia > Oscillospirales > Acutalibacteraceae > CAG-177. Next base: position 15,591 of record JAFQRF010000068.1, on the reverse strand, counting down.
GAAGTTGGGGAGGTCCTGAGTGTGGGCGGTTGTGCCTGTTGCATGGCAGAACTGAACGTCGGGACGTTCTTTTGCTGCTTCAACCATATAGGGTTCGTGACCGAAGCTGTCAGCAAAAATAATGTTACAGCCATTATCCGCAAGGTCAAGAGCTGCTTCCTGGCATTCTGCTCCTTCGGGAACATTTACCTTAGCAACGTATTCAACGTCAAGTGCTTCGCAAGCAGCTTTTGCAGCCTTAATGAAATTGTTGTCATAAGTTGAGTTTTCATCGTGAAGATAAATGAAACCAACCTTGAGCTTTTCGCCTGCAGCATGTGATTCTACCACCTTATCTGCATCCGATTCTGTTGAGGGGGTATCATTGTTACCGCCGCAAGCTGCAAGACCGAATACGAGAGCGAGTGAAAGAAGGATTGCGAGAATTTTTGTGAACTTCTTCATTTGTTTTACCTCCGTAAAATCTTTAATTTATCCAAAAATGACTTTTCCGTCATCAATGGCCTTAATTATTGCAAGAGATTCGACTCTGTAGCCGAGTGAACGAAGAGCATCTCCGCCCGGTTGAAAACCTTTCTCAATAACAATGCCGATACCTTCGACTGTTGCGCCTGCCTGATTTATAATATTGATAAGACCGTGTACGGCTTTTCCGTTTGCCATAAAATCATCTATAATAAGTATGTGGTCATCTTCTGAGATATAATCTTTTGAAATTCCGATGGTCGTTGTTACACCCTTTGTGAATGAATAGACATCGGCTTTGTAAATATTATCTCCGACATTGCGGTTGGCACCTTTTTTTGCAAAAACAACAGGCACGGAAAAATATTGCGCTGCAATGCATGCAATTCCAATGCCCGATGCTTCAATGGTAACAATTTTATTTATATTTGAGGAAGCAAAAATTCTGCGGAACTCTTTGCCGATTTCGCCAAGAAGCTCCACATCAATCTGATGATTGAGAAACATATCAACTTTAACAATATCCGAACCGATTGCCTTGCCCTGTTCGAGAATTCTTTTTTTGAGAAGTTCCATTATGTCACGTCCGATAAATAGTCTATTTTTTATATATTTGATTATAATTCACAGTTTGTTAAAAATCAAGTTTTTTTTACAAAATATAAGCTTATTGTATTAATTTATCGATTCGTTACTAAATGCTTGTTGACTTTGCGAAGACATTTAAATATAATTAACGGTATAAAGAATATATGGGAGAATTATTATGGCTTTTATAAGTGTTTTTGAGGTTATCGGACCCAACATGGTTGGCCCGTCAAGCTCACACACGGCAGGAGCAGCTTCAATTGCAAGACTTGCAGGTAAAATGCTTCACAGAAAAATAAAAAAAATTGATTTTATACTTTACGGTTCTTTTGCTCAGACATACAAAGGTCACGGTACGGACAGAGCGTTGCTTGGCGGAATTATGGGATTCGAAACTGATGATGTAAGAATCCGTGATTCGTTTGAGATTGCTGAAAAAGAGGGGATTGAATTCAGTTTCTCTCCCAACACCGTTGAAACCGATGTACATCCCAATACTGTTGATATGCTTATTGAAGATATTTCGGGTCAAAAACTGACCGTAAGAGGCGAATCACTCGGAGGCGGTAAAGTGAAACTGACAAAAATTAACGGAGTGAAAGTTCATTTTACAGGGGAATATCACGCTCTTATTGTTATTCATAAAGACCATCCAGGTGTTATTTCCAAAGTTACGGATGTTTTCGGAAAACAGCATGTTAATATCGCATTTCTCAGGGTTTACCGTGAAACCAAAGGCGGCGATGCATACATGATTATTGAGTCTGACGAAGAAATAACCAAAAACGCCGTTGACGAAATCGAAAAGAATCCTTTCGTCAGAGAAACAATGCTGATACGAAGATAAAAGGAGTTAACCATGGATTTTAATACAGCGGAAGAATTGCTTGAATTATGTAATAAAGAAAACAAACCTATTTCATCAGTTATGAGACTCAGAGAAATTGTTTACGGTGAACTTGATGCAAACGAAGTTGAGATAAGAATGAAGAAATCTCTCGGTATTATGCGAAATTCGGCGCATGAGCCGTTAAAAACAATAATGCGTTCTATGGGCGGCATGATTGGCGGAGAAGCTTCAAAGCTTGAAAAACGAAGAATTGAAGGTAAATCAATTTGCGGAAACGTGCTAACAAAGGCTTTGATCTATTCGCAGGCTGTTCTTGAAGTAAATGCTTCAATGGGTGTTATTGTTGCCGCACCGACAGCAGGCTCGGCAGGTGTTTTGCCTGCAGTATTGTTTGCACTTGAAGAAGAATTCGGGCTTAGCGAAGAAACAGTTATGAATGGTCTTTTTACCGCCGGTGCAATCGGATGTCTGCTTATGAAAAATGCTTCCGTTTCAGGCGCAGAAGCGGGATGTCAGGCGGAAATAGGATCAGCAGCGGCAATGGCTTCAGCTGCGGCAGTCGAAATGATGGGCGGTACACCCGAGCAATGCCTTGATGCCGCCGCAATTACAATCAGCAATATGCTTGGTCTTGTGTGCGACCCGATTGCGGGGCTTGTTGAAATGCCATGTCAGAGCAGAAATGCCGCAGGTGCTTCAAACGCACTTACAAGTGCCGAAATGGCCCTTGCAGGAATAAAAGCTGCGGTTCCTTTCAGTGAAATGGCAGATTCAATGTACCGTGTCGGCAAAGGCTTACCTTCAGAGCTTCGTGAGACAGCACTCGGCGGATGTGCTGCAACACCTACAGGTTGTGCTCTCAAGTGTAAAATTTTCGGAGGATGTAATTAAAATTAAGGATAAAAATAAAGGGGCTGCGTTATAAACAGCCCCTTTAAAATTGCTTAATCGAAATTTGCAAGATATTCTTCAGCGTGATGAACTGCGACAGCTCCGTCTGCAACTGCTGTTACGACCTGGCGAAGCTCTTTTGTACGAACATCACCGACGGCATAAACTCCGTCAATGTTTGTTTTTGTTGATTCGTCCGCAACAATATATTTGTTGCTGTCAAGATTAACGTGACCCTCTAAAAATTCCGTTGCAGGTTTTCTTCCGATGCTGACAAAAACTCCGTCACATATCAAGTCATTTTCGGATTTATCAAAAGCATTATTCACCCTGATTCCTTTGATTTTTTGTTCAATCAAAAAATCAGAGACAGTGCTGTTCCAAATGAATTCAACATTTTCCGCTTTCATAAGCGGTTCGTGATAGATTTTTGTTGCTCTGAGAGTATCTCTTCGATGAATTAAATAAACTTTTGAAGCAAGATTTGACAGATACAAAGCATCCGCAGCAGCAGAATTTCCGCCGCCAACAACAGCAACGATTTTATCTTTGTAAAATCTTCCGTCGCAATGAGCACAATAATGAATTCCTCTACCGATTAGTTCATGCTCTCCGTTTATACCAAGTTCACGGGGATTTGCGCCTGTTGAGATTACTATCGTTTTGCCGAGAAAAAATCCGCTTGTTGTTTCAATTTTTTTAATATTACCAGAAAAATCAACTGAAGTTACCTCTGCATATTCGGTTTTTGCACCGAATCTCTCTGCACCTTGTTGCATTTTCATTCCGAGTGTAAAACCGTCAATACCTTCGTTGAATCCCGGATAATTGTCAATATCCCCCGTCAAAGCCATCTGTCCCCCGGGAGAAAGTTTTTCCAATAAAACGGTGTCAAATCCTGCTCTTGCAGCATAAAGGGCTGCCGTATAACCTGCAGGTCCTCCGCCGATGATTATCATATCATAAATGTGTTCCATACATACCTCACTTTATTGACATAAAAATAAAACTGCGTTAAAATTAAATAAAAAGGGGGAGTGTGCTGTGGAAAAAACAATATTCGAATCTGTTTATGAAAAAATATTTCCCTTCTGGAATGAGATATCTGATAATGACAGAGAATTTATCTGTAAAAATTCAATTTCTTTATCGTATAAAAAAGGTACAAATGTTCATGACAGCAGCGAATGCTCTGGAGTGTTTTTTATCCGTTCTGGATGTCTGCGTGTCTATATGATGTCAGAAGACGGAAAAGATATAACCCTCTATCGTTTGTACGCCGGTGATATGTGCATGCTTTCGGCATCGTGCGTATTAAAAACCATAACCTTTGATGTTTTTATCGATGCGGAAGAAGACAGTGAATGTTATGTTGTCAACGGTCCGGCATATGCTGCAATTTCCGAACGCTGCCCCAATGTTAAAATTTTTTCTCTTGAATTGGCAGTCAGCAAATTTTCAGATGTTATGTGGGTTATGCAGCAAATTCTGTTTATGAGTTTGGACAAAAGACTTGCAATTTTTTTATGTGATGAATCTGCAAGAATTAAATCTGATATTATTTTGCTTACTCACGAGCAAATCGCAAAGTATATCGGATCTGCCCGTGAGGTTGTTTCAAGAATGCTGAAATATTTTGCTAATGAAGGAATAATTGAAGTTTCACGAAAAGGTATAAAAATACTTGACAAAAATCGTCTTCGGATGTTAACCTTCTAACATTGCAAGAATCTGCTGCTTTGGTCTTGCACCTGCTGCCTGATTTATAATTTTTCCATTCTTCAAAACAACAAGCATCGGAATACTGACTACTCCGAAATCGGCCGACAGCTCAGGCTCATTATCAACATTGATTTTACCGACAAAGATGTCACTTCTTTCTTTTGCGATTTCATCAACAATCGGTGAAACCATACGGCAAGGACCGCACCAATCGGCATAGAAATCAAGGAGAACAAGCTTTTCGCTGTTTCGGACTTCTTCAAAATTATTTTTATTGATGTTTAATACTGACATAATTATAATTTCCTTTCTTTTATTTGGTATCTATATTATATCCCGTAAATATAATATTTTCTGTGATATAGTCACAATTAAAATAAGCCGGTTCATCTGCAATGGATGACCGGCTTATTTTAAATTATCGGAAGTTTACATAACCGAAAACAAGCAAACCAACCATTAAAATATGGAAGAAAGGAAGAACCGTAATATCTCCGCCGAAGGAAATGAGGAATTCCTTGAAGGATTTAGAGTTTTTGCGGTTTTCGATTAATCTCTTGGGTCGGTAGAAATATACAAGATCAAAAAGAATATATCCTACACAATAGAAAATCCATGTTTCCCATAGTGTATATCCTCTTAAAATCTGACCAACGAGTATTACAGCGCCGAGTAAAATAAGGAATATACGGATAAGCTTAACGTTCTTATAATCCCAGTAGCGTTCAAGTCCGTCATGCTGTGCTATAACGTAGTACATTGTAAAACAGCAGATAATTGAAGCCATGGTTGTTGAACCGAGCATAACAAGAGCAAGAGGTCCGACCATGTAGCAAGGACGCTCAAGAACTTCAACAATGTTCATATCAACCTCACCGAATGCGCGGGTGATTTTATTGCCGTTTCTCCGATAAGGAATGATAAAGAGAAAAATTGTCAGAATGATTAGCGCACAGAATATCCATGAAAGTGTAATATCAACTTTTTCGGGAAGCATATACCAAAGCTTTCCGGATTCTTCAGCCTGTTCAAGATTTTTGGCGGCAATGGGCCAACCGAGAGCAAATGCACCTGCGATTCCGAGACCGTTAAAACAACCCTGAGTAAATTCCATAATTTTCCAGCCGTCAACAATCTTGAGCTTTTCCCATTTACCGAATAACATTTTGCCGTTTTTGAGAGGATGTAATTCTTTATCGTAGAATGAAATTGCCACAATCCAACCGATTGAACCTGCGAGAGCGCCGCCAATCCACATGATGATACCGAAATAGTCACGGCGTATGGCCATAAGTACCAATAATCCTGCAACTACGACAAGATTACGTCCCCATTCCTCACGGCTTTCCTTGGAGAAACAAACCTTCGGCATTCTGCCATGTTCGGGATCATAAGGTGTATTGAAAATACGGTAACCGATTTCCTGAACAAGAGGAACAAGTGCAAAGAAAGCAACGAAATCATACCATTTGTAAACAACACCGCTCATTGCCGAAAAGCTTACACCCAGAAATGCCGAGCCAAGACCGCTCCAGATTGAGCCTTTGAATGCCAGTGCAAGATAGCCCAAAGGAGGGCTGTATCTTGGGCTATCGTGGTCAAGTACGAGACCCATTGTTGAGCCGTAAGGCTCCATACCGCCGTAGAAATATCCAAGAGCACATGCAGCTGCAAACAAGTAAACATTATCCATTAAAAGCTCAGAGCCAGTATACCATACGCAAAGAATACCCATGAATGCACCCGGAAGCATTGCACCTTTTTCTCCGCCGATTGCAGAGCCTCGCATACCCCAGCCGAAGCACATGGTTATCATGCTTATCGCCAAAAATGCAAAAATATTTTGAGTTTCCATATGCAATTCCCTTTCTCTGTTATTTATTTCTCAACGCGAACCAAAGCATATCCTATTTTCTTTCTTCCGCAGGTGTAAACCATATGCAGAAGATTACCCTCCGCAACAATTGACGGATATGAAAATTCAACTCCGGGTTCCGTTTCAAGTTCTATTCGCACAGGGTACGTTGCACCGTTATCTTCGGAAAGGAACAAACAAAGAGGAGTTCTGTCACCCCAGTTTTCGCTTACGGGATTACAAATAAGACCAAGAACACCGCAATCGGTCATTGCAGCGCCGATACCGCTGTTATTATTAGGCATGTCGGTAGGACGTGCAACAGACCATGTTCTGCCGAAATCGGATGATTCACTTCTGTAAATCCAATTAAGATTTGTTCTCGCAAGCATATATACTCTGCCGTCATGAGCCTGATCTTCCCATATTGCAGGCTGAATGAGTCCCTCACCGTCCTTGGGAAGTTCTTCTTTACGGTTGCAGATTGTTCCGTCTTTAAGTTCAAAAGCAACGGGTGCAGAAAGCTTCCAGGTTTTACCGTTATCTTCGCTGCAGTCAGTCCATGATTCCCAGCGATCGCAGAGATCTTCCGTTGAACCCGGAGCAAGAAGCGCGCCGTTAGAAAGTCTTATCATCTGATTTTTTACGGGTCCTCTGCCACCAATATCACCGGGAACAAGCTCTTCGGGGGTTGACCAGGTTTTTCCGCCATCGTTTGAAACAGATTTCATAGAGTACCAATGGCCCTCATCAATTCCGCTTTTGTATATCAAGGTGAGAATTCCGTTTTCAGCAAAGAGAGTCGGATTCCAGTCAGCCTCACCGTCATCGGGAGTAACGGGAACGGGAGTACTCCATTCTCCGTCACGGCGTGAAAACCAGATTCTTACATTTGGATTTTTTTCTTTAATGCCGCCGAACCATGCTGCTGTCGGTTTTCCGTTGCATATTGCAACCGTTGCTGCATGACATTCGCCTGTTTCTTCATTAATACCCTCTGTCAGAAGATATTCCTGATATAAAAGTTCCGCTTTTACCATTTATTAACATCTCCTTATTAAGTAATTATCGAGAAGATATGAAAAAGTAAAACATCCCGCTCAAAAATGCTGTATTTCAAGCGGGATAATTCAATTAAAGACCGTGACGTTCCTTGTAAATTCTGATAACTTCCTGAAGGTCTTCCTCGGTATCAACGCTGACAGCTTCATACTGTGCAGGTGCGGGAACGATTTTGATTTTATAGCCGTGTTCAAGTACTTTGAGCTGTTCAAGAGATTCCGCTTCTGAAAGAGGCGTGGGAGCAAGTTTTGTATATGTATTAAGAAATTCATGAGTATATGCATAAATTCCTACATGTTCAAAATATTTTGCTGCTTCAGCGTGACGGGGATAAGGAATTGGTGAACGTGAAAAATAAATTGCGTTACCGTTTACATCCGTTACAACCTTAACAACCGTATTATTAAGAACATAGTCACCTTCAATGGGAACGCTGCCCGTTGCCATAACGCAGTCAGGGCTGTTAATAAGCGCGGAACCGATATCGTCAATAATTTCGGGAGGAACAAGAGGCTCGTCGCCCTGAATATTAATAACATAATCGCAATCATAGTTGCTTGCTGCTTCTGCAACACGGTCAGATCCGGTAGGATGATTTACGCTTGTCATAACTGCTTCACCGCCGAACGCGATAACAGCATCATAAACACGCTGATCGTCTGTTGCAACAACAACCTTGCTGAGAACCTTTGATTTGCTTGCGTTTTCGTAAACATGCTGAATCATGGGTTTGCCGCAAATATCCTTAAGGGGCTTGCCGGGAAGGCGGGATGAACCGTAACGGGCGGGAATAACGCCTAAAACTTTTGCACTCATATATAAAATCTCCTTTTTATAATTAAAAACTGTATTTGTCACGAAGAGCATTTCTCATCTTATTGAGTGAGAACGGTTTGATTTCGTCGCAAATGCGTTCACGCATTATTTTGCCTTCCTCGGTATTCTGAGGAGCAGATGAGAAATCAAGACTCACACCGAGTTCGTTACAGATTCGATCAACGAAAATGGGCCAAAGCTCGCCGATATCACCGATAACGGGAATGCTGTTTTCAAGGCGGGTAAATGCGGACATTTCCATACGGAACGGAATTTTTGTAAGTTTTGTTTTGGGAAGTCCTTCATTAATAGCTTTTTGAATAAGTTCGCTTTGCTTATTCAAATCCCATGAACGCTTGAGGTTTTCGTCAAGGTCAAAGCGAATAAGTGTCTTATCTTTAAGACTGTATGTAGGCAGTCCGTTCATGGCAGCCCAGATACCGTGACCGGTGTATGTTTCAAAAGGACCGTCATGTATTTCCTGAGTAAGAGCTACTGCAGATTCAATTATAACGTCTGCTTCTGAAAGCATTTTCGCAATTCGCTTGCATCTCTGGCTTACGGGAATACTGTCAGAAATGCAAAGACCAACCTGACCGCCGCCGATAAGCTGGGGAACACTTACAAGAACGGGAACACCCTTAATTGCGCCTGCACCGATCATGGTTCTCGGATCTGAACCGAGACCTGCAATGTATTCAAAGCTTTCGCCGAGTGTCTGCGCTGCAGTCATAATTTCGGTAGAAACCGTTTCATTGAAATAGCCAACGGGATAAGCCATATTACCCGCAGCCTTGATAATAACCTTGCCTTCTGCCTTTTCACAGATTGAAACAAGCTCTTCATCAAGAGGAAGCTCGGAACGGATGCGTGTCCATTCTTCTGCAGAGAGCTGAGTAAGCTCATAGATGTTGCCGCGGCAACGAATGTTTTCCGGGCATTTATCGCCGAGAATATCCGCATCAAAACGTTTTACACGGTCAAGTGTTCCGCCCATTTCATGCGAAATAACGGCAGAGCTTGTTGTAACTCCGTCAATAAGACCTGCATGAATAAGCGTTGCAATAAGAGTTGTTATACCTTCGTGAAGATTAGGTCCGCTGCCGATAACAGCCGCAACCTTACCGCCGCGTTTTTTTACTTCAACAACACGCTCAATTGCAGTTGCAAGAAATTCTTTTGTTTCATCGGGAAGTGCTTTATAAAGCTGATCAACCAAAGCGGGTGATGCCATAAATATTTCTCCTGTTCTTTAAAATAATTATTTTGTTTTTTTTCCGAAGCATGCATCGTCGTGATCAAGCGACAACAGTACAAAACCATACTTTTTATAAAAGTTTACGGCTCTTTCGTTTCTCGGACCGCAAGTAAGACATACGCCGTGAATTCCTTTTTCTGCCAAATGATTGCACAAAGTATCCACAAGCTTTCCGCCCATGCCAAAACGCTGATATTCGGGAAGAATATCAATGTGAAAATGAGCAGGATATTCATTCTTGAACTTTTCTTGGGCATTATAAGCGGTTGATGCCCACTCATATCTGTCTTCACCGTAGCTGTCGGAACGGGGAAGATATTCTCTGTCGTAAATCTCCTTGAAACAATCAAAGTTTTCCGCACAGATGATATAACCCACAGCTTTTCCATCGTCGTCAACAACAAAGCAATTTTCGGGTTCATGCTCAATATAATAGTTGCAGAATGTGTTGTGATAAAACTGACCCGTCAGCAGATCAGGGACTTCTTCGGGACCCTCACTGTTAAGACAAACGAACTGCACATCCTCACGATCTTTTTCTTGATATTTTCTGATTGAAACCATTCAAATTCACCACCCTCAATCCGGTATGTTTTTAGATTATCATAACTATAAAGAAAAAGCAAGAAAATAATACTTGAATTTTCCCAAAAAAAGTGTATAGTAAAGATATACAGTTTTTTGGAGGGTAAAGCATGAATTTTAAGGACAGATTCACAAAAAACGGAGTATCAGCCCTGACTAAATTAATTCTACCTACAATGCCGAAAAAGTGTTTCACAACCCAAGAAAACAGTGACCGATTTATGCTTCGCGGTGATGAAAAATTTTCATATGAACCGGGAAAGAAATGGTCTTGCGGTTTTGCTAAAACAACGTTTACCCCGGATGACTACAGCAAAAAAACGTATTATATAGCAGGCTATGATTCAAACAATCCCATGAAGGGTGTTCTTGATGATCTTTATGTAAGAGTAATTTATCTTGACGATAACAGAGGTAACGGCGGTGTATTTTTATGTGCGATCGACTGTGTCGGCATGAGCAGAAATGACATAAATGATATCAGAAAATATGCACTCGAAAGCGGCAGACTCGGTAAAATAAAATCAATAAATATTTCTTCGACTCACACCCATGCGGGCATTGACACTCAAGGGCTTTGGGGCGAAAAAATATATAAAAGCGGAAAAGACAAAGCTTTTATGAATAATCTTAAAATCAAAGCAGCCCGAGCAATTGTAGATGCATACGAAAACAGAAAAGACGGAAGTTTATTTATGGGTTATACGTCTGTTGAAGATATGCAGGCAGATGTAAGAACCCCCGAAACTTTTGACAAAAACTTAACAAGGTTACGTTTTTCTCCCGATGATAAATCCGGTGATATCTATATTATTAATTTTGCATCACACGCAGAGCTTCTCGGAACAACATCACTTATCAGCGCTGACTTCCCTGCATATCTGATTAATGAAATTGAAAAACACAATCCCGGTTCGAATGCAGTATTTTTTAACGGTGCCGTCGGTGGCATGATATCTGCAAAAGAAATCAAAAAAATATACAGAGATTCTATTGATTGCAAAGCATATATGAAAGAATTCGGCAGTAAGCTCGGCAGTCTTACTCTTTCAATTGTCAATGAAAAAGAGTTAAAACCAATTCTCAATATAAAATCTGAGGGAATTTCGGTTCCCGGTGATAATATCGTTCTGATTCTTGCAAGATACCTTAAGGTTCTCAACAATGATATCGGCAGAACGGATAAAAGGAGTAAGGTCTGTATTTATTCCGAAGTAGGTTATATGGAATTGGGAGCTAAAGACGTTGCAACATTCCTTATTCCGGGCGAACTTTTTCCTGAACTATATAACGGAGAGTTTCTTTCGGAAAAAAACAGTGCAAATCACAGGAAAGCAAGCTATAAAAAAGTACTTTCCGAAATGACGGATTGCAAACACAAGTTTGTTATCGGACTGTGTAATGATGAACTTGGCTATATTGTACCTGAAAACGATTTTCTTATTAATGATGTTCTTCCGTATATAAATAAAGCAACAGATGATATGGAACGTGATCATTACGAGGAAACAAACTCAACCGGACCAGAAACAGCTAAAATTATTCTTGATGAAACAGAACGGATTATTGAGTCTGTAAAATAAAACCGTTCAAAGCATTAAAAAAACAAGAAAAAAGGAGATTTAAAAATGAAAAAAAATATCTGTTCTTTTGTAGCAATTCTTCTTGTCTTCACCATGCTCTTCTCTGTTAATTCATCAGCATCACTTGCAACGCAGGAACATAATGCAGCCATTAAATCCGTTACTAACGTTCTGGGCGGTATTATTGACGGTGCAATCAAATTACTAGGCTTTTTGGCACCCACGCCGGACTATCCCACGGTCGAAGAATATTTCTCGGCCGAAAGCGAAAATTTTTACAAAGGTACCGAAACGTTTATTGATAATGCTGTTGACGGAGCAAAATGGTCGCTAGGCTTCGGAAAAGAAAGTCTTGTACCCGATAATCTTATTGACGGTTCAAAAAAATATTACACGGGCGGTTATTTTACACAAAAAGTAGACGGTGTTTTTGACGATCAGAAAGCTGTTGCTGTTGCTCTTAATGACGGTTCGGGCAGAGGAACATCTGTTTTTGCATCGATAGACGGAATCGGTGTAACAAACGGCGATATCCGTGACATAAGAGCTGCTGTTGAAAAAAAGCTTGACGAAAAGGGTATTGAAAGCGATATAAACGCAATCAACATAAATGCTACTCATTGTCATACAGTTATTGACACACAAGGTATCGGTCTTGACTTGCTTCCTAAAATTTTTCTCAGCTTTTTTGGCGGTGCGAAAAGATCGATGGATACCGAATTTCTCGAAATAATGACTGAACGTACAGCCGATGCAATTGTTGAAGCATATACGAACATAGAATCGGGTTCGTTATATTATTTTGAAACTGTCGGCATCGGAAAGGAAGATACCTACGGCTTATATTCCGAAGATGAATATTCCTATGTCAGCAGTAAAAGATATTTTACGGAGGGATATCAGAACTTTTTTGCATGCTTCAAATTTATTCCCGATAACAAAGATTCTGCAGAAACAATTCTTACTAACATCGGCGCACATCCGACGGTGGTTGACGAATCAACAAATCTTCTTTCCGCAGATTTCCCGGCTTTTATGGAAGAAAAGATAAATGAATCGGGCATGAACTTCATGTTCATTCAGGGTGCTCAGGCTCCCGTTTCAGTTAATAAATGGGCAGAAATGCCTGAAACAGTCGTAAATGACGTTAATGCTAAAATCGAAGTAAACTCTGTTGCTGAAGAATATAAAACGGCAATTCTTCTCGGATATGAATACGCAAGACTTATTCTTGATGCTCAAGAGAACGCAAAAGAAGTTGAACCGATTCTTAATGTAAAAATGACAGAATATGTAATCGGACTTGAAACGGGTCTTTTGGGCTACGGCGCAACGGAAGGGTTTATCGGTACAACAACCGTGGAAGATCCTTCAAGCGAAACGGGATATTCAATCGTTACCGAAGCCGGCTATATTGAAATCGGTAAAGATATTGTCCTGATTACTGCACCGGGTGAAATTGTTCCTCAACTGATTTACGGAAACGTCATTTCTGCCGAAGAATCATATCACGGTATCGAATGGACTTATGAGCCTACTGCAAGCCTTGTTCCGGAAGGAAAAACAATTTTGGTAATGGGGCTTTGCAATGATGCAATCGGTTATATACTCCCCGATAACGATTACGCACATTTTATCACCGATACAATCTGGGATATGGACGGTGCGGACAAAATCTTCGGACCGTATCACAGACATTATGAAGAATTACTCTCAACGGGAAGTAAGGCTGGATCAATAACAATTTCTGTTCTGAATGAACTAGTAAAAAGTGAAAACTCATAAACTGTTTTACGGAGAATTAAAATGAATTTTGATGTTAAAAAATTAAAGTGGACAAGAGAACCGGCATCATTTTTGATTACCGATGATAAGATTGAAATTGTTACCGCACCCAATACGGATTTATGGCAAAGAACTTATTATCATTTCAGAAATGATAATGCACCTGTTTTACAGACTGAAACCGAAGAAAAGTTTTTTTCCTTTGTAGTTAAGACAGAGTTTGACAGTAAGCACAGATTTGACCAGTGCGGAATAATAATGTATCTTGATTCCGACAATTGGATTAAAGGTTCAATTGAATTTGAAAATGAAAAATTTCAGCATCTCGGAAGTGTTGTTACCAACAACGGATATTCCGATTGGGCAACAACCGAAATTTCTGCCGATATCAAATCAATGTGGTACAGATTCAGCCGCAGAGAAGATGATTATTGCTTGGAATGCTCAGATGACGGAAAAACTTTCAAACAGATGAGGGTTTGTCATATGTGGAACGGCGGTGATAAAATACGGTTCGGAATATACGCCTGCAGTCCCGAAAAATCTTCGTTTAAAGCTACATTTTCAAATATGGAAATAACGGAATGCAAATGGCTTGCTCATGACGGTCAGCAGCCTGATGATGAATAGATAATCAATCACATTCTGCAGTTACAGAAAAAATTATCAAAAAATCATTCCGCCGAGTGGGGGGAGATATAATTCCTCGACTTGGCGGTATTAACTTTGCATTTTTTGTATAGGAGAAAAATTTATGAAACATTGCGGAACGCAAAGACTGGAAACGGAAAGACTGATTCTGAGAAGATTTGTCAAAGAAGATTCTGAAGCTGTATATAAGAATTGGGCAACTGACCCTGAAGTAACAAAATATTTAACCTGGCAGGTTCATTCAAACGAAAAGGTAAGCAAACAAGCAGTAAAATCATGGCTGAAACAGTATTCTGACGATAATTATTATCATTGGGCTATTGTTTTAAAAGAAAACGGCGATGAACCGATTGGCGGTATTGACGTTGTATTGATCAACGAAGATGTTTCGATGATGCATATAGGATATTGTATCGGAAGAAACTGGTGGCATCAGGGAATTACTTCCGAAGCTCTCAAAGCAGTTATGGATTATTTATTTGATGTTGTCGATGTTAACCGAATTGAGTCAAGACACGATACGAGAAATCCCAATTCGGGCAAAGTGATGATGAAATGCGGAATGAAATATGAAGGCACTCTGCACAGTGCAGACAGGAATAATCAGGGTATTTGCGACATCAGTTATTATGCATTGTTAAAATCGGAACGCTGATTAATACGAACGAATTTTAAAGGAGGTTTCCATATGACGTATTTAGAATTACTTAGTTATTGTCTTTCAAAAAACGGAGCATATGTTGACCATCCTTTCGGTCCTGACAGCGATATAATTAAAGTTGAAGGGAAAATCTTTGCTCAGCTGTTTATCCTCAAAGGCAAAGAAACGGCAACTCTGAATTGTGAGCGAATGCAGGGCGATTTTTACAGACATCTGTTTCCTGATATTGTTGTAAGAGGTTATCATTGTCCGCCGGTTCAACAACCGTATTTCAACACATTCCCTCTTGACAGCGTTCCCGACGAAATGATTTTGGAAATGGTAGACCACAGTTATATAACGGTTATTGGCAAACTTCCGAAATACAAACAAAAGAAATTATTGGATGAAATAACAGAATAAATAATTTGTTGAGGAAAAATTATGGCTTCAAGTAAGGAATATTTGGAATTCATTTTAGAACAGTTATCCGAACTGGATGATGTAACATACAGAGCGATGATGGGAGAATATATCCTCTACTATCGTGGCAAAATCGTCGGCGGCATATATGATGACAGACTGCTTGTGAAGCCCGTCAAATCGGCTGTTGCTTTTATGCCCGATGCAACTTTTGAACTGCCGTATGAGGGCGCAAAAGAAATGCTGCTCGTCGATGATGTTGACAACAGAGATTTCCTTGCAAAGCTTTTCAACGCTATGTATGATGAACTCCCGTTACCGAAGAAAAAGAGATAGATAAATAAGAAGTTGGAGAAGTGTTTATTATGGCTATGTGGAATCCGTGGCGAGGTTGTAAAAAATGCAGTGAAGGATGTC
>JAFQRF010000067.1 GCA_017410195.1 Clostridia bacterium | reverse complement strand
TTCGCCGCTCTTATCAACAATAGCCTGGATAGCTCTTGCGAATGAAGCGATGGGTGCATTGAATGCGTTGCAAACTGTTGCAAGAAGAACTTCTCTTGTGGGAAGCTTTGCAAGTGAGTCGATAGTTGCTGTGTCAACAACTTTGCCGTCAAGATAACCGCTCTTTACTGAGAAATTCTTGTGAGTATCAGCAAACTTTGAGAGGATTCTTGCAGCTGCGGTGTGATCCTCGGGGCTGATAGCGATAGCTGTTGTGCCTTCGAGAACGCCGCACATATCGTCAAGACCTACGTTCTTAGCTGCGAAACCGAGGAGAGTGTTCTTAACTACTGTGTACTTGATGCCTGCTTCACGAAGCTCTTTACGGAGCTTAGTATCGTCAGCAACGTTGATACCCTTATAGTCAACGATAACACCTGCAACTGAATTCTGAAGCTGCTCGGTAAGGTCTGCGACAATCTGTTTCTTCTGCTCTAAAACCTTTGCGCTGGGCATGTATTTTCACCTCCGTAGGAAAATGATTACATTATAATTTTTAAAAAATTTAAGCCCTTTCCGCAAACCGCAGAAAGGGCATGAACATACGTGATAAAGCTTATTTGCTTTGGTATGCATCCTCTCTCGGCAGGCGGTAAAATTACCTTTATGCGAAAAGCACCTGCTGTCTTAAAAAGAACAGCTTAAATATGATAGCACATAACTTTGTGCTTGTCAAGCATTTTTTATGCTTCGGCTGCAGCTGAGCCAATCTTGTTGGGATTAACTCTTACGCCGGGGCCCATTGTTGTTGCAAGAGTGCAGGAACGGATGTACTGACCCTTTGCTGCTGCGGGCTTAGCCTTGATAACAGCGTCAAGGAGAGTATTGAAGTTCTCTGCGAGCTTCTCTGCACCGAATGAAACCTTGCCGATGGGGCAATGGATGATGTTTGTCTTGTCAAGTCTGTACTCAATCTTACCTGCCTTAGCTTCAACAACAGCCTTAGCAACGTCAGGAGTAACAGTACCTGCCTTGGGGCTGGGCATAAGTCCGCGAGGACCGAGAACCTTACCGAGACGACCAACAAGACCCATCATGTTGGGTGCTGCGATACATACATCGAAATCCATGAAGCCTTCGCCCTGGATTCTTGCAACAAGGTCTTCAGCGCCGACAACTTCTGCACCTGCAGCAGCAGCTGCATCTGCATCTGCGCCCTTAGCAAAAACAGCGACTCTTACAGTACGGCCTGTACCGTTGGGGAGAACTACAGCGCCGCGAACCTGCTGGTCTGCATGACGTGAGTCAACACCAAGACGGATGTGAACCTCAACTGTTTCGTCGAACTTTGCGCTTGCGGTCTTAACGGCGAGTTCAAGTGCGCCGTCGGGATCATAGAGTGAAGCTCTGTCAACGAGCTTTGCACTCTCGTTATATTTCTTTCCGTGTTTCATGTTAATTAATTCCTCCCAATCATGTGGTTAAATCGGATTTTTCCTCCCACAGTTTGCATCAGTCAGCTACGGTAACGCCCATGCTGCGAGCAGTACCTGCGATCATGCTCATAGCTGCTTCAACTGAAGCTGCGTTGAGGTCGGGCATCTTCTGCTCAGCAATCTTGCGAAGCTGTTCCTGTGTGATTGTTGCAACCTTGGTCTTGTTGGGAACGCCCGAACCGCTTTCGATACCGCAAGCCTTCTTGATAAGGATTGCTGCGGGCGGGGTCTTTGTGATGAAGCTGAATGTACGGTCTGCATAAACTGTGATAACAACAGGGATGATAAGACCCATGTCGTTCTTTGTGCGCTCATTGAATTCCTTTGTGAAGGACATAATGTTAACACCGTGCTGACCGAGTGCAGGACCTACAGGGGGAGCCGGAGTGGCCTTGCCTGCGGGGATCTGTAACTTAATTAAGCCGACAACTTTCTGTGCCATAATTAATAAACCTCCATATAATGTGGTAAATTGCGGAGCTTTTTTTGCTCCTCCCACGAAGCCCGTTGAAACGGACTGCGCATTACGCGCTAAATTTGAAAGGGATATACCCTCAAATTACCGTGATTATTCGGCAAGCTCAACCTGGTCAAGCTCAAGCTCGACTGTTGTCTGTTTGCCAAAGAGTGCGGAAACGGAAACCTTGACAAGGTTATTGTCAACATCCAGTTCCTCAACAACGCCCGTGAATCCGTCAAAGATTTCATCGATGATGTTGACTGTATCGCCAACCTGATAAGAAACCTCAACGACTCTCTTCTCGACTCCGAGCCTGATAACTTCTTCGTCGGTAAGGGGAATTGCTTTGTTTTCGGGACCGACAAAGCCGGTCACGCCTCTTGTGTTGCGGATGAGAAGCCAAGTTTCATCGCTCATTGCGGGACGGTTGTCCCTATCAGGCGTAACTGCAACCTTAACGAGAACATAGCTTGGGAAAAGCTTGCGCTCAACCTCTTTCTTTTTCTCGACATCGGTAACAATTTCCGTCGGGATCTTGACCTCGAGGATCTGATCCTGCATTTTGCGGTTTTCAACCATTTTTTCAATGTTGGTTGCAACCTTGTTTTCGTAGCCGGAGTAGGTATGGACTACATACCATCTTGCGTCAACAGACATTGAAACTCCTCCCGTATCAGCCGATAATACTGCTTATCATGCCGGCAACGTGAGTATGGTCGCCGTGGTCGGTGATTGCGTCGCTTGCTGTTGCTACAGCACCGGAAGCTGCGTCGCCAACCTTTGCAGCTGCGAGTTCGAGAAGTGAAAGACCCTGTGAAAGGAGCCAGTCAACAACGCCGATTGCGATTCCGCAGATTGCAACAACCGCAAGAACTACGAGAGTTGACTTGAGAACTGTTTTGGCATCGGGCCATACGATTTTTTTGATCTCTCCCTTGAGATCCTTGCAGAACTTTTTAATTGCCTTGCCGGCTCTTACGAAAAAATTTCCGTTGGGGTTAGCAGGCTTCTTTTCTTTTTTCTTTTCAGCGGCGGCAACTTTTTCTGCTGCTTGGGAAACTTCCTTTTTAGCCATAGGTTAATCCTCCCGCTTATTTTGTTTCTTTGTGGAGAGTATGCTTCCTGCAGAAACGGCAGTACTTGTTCATCTCCAGCCTGTCAGGTGTGTTCTGCTTGTTTTTCATTGTGTTGTAATTGCGCTGTTTGCATTCGGTGCAAGAAAGTGTGATTTTAACTCTTTTACCGTTAGCAGCCATGTGCGGCACCTCCATTTTATCGGAATATTCAGTCTTGATACGGGTCTATCAGGCAACCCTTGCAAGACCAGCCTCCCTCTGCGTAACAATTTATTTTTGGGCACAAAAAAAGAACCCTCCTGCAGAGGTAGGATAATCATAACACATTCATCCCCTGCAGTCAAGCACTTTTTTCGGATTTTTTTAATTTTTTATTTACGTTATGCAACACAATTTTTCGCACCGCAACATATTGTGTTGCATAACCTTATATTATATACATTATTATATTAAAGATACTGTGCGAGTTCGATTCCGCTCTTCTGTGAGAGCATTGCGGGCGGAATATCAAGAACGGTCTTGCATCCGATATCTCCTGCTTTGTTGAGCTTGTAAGCCGCTCTTGCATAGGCAAGAAGTGCGCTCGAAGTGAATTCGGGGTTTGAATCAAGCTTGAGCGAATACTCGATAACGTGCTTATTCTCTTTATTTGCACCGGTAACGCCCGAACGAAGAACGATTCCCTGATGGGGAAGACCTCCGTGCTTTTCGTCAAGCTCCTGCTGAGTAACAAATGTTACGCTCGTATCATAATCCGCAAAATAGTTGGGCATTGTTTTAATTTCGTTTTCAATTCTTGCCTTGTCCGCATCCTCAGCCGCAACAACGTAGCATTCTCTTGTATGCTTCATGCGTGTTGTAAGCTCGGGGTTTTCGCCGTTTCTGACCGACTCTACCGCCTCGGGAACGGGAACGGTATACTGCCTTGCATCAAGAACGCCGTCAATTCTTCTGATTGCATCGGAATGACCCTGGCTGATTCCTTTGCCCCAGAAAGTGTAATTATTGCCTTCGGGAAGAATTGCCTCCGCATAAAGTCGGTTAAGCGAGAACAGACCGGGATCCCAGCCAACGGAGATAATCGCAGTCTTGCCGCCAATTTTCGCTGTCTTGTCAACATTTTCAAAATGCTCGGCAATTCTTGCGTGAGTATCAAAGCTGTCAATAACATTGAAATGTTCAGCAAGTGCGGGAGTCTGCACGGGCAGGTCGGTTGCGCTGCCGCCGCACATAATCATAACGTCGATTTCATCCTTATAATTGACAACGTTCGCAGCAGAATAAACGGGAGTATCTCCGAAAATGGTCTTAACCTGAGAAGGGTCTCTTCTGGTGAAAACCGCCGCAAGGGTCATATCCGAATTCTGACGGATTCCGCATTCAATGCCCTTTCCGATGTTGCCGTAGCCGTAAATACCGACTCTTATCATATTACATACCTTCTTTAAAAATTTATGGAAAAAGTATACTGCAAATTTTTCGGCATTGCAATAGGATTTTCGCAATTTTACAGTACATTTTTGAAATAAAGTCCTCTTGTGAATTTGCATTCAGGTTTTTCATTATTATTATAAGCATCAATCACCCGTTCGCACTCCGTTTTTGTTTCATTGGTGAAATAAAGCAAGCCGAAATCAAGATTGCGAAGTTCGCTTTTTTTGTCTGCCATCCATAACGGGCGTGAATTGAGAATGAAGCTTGCACCGTTTTTGCATATAACGGGGAAATGCACACCCATTCTGTCAACAATGCTGCTCTCCGTACCGCATTCGGCGCAGGTCAGCTTGTTTTTGACGGGGCAGTTTCTCGTCAGCATCAGCGGAATTTTTCCGTAGGTCATTATTCCTCTCGGGATGCCGTTTGAAAGTCTTGATGCATCGGAAAGATTTATTTCACATGAAAGCAGAGAATCTCTTGCGCCGAGGTTTTCCATTTCTCCGAGCGAAAGGCTGTTGAAAACATTCATTCCGAAGCCCACCGCAATTTCAAGCCCCGCTTTTTCGGCAATGCCGATTCCGTCAAGAGTGCAGACCCACGCAAGGGATGCACCGTGATTTTTGAGCTTTTTCAGTTTTTCAACATATTTATCCGAATTTGAGAATACCGGCGCGGGAATTTCAACGGCAACCTCATATCCTTTTTCATTGAGATTTTCAACAGTTTCCGTTTTCGCCTCAATCGGCAGAATTATTCTTGAAACACCGCCGATATTTTCGGGAATTTGCTCCTCTTTGAAAAATCTTGCATGGAGAGTAAAAGCGCTTGATTTATGCGGTTTGTATTCATTATTAAAAGGTAAAACTTCACGCTTTTCCCTTTTGATTATTTGATTTTCGAGAAGAGAAAGAGCGTTTCTGCGAAGCTCGTTGAGCGCACTTGCGGAAACGTTAAGTCCGTCTTCAAAGTCTACTTCGACATTGCGTGCATAAAACTGGGTTCCGCCGCACTTTGAGATTCGCTGAATCAAGTCCTCACGGCTGAGCGGTTTGTTCTGCGCAGGTTCGGGTGATTTATCGCTGACCGTTTCCGCAAATTTTTCTCCGCAGACCGCTCTGAGCATCATCGGCTCATTCTCTTTGAAAACAAGGTTAAAATCGACGGGGAGAAGCGCTGTTTCTTTATCATAAAGTTTCTGAAGCGAAGAAAGAACACCTGCCGCACCCTCAACGTCCTCTTTTCGGCGTGTGCCGAACATCTCTCTTCCAAGCCTGCCTTCAAAATAACCCTTTGTAAAGCCCGAACGTGAGAAAACTGCTCTGAGAGATTCGTTTATTTGTTCATCATTTGTATTGTTAATGCTGTTTTTACAAGCGGTGACAGCTGCCGCCACATATTCGGGCCGTTTCATTCTGCCCTCAATTTTAAAGGAGCAGATTCCTGCTTTTTCAAGTCTTTTGAGTTCATCAACAAGAGATAAATCCTTAAGGCTGAGATTATTTCCGCCCTTTGAGTTTATTCCGAACGGCAGACGGCACGGCTGAGCGCAAAGACCTCGGTTTCCGCTTCTTCCGCCGAGAACGCTGCTCATAAGGCATTGCCCCGAAACGCACATACACAGCGCACCGTGAACAAAATATTCGAGTTCCATGCCGGTCTGTGACGAAATCGTTTTTATCTCTTTTTCGGATAACTCTCTCGGAAGAACGGCTCTTGAAAAACCGAGCTTTTCGAGAATTCTTATTCCATCAATGCTCTGAACCGACATCTGCGTTGATGCATGCATCGGCATAGACGAAGAGACCCGTCGCACCATGGCGGCGAGTCCTGTATCCTGCAAAATCAGCGCATCAACATTTGCATCGCATGCGCTTTTGATTGCATCATATGCCGTTTCAAGCTCGCTGTCGCCTGCAAGAGTGTTGAGAGTCAGATAAACCTTAACATTTCTTGCGTGGCAGTATTCAACGGCTTGCCTGAGTTCATCATCCGAAAAATTTGCTGCATTGCGGCGTGCGTTGAACGCTTTTCCGCCGAGATAGACGGCATCTGCACCGCAGCGTACAGCGGCAGTCAGCGATTCAAAGCTGCCTGCGGGAGCGAGAATTTCAGAAAGCATTATTTCTTTGAAGCCTTGAGAGCAGCAAGCTCTTTTGTTACTCTTTCAAGCTCACGCTTTGAAATTTCGGCATCTGTTCTTGCTCTTGCGGCATCTTCAAGGTATTCCTGAATCTGACCTCTGAGGTTTTCGGAAGCAACCTCGCCCTTCTTTGCGGCATCCGCATATTCGAGAGCAGTAAGAATTGCAGCCTGAGTGACTGAAATTCTTGCGCTGCTGTTGAGAATAGCCATTATTCTCTGGTTAAGCTCTTCGCCGAGCTGAGCAACATAATCGAGGTCATTATCGGTTGAAATGTTGTATTCGTCGTTTGCGATGATAAGTTTAATCTTTTCCATGTCTTTACACCCCTGAAATATTTTGATACATAATGATTATACTACATTTTTTAAAAGGAATAAAGATGTTTTTTAAATTTTTTGCGACTATTTTTAACCTCTGATTGATAAAAGGCGAAATATGTGTTATAATCGCAGGGAAAGGATGATATGCTTATGAAAAAAGCTGTTGCGGCGTTACTTGCCGTTATGATAATATTTTCATTCTGCGCTTGTTCGGGTGCAAAAAAGCCCGTGCTTACCATATCGGGTGCAGAGATTGACAACGAAATTTTTACTTATTATGCCGATAAGGTCATTCACCGACCCACCGATTACGGTCTGACTGAAAACCCGATTGATTCGGATGTAAAGAACGCTGCAATTGAAGAATGCAAAAAATATCTTGCAGTGAATACAGAGTTCCGTGATGCGGGTCTTTCACTTTCGTCGGCAGAAAAAACCGAGATATCTCAGACGGTCAATGATTTCTGGGTAAGATTTGAAAACCACTACAAGGAAATCGGTGTATCGAAGCAGACCCTCACCAAAATCTTCACTTCTCAGTCTTACGGCGATGCTCTGTTTGCCGAAACCTACGATAAAGGCACGGGGAATGCCGCTGCCGAAAAAGAAGTTCAGAATTATTTTTATAACAATTATATAAGCTTCCGCACGGTCTGCGCTTATTTCACCGCCGCAGACGGAGTAACGCCTCTTACGCAGGCCGAAAAGAATGATTTGCTTGCCGCATTCGACGGCTTCGTTGCTTCATCAGGTACCGATACAGAAAAATTTGCGGAAACTGTCAACAATGCAGGTTATCCTCTTTCAAATTCAATTCTTCTCAAAAAAGGCTCCGACGGTTATCCCGACGGATTTTACGAGAAGGTTTATGCCCAGACAGACGGCACCATTCAGATTATCGTTTATGATGAATGCGTTTTTGCGGTTGTTAAGGAAAACCTTAAGGATAAGGGTGAAAGCGTCTACGCAAACTACCGTTCATCCTGCATCAGCGACCTTTATTCGGGGGAATCGGATGCAAAAACAAATGAATACATCTCAACCCTCACCGTTGAAGAAAACGGAAACGCGGTTAACAGGATTATTGACAGATTATCATAAAATAACACCCGAAAAAGAGTGCAAAATTCTTTTTCGGGTGTTGCTTTTATTTGTTAAGTTCTTTTTCAAGAAGCTCCCTGATAACAGCAGGGTCGCCGTTACCTTTAAGCTCCTTCATGACGCAGCCGAAGATAGACTGCATTGCCTTGACCTTGCCGCTCTTGTAGTCGGCAACAGCCTTGTCGTTTTCGCCGATAACACGGCGGACTGTGTCAAGAATGAAGCTGTCATCAATCTTTGCATTGAGGCTGTTCTCTTCGCAGAATTTATCAACATCAACATCGTTTTCAAACACAGCGGAAAGAACCTTCTTACCTGCCGCACGGGTGATTTCACCGCCTTCAACAAGCTCGATGATTCTTGAAAGCTTTGATGCATCGATGTCGAGCGATGTGAGTTCAAGGCGCTTCATCTGACCCATACATTCGGTGAGAATCCAGCTTGCAACGGTCTTGGGGCTTCTGCCCATTGCAACAACAGCATCAAACATATCGGAAAGCTTTCTGTCGGATGCAAGCACCGAAGCTTCTTTTGCAGCAATGCCCATTTCCTCATAGTAGCCGCTCTTTTCTTCCGAGGTTGCGGGCATGCTTGCTCTGATTTCCGCAAGCCACTCATCGTCAATAACGATGGGCATAAGATTGGGGTCGGGGAAATATCTGTAATCCGCGGCAGTTTCCTTATTTCTCATTGGGAATGTTCTTCTCTTGACATCATCCCAGCGGCGTGTTTCCTGAACGAGCATTTCGGTGTGGCGTTCAATAGCATCAACATGACGGACCTTTTCGAATTCAATCGCATCCTTGATTTCGGAGAGTGAACTCATATTCTTGATTTCGGAACGGACACCAAGCTCATTTGAGCCTTCGGGACGGACAGAAATATTAACATCGCATCTCATAGCGCCTTCCTCGCATTCGGAAATACCTGCAAACTGAAGGCTTGATTTAAGCTTTTTAAGATATGCAATAACTTCGTCCGATGAACGGAAATCGGGTCTGCTTACGATTTCGATAAGAGGAACGCTGGTACGGTTGAAATCAACAAACGAAGTGTTGGTAGCTTCGTCGTGAACAAGCTTGCCTGCGTCTTCCTCAACGTGAATCTGCTTAATGCCGATTGTTCTGTCGCCTATCTGAACGCTGCCGTCAACACAAATGGGGTGGAACCACTGTGTAATCTGGTAAGCGCAGGGAAGGTCGGGGTAATAATAGCTCTTTTTATCAAAGGTTGTGTACTGATTAATTTTGCAGTTAAGCATAAAACCGGCCTTGACTGCAAGTTCAATTGCGTGCTTGTTGGTTACGGGGAGCATACCGGGCATACCGCTGCAAGCGGGACATACGCAATCGTTGGGCTCCTTGGGGCTTGAATGTCCGCCGCAGGAGCAGAAAAGCTTTGAATCGGTGGAAAGTTCAACGTGAGTTTCCAAACCTATAACAAGTTCGTATTTCATTATTTATACCTCCACGCTCTTTGCGATGCTCAGAAGCACGCTTTCTTTATATGAATCCGCAATAAGCTGAACGCCCTTTGTTACCATTGCAGGCATACCCGTGATTGAGGGGATTGCGGTGAAAATGCTTTCTTCGTAAACCTTTTCGAATGCATCCGCAATATCATATGGCTTGTAGCTTGTCTGCGAGCAGGCGGGAGTGAGAATTGCATCATATTTTGCAAGAACTTCTCTTGCCTTGTCGCATACTATGCGGCGCATACGGAGAGATTTATCGTAGCATTTTTCGTACTTTGCCTTTGCAAGAACATCCGAACCGTAGATAATTGTTGCCTTTGTGAGGAAGCCCATTGATTCGGAACGGCTCTTGACATAAAGCTCGTCAATATTTTTGTATTCGGGAGTTCTGTAGCCGTACTTAACGCCGTCGAATCTCGAAAGGTTGTTTGTGGTTTCAGCCGCCATAAGAATCTGCCATGCAGTCTGTGCCTGAGAAACGATATCAAGTGAAACGGTATCAACCGCCGCGCCGATTTTCTTAAGGCTTTCTGCATAAGCATCAATGTTTGCTTTAACATCTGCGCTTGCGGCATCATAAAGCTCTTTCACGATGCAGATTTTCATACCTGCAACATCTTCGCTTGTTGAATATTCATATTTCTCGGCAGGGAGGCTTGTGCCGTCCTTGCTGTCATGACCTGCGATAACGGAAAGGATTTCCTTGGCATCGTCTGCATTTGCGGCGGTAACGCCTATCTGCTCACCCGAGCAGGCACAAGCAATAACACCGTAGCGTGAAACCGTACCGTAGGTGGGCTTTATGAAATCAACGCCCGAAACAGCCGCCGCACGTCTGGGTGCGCCGTTGAGGTCAACGTTGAGAGCCGCCTTGACTTTGCCCGATGCAACAAGAGCTGCAGATGCGCCGACAAGGTTGCCGTTTTCAGTTTCGGGAGCAAAATAAGAGGTTTCGCCGAGAAGGTCAAGACCGAATTCGCCGACATTTGCTTTGCCTGCGATTGCATAGCCTGCCTTTTCGAGTCTTTCAACCGCTTCTGCGCTGAAAAGAGGCTTGAAATTCTCGAGCATCTTTGAGCCTGCTGTTGAGGGAACATCTTTTACAAGTATTGTATCGTCTACGGCAATTTTACCTGCCGCATTTATCTCGTTAATATAAATCATTTATCTGCACCTCACTTCACGAGTCTGGGAACCTGCCAGCTGTCGTCTGTACTCTGGGGAGCGCCTTCGAGCAGGTCTTTGCGGGCAAACGGCTGATTTCTGCCGTCATTTCTGAGAACATTGGTCATAGGCATAACGTAAACCATAGCCTCAACGTCTGCGGTATCGGTCTTTTCAAGTTCCGCTTCTTTTTTGCCCATCATATCGAGAATCTTCTGCATTCTCTTCTTTTCGTCGGCATCAAAGCTGAGTTCGTTGACGCTTTCAAGCTCCTTAAGCCAGCCTTCTTTGGTCATTGCGCCGCCCTTTGCGGATTTGACTGTTTCTGCAAATGCCGAGCTGTCGCCTTCCGATGCGGAAACTTCAACCGAGCCGCCCTTGCCTCTGATGCTGACGTTTGCCTCGAAGAGCTGAAGCTCCGTAACCTCGCCGGGTGCGCCGAGCATCTGGTCCTGAGCCGTGCCGTCAAGCGGGAATGCGATAACGTCTCTGATGGTTTCGGTGTCTGCAAGAAGCATAACGATTCTGTCAACACCGGGTGCCATACCTGCGTGGGGAGGAGCGCCGAACTGGAATGCATTGTAAAGTGCGCTGAATCTTCTTTCAACCTCGTCCTCACTGTAGCCTGCGATTTCGAATGCCTTACGCATAATTTCGGGGCTGTGGTTTCTTACCGCACCCGAAGCAAGCTCGATACCGTTACAAACAAGGTCATACTGATAAGCAAGAATTTCGCATGGGTCCATATTCTCGAGTGCATCAAGTCCGCCCTGAGGCATTGAGAACGGGTTGTGGGTGAAGATGATTTTATCTGTTGTTTCGTCGCGCTCATACATGGGGAAGTCAACAACAAAGCAGAATTCAAAAGCATCATTTTTGATAAGCTCAAGCTCATTACCGAGCCAGGTGCGGATAACGCCCGCATTCTTATCGGCAACATCGGAAATATTGTCGCAGATGAAGAAGATTGTTTCGCCTTCCTTAACGCCTGTAAGCTCAACGATTTCTCTCTTTTCATCCTCGGTCATAACCTTGCTGATGGGGTCATCCTTGAATCCGTAGTTAGCGGCATCGAGAAGGGTGATGTGAGCAAGACCTGCCATCTTTGCCTGCTTTGTTGCGAATGCAAGGGACTTATCGAAGAACCATCTTTCGTTCTTGCAGGGTGCGACAATCGCTCTTACGAATTTGTTCATGAAAGGTTTGAACTGAACTCTCTTGAACATATCTGTAAGGTCGCAGATAATAAGAGGGTTGCGAAGGTCGGGCTTATCCGAGCCGTATTTTGCCATTGCTTCCGCATAGGGAATGCGTCTGAAGGGCGATTCTGTTACCTTCTTATCCGAGAAAGTCTTGAAAATATCGCTTACAACGCTTTCGCAAACCTCAAGAACTTCATCCTGAGTTGAAAACGCCATTTCAAAGTCGAGCTGATAAAATTCGCCGGGTGAACGGTCTGCACGGGCATCCTCATCTCTGAAGCAGGGAGCAATCTGATAATATTTATCAAAGCCGGAAACCATAAGAAGCTGTTTGAACTGCTGAGGTGCCTGGGGAAGGGCATAGAATTTGCCCGGATGCTTACGGCTGGGAACAAGGAAATCTCTTGCGCCCTCGGGTGATGAAGCGGTGAGGATGGGAGTCTGGATATCAAGGAATCCTCTCTCCTCCATAAGCTTTCTCATATGACCGATAACCTTTGAACGGAGAAGAATATTATTGTGAA
Organism: Clostridia bacterium; assembly: GCA_017410195.1. GTDB lineage: Bacteria > Bacillota > Clostridia > Oscillospirales > Acutalibacteraceae > CAG-177. The sequence continues at coordinate 17,758 of JAFQRF010000067.1, read as the reverse complement.
GAGCGGGATTTCTCAAATCAAGGAATCTGTGCTTGAGGCGGATGTTTTCGCCCGTATCATTTGAACCGATTTCAAAGGGAAGGTCTCTGCTGCATACGCCGAGAACGTCGAGCTTATCGCAGACAAGCTCAACAAGACCCGTTTCAATCTTGGGGTTAACCGTGCTTTCGTCACGCTTTGTAACAACACCCGAAACCGAAATAACGGTTTCCTTGCTGATACCCTTAACAAGATTTTCGTCGTGAACAACGACCTGAGTAATGCCCGTTTCGTCACGAAGGTCAACAAAGAGAACGCCGCCGTGGTCACGGATAACGTCAACCCAGCCTGCAAGCTCGATTCTCTGACCGATGTGACTCTCTCTTATTTCGTTGCATCGATGAGTTCTGTACATTTTATCATACCTCCATTAGGTGGTTTATCTTCATTAAAACAAAAATCCCGGGAACTTCAAAATTGAAATTCCCGGGACGAGTTATTATACCCGCGGTGCCACCCGTATTGATATTAAAAAATAATATCCGCTTTTATATCTGATTGTGGGGAACCGTTGAAGTGTTGCCGTGCTTACTACTCATCTGAGGCACGCTTTCAGCCCGTGACGCGCCATCTCTTGCAGACTTTCCCAAAAAGCCGAGTCTTCAAACTGCATTATAACAAATTGAAAATGTGTTGTCAATCGTTATTATTCAATAAATCTTAATTTTTTTGAAGCCTCCGATATGTTATATTTTTACATCAAAATCAGCTTTTTATTCGTGATTTTCGGATGCATCGATTTGTTCTATCATCTTTTTCCTTTCTTCGCCGATATTTTCAAGGCAGACAAATTTACCGCCGACTGAACAGGATTTTTCATCATCGGCAAGAGTGATTTCCGCTTCTTCGATTCTGAGATGACGGAGCTGCTCCGTGCAGCTTTCAAAAAATCCGAGGGTTGCGAGAAGCTTCGTTTTTTCTTTTGAAAGTTTTATTTCACCGTCTTTGAAATCAGTCAGGGTACATTCGGTAAGTGCGACCGGAAGGGTCACGCCGTTTATGCGGATTTCTTTCTTTTCTCTGTATGCATTATCGGGTATTTTCCCGAGCGGAACGGAGAAGAAAAGAAAATCAAGAATGAAACTCTTTTTTTGTGAAACGGCAGTTTTTGCCTTAATTTTACTGCTTTGAGAAAATCCGATGCTGCGTTCCGTGCGTGCAACAACATAGCCCTTTGCCCTGCAAAAACTGACGGTCAAATCTCTGTTTTCTTCTATTCCGCTGATAAGAAGGTCGCCCTTGAGAACGGGGTTTCCGATTTTTTGCTCCTGAGTGCCGTTGAACGGGCGCAGAATGACTATCTGACCGTCCCTTGCGGCAACGATATCCGAAGGCTCGCCGTTATCCTCCGTTTCGGGAGTTTCAACCCTTTCCCTTACCTCTATAAGAGCGGCGCTTCCGTCGATATTCATGTTGAGCCACGAAAGCTCAGGCAGCTTCCGGAGTGCGGCAATTTCGACGGCATTGATATTGATTTTATTACCTGCAGTTCCTTTCCGGATGCCGAGTTCCGAAAAAACGCCGATTATTTCTTCTGATGAAACACGGCTGTTGCCGATAACGTCAATGCTCCATATTCTCGTTGACAGAATGCAAAGCACCGCAGCGCAGCAGCAAATACCAACAATAACCCCGGCTCTTTTGCTGTGACGGTTGAGAAAAAACGGAAGTCCGCTTTTCTTTTTTATTCTGACCGTCATGCCTGATTTTTTTGCGACGGGACGTATTCTTCGGTAGCCCGAGCGGTCCGTACAGGCGTAAATAACACCGTCCCTGCTTTTCAGCTCCCAAAGAGTAATTCCCCTCAGCCTGCAAAGATTTATGAAGCGTTCGGGAAAGCCTCCCCGAGCGGAAAAACTGACATATCCGAGAATAAATCTGATAAATTTTAATACAAGCATACGATTCTCCTAATTGCAGTAGTCAACACCGGTTATCGTTCCTTTGATAACCGCCTGACCGTTCTGCATTGAAACTATCGTCAATCCGCAGCCGCATACACGCACAGTCAGCTTGCCCGTGTTGAGCGCAATGAGGCTGTCGCTGTATTCAAGCACACCCCGGCACCCTTCAATTATCGCTTCCTTATTTCCGCTCAGCTCGATATGAGCGTAGCCCGATACGGCATCCTGCGGTAAATCAAGGCTTCGGGATATGGAATCAAGTATGTTTTCGGCTCTGTTCTGATTTTTTCTTCGATCTCTCATTCACATCACTCCTCTTTAAGCAATTTATGAAAGAAGAGTGTTAAAAATAACATGGAAAGCATAGTTTTTAAAATGACTTGTGCTTACGCACATGAAGAATGAAATGCTCCGTTGTCGCATGAAGTGTTGCTGCGTAACATTGCGGAGCAATGTTTAATCGGAGTGAAGCGACCCTTAACTTTGCATTTTGCACTTTGAACTTTGCACTTAAATGCTCCGCGTTTCATAAAGTATAGTTTCAACAGGTGAATATTATTGAAAAACAAAACCTTCATTTTTTTATCGGGCATTGCGGCTTTTACCGTTCTTTTTTTGTTCCCTCAGGAATTTGCATCGGGCTTTTCCGCGGGGCTTTCAAACTGTGCAAACGTCGTTATTCCGTCACTTTTTCCTTTCCTTGCAGCGTCGTCGCTTGCAGGCTCGGGTGAAATGCCGAAATGTGTCAAAAAAATTGCAGAGCCTTTGACAAAAAGGCTTTACCGACTGCCGTGCGACTGCCTTCCCGCAATAATTCTCGGTCAGGTCGGGGGATATCTTTCAGGTGCAAAGGCGGCGGACTCACTTTATTCTTCGGGAATAATCAGCCGCAGTCAGGCACGCAGGCTGCTGCTGTTTTGCATCAATTCGGGAATGGGATTTTCCGTCAATGCAGTCGGCAATGCTCTGCTTAACTCAAGGGAATCGGGAAAAATTCTTCTTCTTTCGCTTTGCATATCATCACTTTTTATCGGCTTTTTTATTCGTTTTTTGCCCGATTCCCCTGCTGAAAAAAAGGTAATAAATCCCCAAAAAATCACATTCTCACGTGCAGTTGTCAACAGCGTTTCCTCCTCATCGTCGGCTATGCTTGTCTGCTGCGGCTTTGTCTGCTTTTTCTCGGGAATAATTTCGGTTATAACCGCATCTGTCGGAAATCCGACGGCAAGCCTTGCCTTGTCATGTCTTCTTGAAGTAACAAGCGGCTGTGCATCGGCGGCGGGAAATGTTTCTTTGCCCGTCATTGCAGCGGTCTGTGCCTTCGGAGGGATTTGCGTACATATGCAGATTTTTTCGCTTTCCGAAGCCTTTCATGTCAGCATACCGATTTTTTATCTTTTCAGAATTTTTCATTCCGTATCAGCCTTTGCCGTATGCAAAATCATCCTTTTCTTCTTTCCCATTGACATACAGACATCACTTTCGGTAACTGCCGACTTTGAGATGTGGTCTTTTTCCGCACCGGCGGCAATTTCGCTGCTCTTTCTTTGTTCTCTTTTGATATTAGACCTTGATAACACAAAGAAATTATGTTAATATCTTATGGAAAGGTTGTTGAAAGATGAGAAAGAAGCTTTTTGAAAAGAAAAAATATCCGCCTCTGTGTGAGCATTGCGTTCACGGCAGACTTTCACCCGATGAGCAATCGGTTCTCTGCATAAAAAAAGGAATTGTACCCACCGACGGCAAGTGCGGAAAATATTCGTATGACCCTCTTAAACGCAGACCGCAGAAACCCTTGATGATAGAAAAAGCAGACCCGTCTGATTTTGAACTTTGAGGTGACCGGAATGAAAGTGATAAAAGAATTTGTATGCGACCCGCTTCCCACTGCAAGCTGCCATGCATCAACTGTTCTTCCTCTGCCCGACGGCAGCGTTCTTGCCGCATGGTTCGGCGGAAAGAAGGAAAGCACTCCCGACGTTGATATCTGGTATGCACGCAGGGATGAAAAAGGCTGGAATGAGCCGAAAAAGGTGACCTATGCCAAGCATATTGCCCATTGGAATCCCGTGCTTTTTCTGCGCGGAAACGGCGAAGTAATTCTTTATTTCAAGGTTGGAAAACGTATACCGACATGGAGAACCTTTTTCAGCATATCCGAGGATAACGGGCTAACCTTCGGCGAACCCCGTGAGCTTGTTGCAGGCGACAGAAGCGGCGGCAGAGGTCCGGTAAAAAACAAGTGCCTGCGCCTTTCGGACGGCCGCATTCTTGCTCCCGCATCGAACGAGATCAAAGGTTGGAACTGTTTTGTTGACACCTCATTTGATGACGGTATAACCTGGAAAAAAGGTGCAAAAATAAAGACGGAGCAGACTGCACCCATCCTCAACAGCCAAAACCGCTATACTTCAAACCTTATCCCCATGATTCAGCCGACTCTCTGGGAGTCCGCACCCGGCAAGGTTCATATGCTGACAAGAACCGCCGTCGGCAAGGCGTACAGAAGCGATTCCGAGGATTACGGCGAAACATGGTGCCGGGCATATGAGACAAGCCTTCTCAACAACAACAGCGGTCTTGACGTTGTGAAAACTCCTGACGGCTGCCTCTGGCTTATTTCAAATCCCGTCGGTGAGAACTGGGGTGAGCGCTCTCCGCTGACACTTCAGAAGTCAACCGATAACGGTCTGACGTGGGAAACCGCAGTTGTTCTTGAAGAAGAAAAGCCTGACAGTGAGTTTTCATATCCTGCAATCGAATATTATAACGGTGCGCTCTATATCGCTTATACCTATGAAAGACTGAACGTCGCATTCGTAAAAATCGAGCTGTAATACAGTCATTCATACTCTGTTAACCGATATTTAATATAAAAGTCTTGCCAAAAGCGTTATTAACTGATATAATCGCATGGTACGGCAAAAAACAATAAAACATAAGGAGAATAATTCAATGAAGAAAATTATTTGCATTTTGCTCGCACTTTCAATGGTATTCGCTTTCGCTGCATGCGGCGGTAACAGCGAAACCGAAACAACAACTGAAGCAACAACCGAAGCTCCCGCAGCCGAGCTTACAGGAACACTCGAAGAAATCGCAGCCAACATTTACGCAAACGCAACAACAATCGAAATGATGCTTATGGATCCCCAGCCGATTGACCTTGCAGATATTGATGCAGCAACTTCATTTATCGGTGTTTCATCAACAGATTCAATCGAAAGAGCAGTTTTCTCAGAGCCTATGATCGGTTCAATCCCCTATTCAATGTGCCTTGTTAAGGCTAAGGAAGGCGCAGATGTTGAGGCTCTCAAAAACGAAATCCTTGAAGGCGTTAACTACAGAAAGTGGATATGTGTTGCGGCCGAGAAGGTTCTCGTTACAAACTGCGGCAGCACAATCATGATGATTATGGCAGCTGAAAATATTGTTGACGACGTTTACAACGCATTCAACATCGTTGCAAACGGTGCTGCAAGCGCTCCTCTTACCAAGGCAGGCGAGGTTCAGGAAGAACTTCCTCTCGGCGACGAAATTCCTGCCGAAGACGGCATGGACATGCCTGCAGCAATGCCCGGCGAGGATGAGGGTATTATTCTCGGTTAATCGCAAAAAAAACACCGGAGTTTTTGCTTCGGTGTTTTTTAGATTATAAAGATGAAGCGCCTTGCGGCATGTTTAAAATGCAGAATGCAGAGTGCAGAATGCAAAACGAAGGGGCGCTTCGCTCCGATTATATATTGCTCCGCAAAAACTGATTATTCGCGGACAGGCACGGAGTTCTGTCCCTGCGATATCAAGTAAAACGGGTAGGGGCGGATATATCCGCCCGAATATAACCGGTCATAGGCGGAGCCTATCATTAATATTACGCAGTAACAATTTATGCTCCGAAGGAGCTTTTCATTTTTTATGTGCGTAAGCACAATTCATTTCATAACAAGGAGACCGCCGATGCTTTTTTCGAGCTTAACATTTCTGTTTGTTTTTCTGCCGGTTGTTATGGCAGGATATTATCTGCTGCCGATGAAGGCAAAAAACCTCTGGCTTCTGGCGGCGAGCCTCCTCTTCTATTTTTACGGTGAGCCAAAGTATCTCGTGCTGATGCTTGCGGTTATAACCGTCAGCTATGTATTCGGGCTTCTGACCGAAAAATCAGAGGGTACAAAAAGAAAAATTCTGCTCTGGATTTCCGTTTTACTGAATCTTTCTGCTCTTATTTACTTTAAATATACCGATTTCTTTATCGGTGCGGTCAATTCAGTTTTCGGCTCGGATTTTGACTTGCTCGGCATCGCATTACCAATCGGCATCAGCTTTTTTACGTTTCAGTCAATCAGCTACAATATCGATGTTTACAGAGGCGATACCCCTGCGCAGAAAAACCCGATTAACCTTGCGCTCTATGTTTCGCTTTTCCCTCAGCTCGTTGCAGGTCCGATAGTCCGTTATTCGGACGTTGAGCGTGAGCTGCGCACAAGGACGCTCTCGCTTGACGGCTTTGCATACGGCGTAAGAAGATTTGTGACGGGACTCGGAAAAAAAGTCCTTCTTGCGAACTCGTTCGGCAGCTTTTGTGAGATATTCAGAGAATCCGATGAAAAGTCAACACTGTTTTTCTGGATTTACGCCGTTGCGTATTCGCTGCAGGTTTATTTTGATTTTTCGGGTTACAGCGACATGGCAATAGGTCTCGGCAGTATGTTTGGTTTTAAGTTCCCCGAAAATTTCCGTCATCCTTATATTTCAAAATCGGTTACCGAATTCTGGAGAAGATGGCATATTTCGCTCGGAAGCTGGTTCAGGGATTATGTTTATATTCCCATGGGCGGCAACAGAGTTAAAACTCCGAGATTTTTCTTTAATATTCTCACCGTCTGGTTCTTAACCGGCTTCTGGCACGGTGCGGACTGGACCTTCATCATCTGGGGTCTTTATTTTGCGGTGCTTCTGCTGGTTGAAAAGAGTATCCCCCAAAAAGTCAAGGACAAGGCTCCTGCCGTGATAAGTCATATTTATCTGATTTTTGCGGTGCTTATCGGCTTTGTTATCTTCAATGCAAACGGAGTTGATGGGATTATTTCCGATTTCAAAGGAATGTTCACTTCGGCATATCCTCTTTGCACGGATACAACGCTTTATTATCTCAGGAGCTATGCCGTTCTTTTTGTTATCGGCATTATCGGCGCAACTCCCATTATCCGCAATGCCGCAGAAAAGCTTGACAGCGGAAAAACCGGCAGCAAAATCTGCTTCGTTGCAGAACCCGTGATGATTCTTGCTCTTCTCTTTGCCGTTACGGCTTATCTCATTGACGGGTCTTATAACCCGTTCCTTTATTTCAGATTTTAAGGAGGCATGTTCATGGCCAAAAAAATCCGTAACATTATATGCACGGTCTGTTTTTCGGCATTTATTGTTGCTCTCGGCGCGGCATGCTTTCTGAGAGAACCCGTTGAAATCCTTGTTTCAGAAAGACGCAAGGCAGCGCAGATGCCCGAGGCTTCGGTCGAATCCGTAATGGACAAAAGCTTTTTTGATGATTTTGAAAGCTATCTCACAGACCAGTTTTTCATGCGTGACGGCTTTCGCTCAATCAATGCGGCAATCCGCATGAAGCTTCTGCGCCAGACGGATAACAACAAAGTCTATCTTGCAGAGGGGCATATTTCGGAATTCCAATCGGTTCTCAACGAAAAATCGGTAAAGGCGACCGCCGAAAAGCTTAATTCGATTTACGATAAATATATAAAGGGAAAAAATGCAAGAGTTTACTTCTCTGTTGTTCCCGATAAGAATTATTATCTTGCTGAGAAAAACGGATTTCCTTCGCTCGACTATGGCAGAATGCTTGATATTTTCACTTCGGAAGTGATGAATATGGAGTATATTGATATTTTCGACTGTCTGACTGCCGATGATTATTACAGAACGGATTCTCATTGGAAGCAGGAAAACCTCGCTGCTGTTGTTGACAGACTCGGCGAAAAAATGGGATTTAAAGTAAGACCTTTTGATGAATACAAATCCGAAAAAATCACGGATTTTGAGGGCGTTTACGCACCGAGACTTGCAATCGGCAAAATTAAAGACGAAATTATTGCGCTTTCGTCGGATGTTACCGATTCCGCAAAAGTTTTTAACCTTGAAATAAATAAAACAACTCAGGGTGTTTACGACAAATCAAAACTCAGCGGCTATGATAAATATGAATATTATCTCTCGGGCGCCGCCGCGTTTCTGACGGTTGAAAATCCGCTTGCCGAAGAGAAGAAAGAGCTTGTTGTTTTCCGTGATTCCTTCGGGTCGTCGCTCGTACCGCTCATGCTTGAGGGCTACAGCAAAATCACCGTTATTGATATCCGCTACATTTCTCCGCAGATACTCGGAGAATACGTTGATTTCACGGACTGCGATGTTCTTTTTATCTATAACACGCTGATACTCAATCAAAGTAATATTCTCAAATAGCAAAACATCCCGTAAAGCCGAAGCTTTGCGGGATGTTTTTGTTGCTTCATCCGAATCGAACGGGGAGGAAAAAGGAGGTCGGCGGCATGAAACACCGATTAATATGCAAAAAACCTTCTGTCCGTCACGGTGAAGCCGTGGGCAAGCTTACTTTTTGCTATTTGCAAGCTTACCTGCAATTATGTAAACAATCGGGAATATCACGCCTGCAACGGGCCAGAGAATCCATGTTGTTCCCCAATCTCCGCTGATAAAGCTCCACGCAAGGTAAATTGCGGTGGCAGCGAGCCAGTATATTTTGGAAACGTTTCCGTTTGCCTCATCTATTTTCTTTCCCTCTTCCGTGAATTCACCGATTTTAAGAATTCTGTGCATGCTGCGGCTGCGAACCGTTCCGATTATATAAAGCATAACAGCAATTCCGATTATTGCAAGAGTTGCCGCAACAGAAACGCACACCCAGAATGCATTGCCGAAAAATGCTGCAACAAGAATCGGTGTCGGGCAGATAACGCAAAGGCATGTCGCAATAATGTTTGTTGCAACCCCGAATGGAGTAAACTGAGCATCAAGCTCCTTGACCTTTCCCGCAACACCGTATTCTGTTTCAAAATCTTTTGATAAATAGCCGAAGGGTGCGCTTTTGAAGCCGCAGTAAGAGAAGATTCCTATTGCACCTGCAATAAAAATAAGCAGAGCAACAATTCCCATAAGCACGGCAAATCCCATCGGAACATTATAGTAAAACGGCGTTGCGCAAAGAATAACGAGTGCTGCAGGTGACATTATGCAGAGGAAAACTCCGAGGGCAATGAGAAGCGATGCCTTTTTTCTATGTTCGATATATTCAAGTGCCTCCGACATTGTCACCCTTTTTATCCCCGATGAAGCATCATCGTTTGTAAACTCCTCATTTTCAATTTCATCCTTTAATAAGTAGTCGGTTGTCACTCCGAAAATCTCTCCGAGGATAAGGATTTTTTCAAGCTCGGGTACGGACTGTGCGCTTTCCCATTTTGAAACCGCCTGTCTTGAAACATTTAATTTTTCGGCAAGTTCTTCCTGAGACCAGCCGTTCTTTTTTCTCATTCGTATTATCTTATCAGCCAAAATCATTTTCTTCACCTCTAAAAATATTTTTTTCAATCGTGTTTGCAAACGGATTGTTTTTGCCGGGTCGTTTGTCCTTCCGACAAGCCCATTATAACCCCTTTATGGAGTTGCACGCTACCAAATGTCGAATTGCAATGTGTCAACCGTCGGTTGCATTATTGACTTTTCGTGCATTTTGAGCGGATTTTGTGTATATTTTAACACATTTACAATCAAATAACAATTTAATTAAAAAATAATGCCGTCAGATTCTTTGTAATTTTAATAGCGGCGGCTTGAGGCTAAACTGTCCTGAACATTGATTCCGAATCAGTAAAATCAGCTTGTAAGGAAGGCGGAGGTATGATATAATATTTAATAACATATTCAGAAAAAGGGAGTGTAAAAATGTCAACAAAGCTTTGGCACGAGGACTATGAACGTGACTGGATGCGTGCGTTTCCGCTTGGCAACGGCCGTATCGGTGCTATGCTTTACGGCGACCCCTACGAGGAAACAATCGAAATAAACGAGGAATCACTCTGGAGCGGTCGGCAGATTCAAGAGGAATATAACAGCTCTCCCGAGATGCTTGCAAAAATCCAGAGACTTTTGCTTGAGGAATGCTATGAAGAAGCAGCTAAGCTTTGCGAAAAAACATTCATGGCAAACCCAAAGCGTGTGCGCTTTTTTGAAAGCATGGGAGAAGTACACATTGAATTTACCGATAAGAGCCGCTATGAAAACTACCGCAAGGAGCTTGAACTCAGCGAGGCTGTCGGCCGTGTTTCATATAAAAAAGGAAAAAACGAATTTTTCAGCGAAACCTTTGTCAGCGAAAAATACGATGCTCTTGTTTATAAAATAAAGGCAACATCAGCATTTGACTGCCATATCACCATGGAACGCGGTCAGGATGCCTACACCTCTGCTATGCGCAAGGATCTGCTCTTTATGAATGGCCGCGTAACCTATTGCGAAGAGGAAGACTACGGCGCGGGCGGAGAAGGCATGTCATTCGGAGCCAATATTTTTGTCCGTACCGACGGCACTCTTCTGAACGACAAAAAGCACATCATCGTTCACGATGCAACCTGGGTCATTGTTTACGGCGTGTTCGAAACGAACTATAATGTTGAAAAATATGATATTGACGAATCCATTGATTACCGTGCGGTTCTTCAGCGCAAGCTTGAAGCGGTAACTTCCGTCGATTACGAAACCGTAAAAACGGAGCATATTGCGGCTCATAAGGCTGTGTTTGACAAAGTGTCGCTCAAGCTCAACGCACCGACCTATGATGATATTCCCGTTGACTGGCGGATTTATTTTCTTCAGCGCAACCGTCAGGAAGACCTCGATATGTATGAGCTGTATTATAATTTCGGACGCTATCTTCTTATTGAAAGCTCGGGAAAGAATGCAACTCTGCCTGCAAATCTCCAGGGGATATGGTGCAACGGCTATCGCCCCGCCTGGGGAAGCGATTACCACACCAATATCAATCTTCAAATGAACTACTGGCCTGCCGAACCCGGCAACATGGCGGAAACCATGCGTCCGTTCGTTCATTTTATGAAAATGATAAGCAATTTCGGCAGGCAGACCGCCAAAGAGCTGCTCGGCTGCGGCGGCTGGGTTATCAACCACACAACCGATATTTTCGGACGTACAGGCCCGCACGACTCCATACATTGCTTTTCTCCGATGGCAGGACCGTGGCTGTGCATTAATTTGTGGGAACACTATGAGTTTTCGGGCAATACAGATGTACTGAAAGAAATTTATCCGATTCTCAAGGGCTCGTGCGAATTCATCCGTGACTATCTGGTTGATGACGGAAAAGGAGGACTGACCACCGCACCCTCCAATTCCCCCGAAAACTGGTTTTATTACTATGATAAAAACGGCGAAAAAAAGAGCAGCATGTTTACTCACGGAGCAACAATTGACTTTGAAATCATTGATGCACTCTTTACACGCACAATTCATGCCTGCAAGGTTCTCGGAATTGATGCCGATTTTGCGGCTGACATGGAGAATATTCTGGCAAAGCTTCCTGCGTTCCGCATAAGCAAACGCTACGGCACACTCTGCGAATGGAACAGCGACTATGAAGAAGTTGAACCCAACCATCGCCATATTTCGCATCTGTTTGCGCTTTACCCCGGTGACCAAATCAACGAAACAAATCCCGAAATTTATGAAGCCGCAAAAAAGACAATTGCACGCCGTCTTTCCAAGGGAGGCGGTTCAACCGGTTGGTCCCGTGCATGGACCGTCAATTTCTACGCACGCCTTAAAGACGGAGAAAACGCATGGGAGCATCTTCAGCAGTTGATAAAAAAATTCACCGCCAATAACCTTTTCGATATTCATCCGCCCTTCCAGATTGACGGAAACTTCGGCGGTGTGGCAGGCATCAACGAAATGCTGCTGCAGAGCCATCTGGGCGAACCGGGCAAACGCATCATCGAAATCCTGCCTGCGCTGCCCGATGCATGGAAGAACGGCTCTGTTGCAGGCTTGAAGGCACGAGGCAGCTTTACCGTTGACATCGCATGGAACGAAAACAAAGCGACAAAAATTTCAGTAACATCCGAGCACAACAATATTCTGAGGCTGAAGCTCAACGGTAGAACGGGAGAAATCAAAACCGAAAAGGCACACACCGTTGAAAACGGCGTGCTTCTTGCAGAGGTTGCTGCAGGCGAAACCGTTGAAATTGAATTTATTTAAACTTCTGTCATTTAGTGCCACAAAAACAAACATTTTAATTAAAAAGTCATTTTCACAAAAAACGGCTTGCAAAGGTTTGATTTCCTTTGCAAGCCGAGTTTTTTTCAGTTTCTTTTGGGCTTTGCTTCGTGAGAATGCTCATTTTGATTCAATGTTCTTGATTTTTTGTTTCCTTCTGCTGGCTGATATAAAGCTTATTTGCCTGAAAAAAAGCAAATACAATACAAATAAAAGAATAAACCGAATAAATAAGATATGTTGTCATTTCAGGGGTATCGCCAAGCATCATTATATAAAGAGCCGTTCCGATTACTCCGTTTATAACCATCAGAAATGTGTATTCAACATAAGCAAACATTGTCAGAAAATATATGAGTATTCCGAGCAGGTTGGTAACGCTGTCGAGAAATACATACCGAGAACCTATTAGCGGAAGAACAATCCACATTGCAGCCAGTGCCGCCGCACAGCCCGCAAGAATAAACAGCCGTTGCTTTTTGTCCAGTTTTCTCAGCACCGTTGACTGCTCCCATTTATTCCTGTTCCAGCGAATAAATGTTATAAGCTGAACAGGAAAAGAAAACAGTAATGCGGAAAATGCAGAGCCGTAAAGACTGTAATAAATATAAACAACACCGTAAAGCAATGAATTCATACTTCCGATAAGGCTTGCATATCGGTTTATCCGGGATTGGAGCAGACCGACCACAAGAGAAATATAAAGCGGCAGTATCCGCAAAAATCCCTGCTTATAATAAATCCCTGCAGCGGTGATAAGCGCTGCTGTAATAGCCATTAACACTATTATAAATATATCCCTTTTCGGCAAGGACACCTTCTCTCTTTTCGGCAAAACCGTTCCCACCCTCTACTTAATTTTTTTCAAAGCACCATTTCTGCTGCATGATAACAGCAGGTCCGCCTTCGCCGTCGAGTGCATAAAAAACCGTAAGTATGCTTCCGTCCGCAAGCTCAACAGATGAAGGATAACCAATATCGCTGTCGTTCACATCGCTCAGATAAATATCATAACCGCAATCCCAGTTTTTTCCTGAATCTTCGCTGAACATAACTTTTATGCCGTAAGGAGGATTACGGTAACCGTAGGTGCAGACCAGCACTCCCGAGGAGTGTTTTAAAATATGCGACGGTGCGCCGCCTGAAAGCGGAAGAAGCTGCCTTGGCTCAGACCAGGTCTTTCCGTTATCATGAGATTCCGACTGATATATGGTGAATATGCTGTCATCAACGGTTTCAACACGGATATGCACAAGAATTGTTCCGTCATCCAGTACAACGGCGTACGGTTCACAGGAAATGGGTTCTGCACCGTCGATTTCCACATTCTCAATTCTTCCCACATATTCCATTGTCCCGTCGGGATTTATTTTGTGAGCCTGAACACAGTCTGTATCGGATCTGTACTCGTCCTTGGGGTTATATGTACTTCCTACCCACAGCAAAGTGCCGTCGGGAAGCTCAACGGGTCCGTGAGGAGATGATACGGGGCTTTTAAATATTTCACCGAAGGTAACACCGCAATCGTTGCTGATTCTGAAGCACGCGCCCAAAGCTTTCTTCTCCTGCTCGGGAGTTACCGTGTCAAGATAAGCTGAATCATATGCGGTCAGCTCAGGAATTCCTCTTTGAAACTCCGTTGTATTGTTAAACGACGTGACGATAACTCCACTCTTACCGAACGGCAGAATGCCTCCGTCCCTGTCATCAAGAACGGTATCTATAACCGGCGCGGGTGCTGTGTAGGATTCACCGTCATCCTCACTGTATGAAATTACGGTTTTGCCGAAAGGACAGATGTGTCTGCATCTGAAGCCCGACGCAACCACCGCTATCTTTCCGTTCTGCAACCTCGCTGCCGTCGGCCATGCAAAATAATTATGTTTGCTTTCGGGATTGCTCATAATAATTCGGGCATCACCCGATTTGATTATTTTCATAACTTTGTTTTCACCCCTGTATTTAACTACCCCTGCTGTTCCGACGTTGTTACTTCACAATATTTGCCGATGTCAAAAAACACTTCGGGAAAATGCTGCTTTTTACCGCAGACAGCAATATTGTCAAGCTCAACCTGCACGGTATTTGTGTCGCTGTCCGTGCCTGCTATTTTCGGTTTCATATACGATGTGTAAGAAATGTTTCTGAATACAACGTTCTTTATTTCAAAGTTTTCGGCTTCTTCATCATAAATCTTAACAAGAATGGGTCTGCCTTCATCACGGAATATTTCAATATTCTCAAAAAGAACGCCGTCTATGCTGCCTTCGGTCTGCTCTGCCACAACAACAAGAGATCCGATTCTGTCATTGTCCCAGATACCGTCACGGTAAACAACGGCACAGTCACGGAAAGTAACATCGGAAATCGCTTTGTTGACTTCTCCGGTTATACCGAAGCATCTCGCATAACCGCCCCATGCAATACAGTTTGAAAAAGTGATATTTTTACTGTCCATTATACCGCCGAGTGCTTTAACTTCAAAAGTATCATCCGCGACTCTTGCAAAGCAGTCGTTAACGGTTACATCGTGGCTGTTACAGATTGCGAATCCGTCGCAGTTGCCCCTGTTTCCGATAATATCAACCTGCTCAATATCGACATCGGTACAACAATAGGAAATAAATGACCATTCGGGTGAATTAATAATCTTGATACCGCTCACGTTGATATTGCTGCAATTAGTGAATACTACACCTCGGCGTTCACGTCTGTCAAGGCGGGTAAGATCTATTACACCTCTGCCCGTGAGGGTAACATTATTGCAATTAAAGAAATTAAGGAACGGATATCTTGTTAGTCCGATAGAATTGTGATACCATGCGGTATCTTCAAAATATTTGTTTTCATCTTCCGCACAGTCGATATCGTAAATGTGGTTTGCCATAACATAAGCACCTTCACGGAGATAAATTACCAGGTTATTGTGTGCAACAAGATTAACATAGTCATATTGATACACACCTTTATCGATAACCCAAACATTATCTTCGCCGTATTCTGCGATATATTCTGCAATTTCTGCATCCTCATCAATCTTTTCGCGCACAATAAGGGTGTAGCCGTAATACTGATTTGCTCCGTTGAAAAGGAAGGTATAAATACCTGTTTTACCTATTGACGCGGTTACCGTGTTGTTTTCGCAGAGTGCTTTTACGCCGTGAGATTCGGGCAGAACAATTGCATTTTCGAGCGTCACATCCGCACCCGTTATTTCAATGTTGAAAGAAAAATCGGTATCGGGTTCAACATATATTTCAGAAAAAGAATGAAGCGTTCCCGTATCATCCGCACGGATAAAAACAACCGAGGCATAAACGGGAATTTCCGTGCCGCTGACATTTGCCGTATAATAAGGAGAAACGGTTATTCCGTTAATGTCGTCATATCCGCCCGACTGAACGTATTCGGGCAATTCAGCCGATGCACGGCCGACAAGCTCCTGCTCGGTAAGCCCTGCTTCTTCAAGAGTTATAACAGCCTCCTCGGGATATTCAAGAAACGAAAAATCAAAATTTTCGCTCTCGGGATAAATCGTGGCAGGAAAAAGCAGGTTTGAGAAAAAAATCGAAATTGTTGTGAAAATTGTAAACATAAATTTAATGATAACTTGCATTGAATCATCTCCCGAATTATTATCAAATCTATTTTAATACATAGCCGGAATTTAATCAATAAAAATTTCTTTTAAAAAGACCGTCAATAAAAAGCGACACTCCCTGCCGTCACAGCAGAAAGTGCCGTTTTTCTATTTGCAATAAATTTTGATTGCATCCGATATAAATTCTGCCGTACCGACTCCGTTTTTATCGATGTTTGTTTTGAAGCGGTCATCGGCAACATACATCCGCCCGAGACCTGCGAGGATTTCGTCAGTGCAGGTGTAGAAATTATCGGTTATATACTGCTGAAGCTTTCTGACGAGCGACTGTGCGGCTTCGCTTTCGGGTGTAGTTCCGTCTTTAAGTGCAACCGCAAACTCGGCAAGAACAGCGTCCAGACCTTCGTTAACATCATTCCATTTACCAGCAGAATAGCCTGCGGTTTTCTGCTTGCTTTCTTTGTAGGCATCGGTGTCACCCCAACGATGTTTTGCTTCGTCGGCATACTGCTTGCGTGCGGTTTCGTATTCGTTTTTACTAAATGTATTCATCGGTATCTCTCCTTTTTCGGCTTCGTTAAGGGCAGAAATCAGCCTTTCCAGACGCTCTTTTTTGAGCATCAGCAGTTCTTTTTGCTTGCGTATTGCTGCCGCTTTATCGTAATCGGGTGATGACAGAATTTCAACTATGCTTTTCAGCGGAAAATCAAGCTCACGGTAAAACAGAATTTCAACCATCCGCTCAAGCGACCTTTCATCATAGTCTCTGTAACCGTTTTGCCCGTCAACAAACGCCGGCTTGAGCAGCCCGATTTCATCGTAGTAATGAAGCGTGCGCACACTGACACCCGTCAGCTTCGCAAACTCTTTGATATGCACTTCCATCACCTCTGATATGATTATAAACCATAACGTAACGTGAGAGTCAAGATTTTTATTTGCATCTGCAGATTTTTCCAAGGATATATCAGGCCATATTATCAACGCGGATTTTTTCCGTTGTTACGCCGCAGGAAACATATGTTAAAAATTTCAGCAATTTACTTTTCGGAAAGCTTTCCGTTTTTAAAAACAAGGTTATATTCAAGGCTGAAACTGCATAATATCTATAATGTATTATGCGAAGCTGTCAATTACAAGAAAAGCCGCCCGAAAAATATCCAAATCGGGCGGCTTGATAATTTTTAACCGGTAATCTGTTTGCAAGCTAATATTTTTGAACCTGAGCAGGAAAGCTCAACGGTATCGCCTGCTTCAAGGAGCAGCATATTTTCATGCTCTGATGCTTTAGCTTTGAAAATATTATTTTCTGTGTCAATCAGATAAATATAGGTGTTTCCGTCAATATCGATATATTTTACGGAAGCGATTGTAACGGTTACATTCTTTGCTTCATCGGCAGGAGTATGAACCTCGCTTATGCCGAGCATAGCTTTGTATCTTGCGATGCATTCTGCCTGAGTTGCGGCAGTTGTAACGATGTTGTACTGTTCAACATTGACTGCAGCGTAAAGCTTCACAAGTCCGCCCGAATCCTTAAGCACCATAATATAGGTGGGATTTCCTTCAACGTTAATCAAAGATGGGAACGAAGCCTGATAGCCTTTTTCCTGAACTTCACCCTCTGCGGCGGTCATTGCAGATTTTTCATCGGCACCCGATACAGCATAGTAGCGGCTTTCGCCCGTTCTTTCGTTGGCAAGAAGGAAGCCGATGTTTGAGCTGTCGCCGTTAACTGAAGTTACACCCGTATATATCCATATATCGCCGTCTTTAGCAACATAACCGTAATCGGAAATCGGCTTTTCATCAGATGAATCATCTTCTGAACTGTAGGTTGTAACCTGCTTGCAGCCTTCTTTGGCAAACAGCGTATTCATAAATCCGT
>JAFQRF010000066.1 GCA_017410195.1 Clostridia bacterium | reverse complement strand
ATGCTTACTATGATACAAAGATCTTCGAATTCGATCCCTTCGCAAAGCTTGACCAGAACGGCGTTGGCGCTCTTATGGATATGGCTGTTACAAAGGGTAAGGCAAGCGGCAAGAACCTCCACTACGGTATCTGCGGCGAGCACGGCGGCGATCCCTCATCAGTTGAATTCTGCCATAAGATTGGCCTCAACTATGTATCATGCTCACCCTTCCGTGTTCCCATCGCTCGCCTCGCAGCAGCTCAGGCAGCTATTAAGGGATAAGGGAAATCTTCCGCAAAAAACCGATAATTTCAGCCTTAAGTTGGTTGATATGAGCCTGACCAAAGATTTCGCTTTTGAATATATCAAAACCAAGTCGATGGTTGACCATTTCAAACTTTCCAAATGGCAGGATATGAATATCGGTGTATATATCTAAATAATGAACTCCGTTTATCGAGCAATCGGTAAACGGAGTTTTTGTTTGTATGTATTACACATATACTTGACAATGTCGAATATCGACAGTATAATATATATGTCGATATTCGACATATAGGGGGTGCGGTTTTGCCGAGATTAAAATTTCAGACACTGACCGAGCAGATGTTTTATATTTTGTTATGCCTTAAAGATGAGTGTTGCGGAATTGATATTATGGATAAAGTTTCGCAGATGACAGACGGCAGAGTGAAAGTCGGCTCGGGTACGCTTTATAATCTGCTTGAACAGTTTTTGGATTCAGGGATTATTATTCAGACAAAAGCAGATGGCAGACGCCGTAATTATGTTTTGACGGACAAAGGAAGAGATGTTCTCAGATGCGAATATGAACGCCTTTGCACTCAGGCAGAGGATTATCGTAAAATGTTTTTATAAAAGGAGATCAGGTTATGTCTCAAGAAAAAAGCATTAAGACTTTTCGGGAAGATTTTGGTTATTACGACCGAACAGGTATGCAAGAATATCTGGAACAGAAAGCTTCCGAAGGTTGGAGACTTGTTAAAAAACAGTTTGCCAGAGAATGGGAATTCCGGCGGATTGAACCGCAAAAACTTCATTATGCAATAACCTATCTCCCGCAGTTTTCGAACGAGGACAGTTTTTTGCTGTCCAAAGATAAAAATGAATATCTTGAACTTTGTGCAGCATCGGGTTGGCAGTTTGTTTGTGCATACAAAAATATGGTTATATTTATTAATGAACAAGAAAACCCGTTGCCTCTTGAAACAGACCCTGAGGCAGAACTTGCAACAATACACAAATCATTTTTAAAACATGATCTGCCAAAAAGTATTCTCTCTTTTGTATTTTTTATGATATCATTCTTTTATCTGTTGTTTTCCGATACTGCTTCTGAAGGTGCAGATTTGGTTTTGTGTTTTTTTTCATTTCTTTCTTTTTACACTGCTATCGATTTCTTCAGCTATCTTCGTTGGCGAAAGAAAGCACTTGCCGCTGCGGCAACGGGTGAATTCCGCAGAACAGGTATTTCCGATAAGTTTCTTTCGGCTTTGTTGTATGTGTTTTTGATTTTGTGCGTTGCAATAATTATTATAAAATCGATTATAATGAGCGAGTGGGAAACTACTATTGTAATTGCTGTCATTGCTGTTATGGTAATTATTAATGAGATTTTAGATAAGTTGAAAAAGAAAACAGAGGCTAATTGGAAAAAGAATCTGTTTAAATTTGTTTCGTTTTTGATTTATATTGCAACTATATTTTTTGCAAACTATATTCTTGATTTGTTTTAATGTCGGCATAAAAAACAGAAGATAAAAATTTAAACCTCTTTGTAAAATGGTATTACCCAATTACAAGGAGGTTTTTCATGTCTTTAAACCGACATCCTCGACAAATCCGTAATTACATTATAATATTATCTCGCAATCAAAATGTAACGAAAGGATTGATTTTATGGAAAACAAGCTTACCTACACCAAAGTCGGAGATTATTACATTCCGAACCTGACAATCAAACCGTCACCGCCTATGGGTAAATACGGCAGAATGCGTCGTGATTATCTGCGTGACCACAGACCTGCTCTCTATAACCGTTTGATACTCCATGAATAACTTCAGGAGCATTGTGCCGAAGTCAACGAAGCAATTGAAAACTGTCTTGATGTTCTTATTCCACAGCTTGCCGAATCCGCAGGAGTAACCGAAAAATTAAAAGAAACCGACCAGATGAAATGGGTCGGTCTTATGAATACCTGCAAAGCTCAAGCCGAAGAAATCGCCTTTGCAGAACTGCTTTATGTGTAATTTTTAAGTTGTGTAATGCATAACCTCCGTTTTTGACCATCTAGGTCATCTTATATTCAGATTCAAAAAATCTGCAAAAACGCCCTTATATATCAACGCCTCTAGACATCAAATCATTACATCCAACATAAATAGGTTACACACGCTTTTGCACAAACCGAATTAAGTGAGTTATTAAAAAGTCGCCCGAATCCGTGAAGCGGTTTTTATTTCTTCAGTTCTGTTTTATAACAATATATCCGCAAACAGGCAAGGTTACTTTGCCGCATACGGTTTCGCCTGTTATTACATTTATATATTCCCTGTCAAAAACAATTTCTCTTTCTTCATCGCTGAAATTCATAACAAATATATTATCTGCACGTTTTCGCAAAAAAACATCGTCGCCGTGAAGTATCTCCGCATCAGGCACAATGGCATTGCTCTCAATAAGCATTTCACAAAAATCATCGGCAAAATCCTTGTCGTTTCTGAAAGCGGCGTAATACGCTCTGCCTTTTCCGAAAGCATTTTCGGTAACACAGGGCATTCCGCTGTAGAAATCACTTTTGTATTTGCCAAGAATCCTTGCCCCGTTTGTATGAATAATATCACAAATATGGTTTACTTCATAAGCTTTGCCGTTGAATTCTGCTTTACCGGGCATATCTTCAGGGAGAGAGTCAGTTTCCTCGCACCATATACCGAAAACCTCTTTCAGATTTGCTGCGGGAAAACCGCCAAGATGACAAAGGTCATCCGAATCAACAATGCCTGTAAGATATGTTGCAACAAAACAGCCCCCGTTTTTAACGTATTCTTCAATCCGTTTCTCCGTACCGTCCTTGAGCATATAAAGAAACGGTGCAATAACGGCATCGTATTTTGAAAAATCATCCTGCATCGAAATAACGTCAACGCTGATGCCTCTCTTATAAAACGGAGCATACCATTTTATGCATTCCTTCACATAATCTCTGCGGATGTTGTTATAGCCTCGGAAAACATTGACTGCCCAACCGTTTTCCCAGTCATATATAACCGCAACTCTGCTCTTGGCTTCCGAGCCGACAACACTGCTTAGTCTTTCGAGTGTTTCACCTATCTTCGTAACATTTCTGAAAACTCTTGTATTTTCGTGTCCGCAATGGTCTACGACAGCGCCTTGAAATTTTTCATCTCCGCCTCTGCTTTTTCTCCATTGAAAATACTGTATGCTGTCTGCACCGTGTGCAACAGCCTGAATTGATGCAAGCTCATTTATGCCCGATTTGGGGAGCTTGTTGACATCCTGCCAGTTTACCAGCGACGGTGTGCTTTCCATAAGGAAAAACGGCTGACCGTTTTTTAATGAACGGAAAAAATCGTGTAAAAACGCCGCTTCAAGTGCTTCATCAGGATTTTTACCTTTATCCCACGCAGGATAATTATCCCATGATACAAGATCAACATGTTCTGCAAATTTCTGATAATCAATTCCGTTGTATCTTCGCATGAAGTTAGTGGTAACAGGTATATCGGGTGTAATTTCACGCAGAGGTGCAATCTCATTTTCAAAAAAAGAAATGTGGCTGTCGGTTATAAAACGTTGCCATGCAAGATTAAGAGCCGATGCGCTGTCTTCTCCGTTTTTTGGGGGAGGATTAATCTGGTCAAAATCGTTAAAGGAATGCGACCAGAATGCGTTCCACCATTTAAAATTCAGCTCATCTATATCGTTGTGATAATATTCTCTGAGCCATTTTCTGAAAGCCTCGCAGCAAAGCTCACAGCGGCATTCTCCGCTGTATTCGTTTGAAATATGCCACATTTTCAAGGCAGGATGGTTTTTGTATCTTTCCGCAAGCATTCTGTTGATGCTGCGGACTTTTTCTCTGTATACGGGGGAGGTGAGACAATGATTGTGTCTGTCGCCGAATTTGTTTCTTATTCCGTTTTCGTCCGTTCTTAAAACCTCGGGATACTTTTCGGCAAGCCAGGCAGGTCGGGCACCCGACGGAGTGGCAAGTATTGCCGACATTCCGTTCTGATGCATTTTATCAAGTATTGTATCAAGCCATTCGAAATCGTAAACGCCTTCCTCACGCTCAATTGCCGACCAGGAAAAAACTCCTACAGTGGCACTGTTGATGTGAGCCTGCTTCATCAGGCGCATATCTTCATCCCATATCTTAGGAGTTCTTATCCACTGATCAGGGTTATAATCGCCGCCGTGTATTATATGATCAAAATATCTTTTTTTCATTGACATTACCCCTTCTGCAGCATGATTTCAAGGCAGGAATATCCAAGCAGCCGGTTGCTGACAGCATCAGGCTGATGACCTCCGACATAAAGAATAATCTTTCCGTCGGGGGCAACCCTTTCGCCGTCCGAAACACCGTATTTAACCTTTTTTTCAAAGGCGGTAAGATAGGTTTCATAAAGGTCGTGCTTGTCAACAACGGCATTGAAGCCGTGTCTGCTTTTTCAGATTATCCATAAACGCTTGGTCTTTGCCGGTTTTATAAATTTTCACCCCAAAGACTCTGTATATCAATTCCCGCATGGGTATGCGTTGAAGATATATTGATAGATTTGATTTTCTGAGCCTGCCGCTTTCAAGAGCATATTTTCTTATATCGTTTATATCTTTTCTGCTCATTCCCACACAGTCAAGTGTACAGAAAATCACGCCGCCGCTGCTTCTGTTATCTTCAAGATAAACCGCTCTTGCATAAAGATTGTCAAGCACACCTTTTACGGGATTGTCGGAGTCATATCCGGCAATGTAATATGTTTGCTGTCATAATCGTCGGGGTATAGGATGCCTTGCCTAAACCGCAGGTCCATTTTTCGCCCGGAGCGTACGAAAACCTTTCATCACCGGCAAGCATGAATTTATCCGAAAATTTCTGCGTTGTGAAGCGCTTTTTCAGCATAGTTGAAATAATAAAGCTTGTTAGGGAATCTACCACTTTTTGCTAAACTATCCCTAAAATTCATACACTTCTCCCCAAAAACTATATATCTTTACTATACACTTGTTTTTGAAAATTTCAAGCAATTTTATTGCATTTTATAACTTTTTATGATGATCTGTTTCTGTAAACCGGATTGAGGGTGGTGAATCGTAATGTTATCCGTCAGGAAATATGAGGAATCGGACCGTGCCGATGTGCATTTTATATGCCACAACAGCGAAGGATCAGATGAAGTACCCGATTTTTTAACGGGGCAGTTTTATCATAATACATTCTGCAATTATTATATTGACCATGAACCCGAAAACTGCTTTGTTATCGACGATAACGGCAGAGCGGTCGGTTATATAATCTGTGCTGAAGATTTTTACAAATTCAAAGAGATTTTTGTCAAGTATTTTCCCGAAGCTTTCAAGCTGTGTATTGCATTTTTTCGATTTCATCCAATGTTGCAATTAAGCTAAAACTTTGGTATTATAATTAATAAGTCTATAGGTAAAGGGGAAACAATATGGCAGATACAATCTATAAAGAAACCCGAAAAAAGCATGACCTTACAAGAGATGATGTTTGCGACAAGGCATCGCTTATGGATAATCCCATTCAGCCCGAGCGTCTTGAAAGAATTGAAAACGGCAAATTCCCAATAAATCCCGAAGAAGTAATGCTTCTTGCCGAAATCTACGGCGAGCCGACTCTCTGCAACCATTACTGTGCAAAGGAATGTCCCATCGGCGAAAAATATGTTCCCGAAGTCAAGGTCAAAGACCTCGCACAGATTGTTCTCGAAATGCTTTCGTCGCTCAATTCAATGAAAAAGAGTCAGGAACGACTCATCGAAATCACAGCCGACGGTATGATTGACGACGATGAAATCAAGGATTTCATTTTTATTCAAAAAGAACTTGAGCGCATTTCGATTACCGTTGAAGCCCTGCAATTATGGGTTGAGCAGATGCTCGCAGACAAGAAAATCAATCTTGAAAAATACAACGAAATCAAAGGGAATTAACATACAAGGGGATGTAAAAAAAGCGCAGACCGCATAAAACGATATATGACAAGGGTTCTACAGGCGTAAAATTCCTGCAGAACCCTAAAATTTCATCTAAAAATTAAAAAACACGAAAAATT
>JAFQRF010000065.1 GCA_017410195.1 Clostridia bacterium | reverse complement strand
TACACTTTTACAACAATGAAAGAATCCAATTAAAAACAAAACTGACTCCGCTTGAAAAACGAAGTCAGTATGTCGCTTAAAAGTTAATATTTTCTGCCATAGGGGTGTTTTTGTACTGTCCGCACAATTTGGGGCTGTTCATTGAACCGTCAGGGTTTTTTGAGTTAATTATTCATATATGGGATAGCGTTCGCAGATTTCGTTAACGCCTGCTTTGATTTTTTCTGCACTGTTTTCAAAATCGGTTGCGCAAAGATAGATGAAATCTGCAATTTTATCCATATCCTCTTCGTTAAGACCTCTTGATGTTACTGCAGCAGTGCCGAGTCTGATGCCGCTTGTTACGAAGGGCTTCTCGGGGTCGTTGGGAATTGCGTTCTTGTTTGCGGTGATATATACTTCGTCGAGTCTGCGCTCAAGTTCCTTGCCTGTGATGCCGGTTGAGCGAAGGTCAACGAGCATGAGGTGGTTATCCGTTCCGCCCGAAACAAGGTTGATGCCTCTCTTGGTGAGACCGTTTGCGAGTGCAGCAGCGTTCTTGACAATGTTTTCCTGATAAGTTTTAAATGAGGGGTCAAGAGCTTCGCCGAAGCAGACAGCCTTTGCTGCGATAACGTGCATAAGAGGACCGCCCTGATTGCCGGGGAAGATAGCCTTGTTGATTGCGGGAGCAAGCTCTGCTGTTGAGAGGATAAGACCGCCTCTGGGACCTCTGAGGGTTTTATGAGTAGTGGTTGTTACGATATCGGCATAGGGTACGGGCGAGGGATGAAGCCCTGCTGCAACAAGACCTGCGATATGAGCCATGTCAACCATGAAATATGCGCCGACCGATTTTGCGATTTTGCCGATGCGCTCAAAATCAATAATTCTGGGGTATGCCGATGCGCCTGCAACGATGAGCTTGGGCTTTATTTCGTTTGCGGTTTTTTCGAATTCGTCATAATCAATAAAGCCGTTGTCATTTACGCCGTAAGGAACGAATTTATAGAGTTTGCCGCTTGCGTTTACGGGCGAACCGTGGGTAAGATGACCGCCGTGAGCAAGATTCATGCCCATAACAACATCGCCGGGTTCAAGGATAGCGGCGTAAGCTGCCATGTTTGCCTGAGCGCCCGAATGGGGCTGAACATTCGCCGCTTCTGCGCCGAAAAGCTTCTTTGCGCGCTCTATTGCAATGTTTTCAACAACATCAACACATTCGCAGCCGCCGTAGTATCTCTTTCCGGGATAACCCTCGGCATATTTATTGGTCAGTACACTGCCCATTGCTGCCATAACAGCAGGGGAAACGATGTTTTCGGATGCGATAAGTTCAAGGTTTCTTCTCTGTCTTTTAAGCTCAGCCTGCATTGCAAGACCGACCTCTTCATCGCATTTTGTTACGAGCGAAATAGTGTCGATATAATCTGAAAACATATAAAATCCACCTCATTAAACATTATACTGTCATAATACCACAAAAAATAAACTTCTGTCAAACCGCATTGTTAACAAAAAATACTTGTATTCTTTTGATAAATAGGTTATACTGTATGATAATATGCATACAAGGAGATGTACAAATGGATCCTATCAAGGTTGATTTTTCAAAGAAGGACGGCGGCAGAAAGAAGGATATAGTTATTCCTCCCGAAAAAGCCGCTCTTAAAATCGTACTCAGCATTCTCTGCACAATTCTTTTTGCCGCAGGAGCATTTTATTTTATGATGCCTGCGCTCAATTTCAAGTCGTATGATTTTTACATTTACATCGGTGCTGTTGCCGCTTCTTACGTTGTTTTCAACGGACTTTTTGCGAATGTTCTCGCAAAGCCCGAATACGTTCCCTACGTTAAGAAAAGAGCAATTGTTCCCGGCATTATCATCGGTATTCTTGTTGTTGCTGTCGGCATCGGATATCTCGTTTCGAGCGAATTTTTCAGAGCCGAAAGCTACAGCAATATTATCGATGTAAGAACCGATTCCGATTTTTCAAAGGAAATTCCCGAAGAGGATGCCGAAAGCTTCAGCGCAATTCCCAAGCTTGACGAGGATGCTGCCGCTCAGCTTGCAACGAGAGCGCTCGGCGTTCTTGAAGAAAAGGGCTATGTTTCTCAGTTTACCGTTTATCCTCAGTATACCCAGATTAACTATAAGGATACGCCCGTCAGAGTTGCACCGCTTCAGTATGCAAGCATAATCAAGTGGTTCACTAACACAAGAAACGGCTTCCCCGGCTATGTTATTATCGATATGGCTAACGAGTCAACTGAATTTGTTGAGCTTGAAAACAGCATCAAGATTTCTCCTGCAGAGCATTTCAACAAGCTTCTCAAGCGCCATCTCCGTTTTGAGTATCCCACTTTCATGTTTGCTGAAGCAACCTTCGAAATTGACGATGAAGGCAATCCTTATTGGATTTGCGCACGCCTTGATAAGACAATCGGTCTTTTCGGCGGTACTGACGTAATCGGTGCTGTTGTTGTCAAGGCAGACAGCGATAAAGGCGAAAGTGCATACTACACAATCGACGAAATCAAAAATGACTCTGAGCTTCAGTGGCTCGACAGAATCTACGACTCAGATCTCATCGTTCAGCAATATAACTACTACGGTAAGTACCAGAACGGTTTCTGGAACTCGGTTCTCGGTCAGAAGGGTGTTATAACAACAACCGCCAACTATAACTATCTTGCAAAAGACGACGACGTATGGATGTATACGGGCGTTACTTCCGTAACCTCCGACCAGTCAATCACAGGCTTCGTTCTTGTTAATCAGAGAACAAAAGAGGCTGTTTATTACAGAGTTACGGGCGGTACCGAGTATTCGGCACAGCAGGCTGCCGAAGGCCGAGTAAAGGACCTTGGCTACAGCGCAACCTTCCCGCTTCTTCTCAACATCGGCGGCGAACCCACCTATTTCATGTCGCTCAAAGACCCCACCAACAATATCGTTCAGCAGTATGCTCTTATCAACGTTGCGCAGTACAACAACAATAAGATGGGTGCAACGGGTACAGACCTGAGCAAATGTCTTGCAAGCTATATTTCCGCTCTTGAAGAAAGCGGAATTAAGGTTGATATCAACCCCGAGGATGTTGTTGTTGAACCCGTAAACCCCGATAATCAGGAACCGGAAAAAGAGCTGCTCAGCGCAGCCGGTGCTGTTACCGACATCAGAACAGCGGTTATCGACGGCGACAGCTATTATTATATTAAGCTTGATTCAAACGCAGCTTATTTCTCAATCGCTGCAGCTGATGAAGAATCCGTTGTTATTCTCAATGTCGGCGATGCAGTAACCGTTACCTATGA
Organism: Clostridia bacterium; assembly: GCA_017410195.1. Taxonomy (GTDB): domain Bacteria; phylum Bacillota; class Clostridia; order Oscillospirales; family Acutalibacteraceae; genus CAG-177. The sequence continues at coordinate 11,530 of JAFQRF010000065.1, read as the reverse complement.
AGGTGAAGGAGCGATTATCGAGGCAGAATCAATTGCCAAAAACTAAGCTTCAAAGCAGTGCGGGGGCAGTTTTTGCTCCCGCAGTTTTTATGTTTTTTTGTTTGGTCAACTCCAACAAAAAGTATCTGCGTTTTTAGTGGAAAATGTTGTCTTTAAAATCGTATGTATAAGTGATATAATATTAACATAGGTTTTTATGTTAAAACCCGCAAAAATCATAAGGAGAAAAACAAAATGAACAACACCTTTTTCTGTGCAAGGGAAAACGGTAAGCTTCACCGCCCCAGAACAATTCTGACGGGCTTCGGCTTCATGGCTTCCTCCATTGCATGGGCAATCTATGACCCCTACATTACAAAAATCCTCGAAAGACTGCTTAACGCTTCTGAAACGGTTACCCAGTGGAGCGCAAAGCTTAACGAAATGTTCCCCGTTCTTGCAAAGTTTGCGGAATCTCAGGGCGAAAATGTTGTCACCGAAGCAGGCGGCATAACTCTTGTACCGCTTTTTATCGGTATTATAATGACTTTCGATAATATTTTCGGCGTTATCTTCCAGCCGACCTTCGGCAAGCTTTCCGACAGATGTCATTCAAGACTCGGTAAGCGCCGTCCGTTTATCGTTTTCGGCGCACCCGTTTCGGCATTCCTTTTTGCCGTTATTCCCTGGGTAGCACTCAGCGGCTCCCTTCCCATGACGATGCTCTTCATCATCCTTTTTGTGTTCTCGATGTCACTCTGGAGAGCGCCCGTTGTTGCACTTATGCCTGCGCTCACTCCTCCCGCACTTCGCAGCGAGGGTAACGCAATCATCAACCTTATGGGCGGCATCGGCAGTGCAATCGGTATGTTTGCAGGTACAATTGTCGGTGCAATCTATACCGCAATCACCGGAACAAAAATCACAACCGCAAACGAGCAGATTGCCTTCCCCTATGTTTTCCTTACCGGCGCAGTTGTTATGGTAATCGGCATGCTTGTTATTCTGTTTTTCGTCAAAGAGCCTTCAAGCAAGCTTGAAGCTGTTGCCGAGCAGAATAAAGCTGCGGATGCAGCTGCAAGAGCGAAGGCTGAAAAAGAAGCAAAGAAAGCAGCAAAGGCTGCTCAGAAGGCTCAGAAGCTTTCAAAGAGCGAAAGAAGAAGCCTCATCTTCATGCTCGGCGGCCTGTTCTTCCTTTTCTGCGGTACAAACGCTATCACAACCTTCTTTGCACTTTTTGCAGCTGAAGTTCTCGGCAAAACAACCGCAGAGGCAACCATTATGACAACTCTCTTTGCTGTATGCTCGGCAGTTGCTGCAATTCCTGCAGGTTATGTCGGCAAGAAAATCGGCAGAAAGAAGACGATTCTTCTCGGCCTTGCGGTATTTATGGCAGCATTCCTTCTCTATGTTGTAACAAGAAGCATGGCTATTATCTGGGTTGTTCTCGTTCTCGGCGGATTTGCCAATATGTTCATCACCGTCAACACCCTTCCGCTTGTTCTTGATATCGGCGGCATCGACAAGGTTGGTACCTTTACAGGCTATTATTATACAGCAACCTTCTCCGCTCAGATTGCATCACCCATCGTTTACGGTATCGTTCGTATGCTTTCGGGAACTTATATGTCGCTGTTTATTTACAGCCCCGTTATGTTCATTCTCAGCATGCTCTGCATCTTCTTTGTCAAGCACGGCGAAGCAGTTCCCGATGCACTTGTCAAGGAAGCTAAGGAAGCAAACGATTAATTCTGAATTCTTCCGCCGGTTTTCAAGCGGAACGGTATTCCGCAACCGAACCGCAGAGTTTCCGGCATTCATACATCCTTCTATAAGTCAAAAGCGCCGAGCAATCGGCGCTTTTGGCTTTTTGGCGGCTGATAAAAACTTGTTTTTTTCGGCAGGATATGATATTATAAACAAAAATGAGAAAGGAGTGGTCAGATGTTTGCTCGCATAAACAGCATGGGTCTTTTCGGCATTGAAAGCTACATGGTCGGCGTTGAGGTCGATTACGGTCAGGGGTTGCCGAGAGTTGACCTTGTCGGTCTGCCTGATGCTGCCGTAAATGAATCACGCAACCGTGTCCGCTCCGCAATAAAAAACAGCGGTTATTCTTTCCCTTCAAGCCGTGTTACAATAAATCTTTCACCTGCCGATATCCGCAAGGAAGGTCCCGTCTACGATTTGCCGATTCTCATTGCGCTTCTTAAAGCGGGGCAGCAGCTCAGGTGTAACACAGACGACTGCGCCTTTATCGGCGAGCTTTCTCTTGACGGACTTATCCGCCATGTTAACGGCGTTCTGCCTATGGTTATCAGAGCAAAGAAAAGCGGAATAAAGAAGGTTTTTGTGCCTGCGGCAAATGCTCTTGAAAGCTCGGTGGTTGAGGGGATCGAAGTTTATGCGGTTGAAAATGTCAACCGGGTTGTGCAATATCTCAAGGGAGAAGAAACGCTTGAACCGGTAAAATTTGACGCATCCGCAGAGAAAATCTTGCATGCTCCCACACCCGATTTTAAGGATGTTATGGGTCAGCAGGAAGCGAAATATGCTCTCGAAATAGCGGCGGCAGGCGGTCACAATGTATTAATGGTCGGTCCGCCCGGTTCGGGAAAGAGTATGCTCGCAAAGCGGCTTCCGTCAATTCTTCCCGATATGACCTTTGAAGAAAGTCTCCAGACAACCGAGCTTTACTCGATTGCGGGAGTGCTGCCCGAGGGTGTTTCGCTGATAACGGAAAGACCCTTCCGTTCGCCTCACCATACGGTTTCACCTGCAGGTCTTTCAGGCGGCGGTGCAATTCCGAGACCGGGCGAAATATCGCTTTCGCATAACGGTGTCCTCTTTCTTGATGAGCTGCCCGAATTTTCCAAAATTGCAATGGAGGTTCTGCGTCAGCCGATTGAGGACGGCAAAATTACAATTTCCCGTGCAAATGCATCGTTCACTTACCCTTGTTCAGCAATGGTTGTGTGTGCAATGAATCCGTGCCCGTGCGGATATTACGGTCATCCGAAGCGTGACTGCACCTGCCCGTCGGGCGCGGCAAGACGTTATCTTTCAAGGGTTTCGGGTCCGATGCTCGACAGAATCGATATCCACATCGAAGTCCCGCCCGTTGATTTCGAAAAGCTTTCGAGCAAGATGCCGTCAGAACCGTCGTCGGAAATAAAAAAGAGGGTCAACGCCGCAAGAAAAATTCAGCAGGAAAGACTCAAAGGCTCGGGTGTTTCATGCAACGCAAAAATGGATGCTGCAATGACGCGCGAATTCTGCAGACCAACTCCGCAGGCAATGGCAATGCTTGAAAACGTCTTTGAAAAGCTTGATTTTTCAGCAAGAGCCTACGATAAAATCTTGCGTGTTGCAAGGACTGCAGCAGACCTCGAAAACAGCGTTAATATTGAGGTTCCCCACATTGCACAGGCAGTTCAGTTCAGAAGTCTTGACAGAAAATTCTGGGGACGTTAACCCGATGTTGTATTAAATACACATTGATAATGTTTTCCGGATAGTATATAATATAGTTAATAAATAGTTTCATTGGAGAAAGAATATGTTAAAGCTTGAAAAAGTTTCATTCAAGGTTGATGCTGACGGCAGGGAACTTGAAATTATCGATAATGTCGATATCGAAGTTCCTGACGGAGCGTTTACCGTTATAACAGGTCCCAACGGCGGCGGAAAGTCAACTCTTGCACGCCTTATTATGGGTATCGAAAAGCCGACAAGCGGCAGAATTCTTTATAATGACATTGATATTACGGATATGTCCGTAACCGAAAGAGCAAAGCTCGGAATCGGCTATGCGTTCCAGCAACCCCCGAGATTCAAGGGTCTTACCGTGCGCAGGCTTCTTTCGCTTGCAGCGGGTAATGAGCTTCCCGTTGACGAGTGCTGCGGATATCTCACAAGTGTCGGCCTTTGCTCAAAGGATTACCTCAACCGAGAGATGGATAATTCTCTTTCAGGCGGCGAAGCGAAAAGAATCGAAATTGCAACTCTCATGGCAAGAAAGCTCGGTCTTGCAATATTTGATGAACCCGAGGCAGGCATTGACCTCTGGAGTTTTTCGATGCTTGTCGAAAGCTTCAAGGCAATGAGCAAGGGCAGCCATAACAGCGTTATCATCATCTCTCACCAGGAAAGAATTATGCAGCTTGCCGATGAAATGGTAATTATTGCCGACGGTAAGGTCAGGGATAAAGGTCCTAAAGAAAGAATTTTTCCTCAGCTTATGGGAGAATTTACCGAAAACTGCGGTTTCAGAGGAAAGGAGGAATAAGCAATGGAAAAAATAGACAGCAATCTTCTTGAGTCCATTGCGGATCTCCACGAAATTCCTGCAGGCGCATATAATATAAGAAAAAACGGAGAGGGTTTTTCGCGCCGCTCAACCGCAAATATTGAAATCGTAACCAAAACAGACAAGCCGGGCATTGATATAATCGTCGCTCCCGGCACCAAAAACGAGAGCATTCATATTCCTGTTATTATTACCGAAACGGGTATAAATGACCTTGTTTATAATGATTTTTACATCGGCGACGATGCTGACGTTGTTATCGTTGCGGGCTGCGGAATTCACAACAGCGGTGACGAAAAGTCACAGCATGACGGAATTCATTCGTTCCACATCGGCAAAAATGCACGCATTAAGTATGTTGAAAAGCATTACGGCGAGGGTGACGGCAGGGGAGAAAGAATCCTTAATCCCGTGACCTTTGTTGAGCAGGACGAAAATTCCGTATGCGAAATGGAAATGGTGCAGATTAAGGGCGTTGATTCGACCGTGCGTGACACAAAAGCACATCTTGCCGCAGGCGCAAAGCTGATTATGACCGAGCGTCTTCTCACTCACGGAAATCAGTATGCACGCTCCGATATGGAGGTTTATCTTGACGGTGAGGGCGCATCATCTCAGATTATTTCCCGCTCCGTTGCAAAGGATAATTCGAAGCAGATTTTTCATCCGAACGCAATCGGCAATGCAAAATGCCGTGCGCATGTCACATGCGACTCGATTATAATGGATGACGCAACGGTCAGCTCGATTCCCGCAATCACCGCAAATTCGGCAGATGCGCAGATTGTGCATGAGGCGGCAATCGGCAGAATCAATAATGACCAGCTTATCAAGCTCATGACATTCGGCATGAACGAGGAAGAAGCTGAAGAAGTTATTATCCAGGGATTTTTAAAATAAAATAAAGTATCTGACGGGCAGCTTCGGCTGTCCGTTTATTGTTGAATAACAAGAGCAGGGAATATAATGTAATTTTCATATTGAAATAATAAAAGTGATGTGATATACTGATTTTGCAGCTCAAAAAATTTATAATCGGTTTTCTTGCTTGGTTATCATTTAAATGTTGAGTTGCGCATTTTTGTTTTACGGAGGAATTGCAGATGAAAACAGCACTCAGAAAAGCAATGTCGTTATTATTAGCTGTAATGATGATTTTCGGCACGGTGGCTTTGGGCATTACCGATGTTGCTTATGCGGAATGTGAGGAAGAGAGTTCTAAAGATGTGTGGGAAGATGAGGAAGTGCCGACTTTAAATCCCGGCAATCCTGACAGATTTAAATGCAATTATTTTTTTGATGTATACATACCGGAAAGACCGCCGACTCTCCCGGGCGAAAAAGGTAAACTTAACGGAGATTATAACGAAGGCAATTACGGTTATAATGTTGTTGACAACAAAGCGGTTATTGTTGATGCTTCGGTCAGCGGTGATGTAACGGTACCTTCTTTGTTAGGCGGATATGAAGTAACCGCTATTGGTGAAACAGCATTTGCGCAATGCGGTTATTCTTTGTCAAGCATAACCATCCCCGATGGTATAGTGTCAATAGGCAGGAATGCGTTTTATCACTGCTACGGACTTGAAAATGTAACTATTTCCGATAGCGTAACATCCATAGCCAACGGTGCTTTTACATGTTGCCACAGTCTGGAAAAAATATATATTCCCAAAAATGTTTCAGAAATAGATTCTAATCCGTTTGCTGACTGTGTTTCTCTGACAGAAATAACTGTTGACCCTGAAAATAAATATTATACAAGTGATGAAAATGGCGTATTATTTAATAAGAGCAAAACGGAATTAATCAGTTATCCCGCAGGTAATGAAATAACGAGTTATACAATACCTGTCGGAGTGAAAAGTATGTCTTTTTGCGCTTTTGCCGGTTGTGATACTCTCACTGATATAACAATTCCAAAAGGAATAACAGCCATTCCGGCTTCTTGTTTTGTCGGGTGTTCAGTGCTTGAAAGCATCAGCATTCCTGAAGGTGTTACAACAATAGGTGCAGTTACATTTTGGGACTGTACTGCACTTGCAAGCATAACAATTCCCGATACCGTAATGGGTATAGGAAATGATGCGTTTTACGGATGCAAAAATCTGAAAGAAGTATATTATGCAGGCTCAAAAAAACAGTGGGCTGCAATTTCGATTGAATACGGCAATGATTCCCTTAATTCCGCAACCATTCATTACGGCATTCATAATGTCAACTGGGTTGTTGACGGAAAGCAGACAACGCAGGAAGTCAAGGTCGGTGCAAAAATAACAGCTCCCGCAAACCCGACAAAGAGCGGTTATGTTTTCAAGGGTTGGAGTCCCGCCGTTCCTGCAACAATGCCTGAAAAGGATATGACTTTCACGGCAGTATTTGAAAAGGCTGTCTATAATGTCACCTGGGTTGTTGATGGTGCAAAGACTACCCATAAATATGAATTCGGTGCAAAGATTACTCCTCCCGCAAATCCGACAAAGAGCGGTTATGTTTTCAAAGGCTGGAGTCCTGCCGTTCCTGCAACAATGCCCGGAAAGGATATGACGTTTACGGCGGTGTTTGAGAAGGACACAACCAAATTCCTTTCGACAGATCGTTTCTGGTTTGGTAATTCAAGCTCACATTTTGTTACATCCTGGTCGAATAACGCATATTATGTATCGGATGCCGATATGAATAAGCTTGTAAATTATATTAAAAAGTATGAGTACAGAGCCAACCCAACAATAAGCAGTATTCAACGTCTGAAAAATAGTGAATGGGGCGGTTCGTGTTACGGTATGGCGGTTGCAACGCTGCTTGACAAGTCAAATGCGATTGCTTTTAACGAAAACTTCGGAAACGGAGCAAAATCAATGTATGAAGTTGCATCTCCGAGTACCAGTAAAACGATAATGAGTGCAATCAATTACTATATGTTATCTCAGAAAATTAATTTTATAGACAGCAGCAGTTACTACTATAATTCATACAATTCAAACTGGTCGCAAGGTCTCAAAAAGCTTGTCGAAACAGCAAAGAAAGGCGAACCGTTCTTATTCTGCTATTATTTTGACAGAGGCGGTCACGCAATAGTTGCAACGGATTATAAGCTTGCAGCAGACGGAAGCCATAATATTATCACTTACGATAACAGATATCCAAACAATGATTTGACTATCGCAATAGATAAAGATTTTAAGACATCAACTCTTATTACTCCGCACGGAAATGAAAATATGCGCGGTGTGGAATTCTATCCCGATATGAAAGCATTTGATAAGATTGATATTGACGGACCTGCAAACGACATGAAAATCACATATTCGGATTATTCATATAACAGCAGTAATTACACCATTGAAGTTCTTGCAGAGGGTAATATTACAGTTACAAATGAAGAAGGCAAAACACTGACATATAAGGATGGTGTTGTTGGCGGCGATATGAATATCATATCTACACATATGATTGTTAACAGCACGGCAGACGGCAATCCCGCTGCGCCCACGTTTGTTTTTGAGGTTTCGCCCAGTGATTCATTTACCTTTGAGTCTACCTCTGATGAAATGTCTGCTTCGGTTATAAGTGACTCAATGTATGCTTCGGCGGACTCAAAGAATGCGGACTGTATTGTTATCGGCGATGATGAAGGTGTATATGTAATGGGCGAAGATATGAAATATAATGCTACACTTTCATCAAAGAATGACGGCTATGATACAATCAATATTGACGGTGAAGCAAAGAAAGATGTTTCGCTGACATATAATAAAGAAAATGTTGTTGCGAGCGGTGTAGACGGAAACAGAGGAATGGTTTCAGTGTACAGCAACGTTGTTGAAGTTGACAACTTTAAATATCAGCCCGGTTATAACGATATAATGATAACTTCAGACGGTAAAGACGATGGGAATATTGACATTCTTGGTTCAAATGATAACGGAGATACTTTTGGCGCAAGCATCAAAATCGATGAATCATCCGTGCCTATGACTATTCGCACTCCCTCAACAACATCAATTACCTACGGAGACAGCATTGTTCTTCATGCCGACGTTGAAAATCTTCCCGAGGGTTCAAAGATAGTATGGTCTGCGGATAACAGCAACTTCACTTACACGGCATCCGCTGACGGCACAACATGTACTCTATCACCCTCTGCAAACGGTGATACGGTATTCACCGCAACTGTCGTTGATGAAAACGGCAATGAAATTTCAAGCGACACTCAGACCATGACCTCAAAAGCAGGCTTTTTCCAGAAGATAATCGCATTTTTCAAGAAGCTTTTTGGTCTGACAAAGGTCATTCCTGAAGCATACAAATTTTAATTTATACTAAACCAAACGGGCTGCCTCACCGGTGAGGCAGCCCGTTTACTTAATATCCGTTTATTTCTTTTCTCTGCATTGCACCGAGGATTTTGCTGCGAACATCGCCGTATTTCTTTTCGAGTGCGCTGAGCATTTCCTTGACCTCCTGCCTTTCGGTTGTGCCGTCGGCAGGGCAGTTACTTTTTACGGTCGGCAGGTTTTCTTTTCTGACAACTCTTGCGCAGTCGCTCTCCCTTGCAAAAATCATCGGTCTTATCATATAAATATCCTTGCGTGAAAGATATGTGACAGGCATGAAGCAGTCAAGCGTGCCGCCGTTGAAAAGGTTCATAATAAAGGTTTCGGCAAGGTCGTCAAGATGATGTCCGAGAGCAATTTTGTTGCAGTTTGCCGCTATTGCCGCATCGTGCAATGCACCTCTGCGCATTCTTGCGCACAGACTGCAGGGATTGCTTTCTTTTCTTATGTCAAAGATAACCTCTGCAAGCTGTGTTCTTTTTATTATGTATTCAACATCGAGCTTATGGCAAAGTTTTTCGATTGCGGAATAATCTGCATCAACTCCGCCGAAACGAGGGTCAAGAGTTATTGCAACGATATCGAATTTTTCGGGATAAAACCTGCGAAGATTCGCCATTCCTGCAAGGAGTGCAATCGAATCCTTGCCGCCCGAAACACCGATTGCGATGCGGTCGCCCTCTTTTATCATTTCGTATTGCTGGCATGCCGCCCTCATGTGACTTAAAAGTTTTTGCATAGCTTATACCTTATTCTATAACAACGGGTTCAACACTTACCGCTTTGCCCGATTTATTATCAAATTCAAAAATACAGCCGTTCATAAAGCATTCGCCTTCCGCTGTGTCGAAGCGTGCAGGCATACCCGTGCGAAGCCAATCAACTGAGATTTCAGGCTTTACGCCGAGAACGGATTGCTTCGGACCAGTCATGCCGAGATCGGTGATATAGGCCGTACCGTTCGGAAGAATCTGAGCATCGTTGGTCATAACATGGGTGTGTGTACCGAAAAAGGCGGAAACTCTTCCGTCAAGATAGAAGCCCAATGCTCTTTTTTCGGCGGTTGCTTCCGCATGAAAATCAACGAGAATAATTCTGCAGTCCGAAAGCTTTGGAAGAATTTCATCGACAACGGTGAACGGGTTGTCGCAGTTATCCATATAAACATTGCCCGAAAGATTGATTATTCCGACTTTTACAAAGCCCATGTCAACAATTGAATATCCCTTGCCGGGATTGCCTTTGTGAAAGTTTGCGGGGCGGATGATATCATCACGTTCGTCAAGCATTTCATAGAATTCACGGCGTCGGTAGACGTGGTTACCGGTTGTTATAAAATCAACGCCGCTGTCAAAAAGGTACTGCGCCGAAAACGGCGTGATGCCGTTGCCGACTGCGGAATTTTCACCGTTTGCGATGCAAAGATCAATATTTTTCAGTTTTTTGTATGCAGGCAGAATGCTGCGCAGAAATTCACAGCCCTTAGCCGAAACAACGTCACCGATAACGAGAATATTCATTTTATATCCTCCGTTCATTTTAAAAATAAGGGACTGCAAGCGCAGTCCCTTTTGTTGATTTGTTATTTTGCGTAATCGACAGTTCTGCTTTCTCTTATGATATTAACCTTGATCTGACCGGGATATTCCATGCTTTCCTCAATCTTCTTGGCAACATCTCTTGCGAGAAGAACCATCTTATCGTCGTTGATAACCTCGGGCTTAACCATGATGCGAACCTCACGGCCTGCCTGGATTGCAAACGAACGGTCAACGCCGTCGAATGATTCTGCGATTTCTTCAAGCTTCTGAAGGCGCTTGATGTAGTTCTGGACATCCTCACGTCTTGCACCGGGTCTTGCAGCTGAAATAGCATCTGCAGCCTGAACGAGAATAGCGGTGATGGTTTTTGCTTCAACATCGCCGTGATGAGCCTTGATAGCGTGAAGAATATTGTCGTTTTCTTTGTATTTCTTAGCGAATTCAAAGCCGAGGTCAACATGTGAGCCTTCCATTTCATGGTCAAGAGCCTTGCCGATATCGTGAAGCAAGCCTGCTCTTTTTGCGGTTCTGACGTCGGTGCCAAGTTCTGATGCCATAAGACCTGCAATGTAGGAAACTTCAAGTGAATGGTTAAGCACGTTCTGACCGTAGCTTGTGCGGTATCTGAGCTTACCGATGAGCTTGACGATTTCGGGATGAACGTTGTTGACGCCTGCATCGATGAGAGCATGTTCGCCGGTTTGCTTGATAGTTGCTTCAACCTCACGCTTTGCCTTGTCATACATCTCTTCAATTCTTGCGGGGTGGATTCTGCCGTCTGCAATGAGCTTTTCAAGAGTAAGTCTTGCAATTTCTCTGCGGACGGGGTCGAAGCTTGAAACGGTAATAGCTTCGGGTGTATCGTCAATGATAAGGTCAACGCCCGTTATCATTTCAAGAGTTCTTACGTTTCTGCCTTCGCGGCCGATGATTCTGCCCTTCATTTCATCATTGGGAAGAGCAACAACGGAAACTGTTGCTTCCGCGACATGGTCTGCAGCGCAGCGCTGAATTGCTGTTGTGATGATATCTCTTGCGAGGGTATCTGCCTCGTCCTTTGTTTTCTGCTCGATTTCCTGAATCTTAACAGCCTTTTCATGGTTGAGGTCTTCGTCGAGAAGATTAAGGATATATTCCTTAGCCTGCTCTTTTGTGAAGCCCGAAATTCTTTCGAGAATATCGAGCTGGCTTTTCTTCATGCTCTCAATCTCTTCAAGACGTTCTTCGGCAGCTTTAATTTTGCCGTTGAGGGTTTCATCTTTTTTTTCGAGGTTTTCGCTCTTTTTGTCGAGAGTTTCTTCCTTCTGGGTTATGCGGCGCTCCATTCTCTGAACTTCGTTGCGCCTTTCACGAAGCTCTTTTTC
>JAFQRF010000064.1 GCA_017410195.1 Clostridia bacterium | reverse complement strand
TTGCCGGGCTTAACATGCTGGAATTCGATAATCTGATAGACCTGACCTTCCATTTCGAAGGTTACGCCGTTTCTGAAATCGCCTGCTGATACCATAAAATATTTCTCCTTATAACTGTTTATATGTTTTCTCAATCATTTTATACTATTCATCAGTATTTTTCAAGTCTTTTTTAATAATTATCGCTTTACTTTTAAAGAATTATAAGATTTTTCGGGGATTTTGTGAGGTTTTCGCTGCCGTTTTCGGTTATAAATGCCATATCCTCAATTCGTACTCCGAATTCTCCGGGAAGATAAATGCCCGGTTCAACCGTCACAACATCGCCGATTTGCAGAATGCTTTCGCTTTTCGGTGACACTCTCGGCTCTTCGTGGATTTCAATTCCGACTCCGTGACCCGTGCCGTGACCGAAAAATTCGCCGCAGCCCGCATTTTTGATTATATCTCTTGCGGCGGCATCGGCATCCCTGCACGAAACACCTGCTTTGAGGATTTCAAGGCTCTTTTTTTGTGCGCTGAGTACGGTTTCATAAATCTGCGCCTGCTTTGACGAAACTTCGCCGACCGCAACCGTTCGGGTCATATCGCTGTGATAACCGTCAACAACCGCACCGTAATCCATGGTTATGAAATCGCCCTTTTCGATTTTTTTATCCGAAGGAACGCCGTGGGGCATTGATGAATTCTTTCCGCTGACGGCGATTGTTTCAAACGAAACGCATTCCGCACCGTTTCTGAGCATGAAAAAGTCGAGCGTCAGAGCGATTTCACGCTCGGTCACACCCTCTTTGATGAATCCGAGAATATGGTCAAACGCCTTTTCGGCAATCGCCTGCGCAGCAAGAATTTTCTGCTTTTCACCTTCATTTTTTGTTCGGCGCAGAGCATTTATCATTTCGTCTGCATTTTCGGCAAGGCAGTCACAAGGCAAAGCCTTTTGGATTTTTGCAAATTCCGCAACGCTGAGTCTTTCCGCTTCGGTAAATAAGGTTTTTATACCGAGCTTTTCGACATATTCGGGAAGCTGAACGGAAAAAGAGGTCAGAAGCGCAATTTCATCGCAGCCCTTAACCGTGTTACCTGCCGCCTCGATATAGCGGCTGTCGGTGAAGAAAACCGAATGGTTCTTCGTTATCAGCAGATATCCGTCGGACGATTCAAAGTCCGTCAGGTAACGGCGGTTTTCGGACGAAACGATAAGAAGAGCCTCACCGTCATTTAACTGTAATTTCAACTTATCCATAAAAATTCTCCAAAAAAAGATGTACTGCCGAATATGTGCAGCATTCGGCAGTACGTTGGGGAAAGAGAAAATAAAAATGAAAAAAGAAGTTGTCAATCTTGCAAACAAACGCTTTACACTTGCTTGCCTATTTGTATAATATTGTACGATTGCGTTAGTCTTGTTGTAGAAATGTTAACAAATTGTAAACAAACCTCTTTTTTTATTGCTTTTTCCCCTTTTACTGCTCTAAAAACGCTTTAAATCCTTTGAACGCCATATAAACATCAAGTTTTGCAACAACCTCAAACGGTGCGTGCATTGAAAGAACGGGAACGCCGACGTCAACAACCTCAACGCCGAGGTTTGCAACGTATTTTGCAACCGTTCCGCCGCCGCCCTCGTCAACCTTGCCAAGCTCGCCGGTCTGCCATGCAACATTTGCACCGTCAAAAAGGCTTCTTATCTTTGCCATAAACTCTGCGTTTGCATCGTTTGTGCTGCTCTTACCTCTTGACCCCGTGTATTTTGTGACAACGATTCCCTTATTAAGGAATGCAGCATTCATTTTATCGTGAACGGAAGGATAGGTCGGATCAAAGCCTGCATTTACGTCTGCCGAAAGGCATTCAGATGCCCTGAGAACATCTCTGGCTTCAAGTCCTTGTGTTTTTGCGATATCCGCAATAAAATATCTGAGATAATCCGACTGAAGACCCGTATTGCCGTCGGAACCGACTTCTTCCTTGTCGGTGATAACGGTTACGCTTGTATATTTCGGATTTTTTGCTTCAAAAGCTGCGATTATTGAGGGATAAGCGCATACTCTGTCGTCGTGACCGTATGAACCTATCATGCTGCGGTCAAAGCCGATATCAACTGCTTTGAAGGCAGGCACCATTTCAAGCTCTGCCGAAAGAAAATCCGCTTCAACGATGCCGTATTTTTCGTTGATGAGCTTCATAACATTAAGCTTGACCATCTCGCTTCCCTTATCGGCGGCAAAAGGTCTGCTTCCGACAAGAATGTTGAGATTTTCGCCTGCAATTGCCTCGTCAAGAGGTCTTGATGCCTGCTTTTTATCGAGATGGGGAAGAAGGTCGGTAACAACAAAAGCAGGGTCGCCTTCATCCTCGCCGAGTTTTATATTTATGCAGCTTCCGTCACGTCTGTAAACAACGCCGTGAAGCGCAAGGGGGATTGCGGTCCACTGATATTTCTTGATTCCGCCGTAATAGTGAGTTTTGAACATCGCAAGCTCGGCATCTTCATAAAGAGGATTGGGCTTGAGGTCAAGACGGGGCGAATCAATATGGGAAGCAACGATTTTTGCGCCTTTTTCGAGGCTTTCCGTGCCGAAGGTGCAGAGAATAAGAGCTTTTGAGCGGATGTCGCAGTAAACCTTATCGCCCGCCTTGTAGCTTGCATTGGGGTCAAATTCGGTATAGCCCTCTTTTATCGCAAGCTCCTTTGTATATGCCGCCGCTTCACGCTCGGTTTTGCATGCATCAAGGAATTTTTTATAGCCATCGCAGAATTCATCCGCAACGGCAATTTCGCCCTCTTCGCAGGTATAAGCCGCATGCTCCTGCGTTGCGAAAAGCTCTTCCTTCAATATTTCTGCCTGTGTTTTTTCACACATGACCGTCATCCTTTCTTAATATAGATTATAGTATATATTCAAAGCTTTGTTGACTTTTCTGACATAATGCGCGGTTTCCGGTATCGGAATATCGCCGAGAGTTTTTCCGTCGGGCGATATCGCCTTATCCTCAAGCCAGCCGTTGACATTGCCGACCCCTGCGTGATAAGCGGCGATTGCGGTATCGGTATTTTCATATTCGTCAAGCAGATAACTCAGAAAATACGTGCCGTACTTTATCGATATTTCAGGGTCAAAAAGGCTGAGATTTTCGTCTTCCTCACCGAGCCTCATCTTAAGCCAGTCAAACGTTTCGGGAATTATCTGGGTAAGACCCTCTGCGTTTGCATAAGAAACGGCTTCGGGATTAAACGAGCTTTCGGTTTTTATCACCGCATAGACAAGCTCGGGGGCAACACCGTATTCTGCGCTGTATTTTTCAACATATTCGGTATATTTCATGGGATAAAGCGTTTTCATCACCGTTTTGCCGGTTACCGAAAATGCCGCAAAAAGCACAGCGGCGAAAATGATAATTATTAATAAAATTTTTATTTTGGGTTTAAATGTCATAGATTCATCCCATCAGTTCTGCAATCTGCTCTTCGATATCTTCACCGTTATTATTAATAATGATATCCGATTTTTCGGTATAATATTCCGTCGGGGGCTGGGCATTTATGCGCAATTTTGCATCGGTTTCCGAAATGGAATCCCGATTCATTATTCTTTCAAGGCGGATTTTTTGGTCCGCAACAACGCAGATGTTTTTATCACAAACCGCAACAAGCGGACTGTCATAGAGAAGTGCCGCATCAACAACCGCAGCTTTTGCACCGTTTTTTTCGGCGGTATGGATTTCTTCAATCGCAAGACGTGTTATCTCGGGATGGGTGATTGCGCTGAGTGCCGACGTTCCCTCGGAAGATGCGAACGCTCTCCTTGCAAGCTCACGGCGGTCAAGCACGCCGCCTTTTACAATATCACCGCCGAAGCGCTCGCAAAGCATACCGATAACCTCGGAATTTTCAACCGCTTTTCTCGCAAGAATATCCGTATCGACAATGTGACATCCCTTTTCCGCAAGGATTGCCGCAACCGTTGTTTTTCCCGCACCCGTCTGACCCGTCAGACCGATAACCGGAATGCCTATATCCAAATCAATCACACGGAAAGCGGCGGAGCGCAGAAGTCGATTATAAACAGCAAGACCGACTCCGCTTGAAACGGGACAGCGCACGAAAGCTTTTTTGCATCCGATTGCATCAACCTCACGCAGAGCATCAAAAATTTTATGCGCCTGCGAGATATCGTCGTTCTCTTTTCCGTATTCGATATATTTTTCAAAATATTTTCCTTCACCCTCAAAGCATACGGCGCAGACTGTTTCCTTGTGGGCAAGAAGGAATTTTTTATAATTTTCAAAGCTGCCTTTGATTATCGTCACCTGAGCGGCAGGTGCATAATGCTTGTATTTCATACCCGGTGACTCTGCTTTTTCACCTTCACGCAGTTTTTCAAAAACTGCAGGTGAAATCTGAATTGCGCCAAGCACCTCTTCGAGCTGCTCGGGAGTAATTCCTCCGGGTCGCAGAAGGGTCGGAGGATCGGTTGCAAGAGTGACGACCGTTGACTCAACGCCGACAGCGCTTTCTCCCCCGTCAACAACGGCATCGATTTTGCCGTCAAGGTCCTCAATAACGTGGGATGCCTTGGTCGGGCTGGGTTTGCCCGATGCGTTTGCACTCGGTGCAGCAAGCGGCAGACCCGATTTTTCAATAATTTCTCTTGCGCATTCGTGCGACGGCATGCGGATTGCAACCGTATCAAGACCTGCACTGACCTCATCGGGGACAAGTGCCGACTTTTTCATTATCACCGTCAGCGGACCCGGCCAGTATTTTTCCGCAAGAGCATAAACTCTCGGGTCGACCTTTTCGACCAGCGGCTCGATTTCTTCAAGCGATGCAACATGAACTATCAGCGGATTATCCTGCGGTCTTCCTTTTGCAATGAAAATTTTTCTGACCGCCTCGCCGTCAAGCGCATTCGCCGCAAGCCCGTAGACCGTTTCGGTAGGTATGGCAACAAGACCGCCGTTTTTCAGAATTTCGGCAGCCGTGTTTATGGAATTTTTTTCGTTGGAATTCAAATAAAGTGTTTTCATTGTTTCTTCCTTATATAATCGGGTAAGGGCAGAGCCCTTCCGACATTCTGCATTCTGCATTTTGCATTCTGCATTGAATTTTACTCGCTTTTCAGCTTTTCCGCTGTATCAGCAGTTATCAAAGCGTCAATAATCTCATCAAGGTCACCGTTGAGAATTGCCTCGATTTTATAAAGGGTGAGATTAATTCTGTGGTCGCTGACTCTGCCCTGCGGATAATTATAGGTTCTTATTCTTTCGCTTCTGTCGCCCGTGCCGACCTGAGCCTTTCGCTCGCCTGCAATGGCATCGTGCTGCTTTTCTCTTTCAGCCTCAAGAATCTTTGAACGGAGAATTTTCATCGCTCTATCTTTATTCTTGTGCTGGCTGCGCTCGTCCTGGCATTCAACAACCGTACCCGTCGGGATATGCGTAATTCGGATTGCACTTTCGGTTTTGTTGACGTGCTGACCGCCTGCGCCGCCCGAACGGTAGGTATCTATCTGCAAATCGGCGGGATTGATTTCAACATCAACCTCCTCCGCCTCGGGAAGAACGGCAACGGTGACGGTTGAAGTGTGGATTCTGCCCTGGCTTTCGGTTTCGGGTACACGCTGAACACGGTGAACTCCGCTTTCAAACTTAAAACGGGAATATGCACCCTCGCCCTCAATCATAAAGCTGATTTCCTTGAAGCCGCCAAGCTCCGTGGGATTGGAATTGAGAATTTCGCTTTTCCAGCCCTTTGCTTCGCCGTACATCGAATACATTCTGAACAGCACGCCTGCAAAGAGCGAAGCCTCTTCACCGCCTGCACCGCCTCTGATTTCAACGATAACGTTCTTATCGTCGTTGGGGTCACGGGGCAGAAGAAGAATTTTCAGCTCTTCGGCAAAAATCTCAACCTGCTCGCCCGCCTGCTCGTATTCTTCCTGCACCATTTCTCGGAAATCCTTTTCCATTCCGCCCGCATCAAGCATTTCCTTTGCTTCCTGCAGAGTTGCCTGAGCTGCCTTGAGCTGACGGTATTTTTCAACAATCGGGGTTAAAACCTTAAGCTCCTGCATAAACTTTTTATACTGAGCCATATCCGAAACAACATCGGCTTCGCAGAGCTTTTCGTTTATAAATTCAAAGCGTTCTTCAACCTTTATCAATTTATCAAGCATAAATTATTCCTCATCACGGATTATTTTTTTTATATTTTTCTCGACCTTGACTCTTTCGAGCATAACCTCTCTGCCGCAGCCGACGCATCTTATGCGGAAATCCGCACCGATACGCAGAACGGAAAACTTATCTTCGCCGCAAGGATGCTTCTTTTTCATTAAAAGAATGTCGCCTACTCTAACGTCCATAGTAATCCCTCCGTTATATTAAAATGCAAAATTCTGCACTTTACACTTTGCACTTTGCACTTAAAAAAGTATACCATACATATTAATTAAAGTATATGCAATATGTAAATTTTTTTGGAATTATCTTCCAGAAGAAACCATATACTAAACTATCGAAATAAGCCGTAAGGAATGGTGATTATAAATGAGAATATTCAAACCCGAGGGTCAAATCATAACAACAGAAGAAAACAAGCGTTTCCTTTCAAATCAGTTCACCCTGCGAGATGCATTCTATTCCGAAGCAACTCTTGAGGGGCGTGTCACACGCTGCGACAGCGAACACAATCTTCACGTTGACCTCGGATGCATGAAGGGAATTATTCCGAGAAATGAAGGCGCCGTCGGAATCGAGGAAGGCACGGTCAGGGATATTGCCCTGATTTCGAGAGTCAATAAGCCCGTTGCCTTTGTCATCACCGGATTCCGCTCTGACGGAAGCGGCAATACTCTTGCAATGCTGAGCCGTAAAAGAGTCCAGAACGACTGTTCAAGAGAATATATTTCATCTTTACGTGCAGGCGATGTTATCCCTGCAACAGTTACTCACATTGAGGGCTTCGGGGTATTCTGCGATATCGGTGCAGGCATCAGCGCGCTTATGCCGATTGACAGCATTTCTGTTTCGAGAATTCCTCATCCGGGAGCAAGATTCATGCCCGGGCAGAATATTTTTGCGGTTGTCAAAAGCATTGACGAAAACGGCAGAATTACGCTCAGCCACAAGGAGCTGCTCGGCACATGGGAAGAGAATGCCGAAATGTTTTCCGTCGGCGAAACCGTTCCCGGAATTGTCCGTTCTGTTGAAAAATACGGAATTTTTGTTGAGCTTGCGCCCAATCTTGCGGGGCTTGCCGAATTTTCGGAAGGAGTTGAGGCAGGCAGCCATGCAAGCGTTTACATCAAAAGCATTATTCCCTCAAAAATGAAAATCAAGCTGATTATTGTTGACTGCTTCGATGCCGATTACCCCGTTGAACCGCCGAAATATTTCATCCGCGAAGGACATATCGACAGATGGATTTATTCGCCCGCGGGAAGCGATAAGATTATTGAAAGCGGATTTTAAATGCAGAGTTCAGAGTGCAGAACGCAGAGTTGATTCGTGAATTAAAGCGAGGCAATTATTCTGCCGCCGCCGATAACTATATCGCCGTCATAGAAAACCGCGCTCTGTCCGGGGGTTACGGAGCGTTGGGGTTCGTCAAAGGTAACCGTCACCGTTCCGTCAGCATTCGGAGTAATCAGCGCAGGCTGCTCCTTCGCCTTGAAACGGATTTTTACATTTGCTCTTATCGGATTTTTAAGTTCATCAAAAGGAATAAAATTCAGCTTATCCGCAACAAATCCGATGCTGTACTGGCTGCCGTTTTCGCCGATTGTGACGGTATTGTTTTCCGCACTCATGGCGGTAACAAACATAGGTTTTCCGAAGGCGCCGAGTCCCTTACGCTGACCGATAGTATAATTGATAATACCGTTGTGCTGACCGAGAATGTTACCGTCTTTATCAATAAAGTTGCCTTTCGGCGAGGTGATGCCGAGTGAAGCAAGATAAGCGATATAATCATCATCCGGAACAAAGCAGATTTCCTGGCTGTCGCCTTTCCGGGCAACGGGAAGTCCTGCTTTTTCCGCTTTCAGGCGAATTTCTTCCTTATCCATTC
Organism: Clostridia bacterium; assembly: GCA_017410195.1. Classification (GTDB taxonomy): domain Bacteria; phylum Bacillota; class Clostridia; order Oscillospirales; family Acutalibacteraceae; genus CAG-177. Next base: position 3,441 of record JAFQRF010000064.1, on the reverse strand, counting down.
CCTCAAGAGGAAAAATCGCTTTTGAAAGCTGGAACCGGTTGAGTCTGAAAAGAAAATAGCTCTGGTCTTTTGCGCTTTCGGAGCGTTTGAGAAGAAATCTGCCGTCTTTCTCTTCAATTTTTGCATAATGACCCGTTGCAATTCCGTCACAACCGATTTCAAGCGCATAATCAAGAAGCGTTCCGAATTTAACGGCAGCATTGCACTCAACACAGGGGTTGGGTGTTCTTGCAGCAAGATATTCCGCAACAAACGGCTCTATGACGGTTTTTTTGAAGTATTCACGGCGGTCGAGAACATGAAGCTCAATTCCGAGGCAGTCCGCAATCCTTTGTGCATCGGCGATGTCGGAATCTGCATAATTTTCGGGTTTAAGGCGCAGAATAACACCCGTAACATCGTAACCCTGCTCAAGCAGAAGCAATGCCGCTGCGCTGCTGTCAACGCCGCCGCTAAGCCCGACTGCAATTTTTTTCATTTTTCGCTCCTCCGTAATATTATTAAGAATAGTATTATACCATATATAATATAAAAATCAAATCATTATATAAATTTTACCTCACAAACTTAAAAAATACTTGCACAAAAGTTACATTTGTTGTATAATTATTGTATATTAGGAGATTGTGCGATTTTTTGAAAGAGGTAAAGAATATGCCAGCAGATTTGCATTGCCACACCAAACTTTCCGACAGCTCAATGGGTATTGATGACCTCATCGTGCTTGCTCAGAAGAAAGGATTAACCACCATTGCCATAACTGACCGTGACTGCCAGGCAGGCACCGTTCGTGCAAAGATTATCGGCGAAAGAAGAGGGATAAACGTTATCCCCGGAGTTGAGATTTCGGCAACCGATTCAAAATCGGGAAAGAATATAGAAATTCTCGGCTATCTTTGCGACAGCCCGGACAGGCTTGAAGGTCTTTGCCACAGAAACGTTGTTTCCCGCAAAAAAGCAAGTCAGCTTATGACACTTAAAATCGCCCGTAAATACCCCATTTCCCCTGAATTGGTTCTTAAATGTGCAACAGGTTCAACCGCAGTTTTTGAGCAGCACATCATGCATGCTCTTCTTGAATGCGGTATCACGGACAGAATTTACGGCGAGATATATCACGAGCTTTTCTCTCCCGAAAGTGAAGAAAATGTTCTTGTTAAAATTAATTATCCCGAGCCTGCCGAGGTTATTGATGCCATCCATGAAGCGGGCGGAGTTGCCGTGCTTGCTCATCCCGGCGCATCGGATTGCTTTGAAATTCTTGATGACCTTGTTGCGGCAGGAATTGACGGCGTTGAAGTCTGGCATCCCGAAAACGATGCCGAGAATGAAGCAAAGCTTCTCAAATTTGCCCGTGCAAACGGTATTCTTGCCGTAGGCGGCACGGATTTCAAGGGTATGTATTCCAAAAAGACCATCTGCGTCGGCGATTATTCAACTCCCGATGCCGATGTCAAGGCTCTTATGAGCTATAAAACCAAAATGAAAAAGAAAAAAACTGCAACGGAGAGCAAATAAAAATGAAACCAAACGACGACGATATTAAAATTTTCCATCCAAAAAAGACGGATACTGCCGGTGCGGACCTTGCGGAGCTTGCTCTGCTTGTCGATTCATACCGCAGCAACGGCAATACAGAAAAAGCAACAAGGCTCGGCGAAGAGCTTGCATCCCTTTCCCCCGAAGGCTTCTGTGCAGAGGATGCCGCAAAGCTCACCACAAACGAGGTACGCCAGCTCCGTGCGCTGATGGTTTTTGCGTGTCAGATTGCGCTTCATAAGTATCTGCCGCATACCATGCTTGCATCTCAGGCTATCAATTCCATGTATACAAAGCTCAGCGAGATTGCCGCAGGCTTTTTCTCAAATATTTCCGACGGCTCGTCGTTCACCTTCTATTATCTCACCGTCAGAAAAAACCGTGATGTTGTTGAAAACATCGGCAAAAACTATGCCATGCTCTGCGATAAGGACGATGATGAATATTTGTCATCGCTCGGCGGACGCATCTTTTCGCTTGTTGACGTTTACGTCTGCGATATGATAGAGAAAGCTGAATTTGCCGAATAAAAATGAATATAAAAAGGAGAAAGAGTTATGTGGTTAGCAGTCAAACAGATTATTGCACTTATTGTTTCACTTCTTACAACGGTTTTCCCTTCAAGCGAATTTCTTGCAGGCTTCGAAGCTCTTGAGCTTGCAACAAAAGAGGACAACTGCAGGCTGAACGCTTCAATCGTTTCCGACGTACATATCGACGTTGACTGGCCTATCGGCGAATGGATTTGGGCTAACGGTCTTAACGACCTTGAACGCTCAAAAGATACAATCGATGCACTTATCGTTTCGGGCGACCTCACCAACTACGGCGACGCTCCTTCAATGGAAAGCTTTTTCAAAATTATGGCGGACAGTCCCTGCGCCGAAAACTGGGTTATCGCAATGGGTAACCATGACGTAGGCCACGTTGAGGACAGACCGCAGGAGCAGGCAAGACAGGAATTTGTTAATCTCTATAATGAGCTGAATCCCGCAGGCGAAAAAATTGAAAAAGCATATTACAAAACGGATATCAACGGCTACAGATTCGTTGTTCTCTGCGACGATGGCGATGATACCTGGGACACTCCCGACATGGCTCCCGAACAGCTCAGATTCCTTGACGATTCTCTTGCGGAAGCAGCAGAAAGAGATCTTCCGATGTTTGTTATATGCCATGTTCCCGTTGAAGGCGTCAACGGTCAGGATATAATTTGGGAAGACGGAGGTCTTGACGATAACAGCGATGCTGTTCAGGCTATTCTTGAAAAATATGAAAACGTATTCTTCATCAGCGGTCATGTTCATACGGGCATCAACGGTCCGCTTGTTGAGAAGGTTTTCGGCTTCTCATGCGTTGAAACAATCAACGGAGTTAACTATATCAACCTTCCAACTTATATGATTATCAACAGATACGGTGTGCCTTGGGGCGGAATGGGCTTCCAGATGGAGGTTTATGACGATGAGGTTCTTTTCAGAGCGAGAAACTTCGGCTCATCAAAGTGGTATCCCGTATATAATCACACAGTTCCCGTTTTATAAAGATTTAATCGGTGTCTTGCAAAAAGGCACCGATTTTTTATAAATTTATGTTGACTTTATTCTCCGAATAGCATAAAATAGATTAGCAGTTTTAATATTCCGTGATATGGTGGCTACGGCATCGTCGCTGCCTGAGATAACATAATATAATAATTCCCGGGGTGTGGCGCAGTTGGTAGCGCGCGTGGTTTGGGACCACGAGGCCCAGAGTTCGAACCTCTGCACTCCGACCAATGTAACCGCTGATTAAATCGCTGTCACGATTCTCAGCGGTTATTTTTATGCCGTAAACACCCGAAATACTCGTTAATACACAAAGTATTGCCTGCGTTTTCGGGCGTTTCTGTCATTAAAACTA
>JAFQRF010000063.1 GCA_017410195.1 Clostridia bacterium | reverse complement strand
GAATTGTGGGCAACCGTGCCGTAATACTGACGGGTATACCAATTCTTTGCAAGTTCATCGGGCAATTCGATCATATTTGAAATTTCATCGGAGGTGTAGCCCTGATTTATGTAAGTGAGAGTCTGATCGTTGATAAATTTATAGACAGCCGCAGTATCCGCAAGATAATCATTGACAAATTCATTGCCCCAATGCGGCCAGTTATGAGATTGGAAGGTGACCTGCACATCGTTTCCGTAAAGAGCAATCGCTTCGGTTATATATTTTGCCCATGCATTTCCGTCACGAATCTGTGCACCTCTTAATGTGTAAAGATTATGAAGCGTTGCCGTGCAGTTTTCAGCTATCCAAAGTGCCTTCATTTCAGGGAACCATATGTTCATTTCTGCGGGAGCTTCAGTTCCGGGAGTCATCTGGAATTCCATTTCAACTCCGTCAATAACATAAGTTTCTCCTGTTTTTTTAATTTCATATGTCGGCTTGATAAAGCTGACCATTCCCGTTGACTGACCCATTCCGATACCCATTGCCATTTTGCCTGTTTCCGACTGTTCAAGGAAAACACCGTACTGATAAGACGCTCTTCTTCCCATACCCTTGCCTGCATAGAGATTTTCGCTCACTGCGTGTTCAGTAAAATGCTCGGGAACAATAATCGGAATAAGACCGCTTGTAAGCTGTTCATCAAGCGAGAGCGTACCGTCGGCAACCTGTTCATCTGTCATTACGCCTTTGATTCCGCCGTAATGGTCAACATGGGGGTGAGAAATAATAACAGCCTTGACAGGAAGCTTGCCGAGATTCTTTTCAACAAGCTGCATTGCCGCCTGAGTACATTCAACGCTCATCAAAGGGTCGAAAATTATCCATCCCGTATCGCCTTTGATAAGAGTAAGATTTGCCATATCATAGCCTCTGACCTGATATATGTTTTCACAAACCTTAAAAAGACCGTAGGCGTGGTTGTTTTTAGTGTTTTCCCAGAGGCTCGGATTCACCGTATCCGGGCATTTTTCATAGTTATCAACAAAGCCGTATGCCTTCTGGCTCCAGATAACATTTCCGTCAGCATCCTTTAGTTCAAGCTCTTCGGGTGCATCAATAAGACCTTTAGTTGCAAATTTATATTCCGTTTTATCTTCAAAATCAAGCACGGAATAAATTGCAGAATTAACCTTGACCGTCTGCTCCGTTGCCGCTTTTGTGTCTGCATTTAATCCAAGCTCGGCAACCATATCGGCATCTTGTGTGTCGCAGGAGGCAAAAGCAAACAGCATTGCCGCTGCGAGAATAAATGACACTGCTTTTTTCATACAGTTACCTCACTTTTTATTTCTCTGTCGCCTTTTTTGAAAAGCTTTCTGAAACCTTCAATCACAACGCAGACACCGAGAATTATAATCAGCGTTGCAAACACAAGCTGAAGTATGTCGCCAAAAATATCTGTGCTTGAAGACGTGATAAGTGCTGTTGCTTTGTTATATACCGTCATGCCCAAAGCTGTGAAGGTTACGGCAAGCATTGCGCCAAGAGGAATATACATAAACCATCTTACCTTTTTGCTCCTCTTGAGGAACACAGCACATGCAAGGAACGCAAATACGGACAAAAGCTGGTTTGACGCACCGAAAAGCGCCCAGATATTCTTATAGCCGACAAGCGTAAGACCGTATGCAAGCACAAGGGTAATGACTGTCGCAAAATACTTATTTGTAAGCACTTTTCTGACCTTACCCATATTTTCATCGGTTATGGAATCGTCAAGGAAAAGCTCCTGGAAGGATAGTCTGCCGACACGGGCAACAGAGTCAAGGGAAGTCAACGCAAATGCTGAAATTGAAAGAGTGATAAGAGTATAAACTATATCAGAGGGTAAATTGAGAGCAGTCAGAAAACCGGAAACTGCACCTGCAAAAACCTGTGCGGGAGTATTCCAGCCCTGTGCAGCCGCTTCTCCGCTTGCAAAAGATGCAACCGCAATAAGAGCGATTACTGCAAGCATGCTTTCAAGAAGCATTGAGCCGAAAGATACGGGAAGCATATCTTTTTCATTCTTAATCTGCTTTGATGCCGTACCCGAAGAAACCAATGAATGAAAACCCGAAACTGCACCACAGGCGATAGTAACGAAAAGGATGGGAAAAAGGTAGCTGCCGTCAACCTCGAAGCCAACAAATGCAGGCAGATTAATCTGAGGATTTGCAACAAACACTCCAATAACCGCCGCAACTATCATTGCAACAAGCAGATAACTGTTTAGATAATCTCTCGGCTGCAAAAGAATCCAGACAGGAACAACTGAAGCGATAAGAATATAAGCAAAAACAAGAATATGCCAGATATCAAGCGAGAGAAAAATCGGCATTTTAAGTCCGATGATTATTGATGCAACAAGCATTACAATTGCGATGGCGGTATTAACAGCTGTCGGCAATTTGGCATATTTGAGGATAAGACCGAGAACAACCGCAAAAAAGATAAACATTACCGATGTTGTGGCAACCGCACCGTTTGCCGTTATGTTTGCGCTCTGCACACCGTCGGTTACGGTAAAGCCCATAAAAGTGCCTGCCACTATGTCGGCAAATGCCGCAACAACAAGAATGCAGAAAAGCCAGCAGAAAAGCAGGAACATCTTTTTCCCTGTTTTGCCAATATATTTTTCAATTATGTAGCCAATACTTCTGCCTTTGTTTCTGACAGAGGCATACATGGCTGCAAAGTCCTGAACAGCACCGAAAAACACACCACCGATAAGCACCCAAAGCAACACGGGCACCCATCCGAATATCGCCGCCTGAATCGGACCGTTTATCGGACCTGCTCCTGCTATTGAAGCAAACTGATGGCCGAAAACGACGCTCTTGGGTGCAGGCTCATAGTCCACGCCGTCACGCTGCTCATAAGCCGGAGTTTTTCTTTTGGGGTCTACACCCCATTTTTTTGCAATCCACCTGCCGTACAAAATATATGCCAGAAGCAGGACAGCAAGAGAAATTAGCATTATTGTAACACCGTTCATAAAACCCTCCTTTTTAAATGCAAACCAGCTTAAATCAATAATGTGCCTCTCCGCATTCACATTCGGGTAGGATATTAAAGATTTTGTGGAAGAAGTTGCCTATTCTCCAGAGCATGCTCCAGAACCAGTGATCGCTGTGGCAGATATGCTCACATTCCTCTTCAGCCCATATATTTTCCTTGCCGCAGAGATCACAGATTCCGTCAATGTTTTCATCGATATGATATCCTTCATCAAGCGGTAATTCTTCGTGGCCGTATATAAATTCTTCGCATTCATTACAGTAAACGCCTTCCGAATAACCGTGCTCGGTGCAGTTTGAATATGTTTCTTCAATCAATATAAAATCATGGTGAATGCTTCCGTCTTCATCGGTATGAGTCATTCTTTCGAGCTTAAAGGCAAATGCAGAGTTTTCATAATAATCGCCAATTTCGAGGTAGTATGTTTTTCCCGACTCAAAAGCACAGACCAGTCTGAAATCAAGAGTACCGTTATAATCGTCACCACTTGCTACATAATCGCCGTCTGCATTAAAAACAAAGCAGTAAGGGTCGCTTTCTTCCATATTGCTGAAGGATTCAATATAATAAACTCCGCTTTCTTCGGGAACAAACCTGTACCATTCCCAATTGCCTTCACGCCCTGACCAATCGTGCTCAACCTCAACACCTGCCGAAATATCCTTGCCTGTGAAATTCTGTCCGCATTCACAGATGTAGGGACGATCTTCGGTCAACTCGTGGTCGCAAGCTTCGCCGCATACAGCACAAACTCCGTTTTCATAGGAGTGACCGCATTCAACAACAAGGTCAAAATCTGCTCCGTCTCCGTGATGAACATAAATATTCAGATAATATGCTTTGCCTGCCTCAAGCTTGCATTTCAATATGAAATCATAGCTTTCTTCGGTATCGTCCCAATATTCAGCGAGAACTTCTTCTCCGTTCGAATCGAACATACAAGCACCTGTATCAGCCCAATCTGATTCGGTTCTGAAAATATATTTTGCTGTTTTTTCGGGAACAAACTTAACATAAACACTACTATTGGTCTCAACGGTAATTGCAACAGTATCGCCATAGCCGATTTCATAATCATAATCGGGTGCATCGGGAGCTTCATCAATAATCTCGATTCTGCCTTCACCGTCGGGATTACCGTACTGTTCTGCGGTTATTTTTCCGTCAAGGGTTTCGGTGAAATATTTGATAAGCATTTCGGAATCGCAGGGCAATCCCTCCTGCTGAAGAACTCTTGCGCCGTCAAGCATTGTAAGTCCGTCGCCGCCCTGAAGAAGCACATAAGTGCTGCCTGTGAGTGAATACTTCTTGTCAAGATCAACGGGTTCGCTGCCGATGCAGACATTCTGAACACGGCGTTCCATTGTTTCGTCAACTCCGATAAAATCACCAAGCTGATCGGTAATAACGGGAGTTTTTCTGTATGTGTGGATTTCGAATGTCATACCCGAAACCTGGAAAAAGCTGCCGAGTTCTTCGGGGCACTTGCGTGCACCGTGCTCAAGTATGTCAATAATCTGCTGACCCGTAACCTCAAGAACGCACATATTGTTATTGAATGCATTCACATCCATAAGACTCTTTCTTGTTACGCTTCCGACCTCAACCTCTGCACGGATACCGCCGCCGTTAGCTATTGCTACGTCAGAGCCGGTTACCGCACGGTAAGCGTCGGCAACAAAATCACCTGCATTGGTTTCTCTCTTTCTTACAGCTCTGCTCAAATCGGAATCACGGATAATAAGATTTACTTCGGATGTGCCTATTTCTTCAAAAAGATATGCAATGTCTTCGTTGTAACCGTCAATTTTTTCCTTAACGTCAGTGTAAGCCGATTTTGCGTCCGACGACATCGTTTCAATATCAACATTATCGGGATTTATAAGTTCAAAGCTTTTATTGTTACCGCTGATTGTGAACATACCGAAGTTTGCAAACTTTTCACCCGTTGATGTAAGGAAAACATCTTCGTTATCTTTGTTTTTATAGACTGCTTTTTCCGTTGTTTCATGGGAATGAGCATCAATGAAACAGTCTATACCGTCGGTATTTGCAATGATATCGCTTGATTTCCAACCGTCATTCGAACCGATAATTCCCGCATGACCTACCGCAACAACATAATCCGCACCGTCATTAATCGCTTTGTCAACGCTTTCCTGAATGTTGTTATAAAG
>JAFQRF010000062.1 GCA_017410195.1 Clostridia bacterium | reverse complement strand
TCGGAAAAGCCGACCCGTTTCAGCTTGTCGAAAAACTTGCTTTTTCGGCAAGGTGTGGCTGTTGAGAAAGGAAGCTGAATGCCGTTTTCTTCGACCGAAGGTGTACGCCTGTACGAATTAAGGATACCGAAACAAACAACCCACGCTGAATGCTTTCAAAACATTTTTGGGAGGTATCTTAATGAACCATATTAAATCTTGTGAATTCAACATCGACACCGCTTATGTTGATGTAAAACTCATTGACGGCTCAATGGTTTCAATCGACTGCATAGCCGTTGAGAATGAATATGCTGACAATATGTATGAGGTATCGGAGCTCGATTATCTTATCTACAACGAACCGCTGAGCTATATCAGATTACTGCTCAACGGCAAGATGGAAGAATATTTGAGAAACAGCACCGACTACACGCCACTTTCTGATATGAGATAAAAATTCAGCAGGTAACTACCGCAATTTTACGGGTGTTACCTGCTTTTCTCATTTACGCTTCTTTTTAGTTTTACCTCTCTGACTATACGGACTTTTCATATGCTTTGATTTTTTGAGGATATTTATTTGTGTTACAAGCTCCTCCTTGGTCAAAGAGTCGTAGTCTATGCCGAGAGAGTTGAGATACATTCTGACCTTCTTTTCTTCGTCGCTGCCCTCAAAACTCAACGCATCCTGCAACTGCTTTTGTGCATCTGCCGCAGGCGAAACTGTGTCCGCCGTTGTTCTGTCGGTTTGGATTGTTGACGAAGAAGCGGCTCAAGTAGTTAAAAGAATTTTTAATCTTTGCATGGAAGGTTACGGAACGGCTCAGATTGCAAGAATTCTTAAAGAAGACAAAGCTGAAACGCCGTCAAATTATTGGAAAAGAATTGGTCGTAATTATCCGTCGAAACCAACCGCAGACCCTTACGGTTGGGATCCGAAAACAATTTCGGGAATTCTCGAAAAATGTGAATACATCGGTCATACGGTTAATTTCAGAACAAACAAGCCTTCCTACAAAACCAAAAAGAAAGTTCTTAACCCGCCTGAAAAGTGGCAGATTTTTGAGAACACACACGAAGCCATTGTTGATGAAGACACATTTAACCGTGTTCAGGAGCTTCGAAAAAACAAACGCAGACCGACAAGAACAGGCAGGACAAATATGTTTTCGGGAATTGCCCGTTGCGCAGATTGTGGTAGTAAAATGTATTACTGTGCAATGAACAATTATGAAACACGGCAAGACCACTTTGTATGCTCATCGTCAAGAAAGCGAAGTACAGAAGAATGTGATTCTCATTTTATACGTGCAGTTGTTCTTGAAGAAGGAACACTTCAAAATATTCAACTTGTCTGCTTGTGTGTTTCAGCTTTTGAAGACGAATTCAGAGAAGCACTCGGAGCGTTGAAATCAAGTGAAACGAAGAAAGAACTTTATGCCAAAAGAAAAATGCTTCAAAAGGCAGAAAACCGTTGTTCCGAACTTGACCGATTATTCAAACGTGTTTACGAAGACCTTGTAAACGGTAATCTTTCAGAAACAAGATTTAAAATGCTTTCTGATGATTACGAAACCGAGCAAACCGAACTGAAAGAAAAAATCGAGTTGTTAAACAAAGAAATTCAGGAAATTCAAGAAAAAACAGATAACATTGAAAAGTTTATCCGCACAGCAAAAAAATATGTCGGCATTGAAGAACTGACACCTACTGTTCTCAATGATATGGTGAAAGCTGTTTATGTTCAAAAACCTGATAAATCGTCAGGTAAAAGAGTGCAGAAAGTTATAATCAGTTACAACTATGCAGGCATATTACCAAACGAATTATTAAATAAGTTTTACAGCAGATGCACACAAAAAGAAACGGCATAACCGAGGTTATACCGTTTCAAAATTGCTTATGCTGTCATATCGGAAGGCGGCTAAAAGACGCCCCTTGGCAGATACATTTACAGTCATTTGTTTTGCTGTAACCGACTTACATAGCACAGTTTTAATAATTCTTACAAATCAATATCCGAAATAATTAACGCAATACTGCTCAACGGTATTGATATATTCCATTTCACAAAGCGGATCAAGACCCAGACCGTGATTGGAAAGCGGATAGAGAATGAAGTTATGTACCGCACCTGTATTTTCAAAAGCAGCCTTTATTCTTTCGGCGTTACCCGACGGAACAATCATATCCGTGCCGCCGTAAGCAAGGATTGAAGGAACAGTATCTTCGGATACATAAGCGGTCGGAGAAACAAGATTTATAACTTTTTCAGCTTCACCGTTTGCAATCATCTCATCCGTAATTTCAATTCCGGAAAGCATGCCGGCAAGATTAGTGCTGCCCCATACTTCTGCATGAAAATCCGAAGGACCGACCTGATTTGCAGTAAACACAAGTTCAATCGATGATTCATCAGCTCTCGAAAAGCCGTAGAGCATCGAAAGATGCGCACCAGCAGAATAGCCTGAAACAGCAAGCTTCGTTATATTAAGCTCATTTTCATCTGAAAAAGCTTTGATTCTGTCAATCGCCATATCTATTTCGTCACACATTGTAAGAGCTGTTACTTTGCCGAAAAGGCCGTCTGCATAGAGGGTATAATTCATCGTTGCGGTGATATACCCTTTCTTTGCAAATCTCTCGCATTTTTCCGCCATATCCTCTTTGTTGCCGCCTGTCCACGAACCTCCGTGAATATAAAGAATAACACCGTTGTGTTCATTGTTATATGCAGATTCGGGTACATAGATATCCATGATATTTCTTTCGGCTTCACCATAAGCAAGATTTTTAAATATGTCGTATTCTTCAAATGATAAGCCGCCTATAAAGGTTGAAAAAACGCTAAACGATGAAAGGATAACAGCAATAATTCTTTGCAAAATCTGTAACATATTTCTCTCTCCTCCTATAAAAATTGAATTACAGAATAAATCTGAATGCATAAATAACGACATTAAGAATATTGTTAAAAACAAATCTTATAAGTGTGAAAATATACGGGAATTCAAACTCCCAATCATCAAACGTATCAAGTGAACCGATAAGCGAAGAATCGTAGGTTATTTCGGGATTTTTGAATGCCTTTGTTTCCATTTTCATTATGCAGAGATTCTTGCAGGCTTCACGCAGAGCATTGCCAAATCCGACGGGGTCTTTTGCATAAGCAAGTTTCACAGCAGCCTTATGCTGCACAGCCTGCAATGCCCACATACCGGAAAGAATGGTATCGTTGCCGTTATAAACCGCAAGAACAGGACTCATATATCCTCCGCCCGTGAAGTTTGAAGAATAGTCGGAAACAACGAATCCTTCAAATCCCCATTCGCTGCGAAGTAAATCTTTAAGAAGTGCAGAGCTTGAACCGCACCATTTTGTACCTATACGGTTATATGCCGACATAATCCCCTTCGGATTAGCTTCCTTGACGGGAATTTCAAACGCCTTGAGATAAATTTCACGCATTGTCTGTTCATCGCACCAGGTAAAAATCCCGTTTCTGTGTGATTCCTGGTCATTGAGAGCAAAATGCTTTATTGTTGTAACAAGACTTTCAGAGTTCGCACCATTGATGATTTCAGCCGCCATTATTCCCGAGATTACAGGGTCTTCCGAAAAATACTCAAAGTTTCTTCCGCCTCTGGGATTGCGGTGAATATTTGCACCGGGTGCATACCATGTATCCGTACCCATATCTGCAGCTTCCTTACCTGCACCCTTACCCATTTCATAAGCAAGCTCGACATTCCATGTGCATCCGATTGCGGTTGCACATGGATAAGCCGTACCGCTGTCGGTATAAACAAGACCATTTCTGCCTTTAACACTTGAAGGTCCGTCATTATCCATTGTATGAGGAATTCCGAGACGCTCAACACCGTGAGTTTCATAGCCGCCGTTGATAACAAGCATTGTCATTTCGTCAAGCGTAAGCTGATCAAGGAATGCATCCCAAAGTGTTTCATCCTCCGCAACATCCTGCAAAGTAATGGTTTTGTCGTATTTAACACCCATTTTCGGCGCTTCGCCCTCTGTTACGGGGTCGGGAGTTTTGTCAACATCAATCAGATAGTCTTTCTTATCAAGCTTACGGAGTTCGGGATATGTACCCTCAAAGTCGGCTCTCGACATAATCTCATATCCGCTGTAAACATCATCAAAAAGATTTTCAATTTCCGTTCCCGTTGCGGAATCGTTTTTGATTATTTTTGTATCTCTGACCTTATATTCATATTCCGCAATATGATTTCTTACATCGTTTGCAACAATGATTTTATATGTACCCTTTTCAAGTACCCAAGCCTCATTGTTTTTATGATCATAGGACGCCATATCGTCCGTTTTGAATGAGATTGTGAGTGTTTCGCTTTCATTGGGGTCGAGCATATCTGTTTTTGCAAAACCGCCCAGACAGATTGCACTCTTTTCAATGCCGCCTTCAATATAAGGTGCGCTGTAATAGAGCTGAACGACTTCTTTGCCTGCTATGTCACCTGTGTTAGTGACTTTGACTTTTACGGTTATATTTTCAGCATCAAAATCAGTTGAAACAACCTGCTTTTCGAAGCTTGTATAAGAAAGACCGTAGCCGAAAGGATACTGCACCTTGTCTTTTGCGAATGTTTCAAAATAGCGGTAGCCGATATAGATGCCTTCGTAGTATTCAACAAAATGCTCGCCGCCATTATAATCGTTGCTGCCAAAGCATTCGCTTGAGGGGTGATCGTCGATGCTGTATGCTATTGTATCGGTCAGTCTGCCCGAGGGATTGACCTTACCGTCAAGCATATGAGGCACAGCCATCATGCCGAATTCACCGGGAATCCAGATAATCGCCGCTGCTTTGATGCTGTCGTATTCATCAATCCAACCCATTTCCATAACATTGCCGATATTGAAAAGAACAACAACATTGCCGAATGAGGATGTTACTTTTTCAACCATTGCTTTTTCATCGTCGGATAAGCTGAGAGTTTCAACCGTATGGTCTGTACCCTCCGCACTTGTTCTGCTGATAACGATTATCGCCGTATCCGAAAACTCAGCCGCACTCTTAAGAAGCTCATTCGTGAGATACTTCGGGTTCATTTCTTCAAGGGTATTCTTTGCAAGAAGCACCTGCAGAAGATTATTGATAACCGTGTTATCGGTTTTGGGCAGCTCATTTGAAAGGCAATGCTTCTCATAAAGAGCGCGAAGCTCTGTGTTATACTCAATGCCTTCTGCTTCAAATGCTTCGTAAAGAGTAACGGGATCATCGGTTGTTATCGCACCGGAGCCTGCTCCTCCGAAAAACGGGCAAACCGAACCTGCACCAAAGACATTTACCTTTTTGTTTTCAAGAGGAAGAAAATTATCTTCGTTTTTGAGAAGAACAATTCCTTCACTTTCAATCCGGATTGCGGTTTCTTTTGTTTCTGCTATAATTTCAGGGTCAACATCACCGCTTGTTGCAAAAGCAATATTGCCAATCAGAAGCGATAATACAAGTGTCAGGGAAATAATCTTTAAAAATTTCTTTTTCATTGAAACACCTCTTTGTTCAATTCTTAATTTTATTATACTTTGAATTTTTCAGTGTTTCAATAACGAAATTCAAACCAATATGTTTAATTTTATTCAACATACGGCAGTATTGTTTCAAAGCTGAAAAAATACATATTGACCCCAAAAAAATATGATGATATATTTAAGAAAAAGGAAAAAGGAGAGATTTAAAAATGAAAAAATTTACTGCATTTATTCTCAGCATCGCAATGATATTCTGTATATTTACGGTTTGCGGATATGCAGAAGGCGAAAAACCGTTTTATCTTGTACTCGGCGATTCGATAGCATACGGCTCAGGTCTTACAAATTCCCGTGAAGCCTGCTACGGAAAAATCGTTGCAGATACCAACGGCTACGATTATGTCAACCACTCGGTTCCCGGTCACACAACAACAAATCTCATAAACCGTTTAAGCGATGAAACGGTAATTGCCGATCTTAAAAAGGCAGATATTATCAGCATCTCAATCGGTGGCAACGATTTCCTTATGAGCAACCTTATTGACCTTATGTTTGACTCAATTGTTCTGGGTGACCACACCGAATTCGACCGAATTGCAGAAGGCTTTTACACCAATTTCTGCAAAATAGTTGATATCATCAATTCGCATAATGCAGATGCGGTTATTCTTATGCAAACGCTTTATAATCCGCAGTCGGGTTATCTGAGAGCGCCTTATCAGCAGGGCGCAGACAGAATCAATGCTGCAATCGAAAAGTATAACACCGAAAATCCGGGTGAAATCGTTGTTGTTGATGTTGCATCGGCACTCGGCGACGATATGGCAAACTACGCAGACGATGAAATACATCCCAGCGCAAATGGCAACGAGATAATTGCAAATGTTATTCTTGACAAGCTTTATGAAATCAGCCTCGGAAGCGATGCTGCTCCCGTCATTGCCGTAAAAGGCAAGGATATAGAGATTTCCGCAATCTTCACTTCAACTTTAAGAATTGCGGGATTTGTATTCAACGCGATTTCGGTTATATATAATTTCTTTACGGGGATTTTCGGCTAATTTACGAGAGGCAAATCAATGGTTAGAACAATCAGAGAAAATATTAACGCACCGTACAGTCTTCACGACATGAATGTTATTTCTTTCGAAACAACCGTAAATAACATTGTCATGCGCACGCAGTCTGGAATTATAAAAACAACACCGCCCTGCAGTCAGCCGGACGGTTACGTTGAATTCCATAATGTTAGATGGGATTACAGCTATGCATATCTCCTTGATTTTTGCGGAAACATCGGCACCTTCACGGGCGAGAAACTGTTTCTGAAGGATTTTATTAAAAAATTTGTTCCGCTCGGTTTTTGCGTTATGGATGAAACGTACGGATATAACTCAACAAAACTCAGCGGTTATCTTTTGCATAACCGCCGGCATTATGAATGTATTCTCGAAATATATCATGAAGGCGATATGATTTTTGTGGCGGAAGAATAGAGGATAAATATGAGTAAATGTATATTTTTAACATCAGACTGTCCGCTTGAAAATTATTCACCTTCAAAAGAATACCCTATTGAAATCAATGTTGATACCGGAGAAATATTCGACGGCGGGGCTGATGACAATTTCTTTCTTAACAGTTTCAAGGATACTCAAAGCTATTCCGATAAAAAATTCGGAGTATGCCTTGAATGGAACTATACTGACGGCCGTGCAAAAAATCTTATAGAATACATAAAAATCGTTTTAAAAAATGCAGATTCGGTTGAATTATGGAATGTGTGGCTTGATTTTTATTACGAATACGACGAAAGCCCGGTAATTCATAATAAAACCGTTTCTGTTTCCGATTTATCGGTTAATGTCATAAGGAATTTCGTTAGTTCCGATAATTTTAACATGCCCGATATAAGAAATCCCGAAAGACCTTCGTTTTACCGTCTGACTATTACACAATAATTAAAATTTGCTGTCTCACGCAACGAAAACCAAATGAAACAGAATAAAATAAATATGGCTTGCAGAGGAAACCCAACCTTTGCAAGCCATTTTAATTACGATATACAATTAAAACAGATTATTTCATGTTTTATTTTAGCAATTTTCCGATTTGACGCATTTTTTACGCCTTGCATTAAAAGAAAACGGCTTCTTCATCTCCGTGAGACAGACCCTTATTCTTACGCATCTTTCCTTGCTGTGTCCTAAATCACTTTATTTAACGGGAACAAGCTTTTCCTTGCCGCCCATATAAGGTCTGAGCGCAACGGGAACATTCACACTGCCGTCTTCGTTGAGATTGTTCTCAAGGAATGCAATAAGCATTCTGGGAGGAGCAACAACAGTATTGTTGAGGGTGTGTGCAAAATACTTGCCGTCCTTGCCGTTGACTCTGATTTTGAGTCTGCGTGCCTGAGCATCGCCGAGGTTTGAGCAGGAACCGACTTCGAAATACTTCTTCTGTCTGGGTGACCAGGCTTCAACGTCAAAGGACTTGACCTTAAGATCAGCAAGGTCGCCTGAACAGCATTCAAGAGTTCTGACGGGAATATCGAGCGAACGGAAAAGGTCAACCGTATTCTGCCAGAGCTTGTCAAACCACATCATACTGTCTTCGGGCTTACAGACAACAATCATTTCCTGTTTTTCGAACTGATGAATTCTGTAAACACCTCTCTCTTCGATGCCGTGTGCACCCTTTTCCTTTCGGAAACAGGGTGAATAACTTGTGAGAGTGTGGGGAAGGGTGTCTTCGTTAACGATTGTATCGATATATTTACCGATCATTGAATGCTCGCTTGTGCCGATAAGATAAAGATCCTCACCTTCAATCTTATACATCATTGCATCCATTTCGGCAAAACTCATAACACCTGTTACAACATTGCTTCTGATCATAAAGGGAGGTACACAATAGGTAAACCCTCTGTCAATCATAAAATCCCTTGCATATGAAATAACAGCGGAATGAAGACGCGCGATATCGCCCATAAGGTAGTAGAAGCCGTTACCCGCAACGTTTCTTGCAGCATCAAGATCGATACCGTTGAAACGCTCCATAATTTCTGAATGGTAAGGAATTTCGAAATCGGGAACAACGGGTTCACCGTATTTTGTGACTTCAACATTCTCGCTGTCGTCCTTACCGATGGGAACACTGGGGTCGATGATGTTGGGAATGGTCATCATAATCTTTGTGACCTTCTCTGAATACTCTGCTTCAAGCTTTTCGCACTCTGCAAGTCTTTCGGAAAACTCGGTTACCTTTGACTTTGCCGCCATAGCTTCTTCCTTCTTACCCTGAGCCATTAGCATACCGATTTCCTTTGAAACCTTGTTGCGGTTAGCTCTGAGGCTGTCGGCTTCGGTCTTGATTGCTCTTGACTGAGCATCAAGCTCGATTACTTCATCAACAAGAGGAAGCTTGCTGTCCTGAAACTTTTTCTTTATATTTTCCTTAACTATATCGGGATTTTCTCTTACAAATCTGATATCAAGCATTTGTTTTCAACTCCTGAAAGTTTTTATATCCGTAATTTTAATCCATTTTTGAAATAAAGTCAACTGCAGGTGCGATATACTTATCGTCAGCAAGCTCAATTGCACCCTTGTCAACAAGCGCTGCGGTTTTGGGGTCGATGGGGAGCTTTGCAAGAACAGGTACACCGAGTTCGGCTGCAATTTCATCAATCTTGCTCTCACCGAAAATCTTGAATTCCTTTCCGCAGTCGGGGCATACAACATAGCTCATATTCTCAACAAGACCGAGAACGGGAATATTCATAAGCTTTGCCATATTGAAAGCTTTTTTGACAATCATTGTAACAAGATCCTGAGGAGTAGTGACAATAATAATGCCGTCAACGGGAAGATTCTGGAACACGGTCAGAGAGACATCGCCTGTTCCGGGAGGCATGTCAACAAACATATAGTCAACATCGCCCCATGCAACATCCTTCCAGAACTGCTGGATAACACCCGAAATAACGGGGCCTCTCCATACTACGGGTGATTCTTCGTTCTCAAGAAGAAGGTTAATTGACATAATCTTGATACCCGTCTTGCTTTCTTCGGGGAGAAGTCCGCTTTCGTCTGCCTTTGCTCTTTCTTTGATACCGAACGACTTGGGAATTGAGGGACCTGTTATATCCGCATCAAGCACGGCGCAGGCGTTGCCTCTTGCCTGCATCGCACTTGCGAGCATCGAGGTAACAAGTGATTTACCGACACCGCCTTTACCGCTGACAACTCCGATTACTTTTTTGATGCTGCTGAAAGGTCCGCAGGGAATTCTCATATCCTGCGCTTCTTTTCTTGAATCGCAATTGCTTGCACAGCTTGCGCAATTGCCGCTGCATGCTTCACTCATGTTTTTATCTCCTATCTAAAACAAATTTATTAACAAATCTATTACATACGCCGCCGCAAAAATCACCGGCATATGAACAATATAAATGATTAACGAACGCTTTCCGAGAACGCCGAAAAAAGGTACTCTTTCGGGATAAATCCATTCGGGATATCCCCTTTCCGAGCATATTCTTCCTGTAAATGCACCCGAAAAGAAAATAAAAATATTGGGAAATATTGGAAAATAATCCGCCGAATAAAAAGAGGGTGAATATATTCCGAGGGGCATGAGATAATTATGCTCATAAAGCCCTTCGGGAAGAGAGAATCTTACAAGACTTCCGTAGCCGAACTCACCTTCGGAGATTCCGCTTGTGAATGCATAAAGCACGGCACAAAGAAGTATTCCCGTAAACGGAGAAATATTTCTCAGCTTTCTTTCGCTCAACGCATAAGTTAAAACCGAAACAGCAAGAAGATGAAGAATTCCGAAATAAATTTCCGTTCCGACAAATCCCAAAGCAGGCAAAAGAATTACCGTTACAAGAGTAAATCCGACCGCAACGCCGAGAAGAATCAATCCTCTTTTAAGATTATTTTTCGAAAGCGTGCAAGACATTCCGCAGGCAAAAATAAAAATCGCCGCAAACCAAGGCTGAACTGGCATAAAGAAATCAAAAAGATAAGCCGCCCATTCCAGTTCGAAAAAAGAGCCGAGAATATAGAATGCATGATAAAAAATCATGCAAAAAACCGCAAACCCTCTTATTTCGTCAAGAAAATTCAGTCTGTTTTTGTTCTTTTCCGCTTTTCTCATAAATTCACCTCATAATATTTTATCACAATGTATTAAAAATGCAAGCCTTTATTGACTTTATTATTTTTTTGTTTTAAAATGTATGTATTGCGGTAAATAAATGATTCACGGAGAATATTATGATTGAAAAAATCAGAGAATTACTTTTTAAACTATTTAAAAGAGAAAGCTTTATCGGCAAAATTATCGATAAACTTTTCACAAAAGAAATAATCACCTATGTTTTTTTCGGAGTGCTGACTACAGTTGTCAATCTTGCAACCTTCTATCTTTTCAAAAAGCTTTTTATCGGCATCGGTTGGGACGGCGTATTTAACGCAATAATCCCCGAGGACTCTGCAATACTTAAAATTTTCAGCGGCGGAAGCGACTATCTTGATGCAAACGCAATCGCGTGGGTTGTCGGAGTTATTTTCGCATTTGTGACAAACAAGCTATGGGTTTTTGAATCAAAAAGCTGGAAGCCCTCGGTTGCAGGTAAAGAATTCACGGGATTCATGGGTGCAAGAATTTTTTCATTTGTTGTTGAAACACTTATGATGTTTGTTATGGTATCGCTTCTCACATGGAATGATTTCATAGCAAAATGCATAGTCGGCGTTGTTGTTGTCATCATCAACTATGTTTTCAGTAAGCTGATAATTTTCAAAAACAAACAAGGATAATACGATGATTAATATTATAAAATCAGCGGCAGCCGAAATAAACATCGACCCGAAGGAGGTTGCAGTTTATCTCGGCTATTATTCCGCTGAAACAGACGATAATACAAAAACACTGATTGCCGAATGTACCGAAGAATTTCTGAAAGCCGCCGACTTCAGAGCGTGTTATGCAGAAGTTGATGTAAGTGCAAACGGTGAAATTGACCTCGGAAACGGAAAAATCATATGCAATTCACTCAAAAGGAATCTTGACGGTTGTGAAAAAGCATATGTTTTTGCGGCAACAACAGGCATTGAATCGCACAGACTTATTGAACGGAATTCAATAATTTCACCGCTTAAGGGAATGGTAACGGATTGCATCGGTTCGGCGGCGATTGAAGCATTCTGCGATAAAATCAATCTTTCATTCGAAAACTGCGAATGCTTAAGACCGAGGTTCAGCCCCGGCTACGGCGATATGCCGCTGGAATGTCAGAAAGATATTGTTGAATTTTTGCAAACAAAGAAAAACATCGGAATGAGCCTCACCGAAAGCCTGATGATGGTACCGGTAAAATCCGTCACGGCGATAATCGGAATCGGCAAAGAAAAGAATAAATGCACGGGACCCGGCTGCATGATTTGCAGCGGTATCAACTGCCCGTACAGATAAAGAAGGAATATTGATGACAATCATTGAAAAAATCAAAAGCGGAACAACCTATTGTGACGGCGGCGCGGGAACACTTCTGCAGTCGTGGGGACTAAAAGCAGGTGAAAAACCCGAAACGTGGAATATCACTAACCCTGAAAAAATAATTGAAATGCACCGTCTTTACCTTGATGCGGGCGCAAACATAATAACCACATGTACCTTCGGCGCAAACCGACTTAAATTTGATAATCTTGAAGAAATCGTTACGGCTGCGGTAAACAATGCAAAGACTGCATGTGAAGAATATGAAAATGCCTTTGTAGCACTTGACATAGGTCCTACGGGAAAGATGCTTGAGCCTCTCGGCGACCTCAGCTTTGAAGAAGCTGTCTCAATTTTTTCCGAAACAATAAAAATCGGTGCAAACGCAGGCGCAGATCTCATTCTGATTGAAACAATAAACGATTCATATGAAGCGAAAGCAGCTGTTCTTGCAGCAAAGGAAAGCTGCGATCTGCCCATATTCATTACTTGCGTTTACGATGATGCTCATAAACTTATGACGGGCGCAGACCCCAAGGCAATGATTGCGATGCTCGAGGGTCTGGGTGCGGATGCAATAGGCATGAATTGCTCACTCGGACCGAAGCAGATGGCAGAAATCGTACCCGAATTCGCAAAATATGCAAGTGTTCCGATTATCGTTAATCCCAATGCAGGTCTGCCCAGAAGCGAAAACGGAAAAACCGTTTATGATATTGATGCGGATGAATTTTCAGATATCATGTGTGATATCGTCAAATCAGGCGCAACAATCATCGGAGGATGCTGCGGAACAACTCCGGAACACATAAAAAAAACGGTTGAAAAGACAAAAAATCTGCCTTTTGCACTCCCCGAAAAGAAAAATCACACTCTTGTTTCATCATATACACATGCCGTTGAAATCGGAAAACACCCCGTTATCATCGGCGAAAGAATAAATCCTACGGGCAAAAAGAGATTCAAGGAAGCTCTGCGTGAGAACGATATCGGCTACATTCTCAACGAAGGTCTTGCTCAGAACAAAAAAGGCGTTGAAATTCTGGACGTCAATGTCGGATTGCCCGAAATCGATGAAACTTCAATGATGGTGAATGTTATCAAAGCTCTTCAGGGCGTTACCGACCTCCCTCTCCAGATTGACACGGTTGACCCCATTGCAATGGAAAAAGCAATGAGAATCTATAACGGCAAGGCTCTGATTAACTCCGTCAGCGGAAAAGAAGAGAGCATGAAAGCTGTCTTTCCATTGATAAAAAAATACGGCGGTGCGGTTATCGCCGTCACTCTTGACGAAAACGGAATACCTGCTTCCGCAGCCGAAAGAGTTGAAATTGCGAGAAAAATCATCAGCCGTGCAAAGGAATACGGAATTGATGAAAATGATATTATTGTTGACCCTCTTGCAATGGCGGTTTCAAGCGATTCCGAGAGTGCAAATGTTACCCTTAAAGCAGTAAAAGAACTCCACAAAACGGGTATCAAAACAAGTCTCGGAGTTTCAAATATTTCTTTCGGTCTTCCCTCGAGAGCGGACGTTAATTCCGTTTTCTATACAATGGCAATGCAATGCGGGCTTGACTGCGCAATCATCAATCCGTTTTCGGATGAAATGATGAAAGCCTGGCATTGCTTCATGGCTTTGACCGGTAAAGACGAAAATTGCTCGGACTACATCGAATTTGCAGACAAGCTCTCCCCTGTTCAGACGCTGGCTTCTGAAAAATCGGATATGAGCCTTGACGTATGCATCATAAGCGGTCTTAAGGAACAGGCCGGCGCGGTAGCGATCGAGCTTTTAAAAACCACTTCTCCCATGGAAATAATTGACGGAATGATCATACCCGCACTCAACACCGTCGGCAAGGGCTTCGAAGAAAAGAAAGTTTATCTTCCCCAACTTCTTATGAGCGCTCAGGCAGCAAAGGAAGCATTTGAAGCAGTTAAATCCGCAATTCCCGCCGGCGAAAACAAAAAGGGAAAGGTTATTATTGCGACGGTCAAGGGCGATGTTCACGATATCGGCAAAAACATCGTTAAGGTTCTTCTTGAGAATTACGGCTATGATGTTCTCGACCTCGGAAAAGACGTTGCACCCGAAACAATCGTTGATTCCGTAAAATCAAGCGGTGCAAAGCTTGTCGGGTTAAGCGCACTTATGACTACAACTGTCCCTGCAATGGAAGAAACCATAAAGCTTCTCAGAAAAGAAGCGCCGGAATGCAAGGTTATGGTTGGCGGTGCGGTTATGACCGAAGAATATGCCGCAATGATAAATGCAGACAGCTACGGCAGCGATGCAATGGCATCAGTCAGGTTTGCAGAGAAAATTTATTGTAATTAATTATATTACTATTGAAAAATAAAAATATCTGTGTTATACTTTTGAAACCGCTGTAACGAACGGAGGGTGAAACAAATGATAATGGGCGAATCAGCAGAAAACTATCTCGAAACGATACTTATTCTCAGCAAAAAGAAAGGCACGGTCCGCTCCGTTGATATTGCAACAGAGCTTGGATTCTCAAAGCCCAGCGTTTGCGTTGCGATGAGAAATCTCAGAGAACACGGCTATATCATAACCGACGGCAACGGTCTTATCACTCTCACCGAAACAGGCTTTGAAATTGCAAACAAGGTTTTCGAAAGGCACGAAACAATCACGGCGTGGCTGAAGGGAATAGGAGTCAGCGACGACCAGGCGGCAATCGATGCATGCAGAATCGAGCATGTCATCAGTCAGGAAAGCTTTGAATGCCTGAGAAAAGCAATAACAAAATAATAAAACAGCGTGTGGCTCATGCCATGCGCTTTTTGACTGTATATGTTATTCCTTGTGTAATTTACATAAACAAAACACAAAAAGAATTCGATTTAGCGTAGTAAATCGCTAATTGACTAACACAATAAAGTGTGATATAATACTTGGCATAATCTCATTGTAAAACTTACGGCGGGACACAAGTCCCGCCCTGCATACTAATTTTCAGGAGAATATTATGGACGGATTTCTTGCTACTCTCTCAAAAGAGGACAGCCTCACCTATGAGCTTTCAATGCTCTACAAGCAGTGGGGATATAAAGAATACAGAATGGCAAAGTTTGAGGAATACAGCTTTTACAGCGACAACAGAGATTTTCTCTCAGGCAAGGGTATTCTTGCATTCAACAACTCAGACGGACGCCTCATGGCACTCAAGCCTGATATAACCCTTTCAATAGTCAAGAATGCAAAGCTTTCGGGAGCACTCACAAAGCTCTATTATAACGAAAGCGTTTTCAGAATGAGCGACAGCTCAATGGACTATAAAGAAATCAAACAGACGGGCGTTGAAGTGCTCGGCAAGGTTGATGAATACCTTATTTCGGAAGTTTTGATGCTTGCCGCTAAGAGTCTAAAAACAATCGACAAGGACTTTGTTCTTTCGATTTCGCATATGGCATTTATCCCCTCGCTTCTTGCAGAGCTTGAAATCGGTGAAAACGCAAAAAAAGATATCATTGAATGCGTAAAGGGTAAAAACATTCACGACCTTCGCGATATCTGCGCAAAATGCGGCGTATCCGAAGAAAAAACAGAGCTTCTTGCAAAGCTTGCAGGCATCAACGGCAAGCTCGACAATGCAATAGAAGAACTTTGCACTCTTGCCTGCAACGAAGAAATGGAAAAAGCCTGCGAAGAACTCAGATTCATCGCCGCATCACTCAGAAAAAGTGAGCTTGCAGACAGACTTTTCATTGACCTTTCCGTGCTTAACAACACCGAATACTATAACGGCATCATATTCCAGGGTTATGTTGAAAAAGCTCCTTCGGCAGTACTTTCCGGCGGCAGATATGATAAGCTTGCAGGAAAGCTCAGAGAAAACACCCAGGCTGTCGGCTTTGCTGTTTACCTTGACAATCTCAATCTCTACTACAAGAAAAAGCGCGAATTTGACAGTGATATTCTCATAATTTTTGACTCTGCAAACAGAAGTGAAACTCTGCTTTCGCTCGTTGAAAGCTTCGTAGAAAAAGGATTCTCGGTCCGAGTTGAACACACCGTTCCCGAAGGATACAAAGCAAAAACGGTTTATTCATTTGAAAACGGCGCATTAAGGGAGGTGTCCTCATGCTGAATATTGCATTGCCCAAGGGCAGACTCGGCGACAAGGTATATGAGCTTTTCGCATCAATAGGCTATGACTGCAGCGAAATTTACAGCGATAACAGAAAGCTTGTCTTTGAAAATGAAGAAAACGGCGTACGTTATCTTCTCGTAAAGCCCTCCGACGTTGCAATTTACATTGCACACGGCGCGGCGGATATCGGCGTGGTCGGCAAGGATATCCTTGAAGAAGGCGATTTTGATATATATGAACTGCTCGACCTCGGTCTCGGTAAGTGCAATATGTGCGTTGCCGCACCCAACGATTACGTTGAAGATTTTGACAGACCTCTCAGAGTTGCAACAAAATTCGTTAACATCGCAAAAGACTATTACATTTCACTCAACCGTGAAATTGAAATCATAAAGCTCAACGGTTCAATTGAAATTGCTCCCCTTCTCGGACTTTCCGATGTCATAGTTGATATCGTTGAATCGGGCAAAACACTCAAAGAAAACAATCTTCGCGTTTATGAGCAGATTATGCCCATCAGCGCAAGACTGATTGCCAATAAATCCTCCTACAAATTCAAGGGCAAGGATATTGACACTCTTATGGAAAAGCTCACAAAGGAGTTGGCAAAATGATTAAGATTATCAACATAGACAGCGCTGAAAAAAGCGAAATTCTTACCAGAGATATAAAGCTTGAAAGCGGCGTTGAAGCGATTGTTGCCGATATCATAAAAAACGTTAAGGAAAACGGCGACAAAGCACTCAAAGAATACAGCCTTAAATTCGATAAAGCGGAAATTGAAAACCTCCGTGTTACCCAGGAAGAAATCGATGCCGCCTATGAAAATGAGGACAAGGCACTCATAGAAACCCTCGAGCTTGCAAAGAAAAATATATGGAATTTCCACGAAAAGCAGCTTCATGAAGGATTTGAAATCAACAACGGTGACGGTACTGTTTCGGGTCAGAAAATCACCCCGATTGAAAAGGTCGGTATCTATGTACCCGGCGGCACAGCAAGCTATCCTTCAACAGTTCTTATGAACGCCATCCCTGCAAAAATCGCAGGAGTAAGCGAAATCATTATGGTTACTCCTCCCGATAAAAACGGTAATATTCCATCTGCAATTCTTTGTGCCGCAAAAATTGCAGGCGTTGATACAATCATCAAAACGGGAGGTGCGCAGGCGGTTGCCGCTCTTGCATACGGTACGGAAAGCGTTCCCAAAGCAGATAAGGTCGTGGGTCCCGGTAACGTATTCGTTGCAACGGCAAAGAGAATGCTCTTCGGTCTTGTTGATATTGATATGATTGCAGGTCCGAGCGAAATCCTTGTTCTTGCAGACGGCACCTGCAACCCCGCTTTTGTTGCAGCTGACCTTCTTTCTCAGGCAGAACACGACAAGCTCGCAAGCGCGGTTCTTGTTACCGACAGCAAAGAGCTTGCATATGCGGTAAGCGAAGAACTCGAGAAGCAGATCCCGCTCCTCCCCAGAGAAGAAATTGCAAGATCATCAATCGACACCAACGGCAAAATCATCATTGCAAACAATATTGAGCAGGGTATCGAAATCGCAAACGAAATTGCTCCCGAGCATCTCGAAGTCTGCGTTGATGATCCTTTTGCACTTCTTGATAAGATAAAGAATGCAGGTTCAATTTTCCTTGGCAAGAATACTCCCGAAGCACTCGGCGACTATCTTGCAGGAACAAACCACACTCTCCCCACATCGGGTACGGCAAGATTCAGCTCTCCCCTTTCGGTTGACGATTTCGTAAAGAAATCACAGTATATCTATTACACCGAAGAAGCACTCGGCAAAGTTAAGGACAACATCGTTCTTTTTGCTAACCGTGAAGGTCTTCACGCTCACGGCAAGAGTGCGGCAATCAGATTTGAGAAATAAGGTGAACCCATGAGCAGATTTCTTTCAAAGAATTACGAAAAGCTTGTTCCCTACACACCCGGCGAGCAGGTTAATGTTAAAGTTATAAAACTCAACACTAACGAATCCCCTTTTCCGCCTTCCCCGAAGGTTAAAGAAGTTCTCAGCGAAGAAGTGATTGACAAACTCAATCTCTACTCCGACCCCGAACTTAAGGAACTCCGCTCGGCAATCGCAGAGCAATTCGGCGTAACACACGATATGGTATTCTGCGGCAACGGTTCTGATGATGTTCTCGCATTCGCAATCATGGGATTCTGCGGCGCAGGCGGAAAGCTTTGCTGCCCCGATATTTCATACGGCTTCTACCCCGTTTATGCCGATATTTTCGGAGTTGAGCTTGAACAGATTCCTCTCAAAGACGATTTTTCAATTGATGTTAATGACTACATCGGCAAAAACAAGAATATCGTTATCGCAAACCCCAATGCGCCGACAGGTCTTGCTCTCAGCTTTGATGAGGTTGAAAAGATTGTTTCATCAAATCCCGATAATCTCGTGATTATGGATGAAGCATATATGGCATTCTGCGGCGAAAGCTGCATGGAGCTTGTCAAAAAATACGATAATCTTCTCGTCACGCGTACATTCTCAAAGAGCCATTCGCTCGCAGGTCTGCGTGTCGGATTCGGCATCGGCTCAAAGGATATCATCGACGACCTCAACAAACTCAAATATTCGTTTAATCCCTACAACCTCAACACGCTTTCAATAAAAGCGGCTGCTGCAGCAATTGCGGATAACGAATACTATGACGACAAGATTGCACAGATTGTCGAAACAAGAGAAAAGACTCTTGCAGACTTGAGAGCGCTCGGATTTAAATGCACGGATTCAAAGGCGAATTTTATCTTTGCTTCAAGCGATAAAATCCCTGCTTCCGAGCTTGCTTCAAAGCTTCGCGAAAACGGAATTCTTGTAAGATACTTCAACAAAGCAAAAATAGATAACTACCTCCGCATAACCGTCGGTTCGGCAGAGGATATGCAGACACTTGTTGACTGCATCAAAAAAATAACGGAGGCATAAAAATGAGAGAAGCCGAAATCAAAAGAAAAACAAACGAAACCGACATTGAGCTTTCACTTGCTCTTGACGGCACAGGCAAAAATGAAATCAACACAGGTTGCGGATTCCTCGACCATATGCTTGAGCTTTTTGCCCGTCACGGCAGAATGGATTTAAAGGTTAAATGCGTCGGCGATACCCACGTTGATTATCACCATACGGTTGAAGATGTCGGCATTGTTCTCGGTCAGGCATTCGCAAAGGCTATCGGCGAAAAAAGAGGCATCTCACGCTACGGAAGCATTCTTCTGCCCATGGATGAAACTCTTATTCTCGCAAGCATCGACATCAGCGGCAGAGCATATCTCAACTATGATGTTAAGATTCCCTCTCCCGCTGTCGGCGGAATGGATACCGAGCTTGTTGAAGAATTTTTTATTTCGTTCGTACGCAACAGCGATATCACTCTCCATATAAAGCAGCTCGAGGGCAAAAACAGCCACCATATCATCGAAGGCATTTTCAAGGCGGTCGGCAGAGCGCTTTGCAAGGCTGTTTTTGAAGACAAAACACTCGGCGGCGAAATTCCCTCAACGAAAGGAATTTTATAATGATTGCAATAATTGACTACGGCTGCGGCAACCTTTTTTCGCTTTCGTCATCGCTCAAAGCACTCGGCATTGAGTGCAAAATCACGGGCAACAAAGACGAAATTATTGCGGCAGATAAAATAATTCTTCCCGGCGTCGGTGCATTCGGCGATGCGGCACAAAAACTTCGCGACTGCGGAATGGACAAGCTTCTTTGCGAGCTTGCCGCAGAAGGCAGACCCATTCTCGGCATATGCCTCGGAATGCAGCTTCTGTTTGAAAAGAGCTTTGAATACGGCGCGCATATGGGTCTCGGTCTGATTAAAGGCTTTGTCGGTCCGCTTGAAGGTCAGATACCTTCGGATTTAAAAATCCCTCACATGGGTTGGAATAAGCTTAATCTTGCAAAGGCAGACCCGATTTTCAAATACATTGAGCCGGGCGATTATATGTATTTTGTTCACTCATTCTACGCAAGAAACTGCGTTGACAACACCCTTGCTTTTGCCGAATACGGTGTAGCTGTACCTGCAATCGTAAAGAGCGGCAGTGTTTACGGAATGCAATTCCACCCCGAAAAGAGCGGCACAAAGGGTCTTGCTCTTTTAAAAGCTTTTTCAGAGTTATAAGGAGGCAATATGCAGATATTTCCCGCAACAGATATACTCGGCGGCAAGGTAGTCCGTCTTACCAAGGGCGACTACAATCAGGTTAAGATTTATGCCGATTCGCCCGCTGAAATGGCTCTGGAATTCATGAAGGACGGAGCAACCAACCTGCATATGGTTGACCTCGACGGCGCAAAAGACGGTCTTCCCGTCAACTTTGACGCAATAAGAGAAGCTGCAAAAATCGACGGTCTTTTCATTGAGGTCGGCGGCGGAATCCGCAATATGCAAAGAATTGAAGATTATCTTTCACTCGGCGTAAAGCGTGTTATTCTCGGTACGGCTGCTGTCAGAAATTACCCCTTTGTTGAAGAAGCTGTCAAGGAATTCGGCAGCGCCGTTGCAGTCGGCGTTGATGCAAAGGAAGGGCTTGTTGCCGTCAGCGGATGGCAGGAAACAACCAATGTAAATTCCGTTGAATTCTGCAAAAAGCTCCGTGATACGGGTGTTTCAACCGTTATTTATACCGACATTTCAAAGGACGGTATGCTTTCCGGCACTAACCTCGAAATATACAGAGAGCTTTCCGAAATCAAAGGTCTTGATATCGTCGCATCGGGCGGCATAACCTTTGCTCACGAAATCGAAACTCTCAGAAAAATGAACATCTACGGCGCAATCGTCGGCAAGGCTGTCTATGAAGGAAAGCTCAGCCTTAAGGATGCACTTGCGGCGGCAGGAGGTCAGAAATGATTACAAAAAGAATAATCCCCTGCCTTGACGTGCGCAACGGCAGAGTAGTAAAGGGCGTTAATTTTGAAGGAATCCAGGATGTTGCATCGCCTGTTGAGCTTGCTCATTTTTATAACGACAGCGGTGCAGACGAGCTTGTTTTCTATGATATAACCGCATCTTTTGAGGGCAGAGCACTCTTCACTGATGTACTCACCCAGGTTGCAAGCGAAATTTTCATTCCGCTGACAGTCGGCGGCGGCATCAACACTCTTGACGATTTTGACAGAGTGCTTAAATGCGGTGCGGACAAGGTTTCGGTAAATTCGGGCGCAATCAAAGATCCGTCTATCATTGAAAAAGCGGCTAAAAAATACGGCGACCAGTGCGTTGTTCTTTCAATGGATATCAAGCGCGTTGACGGTTCGTTCCACATTTTCAGCAAGGGCGGCAGAATCGACACGGGCATTGATGCTCTTGAATGGGCAAAGATGGGCGAAAACAACGGCGCAGGCGAACTGGTTGTCAACAGCATTGACACCGATGGCGTAAAGCAGGGATTTGACCTTGAAATGCTTCAGAAAATCAGCGACCTTGTTTCAATCCCCGTTATCGCAAGCGGCGGTGCAGGCAAAAAAGAAGATTTCCTTGAGCTTTTCAAAGCAGGCTGTGCAGATGCAGGTCTTGCGGCATCGATTTTCCATTTTAAAGAACTGAGCATCAGGGATTTGAAAAATTATCTTAACGACAACAACATAGAGATGAGGATATAAAATGATTGAACTTAAATATAACAAAGACGGACTTATCCCTGCGATAGTTCAGGATTATTACAGCAAAAAGGTTCTCATGCTTGCATATATGAACGCAGAAAGCCTTGAAATCACAATGAACGAAGGCAAGACTTGTTTCTTCAGCCGTTCACGTCAGGAGCTTTGGAGAAAAGGCGCAACATCGGGCAACACTCAGCAGGTTGTTTCAATCCGCACAGACTGCGACAAGGACACACTTCTTATCGAGGTTATCAAAGCGGGTCCCGCCTGCCATACAGGCAGCGAAAGCTGTTTCTTTGAGGATATCGTAACACCCGAAACCGAAGAATTCTCATACGAAGGACTTTATGAGATGCTTGTCGGCAGAAAGGTCAACAAGAAGGAAGGCTCATACACCACCTATCTTTTTGAAAAAGGCATTGACAAGATTCTCAAGAAGGTCGGCGAAGAATGCACCGAAGTTATCATCGGCGCAAAGGGCGGCGATAAGGCAGAAACCGTCTATGAAATTGCTGATTTGCTCTATCACATCACTGTTATGATGATTGAAATGGGTATCAGTCTCGACGAAGTTACCGCCGAACTCGCAAAGCGTCACATCGTTGACCATAAGGTTAAACAGGAAAAGATGCAATAAGATATTACAAAAGAACACCCAAGGCTGAAAAGCTTTGGGTGTTCTTTCTTACTTGTCTTGTAGGTCGGGCTGAGTCAGCCCGCCGTGAATTTAACAAAATTTAACTGATATATCGTAGGGGACGACCTCCGTGTCGTCCCGAAAAGACCGCACACAAAAAACGGGACGACCTTAAAGTCATCCCGTTACATTTTGCAGAATTCAAATGTTATTGTAGGGAACGCCGTCCTCGGCGTTCCCTACGCTAGTATTCAGACAAAAGTTTATATTTAATTTTATGAAAACCCAACGTAATATAGTGTAATATCTGAAAATTTATGCTTTGGTTTTTATCAATCCTCCGTCATTTTCTTGCGAAAATGCCACTGGTTTGCCTCCCCTTTAGGGGAGGTGATGAGCATAGCGAAGCAGAGGGGTTTCCCAAAAGGAGGCTATTGTTACAGCAAGCATTTCTTGATATGTTCGGCTCCTTTGGCAAAGGAGCTGTCGAGCATAGCGAGACTGAGGATTGATTAAAAGATTTTTAAAAATTTAAACTTTCAGATAAAACATAGCAGTAGGGGCGGCTATCAGCCTCCCGCAAAACAAAAAATATCTGATCGGGCGGATAATATCCGCCCCTACCCAATGTCAACTTTAAGGTGATACATCTCACTGCGTTGATATCGGGCAATTTACTATATTATTTTCATCCTCAACCTTGCCGACACATTTGGTATAAATATCATACGGTGCGTCGAAGATATTGTTTTTTATATCCGCTTCTCTGAGATATTCGAGATGGATTGTGTGCTTGCCGAGGTACGGTTTTTCAAATCGGTTGTTTGTCAAAGTAAGCTTGCCGTGAACAAATTCCTCTGAGCTTTCATCCATAACCTTCGGCGTGTAGCGTATAATCGGTGAATCCTGCCATGTGTTGCCGAAATCACAGCCGATAACGTGATTGTTGCGGAAGATTATCTCATTTGTGTAGCCCGACTCAAACCAGAAATTACAGTCATCTTCGAGGAGAAGTGCAGGACCCCATAAATTTCGGAAACGGTTGTTTTCGATTATAACCTCTCCCCTCGTTGTGCAGAGAATTCCCCTGCCTGCAGTCGGTCCGAAATCGCAGTTTCTGACATATAGATTCGGAGTCCAGGTTGCGTTTTCAACAACATCTTTTTCAAGCTCAATCTCGGGAATACCGCCCTCAACGGTGATTATGATATCCGCATCGTTTAACTTTTCAAAAGCTGCAACCTTAACGTTTCCGAAGGGCTGAAGGTTATTCCACTTTATGAATTCAAGCTCGTCGCCGACCTCAAACGCCTGAAAGCCCCAGCTTTCGGCGTGCATGAAACGAACGGTTAATCTGTTTCCGTTTCTCTCAATTATTCTCAGGTGCGTTCCGTGAACATTTATATAGTCATCCTGCGCACCACATGCACGGCAATTCTCAACCGTGAGGTTACCCCGGCAGCCCGAAAACTGAAAGAAATCCGCTGTGCTTGCAATTGTTCTGCCTTCGGCAGGGGTAAAATCGCAGTTTCTGTATGTAACATTCTCACAAAACTGCGACACCATTCCGAGACCGTGCATAAACTTTATTCTCAAATTTTCAAATGTCAGATTTTTGCACCTTTGAAAAAGGCTTCCCGTCTGGTCACGGACAATGTTGCGAGTCTGTAAAATGCATCCGACCGGCAGAGTGACATCCTTGTTTTTCATTGTGACACGCAGAGTTGTTTCATCAATCTGCTCAATCGTTTCAAACGGAAGATCGTCACGCCTGAAATCGGAAATGGTTTCGGTTGAGGGGTCATACACCTTGATGTGCCTTCGATTGCCGATATAGCTGTCTTCCCAGTAGGGTTTTCCGTCAAATCCGTTTTCACCTTGCCATATAAGATTATCGCCCTCAATTCTGAAAAGGCATTCGGGATTGATTTTCAGTTCATATGTACCGTTGTTTTCGGAAACAACCCTGAATTCCGCCATGGTCGGGCATGCGTAATCGACAGAAAGATTTCTGACGGTTATGTTTTCGCATTCGTCAAAAAGGAACGGTGTCATCTTGCCGTGAACAATAATTTTTGCTCCGTTGCCGTCAATTGACACATTTTTTTTGTTCTTTAAAAAGAGAGCAACGCGGCGCAGACCGTTGGGATTCTCATGCTGCTTTGCCGTATTGGTGCAATAATAACCTTCAAACTCAAACGAATCATCCTGCCTGACATGGTATGTTTTATCTTTTTCAAGAGTGACAGCATCGCCGTCTTTTACATTCAAAAAAAATTTACTGAGTTCGTTCATAGTGTTTTTTCACGCTTTCTTTTTAATACATTCATTATAGCAAAAAGCGGAACGTACTTCAAGTACACTCCGCTGATTCTGACTTTAAAAAACAGAATTCATAAACAATTCTGTCAGATTGTAAACCTCGGTATAATATTCTTTCAATTCAGAAAACACAATTGAGATATATTCCATTCTCTCGCCGACACTCAATCCCGAGAACATATCAAAAGCATCGGTCAAATACCACGATGTTTCGCCTATCATCCCGACTGCATATTCCAGCACGCTGCTCCAATACAAGCCTAAATTTTCATCAAACGATGCCGTAACGGTTTCGCAGGGTTCGCAGACATATTCCTTATCGGCTGCCGAAACAACAAAATACCATTTGCCGTCGTCCTTCTGAATGTAATCATAAGTTATCCATATATAGTTGTCACCGTTAAGCTCAACAATATAATCATCGTTTTTCTTTGTGCCGTCGGGCAATGTTATAATAATCTCGATATATTCATCGGGCTGAAAAACAATATCGGGCATAAATGTTTCTTTAACAACCGTTGCCTCTTCAATGTTTCCGACTTCGATATCCTTTATATAATCGTCAACCGTTTTAATCTTCACGGCATATTCTTTTTCATAATTCGGAAGCATAAACGTGATTATGTTTTCGCCCGGAGCAATATCATCCGAATACCTGACATCAAGATATTCAAAAAACTCGTACTCCTTGTCCGAATCAAACACAAGCTTGCCTTCCGCAAGAATACTGCAGATATTTTCTTCGTCATACTCGGTTGCGATGTGATAGCCGAGAATTATATTTTCAAGGTATTCATCAGCAATCTGCAAATCGGTTATTTCCGAACCGATAAATTCAATATTTAGCTCGCTGTTATAAATATCGCCTAATCCGTTCCAGTCATAGAAATAGAATATCAGACCGACAACGCATTCGCCTTCTTCAAGATAAACCTTATACCCCTCATCCTCAAAAGTCAGATATTCCGCATCGCCGTAAGCAACGCCGTCTTTTATATCCTGAGAAATATAAATGCCGTAATATGCATCGGATACGGTTTCAAAATCATAGTATCCGCTCTTTTCAACATCGAATTCATAATAAACATTTTCACTGTAATAATCGCTGAAAATGATATTATATGCATCCGTCAAGGGCGAAACCTTGTTATCACCGACCTGAAGCTGACCGCCGAAACTGTATGTTTCTCTGGGTGATTCCTCTCCGCCGTAATCCCATTCAATTGTTTTATCCTGAGCAAACGCACCGACCGCAAGCAGAGAAATCAGCATAAAAACAAGAGCGATAATTTTTAATTTCCTTTTCATTGAATAGTCCTCCTTTACTTTTTAAGAATTTAACTCTTCATATATATAACGATTGAGAAGGGGATTTGGTCTGTGATTTTTCAAATTTTTTTAAAATTTTTTAAATTCTTATATAAACGCTCATTTCATTTTCGCCTCGGTTGCCCCAAAGATAATACGGAATAAGCTTTATTTCTGCTTTCTCAAGTTCAGGCTCCCTCCAATCGGAATAGAGCGTTTCGCATTCCTTTTCTCTGAAGCCGTCGGCAATAATTTCATTTTCAAAAATTCTGAAATTCGGATTTTTGCTGATTTTAAGCATCTGAAGATTTTTTCCGTTATCAGCTTCTTCAACGCAATAAACAAAGGGTCCTCTCGTTACGGCAATCTTATCCGTATTTGCTCTGACACGGTTTGAGCATTTTATCATTTTAACTTCCGTTCCGAAATCACAATCGATTATGCATTCATCACAGATTTCAAAATAAGCATATCCGTCTTTGATTTCGCTCGGAACGGAAAAATTAAATTTATTGCACCATGAAGGAATTCTGACTGCAAAAGTAAATCTCTTTTTGGGATTTATTTCAATACTGATTTTTCCGTTTTGAACATATGATGATTTAATAACCAAATCCGCATTTTCGGCTTTTACCCTGCTTCCAATAAACTGATGAACATAAAGCATGTTTTCATTTTCGGTATAGCAATATTCACCGATTGAAGATATCAGCCTTGCAAGATTCGGAGGACAGCAAGCACATCCGAACCATTTCTGTCTTACAGGCTTAACATGACGTTTTCTTGAATCTTTTTGAGATGCTTCGGGAAGCACTTCAAGAGGATTTACATAGAAAAAGCTCTTACCGTCCTGCGCCATTCCCGATAAAACCGTATTATAAAGCGCACGCTCAACGGTATCGGCAACACGGGCAACGGGCTTTATTTCAAGCATTCTGCGTGCAAAGAAAATAAGACCTATCGAAGCACAGGTTTCGCTGTAGGCAAGGTCATTAGGCAAATCATAATCAAAAGAAAACGCCTCTCCGTCAACCGTTGCACCGATTCCTCCCGTAACATACATCTTCTTATTCATTATGTTATCCATAATCTTTTCACATGCGTGATAAAGCTCATCATCATTAAAAAGCTTTGCAACATCCGCCATTCCGCTGTAAAGATAGACTCCCCTTACTGCGTGACCGACCGCCTCATTCTGCTTTCTCGGCTCGCAATGAGCCTGATTATAGTGGTAATTATCATTCACGGTTTCCTTACCGAGAACGATATCATAATAATACGGCTTTTTTCCTCTTTCATCAATAAAGAATTTTGCTGCATCAAGATAACGGCGTTCACCTGTAAAGTTATAAAGCTTTACAAGCGCCATTTCTGCAATTTCATGACCGGGATAACCCTTTATTCCGTTTTCACCAAAGGTTTTGCAAATCAAATCCGCAAAACGGCAAGCCGCATCAAGCAGCTTCCTTTCACCCGTTGCATCGTAAAACGCAACCGCTGCCTCCGCCATATGACCGAAACAATAAAGCTCGTGAAAATCCTTAAGATTCGAGAAAATCTCATCACGGTTGTTGATTACATAAAGCGTATCAAGATAGCCGTTGTCAAGCTGAGCACTGCAGACCAAATCAATTACCGCTTTCGCTTTTGATTCAAGCTCCTTATCAGAATAATTTAAAAGCGAATACGAAACCGCTTCAAGCCATTTATAGACATCGCTGTCCTGAAAAACCCAGCCGTGAAAAGCTTCGGGTGCGGCATTATTATCGTCATAATGCCACTTATCCGCAGGATATACCGGCACTTCTTCACCGTTTTTCAGCCTTCTGACTGTTTCTCCCGCCTTGACGAAATTCTCGATTGCATAGCTCCTTTCGGCATCGGGAATTCTGTCGTGCAAAGCCTTATACTGATAGGGTATGACTTCTTTTCTGACAAGCTCAGTTTTTTCAAGCCAGAAAGGGTCTGTAATTTCTATATTTTTCAGAGGAATATGGTTTGAAAAATTTTCTCTGTTCATTGATTTATCCTCACCTTTGTTATATACTTTAATTATAAACAATAAACTCCGCACGGTCAACAAAAAAAGAAAACGAGGTGCAAAAATGAAATTCATATGCTATCCTAAATGCACAACCTGCCGAAAAGCTCAAAAGTGGCTTGATGAAAACCATATCAACTATGAACTGCGTGATATCAAATTTGAAAATCCAAGCATTGATGAACTTCAGGTTTTTTATAATCTCAGCGGTCAGCCGCTCAAAAAGCTGTTCAACACAAGCGGACTGCTTTACAAATCAATGGATTTGAAGAATAAACTTCCCGAAATGAGTGAAGAAGAAATGCTTTCTCTTCTTTCATCGGACGGTATGCTTGTCAAAAGACCACTGCTTGTTTCTGACGAATTTGTTCTTATCGGATTCAAAGAAAAAGAATGGGAAGAAAAGCTTTTATAAAACGAAAAACCGAACCTCTGCCATAACGGTAAAGGTTCGGTTATCTTTTATTTGTTTTTATACTGATAGCATCTTACATAATCAACCTTGAATTCGGCAGGCCAGTTTTCCTCCGGGGTTTTGTCTATTTCACCCGTACCGTGTCTGTCCGAAAACTGAACTCCGTTTTCACCTGCAAATTCGCAGGAAAGAAGCAGATATTCAGGATTTTTCGAAACACCGCCGGCAGAAGTTCGACCCGTTTCAACTCCGTTGATATAGAAAATATATTCGTTTTCGTTCCATTCAACGCCGTAAGTGTTATATTCTTCATAGGGATTATTGTCTATGA
Source organism: Clostridia bacterium (assembly GCA_017410195.1). Taxonomy (GTDB): domain Bacteria; phylum Bacillota; class Clostridia; order Oscillospirales; family Acutalibacteraceae; genus CAG-177. The sequence continues at coordinate 16,501 of JAFQRF010000062.1, read as the reverse complement.
ACATTTTACCGACCGCAACACCGCTGTGACCCTCACCGTATCCGTCATAGTGAATACCGGTTGAGATTGCATCGTTGCCCCACCAGTTATCCTTATAGTAGAACGATTCAAAAACATCGATTTCCGTGCCGTCTTCGCCTGAATTATTGACATTGTAGACACCCTCATTCATCATCCAGAATGCGCTCCACATGCCCGTTGCAGCAGGCAGAATACAGCGCACCTCAAAATAGCCGTAGCACTGCTCATATTTATCACGGGTTGTTACTTTGCCCGTATACCATCCGGGCTTATATTCGGGCATATCCATGCCCGAATCAAGATAGTAATTCTCGGGTGGGGTTTCGAGATATTCAGCTCTGATGACAAGGTTGCCGTCTTTTACGCTGACCATATCTTCATGCCAATAACCGCCCTTACGCTCGGTTATCCACCAGGAATAGCCCCATTTTGTTGTATCAAGCTCGGTGCCGTTGAATTCATCGCTCCAGACAAGTTCAAATTCGTTAAGGTCAATTTGTTTGCCCTGAGGCATTCTGCCGAGGTCGAGTATTCCGGGCAACTGAGGGTTAATCGCCATAAGAATTGCGATTAAGATTTTTAGGATTGTTTTTATCATTTTCGGCACTCTCCTTTGGTTTATGCCGCTTCAAACGCATTTGACTGCATTTTCATACGGCAGATATCGTAAACACAGAGTCGGAGCGCGTTGCCGAAGCCTATCGGGTCTTTTGCGTATGCAAGCTTCATTGAAATAAGTGTCTGCGGTGCGGAAATAACATAGAGCATTGTCAGAATTCCGCTGTTGCGTGCATAAACCGCAAGCGCAGGATCGAGATAACCTTCGCCCGTCAGGTCAATACTTGCATCGGTGATAACAAAGCCGTCGAATCCCCACTCATTTCTCAGAAGGTCGGTGAGAAGCGCAGGACTTCCGCCGCACCACTGGTCACCGATTCTGTTATAAGCGGACATAATTCCCTTTGCACCGCCTTCCTTCACGGAAAGCTCAAACGGCTCAAGATAAAGCTCGCGTAGCGATTGCTCGTTAAGCCAAGTATAAAGTCCGTTGGACTGTCTGTTGGTTTCCTGGTCGTTTGCAGCAAAATGCTTGACGGTAACGATGATTCCGTGGGACTGCACTCCTCTTGTGACCGCTGCGGACATCTTACCCGAAAGGAGCGGATCTTCGGAATAATATTCGTTGTTTCTGCCGCCCTGAGGACTGCGGTGAAGGTTACAGCCGGGTGCATACCATACATCCGTACCGAGCTGAACACCCTCTTCGCCGATTATGTCACCGAATTCTTCTGCAAGCTCATCATTCCATGTGCAGGCAAGAGCGGTTGCAACGGGGAATGCAAGACCGCAATCGGTATAGAGAAGACCGCCGCTGCCCTTAATGCACGAAGGTCCGTCATTATCGGAAGTACCGGGAATACCAAGTCTTTTAAGACCGGTTGTTTCGTATCCGCAATCGGCAACAAGGCTTATCATTTCATCAACCGTAAGCTGGTCAAGGAATGCATCCCAGAGAGTTTCATCCTTTGCAACATCGTTGAGAGTTATGACTCCGTCTTTATAACGGACACCCGTCTTTGGCGCTTCGCCTTCTGTCACGGGGTCGGGTCTTCTGTCGCTGTTCAGAACTTCACTTGTTGCCTTATAGTCAACGGGAGGTGTGGGATAAGTTACCTCGGGATTAGAACGTGAGAAATAAACGAGGTCGCCTTCCGCAAACTCAAAAAGATTTTTCACTTCATTGCCCGAAGCGGAGTCGGTTTTATAAACAACCTTCTTCGGGACATTATATTTATATGTCTTTTCAATATCTCTTACATCATGAGCAATGTGAATTTTGTATTCACCCTTGTCAAGCACCCAAGCTTCTTCGTTTTCAGAATCATAGGATGCCATATCTTCAATGTTAAAAGAGATTTCAAGAGTTTCGCTCTTACCCGGCGCAAGCTCTTTTGTTTTTGCATATGCAGCAAGCTCAATTGCACTCTTTTCAATTTCGCCATCACAATAAGGTGCGCTGAAATAAACCTGAACAACATCCTTGCCTGCAACATCGCCCGTGTTTTTAACATTGACTTTGACTGTTATTTCTTCCTTATCATAATTGAATGATTTTACAGTCCAGTCAAAATCCGTATACGAAAGGCCGTAGCCAAAGGGATACATGACCTTTTCAGGTGCGAAGGTTTCAAAATATCTGTAGCCGACATAAATGCCTTCGCTGTAGTTGACAAAATACTTGGGAATTCCGATTACACCTTTATACATATAGTTGCCGAAATTCTCTGATGCAGGATGGTCTTCGATATCGTAAGAAATTGTATCAACAAGCTTTCCCGAAGGATTAACCTCGCCCGAAAGCACCTTTCCGACGCTGTCCGTGCCGACCTCACCTGGAAGCCACATAATCATAGCCGCCTTGATACTGTCGTAATCCTCAAGCCATGACATGTCCATAATGTTAGAAATATTGAACACAACAATAACATCATCAAACGCATCGCAAACTCTGTCTATCATCTTTTTTTCGTCATCGTTAAGATTGAGCTGCTCAATGCTGAGATCCTTCATCTCTGTGCCTACCCTGCCGATGACTATAATTGCGGTATCCGAGTACTCAACCGCTTTTTTCATCATCCCGTCGCTTAACTGCCATGCAGGCATTTCAGATTGACCGCCGCCGAAAAACTGCTTGAGAACGGTGATAACATAGCTTAAAATTCCAAGGTCAATCAGCGTTCCCGTGTGGGTTGCATACGCTCTGTAAAGGTCTTTGTTATATTCAATACCTGCATTTTCGAGCGCATCATAAAAATCGATTGCATCCGATGAACGCACAGCACCCGAGCCTGCCGCACCCGCAAACGCAATTGAACACGATGCCGCGCCGAAAACATTGACCTTTTTATTCTTGAGCGGAAGAATATCATTTTCATTTTCGAGCAAAACAATACCCTCAGATTCAATCTGCTTTGCTATCCTGACCGATTTTGCAGACGTTTCCTCCGAAATCATATCGGAAGCCGCAAAAACGCTGAATGATGATGATACAAAAATTACAATTGCAAGAATAACGGAAACTGTTTGCCTAAGAATTCTGTTTGCTGCATTTTTCAAAATATTTCCTCCTCGTGTGTGCATATATATTTTATTAAACCTTGACATTTTCCGTGTCAAGATAAATAATTTTTGAACTTTGATTTTTCGATAAGCATAACAATTAAAGGTATTACAACAATCTGAATTATAATTCCGGGAACTGCATTTGTTACCGCTCCTGCCCAGAATGCCGCAAATCCGAATTTTGACGGATCGAGTCCCATACACACAAACTGAACCGCACCCCAAACCAGACGTCCCGCAGCCATAGCGATAAGCAGCGAGCAATATATGTATATTTTCTTTTTCGGCAAAACACGGTACATTATTCCGCTGATTAAACCGTAAACCGCAAGCTCAAAAGCCATCGAGACTGCACTCGGGAACAAAACGGGCATGCCGAGTGTCAGCGAGCGGATGAGGGGCGCTGCAAAACCGACAATAAGCCCCCATGGCGCACCGCACATGAATCCGCAAAGAATAACGGGAATGTGCATGGGACAGAGCATCTTGCCTATCTGCGGCACCTGCCCGGTCAAAAACGGCAGCACATAGGCAAGCGCAAGAAACATGGCCGAAAACGCAAGATTCAAAAGATTATTTTGCTTTTTCATTTTCAATTCCCTTTCAAAAACAGTTTTTTTTATTATATCATTATATTAATCACTATTCAAGTACTTAGACCGCATTAATACCGATATAAATATTCTTTTCGCTGCAGGGAATTTCAATAACAACTTGACATCCGCCGACAATTAATTTATTATATAATAGGTTATTTATGTTAACACAAATTTGAGATTGATAAGGAAGTGTTTTCGATGAACAAACAGTACGAAGCCTTATTTACCCCTTGGAAAATAGGCAACGTAGAAATCAAAAACAGAATCGTTATGTGTCCCATGGGCGGTACATCTCTTTTCGGTTGGTTTGAGCTCGGCGGCTGTCATTTCGATAAGGAAGCCGCAAAGCTTTTCCTTGAAAGAGCTAACAACAATGTCGGTCTTATCATCCCCGGCATCGCTCCCCTTCGCGACACATTCTGGGGCAAATGGCTCTGGCAGAATCCCAAGATGTTTGAGGATCTCAAAGAATTCATGGATGAAATCCACAAGACAGGCGCAAAGCTTTTTGTTCAGCTTACCGCAGGTATGGGCCGTTCATGGGCAATTACCGAGCTTGTTGCTCCTCTTCATAAAAATAAATTTACACGTGCAATTTTAAAGCCCATTCTTGATACTTCGCATGAGCTTGCATCTCCCAGCCCCCAGCCCTCACGTTGGGCACACGATATTATCTGCCCCGAAATGACCGTTGAGCAGATTCACGAAATCATCGAAGCATTTGCTAAAACAGCAAAGCTCTGCCGCGATGCAGGCGTTGACGGTGTTGAAGTTCACGCTGTTCATGAAGGCTATCTTCTTGACCAGTTTGCAATCGAATTTTTCAACAAGCGTACTGACGAATACGGCGGAAGCTTTGAAAACAGATACCGTTTTGCCGCTGAAGTTGTTAAGGCTATCAAAGAAGCCTGCGGCAAGGACTATCCCGTTTCACTCCGTTATTCTGTTGAATCAAAAATGAAGGGCTTCTGCGAAGGCGCAATGCCCGGTGAAGACTATAAAGAAGTCGGCCGTGCAATGCCCGAATCCGAAAAAGCTGCAAAGTATCTCCAGGATGCAGGCTATGACATGCTTAATGCAGATAACGGTACATATGACTCATGGTATTGGGCACATCCCCCCATGTATATGCCTCAGAACTGCAACCTTGAAGACGTTGCACACATCAAAAAGTTCGTTGACATTCCCGTTGTTTGTGCGGGACGTATGGAACCCGATGTCGGTGCAAAAGCGGTTGCAGACGGCTTAATCGACGGTGTCGGCGTTGCACGTCAGTTCCTCACCGACCCCGAATGGATAACAAAAATCATCGAAGACAGACTTGAGGATATCAAGCCCTGCATCTGCTGCCACAGCGGCTGCTTCAACTTCTCATCCTCAAAGGGTCATGCAAATACTCAGGATCTCACAGATACAATGGGTCTTGCACGCTGCGCACTTAATCCCGAAACAATGCAGTCAAAGAAATACAACATCAAGCCTGCAAAGAAAGCAAAGAAGATTGCTGTTATCGGCGGCGGTATCGGCGGCATGGAAGCAGCAATTGTCTGTGCAAAGCGCGGTCATAAAGTAACAATTTATGAAAAGACCGACAAGCTTGGCGGCGTATTCATCGCTGCAGCGGCTCCCTCATTCAAGGAGAAGGACCGTGACCTTATCGCATGGTACATCCGTGAGGTTTCAAAGCTTCCCATCGAAGTTAAAATGAATACCGAAATCAAAGACATCAACGCCCTCGGTGCAGACGAGGTTATCGTTGCAACCGGTTCAAAGGCAAGAAAAATCCCCGTTAAGGGTGCAGACACTGCAATTGAAGCAGTTGATTACCTTCTCGGCAACAAGACAGTCGGCGAAAACGTAACAATTATCGGCGGCGGTCTTACAGGCTGTGAAATTGCATATGACCTCTATCTCCAGGGCAAAAAGCCCACAATCGTTGAAATGCAGGATGACCTTATCACAACTCCCGGTGTTGCTCTTGCAAACACAAGCTATCTCAGAGATTTCTTCAAGACAAACAAGGTTCCCGTTCATCTTGAAACAGCTCTCTGCGAAATCAACAACGGCAGCGTAAAGGTTAAGGATAAGGAAGGAAAGACCTTTGACATTCCTGCAGATTCCGTTATCATGTCTGTCGGTTATGTTCCCACTCCCGTTGCCGAAAAGAGCAAGCATGTTCATGTTATCGGCGATGCAGCTAAGGTCGGAAATCTCCGCACCGTTATCTGGGGCGCATGGGACGTTGCAATGAAGCTGTAATTTAATACTATTAAATAATAAAGGAGCTGCGGTTCATTCCGCGGCTCCTTTCGCGTTTATGGCAATCATGAAATATCCCGTTATTTCTTCGGGTAACTGTTGCATTTTATTCTCTACCCACCATCTGACGGTTTCAACAAAAGTTGACGCGATGTGATTAATCCGAAAATCATCGGGAAGTCCCTGCAAACCGGAATTTTCATAAGTATCCGGCTGACTGCTTATCAGCTTTGCAAGTCCCGATTTAAAGTAATGCATAAAAATGTCATTGTTCTCACATGAGAGTAAATCCAGAATATTATTATCGTTTTTCTCAAGGTGACGGAATAAATGTAAATAAATCGAATCGGGTGCGTTGCAGTCAAAAATATGCCTGTGACAATGCGGAGAGTCTGAAACGGAATCAAATACATGGCAAAAAAGCTCTTCGCACAGCTCTTTCTGGAGATAATCTTTTGTTTCAAAATGAGCATAAAAAGTCGCTCTGCCGACATCCGCTCTTTCGATTATCTCCCCTACCGTAATCTGACCGATATTTTTCTCGGATAAAAGCTCGGTAAAAGCTTTAAAAATTGCTTCTCTTGTTTTTCTTTGCCTTCTGTCCATACTGTTTCTCCGTACAAAAATTTAATATTGTTCGGTAACAAACAACCTTGAATTTTTATCTCTTGAATTTCTAAATAATTCAGCGTTATAATTTTTACAGAACAACATGTTCTGTAACGAATATATTGTATTATGGCTATTATACTTTGTCAATACGGAGGCATCATGAAAACAGAAAAAAATATTTTAATTGCATTTATCCTCAATCTTTTCTTTTCTATATTTGAATTTGTCGGCGGAATTTATACGGGAAGCGTTGCCGTTATTTCAGATGCACTTCATGATATCGGTGATGCGGCAAGCATCGGAATTGCTTTTGTTCTTGAAAAGAAAAGCCAAAAACAGCCTGATTATAAATACACCTATGGCTATTCAAGATATTCGGTAATCGGCGGTGCGATAACGAATTTCATTCTGCTTTTCGGTTCGATTGCCGTAATTTACAATGCGACAAAAAGAATTATAGCTCCGACAGAAATCAACTGCAGCGGCATGATTGTTTTTGCGATTGTCGGTGTTGCCGTTAACTTTGCGGCTGCATATTTTACCCGTGAAGGAGATTCGGTTAATCAGAAAGCAGTCAACCTTCACATGCTTGAGGACGTCCTCGGATGGGCGGTTGTACTGGTCGGCGCAATTATAATGAAATTTACCGATTTAAAAATTATTGACCCTCTTATGTCGATAGGCGTTGCGATTTTTATTACGGTGAATTCTGCAAAAAACATGAAAGAAATTATCGATATATTCCTTGAAAAGACTCCGCACGGAATATCGGTTGAGGAAATAAAAAAACACTTGTCGCAAATTGACGGCATTATTGACGTTCATCACATTCATATACGCAGCATTGACGGACACAACAACCACGCAACCATGCACATCGTTACTGATGCTGACACACACGAAATCAAAGAAAAAGTCAGAGAAGAACTGAAAGAGCATGGAATTTCACATGCTACGCTTGAAACAGAAACGTCAAATGAACATTGCAATGAAATCAACTGCACCGTAAATCGCAAACATCCTCACGATCATCATCATCACCACCATTAAAAAACAGCCTTGCCACAGCAATGTGACAAGGCTGCAATTATTTTACCAAGTAACATAAACCGTTGTTCCTTCAACGGTATAAGTTACATCGTGCATATAGTGTCTGTCAATTGATTTTGTGAACGCCTCAACCATTTCAGAATCAGGCATTTCAACGGAGAATTTCAAAGTAAGGCTTGCAGGAATATAGTGTCTGCCGCACATATTGAATCCGTTAATCCACCAATGCATCTGAGGCTTCTGATTAACAAGAAGATCATCACCGTGATAAAGCTGCATAGACATTTCCATAAGCTGCTCATCGGATGCGCAGTCGTAATAGCTTCCGAATCTGAGCGGATGACGGTTATAAACGCCGACCTCCGCACCGTTTGTGATAAGATAATTACCCTTCCACGCCTGAATCATCCATTCCTGACCGTCATAATCAAACTTGAATCTGCGTGTTTCATATTTCCAGAGAAGCGGCATTGCCAAAGCGGCAACATCATAAAACAGACAGAAGCCGAAATCTCTCATCCATGAATTGATTGTTGCATAAACAACCATTTCTGAAAGATTGACCTCAAAACCGGTTCCGATAAGACCCGTGCCGTCCTTGTTGGTACATCTGCCCGTTTCGGAATTGATGAAAATACCCGGGTGCATTATATCTCCCGTACCGTCTTTATAAGTAAGCCTGAGCATTACTTCGTAGTTTGTCGGATCTTCTTCGGTAGGTTCGGCAAAAACAACGCATTCCTCAACAACGCTGACAAATGAACCGAGCATGAACATAACCTTGACCATTGCTTCGTTGCCTTCGGCTTTATATTTATCTCTTACAACAAAAATTTTCTCCCTGAGTTCCGCAGTATCAATATTGAATGTATCAACAAGCAGCGCAAGTGCAGACATATCGGGAACACTCTTGAGAAGACCGACGATATCAAGTCCGCCGCTTTCATAGACGGCGTTGCATCTTTCGGCAACGAAATCATCAACCTTCATATCAAGCCTTGCGCCGGGCTGAAAACCATCTCCTCTGAGAAAGCTGAAAACGGATGATACGGTATTGAGTAAGCTGAGCAAACCGTCTGTTGTTATAACGGGAATACCTTCTTCCCAGATAAGCTCTTTATATTCCGAAAGAGTCTTGATTTCATCGTCGGGCTGTGATGCCGAAACCGATAGTGTTGCGCCGAAAGCGATAATCACCGAAAGAAATACCGCAACAATTTTATTGATATTTTTCAATTGTACCACTCCTGAATTTATTTGCTTTCTTTAGGGATATAAGGCAGCTTTGTTTCGGTTGCAACATGCGAGAAGAAGAAATCACATCTTTCTTCCGTATTAAGCACCGTAACGGGCTTTACCTGATTTAAAACAACGCCCTTTGAACGCAGATACTCTCTGTAGTCCCAGTAGGTCTTTTCTTTGAGAAAAAGAACCTCGGGTCTCCCGAGCATGCCCCAACGTCTGTATTTGAAATATTTTTCGTTAACTTCATTAAGCTCATTATCCAGAACATCAATATATTTCTGTCTTTCTTCTTCTGAAACGGGATTTTTCGGCTCTGCAAGCATGCAGTAACGCGGCGGATTTGTGGTATAGTCGGCATAGAAGCTGTGACCGACAAACTCATTGCCCATTTTATTCGCCGTTTCTTTTGCGGCAAAGTCAACCATCTGGGTTGTTGACTTCTCATTCGCAATGTTAAGGCTGAGATTGCGTCTGTAAAGAAGCTCAATTCTCGGTGTGTTGTTGTGCATCTTTGTAACGGTGACAACATCTTCGATTCTGTATCTGTAAAGACCCGAGAAATTGGTAACGATAACCTCATATTTCTTGCCGATTTCAAGCTCGGAAATAAGAAGCGGTTTTGCGTTATCGTCCGCATCCTCGGCATCATCATCAACCGGAAGGAACTCAAAGAAAATGCAGTGGGGAAGAAGAACACCGTCGTGGACATCAAGCTCCGTAGGCATAGCAAAGAAGCCCTCTGCAGCCGCATAACCCATGTTATGGATGGGAATATCGGGACCGATCGATTTGCGCAGTTTTTCAACGTAAACCTTAAGATTTGCACCAATCATTCCATACGCCCATGTAAGCATAGGCCATATTCTCGGAGCAATCGGAGTGTCAAATCCCTTTTCAAATTCCTTGCGAAGCTCTGCCGCTCTTCGGGGATTAGGCTTGAATTTTCCTGAATATTCGGCATATGCTTCGGGAGTAATTTTCACTTTGGGGTTGATTATACCTTTTTCGATATCATCGCAGAGCATCTGCCAGTTCTCTTCAAGATAGTCAAACATTGTTGTAAGCAGGGTTATGACTATCGAGCCGAGGTAACTGACCTTTCTGTTTTCAAGAGCAAAACGCAGCTGAAGATATGACGTATCAAGAAGCTCCTCATGCTCGGGAAAAAGAAGAGATACAGGCGAAGTGCAGAAAAAAGGAAGAATAGCTTTCAAATAAGTAAGAGGAATCTGACCTGCTCCGTTGCACTGCTTGCCGTCTTCGAGTCTGTGACCGGTAAGAACGAGAGCAAGAGGACCCATCTGAGCAGGCATTTTTATTCCCTTAACCTTCTTAAGGTGATGAGCAGCGGTTGCAACCGTGCATGAAAAACCGATGCACTGCATGTTCCAGAGATCTTTTATTGATTTGGGCAGAATCTTCGGCTTGCCGACACTGCCTGAGGATGAACAATATCTGATATTGGGGCCTGTGAACATTATGTTCTTTTCTTTGTTGAAAAGCATTCTTTCAACATAGGACTCATAGTCTTCGTAGGTTGTAATCGGAAGCTTTTCCTGGAATTCCCTGATGGATCTGATATCCTTAAAATTATATTTTTTTCCGATTTCGCAATTTTTGTTTCTTTCGAGAATCTTTTTTAATGTATTCTCCTGCGCTTTCATAGGATTTTTTGTGTGATGCTCAATTTCAAGCAAAGAAACATCTCCGAGCAAAACACCGAGGTCTGAAAAAGGCATAGTTGATTCACATCCTGTCTTTATTTTAACTTTTTTAATTATATCAATTATCTGCAGCAAAATCAAGTATATGCAATCAAATGAACGTGTTTGACCGGATTTAACGGCAGACTGATACCGAATTCAACAGAATACTCTGTAAAAAACAATAAATATTTGGATTTGATGTTGTATTTTTTGTTGATATATGATATAGTAAATTAATAAAACAAAAAATTATGGAGGAAAAACCATGGAAAATAAAGATTTATTTCAGAAAACTGCCGAAGGCTATAACTGCGCACAGGTCGAGCAATATATAACAGTTCTTAAAACAGAATATAAAAAGGTTTTCGAATATGCCAAGGCTACCGAAGCCAACAATGAAAAGCTCAAGAAAATCTGCCGTCAGCTTTCGGATGAAAACAAAGCTCTCAAAGCAAACGGTGCCGCCGCTGCAGCACCCGTTGCAGCACCCGCTGCCGACCCTGCGCTTCTCGCAAGTATCGACAGAATAACAAAGCTCAGCGAAGAAATTGCAAAGGAAAACGCCGCTCTGCGTGCAAAAATTTCAAAATAATCATTATCTTAGTTGAAAGGCAGTATAACCGATATGGATCAGTTCAAACTTAAAAGCATAGATGAGCTTGACCTTGAATTTGTTTCTAAAACACGCGGGCAGACATCCGCTGCAAATCAGTTTGTGTCCGCTCCTCAGCAGAAAACAAACGATTCAAGCTCAAAACCGCAGGATATAAGCAGTTCGGGTTATTTTTCAAAGCCTGCTCAGTCGCTTGATGCGGAGCCTACATATTCACCTCAGCCCGAAAAGAAGGAAAAGAAGCCCAGACCGCTTGTTCCCATCGGTCAGAATAATGCAGGCTATTCCCCCGTCGGTGCACCTGCACAGCAGGAAAACGCACCGTTTATCCCTAACATCAATTACGGAGAAACAGAAGTTGAATCAGCTCCCCAAAAGAAAAACAAAGGTGCATTAGCCGGCAAAATTATTTCGATAATTCTGCTTGCCGCAACGGTAGTTGTTTTTGTCCTCGGATGCTTTGTTTCGATTTTCCTCGACAACGGCGGTTCAAACATCGGAGGATTCTGCTTCAACACAATGAGCGCAGATATACTGAAGTCCAATGGCAAAAAACTCGTTTCAAAAGGCGACCTTATCATTTCAAAAATGGTTGAACCCGATGAATATGTGGCAGAAGAACTTCTTTGCGTTCCCTCGGCAACAACATCCGGCTGCGACATTCACATGATTAATTCAGCATCCGCACTCGGTCTTGAAGATGCAGAGATATTCACCACTGATATAACCAATTCAAATCAATTGCCATATACCATGTTAGCATCGGATTGTTACGGAATTGTTAAAAGCTACTTACCGGCAGTCGGCGGACTTCTGAGCTTCGCAATTGAGAATGCTATTCTCGTTTGTATTCTCTTTGTTCTTCTCGCCGCCTTCTGGTGTCTGCTTCTCGTTCTTCTTGAAAAATCGGGTAAACCCTCGACGAAAGAGAAGACAAATAAAGTTAAAAAATAAAAAATTAAGCGCTGCAGATTTTGAATCTGCGGCGCTTTTTATATCATATTTTTTGGAACAAATCAAACTCATTTTTCGTAAGAATTCTATAAGTTGTTATCGCATAGTCGAGTTCAAAACCTGCGATTCTTTTGACAATTTTATAAGAATTATAACCGGTTATTTTTGAAAGCTCCGCAGAATACCACAAAAAATCTTCAACGCTGCCCGCATTTTCTTTCATAAGATCAATGCCATCTTCAATGTTAACGGTATATTCTCTTACTTCTTCAAGATTGTTTTGGTCAAGCCTTTTTCTGTAGCCGATGACATCGAATTCTTTAACGGTACAGACTTCGTCAATGTAATCGGTTTCACCGATTGAAACTCTGAAGCGCAGATAATCTCTGCTGCGAAGCCTGTAATCCATGCTCATGTCTTCTCTTGCTCTGTTAAACACAACCAAAAGCTTTCTTCCGTCGTCAAGTTCAATAAATCTGTCCCATGTTGCACCGTCAAAGGTTTCTTTTCTTCCGTCGGCATAGGTTACGGTAACCTCATAATTTTCGGGCTTGCTGTGGATAAAGCCCTCCTCATTGATTTTTACCTTTTTGAATTCATCAATGTTACTTACCTCGATATCTTTTACATATTCTTTCGGAGAATGCGCTGTTATTACAAACTCCTTGTGAAAGCCGAATTTTTCTCCCAACTCAAATGTTACCGTATTTTTTCCTTCCTTGAGTTTTCCGCCTTTGACATGGTAGCTTAATCCCACATCTCCCATATCATGCACCTTTCCCGAAGAAAAGATAATCTTTGTTCTGAAAGAATTTCCGTATAAACCTTCTTCCCCCTCGGTCATATCATGCGCGATAACCCAAAACATGTTCTTATCCCTTTCATCACGTTTAGTGATTTCATCATAACCCAAAATAACATTGTCAAGGTCTTCCTGCTCAATCTGAATATCCGTTATCTCTTCGCCTAAATATTCAACGTTAACACCGGTTGAATCTATGCCCTCGGTTCTCGAAATGAGAAGTGTATGCTCGCCGGCTTCGAAATATTCCAGAATATCTTCATTTTCATAAGGGCTTATTACCGCCGAATAATAACCATCTATTTGACCGCTCTGTGAATCCTCAGGAACGAAAACCCAGCTGAAGGTATACATATCCTTACGGTCGCTGGTAAACAGATAATATCCCGGTTCTTCAACTTCGAAATTAACGTAGTATGTGCTTACACCGTCTTCAAATTCAACATGGTTATCACCGAGCTTCAAGGTTCCTTTGTAATCAACCTTTTCTGACATTTTTTTAGGGTCTCCGAAATCAAGGGTTTTGGTTGAGTATTTTTCGCTTTCCTTGTTTTCGGCGTCAACTGCAACCTCGTTCACTACGGGTATCTCAGGCTCATGTACAGCTTTGTAATCAACGGTTTCGGTATAAGATGTTGTCGGAATAATATCTTCTGTATTCTTATTATTTTTTACAACAGAGGTTATTCCAACTGTTGAACCCGTCACGACTCCCGCAACAACCAGTCCCGAAACGATTTTCTGCATTGTTGATGCCGCTGCTGCCTTTGCAAAAATGCCGGTACCTGTCGCAGCTGTTCCTGCAGTTGCGCTCACCGCCGCACCGGTTGCCGCTGCCGTGCCTGCAACCGCAATGCCAGAAAAGATTTTTGCCGCTGTTGCGCTGCCTTCAAATGACTGCGCAACCGTCTCGAAGGTTGAATTGAGTGCCCAAGTCACAACACCGAAAGGCGCAACACTGTAAGCCGCAGTCAATCCTCTTCTTTCAAACATGGATTTCAATTCCTTACGTGCGCTCCACAATCTGTTTTTGACAGTACTAACGGGAATCTCCATGCTTTCCGCAATCTCGATAACACTCATATCCTCAAAATATTTCATAAGAACGCAAGCTCGCTTTTCAACCGCAAGCTCATCCACAGCACTCATAACCGCTGTTCTGAGTTCTTCGCGGTCAATGTTTGCTTCCGGAGAAAAAGTCTCTCCGTTCTCAAGGGTGTTTCCGAGCAGTCTTTCTTCTTCCTCCGTAAAAAGATCAGGGTTATTTTTTCTTAGAAAATCCTTACTTTTGTTTGCAACGATTCGATTAAACCAACTCATAAAGCTCTCCGTTTTTTCAAGTGTGGAAATTCTTGCAAGAGCAGTAACATAGCTTTCTTGAACAATATCTTCAGCATCATGCTTATCTCCGCAAATTTTAAGTGCAATGAAATAAGCCTTTGAGCTTGTAAGCATATAAAGCTCTTCAAAAGCTGATTGGTCACCCTTTTTAAGTTTTCCTGCAAGTTCGTTAATTCTTTCTTGGCTGTCCTTCATGATTTATCCTCCGTTTCCGGAAATATTTACGCATTTTTTATGCCCAACACTATTAAGACGTAAGAAGAAAAGAATTGGTCTGTCTTTTTTAATAAATTTTTTAATTATTTCAAAAAAAGAAGGGCGGGATGAAAAACACCCCGCCGTTAAGTTATTTTTCAAGCAAAAGCTTTTCAATCGCTCTTGCAACGCCGCTTTCCTTTGCGGAATCAGTTATGTAATCTGCCATATCAAGTATTCTCTGCTGAGAATTTGCCATAGCAACGCCTATCCCGGCATATTCAAGCATATCGTAATCATTGTTGCTGTCACCGATTGCAATTGTATTTTCCCTTTTGATACCCGTCAGTTCAAGCACCTTTTCGATACCTTTCGCTTTATTGAGTCCTTTAATAACACAGTCGGCATAGGTATCAAACTGAAAAACAGTCAAATCGTCTTTAAACAGCTCTTTGAAATCATCGGTAACTATTTTTCCCATGGCAATAACCTGAATTTCATCCTCTGAACATATTTTTTTATAATCTTCAGGAGAGTCAACAATATTTTCATAGCTTCTTTTTTCTCGGATTTCATTCGGAATGGCATACACATTCCTTAACCCTTCAAAAATCAGCCAATATTGACGGTTATTGAACATGTATTCCGCAACACGTCTGATAAGTTCTTCGCTCATGCATGATTTATAAACCGTTTCGCCGTTCATCGTTATCATCGCACCGCTGCCTGAGATTACTCCGTCGAGATTAAACTGCTCATGAAGAACATCGGGAATATTACCCCATGAACGGCCTGTATTTATGAAAACCATATGTCCTTTCGCCCGTGCATCTGCAATAGCTTTGAGATTATCGTCGGAAATCGTAAAGCTGTCGCCAAGCAACGTGCCGTCGATATCAAGAAAAACCGCACATTTTTCTTTGGGATTCAACATAATTATGCCTCAATCTTATGGAAGATTTTCTTACCCTTCTTAACAACGATGGGATTTTCCTTGAGAGCTGACTGAGCGAAGCTCATTGCAAAATCGGTAACTTTTGCATCGTCAACGGAAATACCGCCCTGCTGAACAAGACGTCTGCCCTCACCTCTTGACTTTGTGATTTCAGCTTTCATAAGGATATCAAGAATATCAATCATACCGTCTGTGAAATCAGCATCTGTAAGAGTTGTTGCGGGCATATTGTCAAGGTCAGCCGCACCGCTGAAGATTGCTCTTGCGGCAGCCTGAGCCTTTGTTGCTTCTTCTTCGCCGTGAACAAGCTTTGTAAGCTCGAATGCAAGGATTTCCTTCGCTGTGTTGAGCTGGCTGCCTTCCCACGAATCCATTGCGTCGATTTCTTCAAGAGGAAGGAAGGTGAGCATGCGAATACACTTGAGAACATCGTCATCGGCAACGTTACGCCAATACTGATAGAACTCATAAGGTGAGGTCTTTTCGGGGTCAAGCCATACTGCGCCCGAAGCAGTCTTACCCATCTTCTTGCCCTCGGAGTTAAGAAGAAGAGTGATAGTCATTGCATAAGCATCCTTGCCGAGCTTCTTTCTGATAAGCTCAGTACCGCCAAGCATATTTGACCACTGGTCATCACCGCCGAACTGCATATTACAGCCGTATTCCTTGAAGAGATGATAGAAGTCGTAGCTCTGCATAATCATATAGTTGAACTCAAGGAAGGAAAGACCTTTTTCCATTCTCTGCTTATAGCATTCTGCGCGGAGCATATTGTTAACAGAGAAGCAAGCACCGACCTCGCGGAGAACGTCAACGTAGTTGAGGTTGAGAAGCCAGTCTGCATTGTTAATCATCATAGCCTTGCCTTCGCCGAATTCGATAAAACGGCTCATCTGCTTTTTGAAGCATTCAACGTTATGCTCGATTGTTTCCTTGGTGAGAACCTGACGGAGATCGCTTCTGCCCGAGGGATCACCGATCATGCCAGTGCCTCCGCCAAGAAGTGCTATAGGTCTGTTACCTGCC
>JAFQRF010000001.1 GCA_017410195.1 Clostridia bacterium | reverse complement strand
TAGAGCTCAATCGCTCAAAATGTCATTCACTGACATCTTTCCTCGTTCTTCACGAGAATTACTGCTGTACTTTCAAGTACTTACTCAAATTAATCTTCAAGGGTTTTTTCTTGAATCGTTGTTTAATTTTCAAGGTGCGTTGCACTCGTTTCGTGAGTGCTTGACTAATATATCACAACAAATTGAAATTGTCAACACTTTTTTTCGAATTTTTTTCTGATTTTTTCGACTTTTTTATTATGCACATTATCCGCAATTCATGTCAATAACTTCTATTAAAATTGCACA
Organism: Clostridia bacterium; assembly: GCA_017410195.1. GTDB lineage: Bacteria > Bacillota > Clostridia > Oscillospirales > Acutalibacteraceae > CAG-177. Next base: position 16,717 of record JAFQRF010000001.1, on the reverse strand, counting down.
ATTTCAGTTATGCATTATATATTATTGTAATTAATCTTATTTTTTATATCTTCAATTATTTCTATTATTTTAAATTTTATTTCAAATTTTGAATCATTTTTTATTACATCCGATGTTTTTTTATCAAAATATATATCAAAATCATCATTCTGAGTTGCTGCAGGAATGCAAAGCGGCGGAAACATCACACACCACCAATTATGTCCGTTTCCTTCTCCCAGAACAACTTTTATTGCGCTGTAGTTTCCCGCAGGTAAAGTATATTCACCGTAGGTTCGGGTTGTGAAATATTCTTCAGTCAGATAAATTTGCGTTTTATATTCAAAACCGTTTGATTTCAATACATTGTCTGCAACAGCTATTAATTCATTTTTTTCATTTTTTATAGTACGCTCTACGCTTTCAAGGTCGGTTTGTCCCGAAAACAATTCTTTTCCGCAACTTAATAGTGCATCTCTCACCGCAAGCTTAACCATTTGATCTTCTTCAGTGTCGGAATTAGCGAGAATGTGAAGACGAAGAACATCGCTTCTTACTTTTTCACAGCTCTCATTAAAATCGATAACTGAAAAAATCATCGAAACAACCAACGAGATACACACAGAAATTTCTGCAATCCTTCTTTTCATATAACAAACCGTCCTTTATGTTTTGATAACATTCTTGGACGGTTTCAGATAATTTATTCATTTGTTTCAGGTGTTAGTCCGCCGATTTCATCTCTCGCTTTGAAAACATAGCCGTTCTGACTGAGAATATCCATATGAGTAAGCGCCTCTCCCGTGCCGAGAGCAACGCAATTCAAAGTATCATTCGCAACAAAAGTTTTCACACCTGTTTTTTTCTCAATCATTTTGTCTATTCCCTGCAAAAGGGCACCGCCGCCGGTAAGACGAATTCCAGATTCAAAAATATCCGATGAAAGCTCGGGAGGAGTCAGCTCCAAAACCGAACGAACAGCTTCTCCGATTGTTTCGAGATGAGGGCGCATAGCCAGATAAGCTTCAGTTGAACTCACCTCAATACTAACCGGAAGATTCGTGATAAAATGTTTCCCCTTTACAGTCAGACCCAGTTCAACATCACGGAGATATGAGCATCCTATCTCTTTCTTTATAAATTCTGCGGTTTTTTCGCCTATTATAACATCACGTTCACGCCTTATCTGGCGAACAATAGCTTCATCAAGCGCATTTCCTGCAACCTTTATTGATTTTGAAACAGAAATACAACCCATGGTAATTACGGCAATATCTGTTGTTCCGCCGCCGATATCAACAACCATTGCCCCGACGGGTCTGTTGCTTTTGAGACCTGCACCAAGTGCAGCAGCAAGAGGTTCTTCGATAAGGCAGGCTTTTGCAGCACCGGCAGATGTAATCAAGTCAAGAATTGTTCTTTTTTCAAGGCTTGTTGCCATTGAAGGCACACAAACAACAACATTCGGTTTAAAAACCATGTTTTTACATATTTTAGAGAGAATGTATCGGAGAATATGCTTTGTAGCCGTAAAATCGGAAACAACACCGTGTACCATCGGTCTGACAACTCTGATGGAATCAGGATTTTTTCCTACCATATCCCATGCACGCTTACCGACTGCAATAAGTTTTCCGCTTTCTTTTTCATAAGCAGCAGCACACGGCTCGGAAAGAACTATTCCCTTGTTTTCGACATAAACAACAATCGATGTTGTTCCGAGATCAATCCCGATATTGACACCAAGCATTTCCACACATCCTTTCTTTTATTTATTCTTTTTTCTCTCTGATTTTGTTACTGCCGCAGCAACGCAATATATCTCTTTCGCACCGTGCAACCAAAGCATTTTTGCACACTCATTTAACGTTTCTCCCGATGTTGAAACATCGTCACATATAAGTACTGTTTTATCCTTAACATAAGACGGTTCGGAAACATCAAATACTCCGGTAAGATTGCCTTTTCTTAAATAGTATGGTAAGCCGTGCTGTTTTTCGGTTTCATATAATTTAACAAGAAAATCCGGCTTATACTCTATGCCTAATTTTTTTGATATCCCTTCAGCGAGCAAAGAGCACTGATTATATCCTCTGCTTTTTTTGCTTTTATCAGTCATAGGCACAGCAACAATAAAATCAAACTCCGCATCACCGAACCGTTCTTTAATCGTTCTTGCCATTTCAAAGCTGTATGCCTCTGCATTATCGGGACTTCTTCTGAATTTAAAAGCATGTATGCCTTTTCTTACATTACCGTCGAAATAAAAGGGCGCAACAAGTGATATAAAATACTTCTCTACACCCTTGCAGGAGCAATACTCTTTCCCTCTTCCGCATTTGACACATACCGTTCCGGTAACCCTCGGAAGTTTTTTCTCGCAATCATAGCACATAAGCCGATTGCTCGGAATTACCCTTCCGCAATATGCGCATCTTTTCGGAAGAAGAGAATAAACAAAAACTCTTAACGCTTCAATCATTTTTCATCACCGAGCATTATAAAGCTTTTTAGGGCTGAATATCGTTTTGCCTTGCTGTCATTGAGAGTCATACGTTCAACGGTATTTCTCGAACCGACAAGAATCATGAGTTTCTTTGCTCTTGTAACAGCAGTATAAAGCAAGTTTCTGTATGCAAGCTGCTCAACGACACCAGAAACGGGCATAACAACCGCATCAAACTCATTGCCCTGACTTTTATGAACGGTAACTGCATATGCATGTTCAAGCTCCGTTCCGCTTTCAAACGGATATTCCGCCGTTTTATCGTCGAATCTGACATAAAGCAAATGTGCAGGTTCATCTATCTTTTCAAGTATGCCTATATCGCCGTTAAATACTCCGAGTCCATCCTTTTCCTTGCTTGTCCACGGAATATTATAATTATTTTTAGTCTGCATCAGCTTATCCCCCTCACGGAAAATACGCTGACCGAATGCATGCTCACGCTTATGTTTTGCAGGAGGATTGATTGCACTTTGGAGGTGTTTATTTATATTAACCGTTCCTGCCTCGCCTTTTCTTGACGGGCACAAAACCTGAATGTTTTCAACCGGCGAAAAGCCGTATGCCTTCGGAAGTCTTGATGAGCAAAGCTCGGTTACTGTTTTTGCCGCCATAAACGGAGCATTACGCTCCATAAAGAAGAAGTCTTTATCTGTTATTGAAAGCTCGGGAATTTCACCCTTAACAATTCTGTGAGCGTTGGTGACAATAAGACTTTCCATTGCCTGGCGGAAAACCTCTTTAAGTTCAACAACCGGCAATGCCTTGGAATTAATCATATCATGAAGAACATTTCCTGCACCTACGGGCGGAAGCTGGTCGGAGTCACCGACCATAACAAGTCTGCATCCGATAGGCAATGCGTCGAGAAGACTCGAAAACAAGACAATATCAACCATTGAAAGTTCATCAATAATTACCGCACCTGCACTAAGCGGATTTCTTTTATTGCGCTGAAAAACAGGTCTGTCATTTCTGTCCCATTCAACTTCAAGAAGTCTGTGAATAGTCTGAGCATCCCTGCCTGTAAGCTCGCTCATACGCTTTGCGGCTCTGCCGGTCGGTGCGGCAAGTGCAACCTCGAGACCCTGAGATTCAAAAACTTTAAGAATGCCTCTGAGGGTTGTCGTTTTACCCGTTCCCGGTCCTCCGGTAAGAATAAGTATTCCCTTTTCAACGGCAAGCTTAATTGCAAGTCGCTGCTGTTCGTTATATAAAACACCGCTGATAAGTTCTGCATTATTAATCTGTTCATCTATATCGCAAAAGCATTTGGGTGCATACCGTTTCATAAACAGAACGGTATTTGCCGCACGCTTTTCAGCATTATAAACATCGGGCATAAAGACAAATTCTCTGCCTCCGATGAACTCTCTGACAAGCTGTTTTTGTTCAATAACTTTATCAAGATAAATTTCAACCGTATCTTCGGAACAGCCGAGAAGAGAGCAGCACGGAGGAATCAGTTTTTCCCTCGGCAAACAGGTGTGTCCGTTATAAAGATTATGACGGACAACATATATTATTCCCGCAGAAATTCTGTACTCATCCGCCGGCGGGACAGGAAGTCTTTGAGCTATATCACATGCTTTTTCAAACGTTATGCCGATTCCCTCGGAACAAAGAAGATAAGGGTTGCGTTCAACGGTTGCTACGGAGTTTTTTCCGAACACTTTAAAAACACGAAGACATTCGGCAGTTGTCATTCCGTATTTTTCAAGAGAAATGAGTGCTTCTCTTTCTGCCGCACGTCTTTTGAATTCTTCGGAAATCTCTTTTGCTCTGTCGCGCGAAATTCCTTTGATTTCCGCAAGCCTCATGGGAGTATTTTCAATCACGGAAAAAGTATCTTCGCCGAAACGTTCAACAATTTTCTGCGCTGTTTTTTCTTTGACTCCTTTTATAATTCCGGATGAAAGATATGAAAGCATATCAGCAGCGGTTTCGGGCATTTCTCTCTGACAGCCGTCGATTCTGAACTGCTTTCCGAAAGTGGGATGAACCTGCCATTTGCCGCTGAATGTAACTTTTTCTCCGCAGTAAAGCTCCCCGACATTTCCGGTTGCAGTAAAAAGCTCACCGTTGCTTGAAAATTCAAGAACAGTGTATCCGTTTTCGTTATTGCGGAAGGTTATATATTCAACCGTACCCGTTATAGTTACAATTTCTTCCATATCAACCGTAAATCAAAAAAATTGAGCATGTGCGAGAGAATCTGTAAGCCGAGTTCTGTCATTTAAGGCAATCATCTGTCTACGCCTTGCGTTGCCGCAAGACTTTAGCCACCCTTCGGAGTATCGTCGAGCAGACGCCGGAGCAATGCTCCTCCCCCGGTCGGTGTTGCTTCGGATAGGGTTTGCAGGGCCGTGCGGTTCCCCGCACGCCGGTGAGCTCTTACCTCGCCTTTCCACCCTTACCCGCAAAACGGGCGGTATATCTCTGTTGCACTTTCCCTAAGGTCACCCTCGGCGGCCGTTAGCCGTTATCCTGCTCTGTGAAGCTCGGACTTTCCTCACGCAGCCAAAGCTGCCCGCGACTGCCCGATTCACTCGGCACACGCTCCGTATTATTGTAAATCACCTTTTTAAAAAAGTCAAACGATTTAACAGATATTATAAAAATATTTACATTTAAACTATTGTATAAGTTGTTTTTTTGCGTTAGAATGTTTAAAAACATTCCGAAAGGTGATTTGATGGAAGATATATATATTTCAAAACGCAGACAGAATACCGCAGATTTCGAATTAACGAATCTTGAAATGCCGCCGGAACCGCCGAGGAAACAAAATCCTCCTCCGAAAAAGAAGAAAAAAAGAGGACTGTTTAAAACAATCGCCCTGATTCTCGCTTTAGTTTTTGTTTTTTCATCCGTGTTTATCTTTGTTTTTGCAGCGGCATCGGGATATACCAGAAATGACCTTGACAAAAACGAATATGTTTCGTCATTCGAATTAAAAAGCAGCCCGCTTGTTTCGAATATACTTCTTATGGGCGTTGACGGAAGTGCCGATTCGGCATCTCGTTCCGATTCGATGATTCTTGTTTCCCTTGACTATAAGCACATGAAAATCAAGCTGACTTCTTTTCTCCGTGACAGCTGGGTTGAAATTCCGTCAAAAGGCAAAAAGGCAAAGCTCAATGCCGCCTGCACCTACGGAGGACCTCAGCTTGTCATTGATACAATCGAATATAATTTCGGTGTAGATATCGACCATTATGTTATGGTTGATTTTGAGATGTTCACAAACATTATAGATTCTCTCGGCGGAATCGACGTTGAAGTAACTCAAAAAGAAGCAAAATTCATCAACAGAACAACTCGCCATACCGTTGACTACGGCGAAAACGTTCATCTCAACGGTGCCGAAGCACTTGTTTACTGCAGAATACGAAAACTTGATTCCGATTACATGAGAACCTACCGTCAGAGAAAGGTTATAACCTCTCTTATCGGACAAGCCAAATCAGCAGGAATAGGAAAGCTGATTTCAACAATGCAGGATGTATTTCCGATGATTCAGACCGATATGTCCGCAGCAGAAATAACAGGTCTTGCATATAAAGGCGGATTCGGCATGCTTGCTTTTGATATAGAGCAAAACCGTGTTCCGACCGATGACCATATGCATCCCGACACAATAAACGGTCAATGGGTTGAGGTCGTTGACATTGATGCTACAAAAGATTATCTTCGGGAATACATTTACACAAACAATATTGTTATTGAGGAAGATGAATAATGAACATAAATTTCAGGAAATTTACATCGGATGATAAAGAGCTTTTCTTTTCAATGGTCAAAAAATTTTATGCACCGCCTGCAGTTTTGCATTTTCCCTCGGATGAAGTTATGATGTCGAGTTTCTATACTTCTCTCGAAATTCCCGAACTCGTTAAAGGGTATATGTTTGAATATGACCGCTCCCCTGCCGGCTATGCAATCGTTTCGATGAAATTCGAAACCGAGGTCGGCGGTATGGCTGCTTGGATTGAGGAGCTTTTTGTTGAAGAAGAATTCAGAAGCAAGGGCATCGGAAGAAAATTTTTTGAATTCCTTTCAGAAGATTTAAATGGCAAAATAAAAAGAATACGCCTCGAAGTCGGAGACGAAAACGAAGGCGCAAAAAGGCTTTATAATAATTTAGGTTTTGAATTTCTCGACTATAAGCAAATGGTTATCGACAAAGATTTTTAGATAAAAAATGAAATAACCCTTGACCGGTGTTTCTTTACACAACCTGTCAAGGGTTATTTCGCTGAATTCTTGTTATCTAACATCTTTGGTTAACCTCTCTTTCTTAATATCGTCCGGAATAATTTTCCGTTCATTATCTTTGCTTATAAAATTTTATTTTTGCATTGAATTTATGAACTTCTTTTTTATTCCGTTGGAGAAGACATTTAACTTGATTTTATAAATTTTTATTTTCAAGTTTTTCATCTTCAGGTTTTTACCTGTTCATCGGTATCACCCTTTCCTTGACTATAATATAGCATACATTTTTGCCTTTTTCAAGATAGAATATTGTACAAAGTTATCTCTTTTGTTTTATTCACAACAGAGATTTTTGTTTATATTGCACACAATTTTATTAAATTATATTGACATTGCTATATAATATGTGTTAGAATTTAAATGTTGGGCGGTCAAAAACCGTCTTTTTTTATTTTCTACCGTCGGTTGAATAATATCGTTTGAACGGTTATTGATTAAAGCCGAATATTTCCGTATACTTAATTTGCAAGAGCGCTCCTGCCATAAAATCTGAAAGGAATTAAAATTATGGAACTCAGAATAGGCAAAAAAATAAAAACATTAAGAAAGAAACAAAAGCTCACTCAGGAACAGCTTGCAGATAAAATCGGCGTATCGTTTCAGGCAGTCAGCAAATGGGAAAACGATATTGCCCTGCCCGACATAACGCTCATACCCGTTCTTGCAAGCTATTTCGGAGTATCAACGGATGAAATTCTCTCATATGACTCTTTCGAAAAAGACAGAGAAATCGAGGGATATGTTTGCCGTGCAGCAGAATACAGAGAAACAGACCCGAACAAGGGTTGGGAAATTCTTCAGGAAGGACTAAAAAAATATCCCGATAACGATATACTTCTGAACAATTTGCTTTATGTTATGAATTACAGCGAAAACTACGGAAAACACTGGGATGAAACACTTAAACTTGCATCAAAGATTATTGATAAAACAGATTCTGATGAAATCAAATATGATGCACTTCGTTTCATAGCATATTCTTATAAGGCAAAGGGCGATATTCCGAGCGCAGCCTCTGCGCTTGAACAAATCCCGGAAATATATTTCACAAAGCTTTCCGAGCTTGCATTTATTCTTGAAGGTCAGCCTAAATATGATGCTGCCGAAAAACAAAAATGGATTTCTTTTGAGCTGCTCCTGCAGATGATGTGGAAACTTGCGGAATATTACAGAGATAAAGGTGATAACGAAAAAGCCGCCGAAGAAACAGAAAGAGCACTCAGACTCATCAAAGCTATGGACGGAGAAGAAAAAATAGATCGTTTTGATAATTATGTCGAGTATTTTACGAAGCAGGTTGAAATGATAACCGAAGAAAACAAATAGCTTACGAACTGAGAAATAATTTCATTTTTCATCTCGGGACTAAAAACATACTGTCCGCAACAAGCTCCGAAATCTGCTCGTCCCTCGTCGCATATCCCTGCTTTGCATATTTTTCAAGAGCCTTTTTAATATCCACTCCGTTTCCTTTCAGAGAATCAATAACGTAGTCCCGAAGGTCAGCCGCATCCTTTGCCGAATAGTTCTCAACAAAGTGATACGTTTCATGCGCCGCCGAGCGGAGCATAACTCCCCCGTCCGCATTGCGGTAAACAACAATTCTGTTTGTGCCTGTGAGATATTTTGCGTTTATATCTTTTTCTCAAATCCATCCATTTTCTCAAATTCTGATTGACAAATCTGATTTATTGTTATATAATATTTTTCGCAATTTATCTTACAAACATTGTTACGGGGTGTAGCGCAGTTGGTAGCGCGCTTGGTTCGGGACCAAGAGGCCGTGGGTTCAAATCCCGCCACTCCGACCATATTGAGTATTCATAAGGGATTTGCCTATGAATACTCAATTTTTTGCTTAAAAAGAGTTTTTTGTTTTGTCGCAGACTGTTTAGGTCTGCGACCTTTTTCTGTTATGCTATGCAGTTATATTTTTTGGTAATGTTAAGCGGCAAAATGAAAGAATATTTGCTAAATAATACAGATTATACTTCGCTATCAGATATAAGATAAACTGCTGAAAGCTCTCTTGCGGTATGCAGGAGAGCTTTTTGTATCAGTTAAATGACGGAGGGTTAACTTTTGTTTGCGAAAACGTATTGTTGTTAAGCGAGGGTTCTGACATGCTGAAATACATTTTTGCTGCTTTTGTTGTTCCGAAATCCTGATTTGAGCCGCTGTTCTGCACCTTATTGAATGCTTCACGGAACATTGCGTTGTGTGCTTCTTCTCTGTTGAGCAGAAAATCGATGGTTTCTCTTACTTTCTTGTCGTTAATCTGTCGGTATAGATATTCATAAACAACCTTTGCTCTCTGCTCGGATGCGATGTTTGAAAGAAGGTCTGCACACAAATCGCCCGTAACCGAAACATAATCTCCCGTCCACGAATAACCCGAAGCATTAATAAGTCCGGGATTGAGTCCCGTGAGAACGTGAGTCTGAATTTCGCCTGCAGGAACAGATTCGGCACTCACATCGTGTCCGTTCAAAAGATTGATTGTCTGCGCAACCATTTCCATATGACCGAGTTCTTCTGCGGCAATATCAAGGAACAAATCCTTGATTTCGGGGTCTTTAATACGAAAACTCTGTGACATATACTGCATAGCTGCTTTAAGTTCTCCGTTCGCACCGCCAAGTTGTTCCTGAAGAAGCGCTGCATACTGCGGATTAGGTTTTTCAACTGCAACGGGATGAAAAAGCATTTTTTCGTGTTTGAACATAAATTATCCTCCTTTAATTACTTTTAGTATGCACAGATTCGCATAAAAATCGCCATACAAGCCGATGATAAAATCAAACTATATGGCTTTTTGCGACACTTTCACAGTTATCCACGTTATTTCAAACTTTTTCACGATTTTGCTTGACAAACGTTAACAGTTGTGCTATTTTATACTTGTAAATATGGTGATACTGTTAATAGCCGTTAATGAAAGGGGCAAAAATCATGTTTATTGAAGAAAGACATCAGGAAATTCTCAGAATCTTATCAGAAAAAGGCAGAATATCAAATTCAGAAATCCAGGAAATATTCCAAATCAGCTATGACTCGGCAAAAAGGGATTTAAGACTTCTTGAAGAACAGGGACTTTTAAAAAGAACTCACGGCGGTGCTATTCCTGCAAGACAAATCGGCGGAAATATAATTAAAAATCTTTCCCCCGATGAGCGTGTTGTTGAAGTCAAGGAAAACTATCTTGCGATAGCAAAAGAAGCTGTAAAAACAATTGAAGAAAATGACGTTGTCTATATCACAAATGCAAGTGTAGGCTATCTTATGGCACGAAACATCGGTAATGTTTGTTGTACTGTTGTTACAAACTCAATTTCAATCGCAGAAGAGCTTCGCAAAAAGGAAAACATAACAGTTATTCTTGCAGGCGGCGAAATGCAGGCAAACGGTTGTTTCTATGACAGCTTTGCATTATCGTTAATCAACAGACTTCGTTTTGATAAATGCTTTGTTACCTCCGCTTGCGTTTCGGCAAAGTTTGGTCTTTCAATTCAGAAATCAAGAAGTGTTGAGTTGACTAATGCCATCATAAATAACTCAAAGAAAGTTTACGGTTTATATCCCGTTGAGAAAATCGGATTTGAATCTGTAATAAGTATTTGTCCTGCAAACAAATTGAATTATATTATCACCGACAGCGATTCTTCGGAAGATGATTTAATGCAGTTTGAAGAGCTCGGAGTTAAAATTAAAATAGCAGAATAAAATATTGCATAGAAAAAGCCATACATCAGCTTGTACGGCTTTTCTTTTTGTTTTTTAGTGATTGGTTCGGGTTTTACTTAAAATCTTGAATAATCTGGTGTTTCAAGAAACTCTTTAGAATTGTATCCATATGAGGTGCCTTTGCGATTTCTTAGAAACTTTCGGAACACAGTTCCGCTGATTTCATCGGATAAGTTAAACCTTGTGCTGCGTTATGGCTATTAAAATTTTTATCCCGTTGTTTCGATTGAAGCAACGGGATTTTATGTTTTAAAATATATTCTTATTGTTTGCTATGAGAACACAATCAGAAATATAAGAAACCATCACAGTCTTTTTTCATCCTCTTTGCGCTGTTTGTTTGAGCGGATTGCATGAGGTATTCCAAAGCCGAGCAAGCCGCCGATGATTGCACCGACGAGCATAAACAGCCACCAGAGAGGGTTTTTCTTTTCTTCCTCTTCTTCGGTATCTGCTTTGATGACTTTTTCTTCGATAACGGTTGAAACATCGACTGTTTCGGTGTAGGTTTCACCGAAATCATCTTCATAGTTTATTGTGATTACGCCTTCAACCTTACCGAGAATTTCATTGCTGACACGAAGATTTACACTTCCCGTTTTACTTTCACCCTGCAAAATTTCACCGACAAGCACCGTACCGCCGCTGTCAAGACCTTTGACATCAACATCAATCATTGCATTGTGGATTGTGCTTTTGCCCGTATTCATCAGATTTATGCTGACGGTTACTGTTTCGCCTTGAATTGATTTTGACGGCAGTCTTGCGGAATCGTATTTTAGCATAACGCTTTGTTTGATATTAACTCTGATTGTATCGCTTGCGGAATAACCCGAATGATTTGAGTCCTCATATTCCATTGAGAGCGTCAGCGGATGTTCACCCGTTTTTGCGGTATGAACAGCGGTCAATCCGACATCCCAAACGTAAGTACCGTTTGCAGGAATGCTCTTGACATAAGCGGTACCCATGCCATCCGTTTTGAGTTCACCGCTTTCATCGGCAAGAGAAAGCTTTATGTTGCTTACTGACTTTGACGGACTTGTGTTTTTGATTGTGATGCTTACTTTTCTGCTTTCGCCGGGAATAATGCTGCCGTTTTCAACGGTGTATTCCGTAACCATAAGTCGGGGCTGAGAGGTGTCCTGAGGTGCAGAAGTTGTTTCAATCTCTTTTTTGCCGATTACGCTGAGATTGATTACATCAGATGATGAACCGCTACCCGCTTCGCTTTCGAATTCGCACATTATGTTAACCGCATGGTTGCCGTCTGCCGCCGTTTCGGAAATCTTCACATCAATATCCCAAGTCACGGATTTTTTTGCGTTAAGTCTGTCAACATAGCCCGAAGTAACACCGACGGGAACGATATCTCCGCTTGTATCTGAGAATGTCAGCTTCATATTTTTAACATAATCCGATTTGCTGCGATTTGTTAAGGTTATTGAAATTTTTGCCGTTCCCCCTGCCCTGAGTTCACAGTCGGTTTTATAATCCGGAAACATGACCATCGGCGGTGAGGATATTTCATCGGCAAAAGCGGTTGTCAAATGCGCAAAGCAAAGCAAAATGCATAAAATCAAATTTAAAATCTTTTTCATGTTATCACCGTTTCTGGATGTTTTTTAGGGCGGGATGTGGGCATCCCGCCCTACATTGGTTTGTTAATTTACAACTCCCTGATATTTTCAACAATGCTGTATTTCATCTGCTTTTTAATTTTTGAATAAAGGTTGAGTGAGCAAACCGCAAACAGAACAAGGCATATCGCTACCGCCGTAATAATACGGAATTCAAACGGGAAATCCATATGCAAAACGTAACGGCAAAACAGCTTTGCCGAGAAGAAAACTGCGGTATAAATTCCGAATCCGAGTCCGCAGCCCATTCCGAAAGTCGAAAGCAACTGATGAATATAGATCATTGTCAGTTCTTTTGCACTTGCACCGACTGCGCGCAGAGTTCCGATTTCACGCTTGCCTTCACGGATTTTCGCAGTCAGAGCATTATTGACAAGGCTTGCGGCAATGCAGAAAAGCAGCAGAATGATTGAAGCAATGCCTGCAACGGTGGCAATCAGCTCTGTTTTATTGGATTCTTTAAGACGGTATTCAGAATAGGCATCATAATCCGCCGCACGGAAAAAAGCATCAAGTGACTCCTCAATTTCGGGTGTTATTTCCTGATTGGCGGTAACATCAATGAATTCATATCGAAGCGGACATCCGAACTTTAAAAGTCCCTCATTGGTTGTTATGAACGAGGGTCTTTTGCTTATAATCTGAGGATCGGAATATCCCTGATAAACAATTGCACCGATTTTAACCTCTCGGTCATATCTGCTGTATTTGTAGTCATACGCCTTCAGATATTCGGGAATTCTTGTTTCTTCTATTTCATTGCAGATAAGTATGCTGAGATTTACCGTTTCCCCTGCCCTGAACGACATTTTTTCTCTGATAATTTCAACATAATCGCTTACATCTGTGAAATTCCGCAATCCGTTGTTGATATAATGGCGTCCTGCGCTTGTATGATAACCGTCTTTGCTGTATGCCACCTCATAAACAATTTCTTCCGGAGCAAGAAGGATTATTTCTTCACCCGAGTTTATTTTTTCAATATCGATTTTGCCGTCAAGCAGATATTTTTCAAGCGATTTGATATTTTCTTCGCTCTCGGTTTCAATTTTGGAACCGAAAGGCTCGGTTTCATAACCGACAACCTGCATCAGCTCTTTATATTCATCCGAGTAATCCATAGTGTTGTAAATTTCTTTTATTTCTTCGGGTGTTTCTTTGTGCGTTTCAAGCATATATTCATATTTGTCATAATTTTCTGCTCTGTTGAACTCCGCAAGCTTGAGATACCCGGGATATTCACCGTCAACAAGCCAGTTGACCACAAGCTCCATTTTACCCTTCGCACTTTCAATATAGCGGTTAGACGTTATCATATCGATATCGGTATCATTGAGCATATCATCATAATCATAATAGAAATTTGCAAAAGCAGTACTCAGACCGTCATCTGCTTCATCCTTGAAAACTCTGTAATCGTATTCATAAGAATAGCTGTTAACCGAATATTCGAGAAGAGAAACGCAGAAGCAGCTGATGATAATTGTGGCAATCAGAATAAAGCTCACGCTCACCTGCCTGAAACGATGGAAAATAAGACTTCTTTTTGAAATAAGCTTCTGTGCATTGAATTCCTTTACGGACTTTATTTTTTTATTCTTCATTTTTCTGCCGAGTTCGGTATTTCTGATAGCCTGCATCGGGGTTACTCTTGCGGCATGGAAAAGCGGGATAAGCGCTGCCGCCATAACAAAAAGGATTCCGAAAATACCGATGATGATTATCAAATACCACTCGGGTTCAAAAATGAAAACCTCACCCATTATATACGAGAAAAGCTTCAAGCCGAAATAAGCGACTGCAACGCTTATCGGGGAACAAATCAGACTGATTAAAAGTGCCTCTCTGCCGAAAGCCTTGATTATCTGCCTCTTTGTTGCACCGACGGCACGGAGCATACCAATCTGTTTTCTTCTTTCCTGAAGATTGGTGTTGAACGCGTTGACAACTCCGAAGCAGGATGCAATTGCAAGCACAACCGCAAGTACCGTACCGAGAGTAGTAACGGTTTTAAGCTCATAAAACTGCATATTGTCGCTGTTCGACACATAGCTCGTTGTACCTATCCAATATCCGACGTCAATATTCTCCATAACAAGAGGCTTGCCGTCGGCATCAATTGTAATATCCGGAGAAAGCGGTTTTATTCCGCTCTGATAAAGATATGCTTTATATGCATCCTTGAACTTAATATTTGTTCTTCGGGTGTTGTGAATGCCGATTCTTATTCTTTCTTCGTGGTTAAAGTCAACGAGAGCAATTATTTCGGGATTGCCGCCGACTTCAACCTCTGCACCGTCATAAACAATTGCGGCGGGATATTCGGGGCATTTATTTCCGAGACCGAGACCCGACCATTCCTCATAGTTATAACGTCTGTCCTTGAGTATTCCCGAAAGAATATATGTTTTCCGGGTTTCTTTTTCAAGAATTTCACCGACATTTGTTGTGCGGAGATTAAGAGTTATTTCATCGCCGACCTTTGCATCGGTAATATTCATTCTGTAAAGCGCATCGCTCTCAATTGCGATTTCATTTTCTGTTTCGGGATATCTTCCCTCAAGAAAATGAAAACAGGACAGTTCTCTTGATTTATCGTTATGCACAGCTATTCCCATGCCGTCATCAACATCGTCATCGGGTGAATAGCCGTAAGCAATAACCTCGAATGTTGCATAGCTTCTGACCGAGCCGTCTTTCACAAAGGGCTCAATGTCAAAACCGTTGCATTTTCTCAGAATGTAATCCTGCTTACCGACGGAACGCTGTTTCAGCTGTTCTGCCGAATCTTCGTTGCATACAGCAAAAAACATTGATGCACTCGAAAAAATCATCGCAAGAACAATACCGATAATCATTAATGTATATTGCTTTTTTCTTGCTTTTAAATTACCGAAAGCTAATTTATTTACGGTTAAATGTTTGTGTTTCATCTTTGTCCTCCTTTCATCGGAGTAAAAATTATAACTCTCTGATATTCTCAACTATGCTGTATTTCATTTGCTTTTTGACCTTGGAATAAAGATTAACAAAACAAACCGCAAGCAGAGCGATGCAGATGAGTGCCGCCTGCCAGATTTCATAATTGTAATCAAGAGTTCTGTCAGATGATTTTGCGGCAAAATACATAAGAATCCAGATGAAAGTATATAAGCCAAAACCAGCACCGCAGCCCCAGCCAAACATTGAAAGAAGCTGTCTGAAATAAGATTGCGTGAGTTCTCTTGCGCTTGCACCGACTGCACGCAGAGTTCCGATTTCACGCTTGCCGTCACGAATCTGTGCAGTCAATGAATTGTTGATAACGCTTGCACAGATTGAGAAGAAAAGGATAACAACCGAAAGAAGGGCGATAAGCAAGCCTCTGTAGGTGTTTTTGTTTTCCTCATTGCGCTCAAATTGCGAACGCAGATAATGATTTGAGCCTGAAACATACTGATTGAGAAATTGCATCATTTCACCGTCAATTTCAGATGTGCATTCTTCTTTCAAAGTGATATCCAGATCAAGATAAGGATAGTTTTCGACGAAAGATGAAAAACCTTCAACCGTTGTGTAAAAATCCAGATAATCATTATGATGTATTGAAGAAGGCGATTCTTTGATTATCGCACCGATTCGGAATTCCTTATCCTTTCTTGTTGTATCTGCTGGAACTGAATTCGGCACATAATTCTCTTCGGATATTCCGCTTCTGAGAACACTCAAGGTTACAGTATCGCCGACTTTATATTCATTTTTTGCTCTTACTTTCAAAGCGGCAAGTCTTTCTTCAGTTTCATCGCCGTCACTACTGCCGCTGCCCATACTGCCTTGCTTATCATCCATAAAAAATCCTATTTCATCACAGACAAACAGAATGATTTCTTCACCCGAATTGAGCTTATCAATATTTATTTCGCCTTCAATTTTGTCTTTGTCAATTTCGGATATGATTTCATTACAATCCAATGCGTGAATCGAAACAGGAAAAAGCTCCTGAGTGTATCTGAGTTTTTCTTTGACAGCAGAATATTCAGTACTGACTGTATCATCGTATTTTTCTTTATATTCTTCAAAGGAAATTGACCAACGGTCAACTGAATCATCATACCGCGCAGAACCGCCATAATCGAGCACGGTCATATATTCGGAATATTCATCAACAAGCAGGTTGGCATTGCATCTTTTTACGCCCTCAACACTGCCGACATAAGGATGAGAAAGAATCTCCTGCCTGTCATTTTCACTGAATCCGCTTGTGAAATAGTTGAAATTCAGGTTCAGAATTTGTGACATACTTGCTCCGCCGGAACAAACAATTTCATAATCCTCGGACTCGTTGATATAATTCTCCGACCATTCAAGCTCACTTGTAATCCACGGAAAACCGAAGCACGACACAATGATCGTAGCCGCAAGAACAACACTTACTCCGATATGCTTGAAACGGTAGAACATAAGATTTCTGCCTGCTAGAAGCTTCGGTGCATTGAAGTTTTTCTTTGAACGGATTTGTTTGTTCTTCATTTTTCTTGAAAGGTCTGTGTTGCGGATAGCCTGCATCGGCGGTGTTCTTGATGCCCTTAAC
>JAFQRF010000061.1 GCA_017410195.1 Clostridia bacterium | reverse complement strand
CCTTCGGTTGCGCCTGTTGCGTAGCCGCAGATTGCCATAGCTTCGATAAGGCAATGGGGGTCTCCTTCAAGAACCGAACGGTCCATGAATGCGCCGGGGTCACCTTCGTCAGCGTTACAAACAACATACTTCTGGTCTGCTGCGTTTGCTGCTGTGAAGCTCCACTTGAGACCGGTGGGGAAACCGCCGCCGCCTCTGCCGCGGAGACCTGAATCCTTGACAACCTGAACAACCTGCTCGGGAGTCATCTCTGTGAGAACCTTACCGAGAGCTGCATAGCCGTCCATAGCTATGTATTCATCAATATTTTCGGGGTCGATAAGACCGCAGTTACGAAGAGCAACTCTCTTCTGGGTCTTATAGAAGTTGGTGTCGTTAAGAGAAATTGTTTTGCCTGCTTCTTCAATAACGCTTTCGTCTGCATCTTTGTAAACAAGTCTGTCAACAAGACGGCCCTTGAGAAGATGCTCGGAAACGATTTCTGCTACGTCTGCTTCCTGAACGCGGCTGTAGAAAGTGCCTTCAGGATAAATGATAACAACGGGGCCGAGGGCGCAAAGACCGAAACAGCCCGTCTGAACAACTTTTACTTCTTCGGCGAGACCGTTCTTTTCGATTTCGCTTTCAAAAGTGGACATAAGTACCTTACTGCCCGATGAAGTACAGCCGGTACCGCCGCAAATCAATACATGGGAACGAATCATAATTATTTAACCTCCATTATGAGATAGCGTTGCTGATTGTGTATTCCTGAATAGCCTTGCCGCCCTTGAGGTGCTTTTCAACAACCTCGGCTGCCTTTTCGGGAGTCATCTTGATGTAGGTAACCTTTTCTTTGTCTGCTTCAAAGATTTCAACAACGGGTTCGTACTGGCAAACGCCGATGCAGCCTGTCTGCGAAACGGTAACCTTATCTGCAAGTCCTGCCTTTCCTACTTCCTCAACAAATGCGTTGAGAACGGGTCTTGCGCCTGCTGCGATGCCGCAGGTTGCCATGCCGACAACAACTCTGATTTCGCCGCTGCCTTCACGAAGAACAACCTTATCCTTCATCTTCTCTCTGATTGCTGCAAGCTCAGCCAATGATTTCATAACATCTATCCTCTCTTTAATTATTTATTGTATTATGAAACGGAGTCATAGGCTTCCTTAAGGAAGTCCTCTATCCATTTTATAACCTCGTAGCTGTCAAGCGGAACATCGCCGAGAACCTCACGAAGCTCCTTTGTGTCCAGCTCAACGCTTTCGCCTTTCAGCGTGTGAACAAACTTCCAGTCGATATCGGGCGAACCCTGAATCAGCACCGTTACGGTTGAAATAACATCTCCGAGCGGAGTAAAATCAAGATGATTTTTGAAGAAAACCGCCGTGACCGTTGTTCCGTGATTTTCGGGGCTGTCGTTTTCGCAGACGGATGTGATTTCTATGCTTCCGCCCGTCTGCTCCGCCGCAAGCTTGAGAAGCGGAACACCCATGCCGACATTTCTTGTTGTTCGCGTTGTGTAAAACGGGTTCATAACATTCTGAACCGTTTCTTCGCTCATTCCGCAACCGTCATCCTTGATTGTTAAAGTCAGGGTTTCGTCAGTTTCGTCGAGCTTTATAAGAATATTCTCAGCTTTTGCCTTGACTGAGTTTTTTGCGATATCAAGAATGTTCAATGATAATTCTTTCATATGGGGGATGACGGAAATAGTCTAAACCTGTTTTTCACGGGCTGATTTCCACTCCTCCTTCGTTAAAATACTCGCAAATCCGTCAGGATTTGCTGCGTTTTGTGCCTCGGATGAACGAAAATCTTCTCCGTGAAAAATCTTCGACCTTAAAAGAGCAGATTTTCGAGAAAATCAGGGTGCAGAGGATGCCGCAAGGTTAAACCTTGCAAAGACGATAAGCCTTGATTTGCCGAAAAGATGCCTTTTAAGGCACGTTTCGACTGTTTTCGTCATCCCCTGAGCCTTTCGAAAAGCTTTTTGCGGATGTTTTCGGGAGTTTCTTCTTCAACGTCAAGCTCAAAGCAGTTGAGCCTGCCGTTTATATCCCACAGATAGTGAGCATCGGAAGAGATAACCAACGGCTTGTCCGCAAGAATCGGGAATTTATTAATATATTCATCTTTTTTATCGGAATCGTGAAGCTCTGCACACGGGAAGAACGGCATATTGGGGAAAACGCCGAGGGTGGCGACAATTCCGTTTGCTTCTCTGTCGATGTGGGCAGGGTAGCAAATTCCGCCGAATGAATTCACAAGTGCCGGCGCTTCGTCAACCGTTATCTGCGTCGCATTCGAAAGCAGATAATCGTCAACTCCGATAACCTCGTCGTTTTCGTTCATTATCATCTGCTGGCCGAAAATATCAACTCGGTTTTTAAAGGGTATTCTGCGGAGATTGACCGTTTCGCTGAATTTCAGCGCATCATCAAGCTGCTCAAAAAGGCAGACGAGGTGGATATCTTCCGCAGTAGTCAGCTCCATGCCTGCAACAGGTACGATTCCGTTTGCCTGCGCCGTCTTGAAAAATGCGGGGCAGTTGAGGCAGGTGTTGTGGTCGGTCAAAGCCATGATATCGAGCTTTGCGATAACGCCCATGCCTGCAATGTTATTCGGAGTCATATCGTCGTCGCCGCAGGGCGACAGGCAGGAGTGCATATGCAAATCGTAGTAGTATTTCTTCTTCATATCTTAAGAAGCATTGCCGTTTCGTAGGCGGGCAAATCCGATGTAAGAACATTGACGCCCTTCATTTCCGCCGTCTGTGCAACGGTTGAATCAAGAGTCACGCCCTCTGCGAGAATTATGCATGCAACATCGGCAAGGGATGCAACGGCAACGATGTTGATGTTGGACATAATCGTTATCCATGCACCGTCAGCCTTTGCTCTGCCCATAACCCAGCTCAGCAGGTCGCCGATATAAATGTTATTTATTTCACGATCACCGTCGGGCAGGGAAACGGTTTTGAATCCGGGCATAGCTGCAAGCTCATTCACCGTCAACCGAATCACCTCCGCTGTTTTCGTTGAGATACCTTTTAAGAAGCTCCTTATAAGCAATTACGCAGTCTTTTCTGTCTGCATGCCCCATGACGATATCTTCTGCAAAAGCACGGCAGTTCGGTGCGCCGCACGAGCCGCAGTCGATGCCCGGAAGCTCCTTGCGCACCGCCTGAATCTTTGACATAAGTCTCATAGATTCGCCGATGTTATCGCTCAGTCTGTTGAGCGGATTATAATTCGGCAGGTCGGTAAAGAAGCATTCATGTGGGATATATCCCTCATCATCCTCTGATTTATTGAGAGAAACGGGCATATAACGTCTTAAGGTATGAAGTCTGTTTTTGGCAACATAGGGATTTTCAATTGTCAGAACTCCGCCCACGCATCCGCTCGGGCAAGCATTAAGTTCAACAAAATCAATCGGAGGAATGTTGCCGTCCTCTATCTGGTCGAGAACGGAGATAACGTTGTTTATTCCGTCCGCCGCAAGAATTTTGTCGTTGAAAAGTGCGGAGCCTTCGCCGCCGCATATCGCCCAGCTCAGACCGATTCTTCCTGCTTCGCTCGAAACCTCGCAAAGCTTTTCACGCTTCATAACATTGATAAGCTGAAGGTAAATTTCGCTCATTGAAATTACCAGGTCAACCTCACTCTTGTAGCTTCCGAAGCCGTTCCTTGCGTAGCTCATCTTTGCGGGACACGGAGAAATAAAGCAAACTCCGATATCCTCTCTTTTAAGCTCGGGATGCTCTTTTAACGCTCTTTCTCTTGCGAGCCTTGCGGCAACCTCCATGGGAGGCAGAAGAGGAATAAGGTTATCCTTAAGGAACGGGAATCGCAGCACGATAAGTCGTGTCACAACGGGACATGCCGTGCTGATAACAGGTTTTTTGATTCCCTCGGTCTGGAGATAGAGGCGGGTATATGACGAAACAAGCTCGGCACCCTTTGAAACCTCAAACACATCGTCAAATCCGATATCAAGCAAACCCTGAAGCACATAGCCTATGTTGTCAAGATTATCAAACTGAGCAAAAAGTGCGGGTGCGGGCAATGCGATTTTGAATTTGTATTTTTTGATTTCGTCAAAAGAGTTGCAAATACTCTTTTTGGCGTTGTTGGGGCAATTACGGATGCACTCGCCGCAGTCGATGCAGCGCTCGGAATCGATAACGGCGCAGCCGTTACGGATTCTGATTGCCTCGGTCGGGCAGTGCTTCATGCAGGTTGTGCAGCCGGTACATTTGCTCGGGTCAAGAGCAACCGAATGAATGTATGTATTCATAAAAATACACTCCTTCCCGATTCGTCAGGCTCAGTACTTTACTTTCATAGTGATGGTTGTTCCTTCGCCTACAACCGAATCAATCTGCATTTCATCGGTATATCTTTTCATGTTGGGCAGACCCATGCCGGCGCCGAAGCCGAGAGAGCGGATATTGTCGGGGGCGGTTGAGAAGCCCTCCTGCATAGCCTGCTCGATGTTTGCGATTCCGGGACCTTTGTCTGCCAGAATTATTTCAATACATCCGTCGCTGACGATAACATCCGCCTGACCGCCCTTTGCGTGGATAACCATGTTGATTTCGCCTTCATACATAGCTATCGAAACGCGGCGGATTGTTTCCGGGTCGATGCCGAGCTGACGCAGATTCTTTTTGACCTGCACCGAAGCCTGACCCGCAGAGGTGAAATTGTCACCGTCAACATCAAATCGGAATACCAAGGGTTCAGCCATTTGATTCACCGTTTCCTCTCAGCCCGTTCGAATAGAGAATTCCGCAAGCATCATACATGCGCAGCGGAGTGGTCAGCACTGCGATGCCGCACTCGTTTGCAAGCTCTATCATATCGGACGAAGGTCGCTTCGAACGCACAAAAACAACGCACATCATATCCATCATCTCTGCGGTACGGATAACCTGCGCATTGACAAGTCCCGTCAAAAGCACCGCCTGATTCTTTACATATGCAAGAACGTCGCTCATCATGTCGCTTCCGCAGGCAGAATGAACATCGTTTTCAAGATGCTCGCTGCCGCACAGAACCTCTGCGCCGAGTAAATCTTTAATGTTGTTGATAGTCATATCAATCCCTCATTTTCCGCTTTGCGGTTAAAGATTAGTTGTATTTTGCGAGGATGTCGGGAATTTCGTCGGGAGTTACTCTGCCGTAAACGTCTTCGTTGATTGTGAAAACGGGGGCAAGACCGCAGGCACCGATGCAGCGGCAAGCCTCAACCGAGAATTTGAGGTCTTCTGTGCATTCGCCGGGTTCAACGCCGAGAACTTCGCAGATTTTATCAAGAATTTCCTGTGAACCCTTAACATAGCAAGCAGTACCGAGGCAAACCGAAACGTTGTACTTGCCCTTGGGAGTGAGTGAGAACAGAGCATAGAAGCTTGCAACGCCGTAAACCTTCTGAAGGGGAACGTTCATGCCGTCTGCAATCATGGTCTGAACCTCGATGGGCAGATAGCCGTAAATGTTCTGTGCTTCCTGCATAACGTGCATAAGCATGCTCTTATCATCCTTGCATTCTGCGATGATAGCCTTGAGCTGTGCTTCCTGTTCGGGAGTGCCTGTAAAAGGCAGGTTGCTGATTTTCTTAACCATCTAAGTCATTCCTCCTGAATGAAAATTTAAACAGATTATTATCCGCAGGTCTGCAGACGTAAATGCCGCAATCCTGCATTCTAAGTCATTATAACATACAATTATAGAAAATGCTACTTTTTTATCGATATTTTTTTCACGATTTAAAGGGTTTTTTTATGTATTTTTTGTATATTTATTCCTTTTTGAACGGTTAGTATTCACTAACTTTGCCAATCCGTTGACAATGCCGATAAAAATGTGATAAAATAAATTTAATTTTACAAACGCAGTATATTGTTGACAATGAAAGTGATATTTTTATGAAAAACAAACGTAAATTTCCGATTGTAACCGTAACAAAAAAGGCTGAAGCCGCACTCAAAAAAGGTCATCCGTGGGTATATGATGCGGAGATAATGCAGACCTTCGGCGAGCTTGAAAACGGCTGTCTTGTTGATGTTCTTTCAACAAAAGGCTCCTATCTCGGCACGGGCTTCTTAAGCCTCAACAGCAAAATAAGAGTGCGTGTTCTATCCTCAAACGCAAACGAAACCTTCTCCCCTGCATTCTGGGAAAGAAGGCTGAAATATGCAATAGATTACAGAAAAACCGTCATGGGAAATGACTTCTCTTGCTGCCGTCTTGTTTTCGGAGAAGCCGACGGGCTTCCGGGGCTGACGGTTGACCGTTTTTCGGATATAATCGTCACCCAGATGCTTTCCTACGGCATGGATAAAATCAAAGATATGATATATATGTCGGTTGTTAAAATCCTGCGTGATTACGGCGAAGAAATAAGCGGTCTTTTTGAGAGAAACGATGTTGCTATCCGTGAGCTTGAAGGACTTGAACAATATAAAGGATGGTATGAAACGATACCCCATCCCGAAAGCACTGTTACGGAGATTTGCGAAAACGGAATAAAATATCTCGTCGATGTCGAAAACGGGCAGAAAACGGGATTTTTCCTCGACCAGAAATATAACCGCCTTGCAATTTCAAAAATTGCAAAGGGCAAAAAAGTGCTTGACTGCTTTACGCATACGGGTTCATTTGCGCTCAATGCCGCAATGGGAGGTGCAGAGCATGTGACCGCAGTTGACGTTTCAAAAACGGCGGTTGAAATGGCAAAGGCAAACGCCGAAAGAAACGGCCTTGACGGCAGAATGGATTTCCTTGCCGCCGATGTTTTTGACCTTCTTCCCGAGCTTGAAGCAAAGGGCGGAAAGCCTTATGATTTCATCATTCTTGACCCTCCCGCATTCACAAAAAGCCGCAAAACCGTACACAGTGCGGAAAGAGGATATAAAGAAATAAACTACAGAGCAATGAAGCTTCTCCCGAGAGGCGGATACCTCGCAACCTGCTCCTGCTCACATTTTATGAAGAACGAACTTTTTGTTAAGATGCTCCATGATGCGGCGGCGGATGCAGGCGTTCAGCTCAAGCAGATTGAAGCCCGTCAGCAGGCGTGCGACCATCCCGTACTCTGGAATGTTCCCGAAACGGATTACCTCAA
This sequence comes from Clostridia bacterium, assembly GCA_017410195.1. Lineage (GTDB taxonomy): Bacteria > Bacillota > Clostridia > Oscillospirales > Acutalibacteraceae > CAG-177. The sequence goes on along the minus strand of JAFQRF010000061.1, from coordinate 26,967 downwards.
ATTCTATATTTTTCAGGTGGTGTAAGAGATGTTTTATAAAAATTGGATGTCATATATCAAAGACGAAGCGAAAATCACGAAGATTGCAATGCCCGGTACCCATAATTCGGGTACGATGGGCATGTCAAAGCTCGCAAGATGCCAGAACGGTACGCTTTTTGAACAGTATCAGTACGGCGTAAGATTTTTTGATATCAGACTTAAAGCCGACCGTAAGGGCAGACTTTTTGTCGGTCACGGTATTATGACGGGTATGCCTGCGCAGCTTGCGTTCGAGAGCCTGAAAATGATTCTTGAGCAGAGCGAGGAGTTTTTTGTTATTAAAATGATGACATACATGAACCAGCAGATAGGTCCTTTCAAGCTCAGCTACAAGGGCAACAAGGATGAAACCTCAAGGCTCATCAGAGAATATCTCAGCCCCGAAAAATATGCACTTACAGGATATGGCGATATCAGCAGTCTGACCATGGGCGATATCAGGAAATCGGGCAAAAAATATATAATTATCAACGAAAACAAGGAATATGATTTCAGTAATGACTGCCCCGTTCTCGGTCCTTGGAGTTCGGAGGTTTACGGCTATAAGCCTGAGAAATTCGCAAAGGAAATCGTCAGTTATCTGCGTAATCTTGATACAGACGGTTTTTTCTGGTTCCAGACTCAGCAGACTCCGAATCTCGGTACGGAAAACGGCTGGACAAAGTGGCCCGACGACCTCGACAAGCTGTCACGCAAGTATTTCCCCGGTATTATTGCCGAGATTGCGGCAGACCCGAAGCTTGTTGAAAAGGTTAACGTTGTTGCAGGAGATTTTATGACTGCAGACTATATGAAAGCAAATGAAATTCTTTCGCTCAACCTGAACAAAGGCATTGTTAAGGATGAAATGGTTGAGAAATACAAAAGGGCAATCGGTAAATAAAATATGAAATACACATCAATGATAATCGGTCATGCGACCATGGATTCAAATACCGACCATCTCGGCAACACCGTTCGTATCGTCGGCGGTGCGGTTGTGTTTTCTTCCGCAAGCGCAAATGCGCTCGGTCATAACGTTGCGGCGGTAACAAAGCTTGCCGAAAAAGACAGGGAAAGACTCAAAAGCTTCACCGTTCCCGAAGAAAATCTTTTCTGCCTGCCGAGCGAAAAATCCTGCGACATGGTGAATGTTTACCATACCCCGGACAAGGAACGCAGAACGAGTACCTGCCTTTCCGTCGGCGACCCGTTCAATGCGGCGGAGCTGCCTTCTCTTGACTGTGAAATCTATCATCTTGCAGGGCTTGTTTACGGCGATTTTGATGCGGAACTAATCCGCACTCTTTCAAAGAAAGCACCCGTTGCGCTTGATGTTCAGGCGATGCTGCGCCATGTTGCGGATAACGGCTCGATGTATTTTGAGGACTGGAAAGAGAAAAAGGAATGCCTTCCTTATATAACTTATCTTAAAACCGATGCAGCTGAGGCTGAAATAATGACAGGCTGCACCGACCGCAGAGAGGCGGCAAAGCATCTTTATTCATGGGGTGCAAAAGAAATTCTTATTACTCATAATACCGAAGTTCTCGTCTATGACGGAAAAGAATTTTACACCTGCCCTATAAAGGCGAGAAATCTTAGCGGAAGAACCGGCAGGGGTGACACAACCTTTGCCGCCTACATCAATGAAAGACTGTCAAAGTCCATTCCCGATGCGCTCCTGACCGCAACGGCAACCGTTTCGCTCAAAATGGAAACCCCCGGACCTTTCAAAGGTACGAGGGCTGATGTTGAAAGCTATATTAAAGAGTTTTATCTTTGAGAAAAAAGAGATTCAATTGTGCCTGACGGCAGAAAAATAAAATTCCACTCCGCTGTCGGTATTTTTGAAGCCGTATTTATATCCGTGAAGCTGCAGAATTTTTTTGCTCATGGCAAGACCCATGCCCGTTGAATTTTTGCCGCTCGTTCTTGCCTTATCCTCACGGTAAAACTCGTTCCATATGTGCTGTGCATCCTCAGCCGTGATATAGCTGCCCGAATTATATACAGTCAGAACGCCTTTCTTGACGGTTATTTTAACTCTGCCGTTCCGAAGTGTGTGATTTGCGGCATTCGAAAGGAAATTATCGATAACAAGAGCGAGAAGCTCCGTGTTGCAGCTGATTTCGCATTTTTCGGTATCGATTTCAACATCAATGTTCTTTTTCTCGAAAATGGAAGTGTATTTTTCTGTTTCCGACCTTGCAAGAGAAGCGAGGTCGGTTTTTTCTTTGTTGATTTTATCCAGCACAGAAACACGGTTATATTGAAGAAGCGTAACAATAAGGTTGTTCATTCTTTTTGCCTCATCGTAAATAGATTCAACATAATCCTTGTTTTTTTCCGGAGCGATATCTTCCAATATGCATTCGCATTGGTTGGAGATAACTGCAAGCGGAGTTTTCAGTTCATGCGCTGCCGCACCCGTAAATGCAACTCTTGCATTTTCAAGCTTTTTGTTTTTGTTGTAAATATTGTTTGCAGTAAGAACGATTATGAAGCCGATAAAAATGAAAACAAGCAGTTCCATGATGAGAAATTCACGGAATTGGTGCGAAAGAAGTGTACCGAGGAACTCACTTCGCTTTGAAAGCTGTAAAATGCAGTATTTTTTGCCGTCAACTTCAATCATATCGTAGTAATCAAAATATGCCGATGAACTTGATCCGCCTCCGCCGTAATTATCTTGGGAACAAAGCCTGACCATTTTTTCTTTCATTTCTTCGCTTTCAATAGTTTCGTAAAGCTCGGTATACAGCTTGTGTTCATAGCGGTTTTCATCGGTGTCAACAAATGTGGTATAAATATTTACGTTGCTGCCGCTTTCTTCGTTATCCGTGATGCTGTACTGCGCCTTTTCATCCGAAAATGTTAGGGTTATAAGATTTTCGGGAGCAAATCTGTTTTCGGTGTTATAATCACAAACAACAAGCTTTACGGGAACAATCTCACCGTTTTTGATGTTATATTCAAACCTGTGAGAAAAAAGATATCCGGTTTCTTTTTGGTTTTCCGCTACCGTCTTTTTGATTTCACTTGTCATGTACGGCTCGAGATAACAATGAAAATTTTCACCTTCAAAGTCATAGCATCTCAACCAGCTTCCGGAGCGTGCAACAATGTTGCCGTCCTTGTCAAAAATTGCCGCTGCATAAGGGAATAAAGGATAATTTCCGCTGTTTTGATACATATATATTTCCGAATATTCCTTGATATTCATTTCGTGATATGCATAGCTGTTCATCGGGTTATAAAGCCGGATTCTTTCAGCCTGCTGACTGAATCTTACGCTGAGAACGGAGCTAGTTGCGTAGAATAAAATTAATGCACCTGCAAGATATGCGAGAGCAAGACCGAGAGCAATAAGCGACATAAGTTTTTTCTTTTTCATTTATTCACACCTCCTCAAAGCAATAGCCCGAGCCGATAACCGTTTTGATGCAGGCGGCGTTTTTGCCGAGTGCCTTGCGGATGATTTTGATGTGGGTATCAACAACTCTGTCGTCACCCTCAAAATCATAGCCCCATATCCTGCTGAGAATAAGGCTTCGGCTCAGCACGGTGTTTTTGTTAATCATCAGATATTCGAGAAGCTGAAAATCCTTGCTTGCAAGGGTTATTTTCCTGCCGTCTGCGTGAATTTTCATTGTGTTCTTATCAAGTGTAATTCCTGAAACAGTAAGTCTGTTTTTGCGGTCAAGACCCTTGCTGCGTGTTATTGTTGCAACGCATTTCTGATAAAGCACCGAAAGCGGAAAAGGCTTCACGATATAGTCATCCGCTCCGCTGCCGTAGCCACCGAGAAGGTCATGCTCTTCGCCGAGAGCGGAGAGAAAAATTATCGGGGTGCTGCAAAAGCTGCGTATTTCTCTGCAAGCATCAAGCCCGTTTCTGACGGGCATCATAACGTCAAGAATTATCAGGTCGAATTCTCCGTTTTCGGCATATTCAACGGCTCTTTTGCCGTTCTCGGCAAGGATGACATCAAGTCCTTTTGCGGTCATATAGTCTTTGACCGTTTCCCTTATTTTTGTTTCGTCGTCGGCAAACAGAATTTTATACATCCCAACCGCCTCCTTTCGGCTTGATTATATTATACCCGTGTGTAATCCGTGTGTCAAAAAGAAAAAGGAGCTGTCATGTTAAGACAGCCCCCTATGAGACAGATTTTTTATGCCGCTTCTTCTTCGGTATCAGGAGCCTCCTGACCCGAAAGCACGCAAGCCGCAAGTGTAAGTGCGAGAATAACAACCGTAAAGAATTTGAAAAGCATCATTTTAATGTCCCCCTGTGTTTTTGTTTTAACTTATGTCTGTATTATAGACCTTTAATTTCTAATTTTAAACAGGGTAAATCTCTAAGAATTTATTAAGAAAAAATAAAGGACAGAAAAAAACTGCCCTTTACCGCTTAAATATACTGTTCGTTTGCAATGAGGAATTCCTCAATTTTTCTGCCGTCCTTGTAGCCGAGCTGATAGAGCTTGTTGAGCCCGTCAAGCTCTCTTGTGATTGTGTTTATTCCGAAGCATTCTTCGGGAGCGACAACAAGAACCTTGCCCTCCTCCCGGAGTCTGAGTGCGCCGTCAACGCCTTCGTTATATTTGGTGTGAAGGTCAAGCACGGAATCCGCAACGTGAGGATACTTTATAAGCAAAGGCTTTACTATGTACCACGGAAGAATGTCTTTGCGCTCATGTTCCGGTTTCGTGATGCAGACTATAACCTTGTCGCACCCGTCGTCAAATGCTTTTTGATAGGGAATCGGGTCTGAGAGTCCGCCGTCAAAATAAAGCTCGCCGTTAAATTTAACGGGTCTTCTGCACGCTACGGGCATTGCTGCCGCCGCTTTGAGAGCGGAAAAATTGTTGTGCTTCAAATCCTCTTTGGTAAAATAGGCAGGCTCGAGTGATTTCATATGCGTTGAAACCGCCGTGAATCTGAAATCCGCATTCACAAACTCGTTGAAATCGGGCACATTATCGCCGCTGAGCGGATTTTCAAAAATCTTGTCAAGATTCATTATCATTCCGGTTCTGAAATATGCTCCGATACCCATGAATTTTTTGTCAAATGCATCTTCGGTATAAAATCTGTACGTTCTCCCTCTCTGACCCGCCGCATAGGCAATCAGGTTTGCGCTGCCGGAGGAAACCCCGAGGTAATATTTGAACGATATGCCCTTATCCATCAGATAATCGAAAAGACCGCTCGTATAAATGCCTCTCATGCCGCCGCCGACATCAATAATTCCTATCATATCAATGTCCACCTTATATTTATTTTAAATATGCAAAAATGCCGCATACACAGACAATATAACATGGAACTCAAAAATTTTCAACAAAAAAGTTACAATACAATTAAATATCAAAAACACTTACACTCATCGCCGAAACAATAAAGCTTGTCATGTCGGCAAGAAGTGCGGCAGGCACGGTGCATCCGCTTTTTCTGATACCGACCGAGCCGTAGTAGACTGTCACGGCATAGAAGGTTGTTTCGGTTGACCCCATTATGACCGAAGCAACCCTGCCTTCAACCGAATCCGGACCGAAATTTTTGAGAATCTGCTCAAACATTGTCAGCGAACCGCTGCCTGATATCGGGCTTAAAACCGTCAGCGGCAAAACGTCGGAAGGTATGCCCGTGAGTTTTGCAAGCGGCAAGAGCATTTTTGTTATCACTTCAAGCGCACCCGATTGTCTGAGCATTGTCACTCCGACAACGAGACCCATCAGCGGCGGCAGCAATTTTACCGCAGATTGCAGCCCTCTTGATGCTCCGGTGACAAAGCAGTCGAAAACCTTCAGACCTTTTGCGAATCCGAAAATAACAATTACGGCGGTGATAACAGGCAATATGTAAGATGTTATTTTTTCCATTTAATGACCTCCGAAATCCTGATGATGACGGTTGCTGCTGTCAGCCCGACAACAAGCGCAAACGCCGAAGAAACCCACGAGGCAGGCATAATGTCAAACGGATTTTTGCTGCCGTAATCCTGCCGCATTGCCGCAACCGTTGTGGGAATCAGATGAAAAGCTGCGGAATTCATAACGACGAATTTTATCATGTCGCTGCTTGCTTTATCCTTTGAAGAGTTTTCGGACTGAAGCCGTTTCATTGCCTCAAGACCGAGCGGCGTTGCAGCGTTGCCCAGACCTAGAAGATTTGCCGTAACATTCATTGATATCGCCTTTGCCGTTGCGCCTTTCATATTCATTTTGGGAAAAATAATTTTCAGAAACGGAGAAAGAAGCCTGCATACCGCACCCGTAAGCCCTGATTTCTCTGCAATTTCCATAAGTCCGCCCCAAAGGCAGATTGTTCCGCCGAGGCGTATGCAGAGCGAAACAGCATCCGATGCGCTTGAAATGATTGCCGAGGTCAGAGCATCGGTTGATCCCGTAAAAAAGGCGGTGATGACAGAAAAAATTATCATTGCCGACCAGATGTAATTTATCATTGATTCGCCTCCGAATTTCAAAGATTGTCAGAATAACAGCCGTTAAGAATTAATTTTACAAAAATTTCCTTTTTCTATTGACAAAAATGTCAAAATATGGTATAAAAAGATTGAAATTTAACGGGGATTACCCCCATATGGAGGTAGAAAATAATGTTTGCAGGATTTATTCGTGAGATTGACAGTGTGGGCAGAATTGTTATTCCCATGCAAATCAGAAAAGAGCTTGGCATTGTTGAGCAGGGAAGCGCAGTTGAGCTGTTCTCTGACGGAAAGCAGATAATAGTCAAAAAAGCAGTCAGCAATTGTATTTTCTGCAAAGCAGAATCCGAGCTTCACGAGTTTGAAGGTAAGTTTATTTGCACAAGCTGCCTTGAAAAGCTCAAAGCCGAATAAAGCATATATTCCCGAACAACTTCGGTTGTTCGGGGATTTTTTTATCCCCATGTGAATATATATGATTAACGGTTGAAGAATTTGCATAAATGCTCACAAACAGGGAGGAATAAAATGCTCTGGCACACCAAAACATCAATTCAGACCGCTGAAGAACTCAAAAGTGACACCGTTCAGGGGCTAAGCGACTCAGCTGCACGGAAAAAGCTTGAAAAATGCGGTGAAAACAGACTGGAGGGAAAGAAAAAAACATCGCTTTTGCGCAGATTTTTTGCTCAGTTTGCGGATTTTTGCGTGATTATCTTATTCATAGCATGCATAATTTCGTTTCTCACAAGCATGATTGAGGGCAGCGGAGATTTTGTTGAACCGATTGTGATTCTGGCAATTGTCGTTCTCAACGCCGCAATCGGTGTTTTTCAGGAGCAGAGAGCAGAGAAGGCGATTGAGGCGCTCAAAAAAATGTCCGCACCGACCGCAAGTGTCATCCGTTCGGGCAAAACGAAAAAAATCTCCGCTGCTCAGCTTGTTCCGGGTGACCTTATTCTTCTCGAAAGCGGAGATATGATTCCTGCCGATGCAAGGCTTATTTCTGCGAACAGACTGAAGGTTCAGGAAAGTGCGCTGACAGGAGAATCCGAGCCGTGCGAAAAATATTCCGAAACGATGTATCCCGAAAATTGTCCTCTTGCAGAGCGCAAAAACATGATTTTTTCCTCAACAACAGTTATTGCGGGTAATTGCAAGGCGATTGTGACGGAAACTGGAATGGCTACCGAGGTCGGCAAAATCGCTCACCTGCTTGCAAGCGAGGAAGCACCGCAGACGCCGCTGCAGCAAAGGCTCGGCAAAATCGGCAAGGCACTCGGAGTGGGTGCGCTGGCAATATGTGCAGTTGTTTTCGTTCTGGGAATCATAAGAAAAACGGGGATTCTGCCGTCGTTTATGCTCTCCGTCAGCCTTGCGGTTGCCGCAATTCCCGAGGGCCTGCCTGCGATTGTGACGATAGTTCTTTCAATGGGCGTTCAGCGTATGGCAAAGAGCAATGCAATCATCCGTCATCTGCCTGCGGTTGAAACTCTCGGTGCGGCAACGGTCATCTGCTCGGACAAAACGGGTACACTCACGCAGAATAAAATGACGGTCACTCAAATCAGAAATGCTTCGGGAGAAATATCCGCTGAGAGTGATGACGGAAGAGCAGTTCTGATTATGGGCGCACTTTGCAACAATTCACGCTCCGCACGAAAAGGGAAAACAGTCACCTTCAGCGGCGACCCGACCGAAACCGCAATCATTTCCGCCGCATATGATATCGGAGAAAAAGTTTTCTCATTTGATAATGATTTTCCGAGACTGCACGAAAACCCGTTTTCGAGCGAGAGAAAAATGATGTCAACGGTCAACCGTTTTCGCAGCGAAACACGGTTGATTGTTAAAGGCGCCCCCGATGTTGTTCTGCCCCTTTGCGTACGTGCAGCGGTAAACGGAAGCATAACGGAAATGACTCAGAGCATGAGAAGAAGAATACTCCTGCAGAATGAGCAGATGGCGCAGGACGCGCTCAGGGTTATTGCTGTTGCTTACAGAGCATCTTCAGGGGAATCTGATAACGTTGAAAACAAACTGGTTTTTGCAGGGCTTATCGGTATGACTGACCCTCCCAGACCCGAGGCGGCACGGGCGGTTGCAACGTGCAAAAAGGCGGGGATAATTCCCGTTATGATTACGGGCGACCATATTGTTACCGCCTGCGCCGTAGCAAAAAAGCTCGGTATACTCGAGGACGGCTTCCGTGCCGTTACGGGAAACGAGCTTGACCTGATGAACGATGAAAAGCTTGCGCAGGAAGTCAGAAATTGCAGGGTGTTTGCCCGCGTCAGCCCCGAGCATAAGGTGAGAATCGTCAAGGCATTCAGAGCAAGGGGAGAGATAGTTGCAATGACGGGCGACGGAGTCAACGATGCACCTGCGCTGAAGGCGGCGGATATCGGATGCGCAATGGGCAAGGGCGGAACGGACGTTGCAAAAAATGCGGCAGATATGATTCTGACCGATGACAACTTTGCAACTATAGTCAAGGCGGTTGAGCAAGGCAGAGGTATATTTGACAACATAAAAAAAGCCGTGCATTTTCTGCTCGGCACAAATATCGGCGAAATCCTGGCTGTTTTTGCGGCATCTCTTCTCGGGCTTGCACCGCCGCTGATACCCATTCAGCTTCTCTGGGTCAATCTTGTTACGGATTCTCTGCCTGCAATGGCACTCGGAACGGAGAAAACAGAAAAAGATATAATGAAAAGACCGCCGATTTCACCCAAAAAGGGTTTTTTCTCGGACGGTCTGTGGATTGATATTTCGCTTGAAGGAATGCTCGTCGGAACGCTCACGATTCTTGCCTATCTCATGGGAAGTCTCATGTTCGGAACGGAGAATTCAACGGCGCTCGGCAGAACAATGGCATTCTGCACCCTCAGCTTTTGCGAAATAATGCATGCGGTCAATACCCGTTCTTCCGTTACGCTTTATAAAGCAGGAGTTTTCGGTAACAGAATGATGAACCTTGCGGTTGCAGTCTGTTCGCTTGTTCAGGCAGCGGTTGTGGTCATTCCGCAGCTTGCGGAGATTTTCGGTGTTGTTGCGCTCAACGCAATTCAATGGGCAATTGTTATCGGGCTTTCGCTTGTACCGTTGATAACGGGCGAAATCGGAAAAATGTTTTATATAAGAAAAAGGAGCAGCCCGTGAGGACTGCTCCCTGATGCATTATAAGAATTAAAGATTGCCAACAGCGTCGCTGATGAAGCCGACAACCTTTTCGATGATGCCTGCGAAGTCAATACCGCCGAGGAAGTCTGTAACTTTACCGAAAACTTCTTTGAAATCGATGCCTGCGATGAAATCAGAGACCTTGTCAGCGATTGAGGGTTCGGGCTTGAAGTAGCAGATTTCGAGGTGCTTGTCGTATTCTGCCTGAATCTTGAAAGCAGCGTCGCAGCCTTCATAGGGGCATTCCTTGAGCTTGCCTTCGGAGCCTACTTCGGGGCATGTTTTTTCAAGATGAGTGTTGAATTCTTTTTCGCCTTCTACGATTGCGCCGCAAGCGGGGCATTCATAAACTGATGTTGCTGCAAATGCTACTGTTGCTGCCGAAAGAGCAAAAACAAGAGCAAGTACAATTGCTGTGAGCTTTTTCATGTTGGATTGTTCCTTTCGATAAATATAATTTGTGCTTCGCACAGTTCATAGGTCATAATAACACTTTTTTTCAGTTCTGTCAACTTTTGATGAAATATTTTTATTTATTCTATATAAGTCTTGATAACCTTAAGCCTCGAGAATTCTTCTCTCTCCTTTTCATCAAGAGCGGAGGAGATTGATTTGACCTGTTCCTCAAAGCGGGGGATAACGATATTTTTGAGTGCGTTTGCCCGCTTCTGAGCCTTTTTGATACCCGTTGCGAGGCGGTAAATGCTGTTTTCGGTTTCGGCAAGCTCTGCCGTCAGAATTTTTGCATCGTTGAAGAGCTTGTACGCCTCATCAAGCTTTGCGGTGGTGCGCTTGAAGCCGTAATAGTTATCGATTTTCTCCGCTTCAAGAGTAACCGTCGGAATTTCGACGCCCATGACACTTCTTGATGATACGGAAAGACCGTTTTCGACGGGTACAAATGCCGCAAAATCGTCAACAACGCCCATGCTCATGTTTGCTTTTTCGAGAGCTTCGTAAGCAAGACGGTAGCTCTCATTTATGCGCTGACGGATATCCTTTGCGCTTTCAATCATGTTCATTGTTTCACGGATAAGGATATTGCGCTTGCGGTCGAGCAGCTCGTAGCCGACCTTGGCAAGCTCCAGCGATTTTTTGATTTTCATAAGATTGCCTTTGGTTGGCGATACCTTGGTCGACACGGTTTCAGCTCCTTATCTGCGGTAGTATTTTTCTATCAATTCATCGCTCACTCTGTCAAGCTCGCTTTCGGGCAGGAGAGTCAGAATTTCCCAGCCGAGGTCGAGAGTTTCTTCAATGGAGCGGTTTTCGTTTGCGCCTTGATTTATAAAACGGTTTTCAAATGCTCTGCCGAACTCGAGATATTTTTTGTCAATATCCGAAAGCTCGTCTTCGCCGATAACCGATGCCAGCGAAATCGCATCCTGAACCTTGGCATATGCCGAGAAAAGCTGGTTTGCAAGCGATGAATGGTCCTCTCTTGTGTAGCCCTCACCGATGCCGTCTTTCATAAGACGTGATAGGCTCGGAAGGATGCTCACGGGCGGGTAGATTCCCGTGCTGTCGAGAGAGCGGTCAAGAACAATCTGACCCTCGGTGATGTAGCCTGTAAGGTCGGGTACGGGGTGAGTGATGTCGTCATTGGGCATGGTGAGAATGGGTATCTGCGTAACAGAGCCTTCTTTACCTTTTATCATACCGGCTCTTTCATAGAGCGAAGCAAGGTCGGAATAAAGATAACCGGGATAGCCTTTTCTGCCGGGAATCTCTCCCTTTGAGGAGCTGAATTCACGCAGTGCCTCACAGTAGGATGACATATCCGTCATAACAACGAGAATGTGCATACCCTTTTCGAATGCAAGGTATTCGGCGGCGGTCAGAGCGCATCGGGGAGTGATTGTTCTTTCGATAATCGGGTCATCGGAAAGGTTGAGAAACATGACAACCTTGGAAAGCACGCCCGATTCTTCAAACGAACGTCTGAAATAGTCCGCAACATCATTTTTGACGCCCATTGCGGCAAAAACAACTGCAAAATTATCGCTTGATGCGCCCGTGATTTTTGCCTGACGGACAATCTGAACCGCAAGCTCATTATGCTTCATGCCGTAGCCCGAGAAAATCGGGAGCTTCTGACCTCTGATAAGAGTTGAAAGCGCATCAATCGAAGAAATGCCCGTTGCAATGTAGTTTCTCGGATAAACTCTTGAAACTGGGTTGATTGATGAACCGTTGATATCCCTGAGAACCTCAGGATATATTTCGCCGAAGCCGTCAATCGGTCTGCCTGCACCGTCGAAAACTCTGCCGAGAATTTCCTCGGAAAGCTTGAGCTCCATGGGTCTGCCCGTGGGAACGGTGCTTGTGTTTTTGAGTGAAAGACCCTTTGTTCCTTCAAAAACCTGAACAACAACTCTTTCGCCGTCGATACGTATTATTCTGCCCTTGCGCTTTGTTCCGTCGGCAACGTTGAACTCAACAACCTCTTCGTAGCCGGGATTCTTAACTCCGTCAAGAACCGCAAGGGAGCCTGCTATTTCATTTAAACCAATATATTCTTTAATCATGGTGATTCCTCTTTATTTCGCCATAAGCTCATTTATGACGGAATCAATCTCGGTGATGTAATCGTCAAACATTTCGGGACTGCCGTTGGGAATATCGTATTTCATCTTGATAAGCTTTTCAAGAATGCCTGATCTTGCAATGCCCGCAACGGGTTTGCCCGATGCAACGAGTGCCTTGCCCTTTTCGTAAAGATGAAGGATTGTTTTCATCATCAGGAACTGCTTTTCGAGCGGAACGTAGGTATCATCCTTGTGATAAGCGTTTTGCTGAAGAAAACCGACCCTGATAACCCTTGCAATATCAATGACAAGCCTTTGGTCATCGGGAAGAACATCCGCACCGATCAGCTTTACGATTTCCATAAGCTTGCTTTCTTCGTGAAGAAGAGAAAGAAGCTGTCTGCGGTAATCCATAAAGGAAAGATTGACGTTATTGTTGTAGTAATCGGCAAGGTCGCCGTCGTATTCGCTGTAGCTGTCGGTCCAGTTGATGGCAGGATAGTGTCTTGCATATGCAAGCGACTTGTCGAGCGCCCAGAAGACACGGGTGAAGCGCTTGGTGTTCTGCGTGACGGGTTCCGAAAAGTCCGAACCCTGAGGAGAAACGGCGCCGATGACCGTAACCGAACCTTCGTCTGAACCGAGAGTGGTTACTCTGCCTGCTCTTTCATAGAATGCCGCAAGTCTTGACGGCAGATATGCAGGGAAGCCCTCCTCTGCAGGCATTTCTTCGAGTCTGCCCGAGATTTCACGCAGCGCCTCAGCCCATCTCGAGGTTGAATCCGCCATCATTGCGACTGCGTAACCCATATCGCGGTAATATTCCGCAAGGGTGATGCCCGTGTAAATCGAAGCTTCTCTTGCCGCAACGGGCATATTCGAGGTGTTGGCGATAAGAACGGTTCTGTCGGTCAGCTTTCTGCCTGTTCTCGGGTCGATAAGCTCACCGAATTCGTCAAGAACCTGCGTCATCTCGTTGCCTCTTTCGCCGCAGCCGACGTAGATAATGATATCCGCATCGCACCATTTTGCAAGCTGATGCTGAGTCATCGTTTTACCCGTGCCGAAGCCGCCGGGGATTGCCGCCGTACCGCCCTTGGCAACGGGCATAAGGGTGTCGATAACCCTCTGACCCGTGATAAGCGGAACGGTGCAGGGCAGACGCTTCTTTATGGGACGAGCTGTTCTGATAGGCCATTTGTGACAGAGCGTAAGCTCGTGAACCTTGCCGCTTTTATCGGTTATTTCAAGAATTTTCGTGTTGACGGTGTAATGATCGTCTGCGGCGGCAAAAGTAACCTTTCCGCTTATTCCGGGAGGAACCATGATTTTGTGGATAATCGACTCCGTTTCGGGGCAGGTTGCATAAACCTCGCCCCCGCAAAGCTCGTCGCCGACCTTTGCAGTCACGGTAACATCCCAGAGGGTATGTTCATCGATTCCGGGTGCAAAGCAGCCTCTTTCGATGAATTCACCCGTCTTTTCCGCAATTTCACGCAGCGGACGCTGAATGCCGTCATAAATATTTTTGATTATGCCCGGTCCGAGGGTGACGGAAATTGCGCTGCCCGTACCCTCAACGGGTTCACTGGGGGTAAGACCTGTTGTTACCTCGTAAACCTGGATTGTTGTGAGCTTATCGTCAATGGAAATAACCTCACCGACCAGCTTTTCCCTGCCGACATAGACCATTTCCTGCATGGAAAAATCCTTGGTATCGGCAACGGTGACAACCGGTCCGTTTATTCCGAAAATTTTATTGTTGGACATATTTTTATCCTCATCTCATGCTGATGTAAAGACCTGAATTTTCCTCGAACCATCTTTTCTGCTGTTCAAGGCGGCTGTCGAGAGTGTCGTCAATCAGAAGGGTGACAATGGAATTGATGCCCTTGAGTCCGCCGATTCTGATTGAATCATCCTGCGAAACCGAAGCGTTCGGAAATTTTGCTTCAAGCTCTGCTTCAAATTTCATATCCTCGGGTCTGAGAAGCAGGGTAACGTTGCCGCTGCCGAAATCGTCAAGAATTTTTTCTGCACAGCCGAAAAGAAAGGCTTTGTATTCCTCGGATTTTGTAAATTCACCGAGTTTTTCTGCCACGGAAGAAAGTGTTTTATCCGCAATTTCGTTTCTGCGGCTGAAAACCTTTTTTCTGCATTCTGATGCGCTTTCGGATATGCGGCGGCCTGCCTCAAGCTTTATTGAAGCGGTTTTTGCGTTTATATAATCGTCTGCGGCCTTTTTTGCCAAAGCCTCCATTTCAGCCGTTTCGGAATCAAGCATATGCTGTGTTTCCGCACTGATAGCGGCTCTTTTTTCTTCCGCAGTATCTTTTATTGAATTGATGAAGCTGTTGATTTTTGCCTGCTGAATCATATTCTCACCATCCTATAATTTAATACCTATTGCCTCACGGACATAGCGCATGATATTATCCTGCGGCTCGTCACGCTTTGAACCCGGGATGGTTACAACAAGAGGTCGGCTCATATTGAGCTTTATTTCGTCGATAAATTCGGGGCATTTTGCGGCAAGGCGTTCCGTGATAAGGACTATGCCGACGGTTTCATCGGCGATGCATTCGTTTAAATGTTTTTCCGCCTCCTGCGCCGTTTTGGCAAATACGCCTTCAATTCCCGAGAGACGCATGCCGGTGAGCGCATCATGGCTGTCACTGATAAGTCTGAATTTCATTTTACTGAAGTGTGGGGAGAATCATGAGGAAGGCGATGATGAAGCCGTAAATGGCAACAGCTTCACCGAGAGCAACGAAAATCATTGCCTTACCGAAGGATTTCGGGTCTTCCGCAACGGCACCGATGGCTGCGGGTGCGCCCGAAGCAAGTGCGATGCCGGCACCGATAGCCGCAAGACCGATGGCAAGAGCGGCGCCGATAAAGCTCAGACCCTGAGCAATTCCGCCGTCGGATTCGGGTTCTTCTTCGACGGTTTCAACGGCTGCTGTTTCCGCTGCGGGTGCGCTGTCTTCGGCTGCAAATGCAACGCCCATGCACGAGAATGCAACGGTGAGAGCAACCGCGAGAACGAGAAGCTGTCTGCCGAAAGCGGTTTTACCGCTGTGGGTTTTATCCATGCAGCGTATGGATGCCCATACGGAAACAACGAGAGCAAGGATGGGAAGAATAACGCAAAGTGCAATAGTGAATGATGACATGATAATTCTCCTTTAACTGTTTATTTTGATTGGGTTGAACGGAATACCGTCGCCGTCATAGAATCTGCTGAATATTTCATAGAAGTTAAGCCTGAGTACCTGAATGCCGACAAGCAGACCTTCGAGTGCGATAACAAAAATGTTGCCGAATATCATTATAATTATTTCCGCCGCACCGCCGCCTGCGATTCCTGCGAGAGCCGAGAAGGTTGACATCATGCAGGCGTGAATAAGCACGAATGCGCCGACACGCAGGAAGCTGAGCGTATTCGACATGTAGCTGAGAATAACCTCGAAAAGCTCAAATAAATTCTCAATTATGAAATCCGAAATGCTTTCAATTTTCGGTTTTCTTCCCGTAACAGCATCGCCGAGCGGGTGCTTCAGGAAAATCAGGATAACGGGGATAAGAATACCGCCGATTGCAAGAGTCTTTGTGCTGATGCCGAGTCCCATGAACATGTTGATAAGAAGCAGAATCAGCGATGAGTAAAGAACAATTCCCGCAATTCCGTTGTGACCGAAGATTGCGCTGCCCATATCCCGTTTCTTGATGCCCGAAACGACGTTGAACAGCATTGAAACGATGATAACCGCAACGCCGAGCACAATTGAAACAACGATGAACATCAGAGCGGAGTCCATAATGTGAATCGGTTTTTCTTCAAAGCCGAGTGCATGGAACATCGGGTCAAGCAGCTCTTCATATCCGAAAACGCTGCCGAATGCCGTTCCGAAAAGTGCGGCGCTTATTCCGCAGGGGATAAGGATTTTTCCGAGCCTCATGCCTTTGAGCTTAAACATCAGCCAGCCGACAATTGCGAGGACGATTCCCTGACCGAGGTCGGCAAACATGATGCCGTAAAGAAGCGTATAGACTACCGCAACAAGGGGAGTGGGGTCAACCTCATTATAAGACGGGACACCGTAAATTTCCGTGTAGAACTGATAAGCTCTCGTGAGGATTGAATTCTTCGTTTTCGTCGGGGGAGTAAGCTTTTTGAATTCATTCGGC
The DNA here is from genome assembly GCA_017410195.1 of Clostridia bacterium. Taxonomy (GTDB): domain Bacteria; phylum Bacillota; class Clostridia; order Oscillospirales; family Acutalibacteraceae; genus CAG-177. The sequence continues at coordinate 10,588 of JAFQRF010000061.1, read as the reverse complement.
TCAGCCGCTTCAACCTCAACTCCCTCAACGGAGTGGAGCATATCCGTCAGTCTTTTTTCATCCTTTTTGGGTACCCATCCCGCAAGGAAAAAGCTTGTATGATATTTTGCGGCGTATTTGCGAACCTCAAACGAATCGCAGAGAATTTTTATTTTTGAATAGTAAAGATTGAAAAGCTCGGTGTGGTCTTCAAAATAGATATCGTCGCTTTCGTCAATCTGTTTTTTGCTTTCTTCGAGGGATGCGAGTTCTTCCTGAAGATGCTTTAACGTTGAGGCGGGCGAGCCGTCATAGCTGGGCAGACGCAGCCTTTCAAAGAAGAGTGAAGCATAAACCCTGTCTGCTTCGGCGGCTTTGTCTATCGGAGTGACATACATTCCCCAGTAGCCAACGTCGTCGCTCGAATCGGGATAAAAAATCGAGCTTATATCCTTGTTGTATTTTTTCAGTTTTTCAAAGCCGTCAAACGGCAGACGTCCGAAGCGCACACGGATATAGTCGCAGTCAAAAACATCGTCAAGGTTGATATCCATGTGTTCGAAATGTGAAAGCTGCTCAATTGCACGCTTGATTTCATCAATTCTTGTGTTGACGAGCGTGTCATGGTCATTTATGGTCTTTATCGTTTCGTAAAGGGCATCGATTCTTCTGTTAGCCTCATCAACATCAACCGCAGAGCAGTCTTCAATGAATTTCGGCGGCTGACCGAAATGCTCAAAAATCTCTTTGACCTTCATAAGCCTGAAGGAATAAGGATTTTCTTCGCTGATGTAGGAGAAACCCTCGGAATCGCCCATGAATTCCGATGCGTTTTCGGGCTGAAAGCATTCGGCATCGATGCAAAGCTCTATAACTCGGTCAAGGCTTTCGTAGGGACCGAGTACCGTCAGAAGCCTCATTTTTTCAACAGCCATTCACTCACGCTCCTTTCTTTATAATAATCAGATTTTTTATTATTTCTTCCTTGGGCATCTTGTACGAGATACCCTCAATGATTTTGACTATATTGTCGCATTCCGTTTCAAAAATGCGAAGATATGCCGCAAGCACAACTGCAGGGTCGGCGGAAAAATGAATCTGCCTTATATCGGAATCAATCGCTGCCTTTTTGCAGAAAAGCTCGACATCTTCAATGCCGTGGCGCTCAATTTTTGCGGCGTAGCGTGATTTTTTGAGTATTCCGAGCGCTTCGTCGGCGGTTTTCGCCGCAAGTATGCTTTCCGCAGTTCTTAACGGGAGCAGGCAGCGGTAGCCGATAAGATTTGTGCGTATATAATTTTCGGAAAGTCCGTAATATTTTTTTGCTCTGTAGATAAGGTTGAAATCAGTCAGCTCAATCCTCATAAGAATACCTTCGGAAAGAGTTTTTGCTGTTTCGGCGGGGAACGCCTTATTGATTGTATTAAAAACTATGCCGTATTTGATTCGTTCAATCGTTGCTTCGATAAGCGAGATATCAAATTCGCCGCCGTTATTTTTCGGAAGAACCGTTGCAAGCTTTGCAAATTTTGTTTTACGAAGATAAATTGCGAGCTGTGCAACATCGGTTATCTGAAAGAGTCCGGAAAAATCAAGCTTTGTCGGGCTGACATATTTTGACGGGAGCTTAAAAATCATTTTTTCGGGAGTACCCTGCGAAAGATTGATGATATAATCAAGCAGAAGCTCCGCTTCGCTGCTTATGGTTATATATTTTAAAATTGTATTACCCACGTTTTTCTCGAACCCGCAAAGTCGGTGAGCTTCGGTCATAAACGCAGTCCTGACCGCTGATTCAAGCTTGATTCTCGAAAGAGAAGTGTCGGAGGCAAGCTTTTCAAAATACGGAGCAAAATGGGTTCTTGTTCTCAGAAAAGTGACTGCTTCGCCAAGGCTTGACAGCCCTGCAAGCGCATCAAAATCCGCATCACTCATGCTTGCGCCGTATTTGGCTCTCGCTCTCGTCATAACGGAGTTGGATGCTCTCGATTCCATGCTTTTTGCCCCCTTTCAAAAAATTCGGGAATATTTTATTCTCCCGCTATCGTTCTTTTATATATTTCTTCAATCCAGTAATTGCTGTTTTGCGCCGCCGTTTTTTCAAGCTCTGCAATATTTTTTGATGCTGCGGCTTCGGCAGCCTTAACCGCTTTTTCGGCACGGGCGTTTTCACTCGCTTCAAGCTTTGCAAGCTTTTCATTTGCCTGCGACATATATTTTTCATTTATTGTGTTTCGCTGAGCCTCAAGCTCCCTGCGCTTTGTTTCTCTTGATGCGATTTCGGAAGAAATGATTTCTCTCTGGCGGGCATCGAATTCAACGAGATGTTTTATAACGCTGCCGAGATTATCGCTTTCTTCTTTTATTATTTTATCTTTATCCATAACGCACCTTCTTTCATCCCTATTTTAATCTTGTTAATTTGTAATTACAAGTATAAATATCAACAAAAAAACAGCCGGGTTTTATTACATTTTTTATAGATAAAAGGGGGCATTCTGCCGATGCCCCCCTTATACATTTTTAAATCTTATTCCAAAAATTTTCAATTTCCTCACGTTTTGCAGCAACCGAACCCTGAACCATATCGGGCTTGCCGCCGCCTCTGCCGTTACAAGCCGTATTCAGCTCCTTGCCGATTGCTCTGACATCCTCGGTGCGGCTTGTGATTGCGTATTTATAGCCGTTTTCGTCATTTCCCGAGAAAACCGCCGCAATCACGCATTTTTCTGCAAGCATATCGCTGAAAATCCTCGCATCCTCGGCTTCTCCGCCGTCATCAAATGCAATGTATTTTTCTCCCGATGCATCTGCAGCTTTTACCGCAAAAATCTCTTTTTTGAGAGCGGAATATTTATATCTCGACTCCTGAAGCTGAGCCATAACACGCTCAACAGCAGATGTGATTTCTTCTGTTTTTGCTTTGAGAAGCGCCGATATTTCGTGAACGCTGATATTTTTTTCGCAGTAATCGGCAAGAGCTTTTCTGCCGATTTGCAGGGTGACACGCACGCCTGATTTATAGTTCATAACAGAAATAACCTTGATGATGCCGACCTCGCCCGTGAATGCAACGTGAGTGCCGCAGCAGGCACAGAGGTCAATCCCTTCAATGCGTGTCAGACGTACCTGACCCTTGATTTCCTTTTTGCTTCTGTAATCATAGTTACAAAGCTCATCGTCGGTCGGATAAATCGCCTCAACGGGAATATTTTTATAAATCGCCTCGTTTGAGAGTCTTTCAGCTTCATCAAGCTGCTGCTGAGTGACGGCACAGTTGAAATCAACCGTCACGCTGTGTTCGCCCATGTGAAAGCCCACGTTGTCGCAGCCGCATATTGAATGGATAATACCCGAAAAAATATGCTCGCCGGTATGCTCCTGCATGTTTGAAAATCTCTTTTCAAAGTCGAGTCTGCATTCAACCTCACCCGTCACGGCTTCTCTGCAGATGTGAACAACATCCTCGCCGCTTTCAACGGTGTCAATAACCTCGGATGCACCGATAAATCCCGTATCGCCGGGCTGACCGCCGCCCTCGGGGAAGAATGCCGTTTTGTCAAGGATAACCTCGAAGCCTCGCTTGCCCTCGGTGCAGGAAACAACCGTTGCGGTGAATTCCTTTATGTATTGATTTTCATAGTAAAGTTTCTCTGTCATTTTTGCTCTCCTTGTGATGATAGGCTTTGCCTATGAGTGGTTTATAATCAATCCTCAGTCTCGCTATGCTCGACAGCTTTTTTTAAGGAGCCTGTTGAAAAGAAAGTTTCGGTCAAGATTAGCCTCCTTTGGCAAAGGAGGTGGATTTTTGCGAAGCAAAAAGACGGAGGATTGAAATAAATTGCTGTGCAGTATTGTGGAATGATTTGTGTTGCAATTTTATATATAATATCACATCATTTCAATAAAATCAAACTTTTGTTGACACGGGCGAGAATTGCTGATATACTTTGCTTGGCTGAACGCCGAATTATAAACACACGAACGGAGAAAAACATGAAAGATTATATTCAGCGATTAAAGGACAACTGTCCGACCTACAGATTCGTATTCTGGTGGATTCTCAGAGCAACGCTTCTTTTTGCGTTTGTCAAAGGCTTTTTTCCCGCAGAGGGCGAAGCTTTTGATATCACCGACCCCCTTCAGGTCGGCGCAAACTTCCTTTGCACCTTCGCATGGGAGATTTTTATGGCATTCCCCAAAAAGAGCATTTTCCGTCATGTTGCATCGGGCTTCCAGTCCGCACTTATGGTTATGATCTGGTGCGGCTCGTTCGGCGGAAAGTTTCTCAATCTCTACTATGATTTCAGATGGTGGGACGTTGCCCTTCACTTTGTCGGCGGCGGAGCATGCGTATTCTTCGGCTATGAAATCGTCTGCGCCATTCTCAAAGCAAGAAAATCAACCGCACCCATGACTCTCATTCTTCTTGCCTCGGTCGGATTTTCGTTCCTCGCATCAACCTGCTGGGAGCTGTTTGAGTTCAGCTTTGACCAGATTGCAGGCATGATGGGCGGCTATCCCGGCGATGCGCAGCATTGGTCGCTCGAGCTTGCACTCGGCACACCCAAGGAGCTTACACTCTTTGATCCCATCGTTCCCGAGAGATGGCCCATTATGGACACAATGGCGGATATCGTTCTCAATTCCGTCGGCGCACTTCTTGCCTATATTTTCATTAAATTCGTTCCTTACCGTCACAAGGGCAAGAACGCATTTGAGCTTGAACAGAAAGAAGCAGAGAAGGCAACAAAATAAAAAATCAAGGTCGGATTTCTTTGATGAAATCCGACCGTTTTTTATGCCTTATATTCAAATGTCTGCTCTGCTTCAAGAGCCTTGAGGTATCTTCTGCATTCTTCCTTTGCCTTTGCAAGGTCAAGGTCAAGATAATTGCCGCATTCTTTGCGGGTGTTGCCGAAAACCTCTCCGTCATAGGCGATGATATCGGCAAGGATTTTCTTTGTTATTTCAAGGATTTTTGCGTTATCTGCATTGCGAACAAGAAGATAAAATCCCGTTCTGCAGCCCATGGGTCCGAAATAAATAACATCGTCCTTTATCTCGGAGTTTCTCACGAATGTTGCAAACATATGCTCAACGGTATGCGCCGTTGTCGTGTCCATAAAATCGCCCGAATTGGGGACTCTTGTTCTCAGGTCATAGGTTGTGATATCGCCGTCAATGCGTGAAACGTAAATGCCTTCCGTCAGAAGGTCGTGGTCAACGGTAAAGCTTGTGATTCTGTTCATTTATATGTCTCCTTTTTATTTGCCCCATGTGTACGGGCGGTTAATGAAATCAATTTCGCTTTTTTCGGGGATGGTTGCAAATGACGAAACTCTGTCAAGCCCGTGTGATATAAAGCCGTCGTAAAGCTCTTCGTTTGCCTTGAGTCTGAACGGATTGAGGAAGAAATATTCTCCTATAAACAGATTGGATTTGAAGTATTCCCAGCTGAGATTTGCAATTTCAACCTCAAAGCGCTGCTCGTCTGTTATATCGGCATTGAGCGCCTTCTGCCAGAGAATATCGAGCTTTGCGCAGACGTTGAGGGGAATGAATCCTGCCTGATAGTGCCAATCAAAGTCAAAGGCATGACCCGTTTCTCTGAGATATGCGGTCTGAATGTCGATGATTTCTTTAATATAGGGCGCCGCATCCTCGCCGTAGAAGGCATTCAGGAAATCAACCATGTGATATTCAACATCGCAGTCGACATCCCATTGAAGCTTTGTAAGAAGATAGTTTCTCAGCTCGTTGAAAGCAGCATAATGACCGTCGCCGCAGTTGTAAACATAACCCGTGATTCCGATACCGTGCATGTATTTCATCGTTGACTGCATCGTTTCGAAATTCGAGAAGAACTGAGCTGTGTTGAGGAAATTAATCGTATAGTCGTATATGTAAGTTTTGTCTGCAAGCTTAACCCATTCGGCGTGGTCAAGGGCGACGGTTGCCTCTCTTTCGCCGTAAAGGTTTTCAAAAGTTTCGTCGCCGTCCTGCGCGCCGCATTCGGTTATCGGGTGGCTGCGGCATGCTCTGTGGATTCCGCAGAGAACGGGAACAACATTCGGGTTGCAGCGGAGATTTTTGTCTGTCGGGGGACGGTCGGTTTCACCGTATGCATAGAAAGTGAACGTGAAATCGGGGAATTCATCGTCGAGTGCATCAGCAAAATTATTGGTGAAAATAACCGTCGGAGCGGAAATGCTGCCGTGCTTTTCATAGAGTTCTTCGCAGGCTTCGCAATGGCAGTAGTTGGAATTGTCCTTTTGACCGATGTGGATATGGTCCGAGGTTTCTCTTTCGCATCCGAGAATGGCTTTCCGTGCGTTTTCAACCGCAATCGGAAGAACCTCGGGATGACTCAGACAGACGTGGTCTGTAGTGCGCGTACCGTCGGGGTTCATTGCGAAATATTCGGGATGCTCCGCAAAAAGAGCATCGGGAACGAGCTTATCGAGAGTGACATCCCACAGCACGTAGGTGAGTGCGCCGCCGTATTCGGGAGCTTCTTTCCAGAATGAAACATTCATTTTTCTTCTTGCACGGTAGGCGTCGGTTGTACCGGAGGTGTCATTCCTGCGGATTGAAAACGAGGGTTCAATGATGCGGTTTACGGCAGAATCGATAATGATATCGCTGCTTTCGGGTACAACCTCAAGCTCGGGAGTGAACCAGCGCACGCCGAGATAATCTTCAAGGAAGGTGTATACACCGTAGAGAGTGCCTCTGCTGTCTGAACCGTTTATGATAAGATGATTACCGTCGGAGAAAAGCAGAAAACCGTCCTCGCCGATTTTCGAGCAGTCGGTGTCGGTGAGAGCTTTTGCAAGCTCCGTATTGCCGATAATTATTGCTTTTCCGCCCTCGGGAAGCTCGGATTCGGTGATATGGGGGAGCTTTGTACCGCAGATTTTTTCGATGTATGTCTGCATTTCGCTCACGGCGGTGAGGATGCATTCATCGGCATTTTCCGCCGTCACGATTGAAAAGTCCGTTTCGCCGTCACGGACTATATACATCGGAGCGGTTACGGCAGGAGCTTCGTAAGCCACGCCGCCGTAATTAATTTCGGTGCTGACGGGAATCAGCCCCGCAGCAACAAGGATAACCTGAATAAGAGCGATTACGGCTTTCAGAGTTGTCATTTACAATCTCTCCTTTTGCTTTTGATTATTGAAACGGTGAACGTATATATCGGCAAAACATATAAGTAGCACGCCGCAAGAAGCGATGCTGTCGGTGCGCCCGACGATGCAAGCGGAACGGCACCCGCTATCGACCACGGCACAAGCGGCGAAATAACAACTGCCGAGTTTTCGAGGTTGATTGCCGCTTTGTCTGCATCCTTTTCGCTGCCCTCGCAAAGCTGATGTGCGAGGATGATTGCAAGAGTCTGATTGCAGGAAATGAGCGAAGTGAAAATTGATGTTACCATCGTTGCGCCGAAAGGCGTTATTTTTTTGCTCAGCGCATCGGTTTTTTCTTTCAGAGAATGAAGAAGCCCTGTTGCTGCAAAGATGCCCGAATAAGCTGATGAAAGGCAGACTATCGCCGCCGCATTCAGCATTGAAACAAGACCGCCGCCGTTAATCATACGGCTGATTTCAGCATTTTCCGCCTCAAAGCCGAAAATCATCGTGCGCAGAAGCCACGGAATTTCCGTATCCTCAACAAAAATGCTGACAATAACGGCTGAAACGATGCTTGCGAGCATTGCAAATTTAACTTTTACTTTCAGAAGCGAGAGCGTGAGTATCACAACAGCAGGGATGACCGAAAGCCAATGCAGGCTGAATTCTTTTGAAAAAAGAGCGTTAAGATCGGGTACTTCGCCGCCGTCACCTGCGGAAAATCCGAGAATCAGATACACACCGCAGGTCAGCAGAAAGGGGATAGCCGCCGTGCGGAACATATTTCTGATGTTTCTGAAAATGTCGGTTTTTGTAAGCTCCGAAACGAGGAGTGCGCTCGTTGAAACGGGGGAGCATCTGTCGCCGAAAAGTACGCCCGAAAGCATTGCGCCGCCTGCGATGACGGGATTTATATTCATCGAATGAGCCATTGTCATACAGATGACGCCTATCGTTGCCGCTGAGCCGAATGACGTTCCCATAAGGAACGAAACGCCGCAGCACAGCAGGAAGGTCATCAGCACGAAAACGCTTGGATTTATCAGCTTCACCGCAGAGCAGATGATGAACGGAATTGTTCCGCTTGCACGCCACGTGGCGGTCAGCACGCCGACAATAAGAAAGACAATCAGAATGTTTTTTGATGTTTTGATTCCGTCAAAAATCATTTTGAATATTGCCTTGAAAGAATGCTTTTTGATTTTTGCATAAGCGCAGAAAATGATAAGCCCCGCCGCAAGTGCGTAAAGCACCGACAAGTCAAGGATAATGCATATCATCAGCGCAAGGCAGAAGAGAGATAAAGTTAATATTTCCATAAAACATGACCGTTGTTTTTGTGATTATATGTTTTTGGTGCAACGAATTTTCAGCCTCCCTCTGACGAGGGAGGTGGATTTTGCGAAGCAAAAGACGGAGGGAGAGAATGGTAGGAATCATTGAATTTCAACAAACTTACGCAAAATCATCTCTCCTTCAGTCCTACGGACAGCTTCCTCATCAGAGGAAGCCCAAGTAGTAAGCTTCCGTTTGAAATAAAAATCGGTGCGGAATTAATCCACACCGATTATATATCATACGTCTGATTTTTTCAAGACCTTGTGTAGGGCGGGATGCCCTCATCCCGCCGTGAAAACCCTTGATGTTACCAGTCGAGGGAGAGGTAATACTGTGAAGAACGGTCTCCGACGGCTATGTCTGCAATATACCTGACTTTTCTTTGCTCGTCGTTATATGCAAAAATGCAATTATCTGCATAATAGTTAGAGTCCTCTTGGTAATAAACGAGAACCCAATTGCCTTTTTCCTCTGTGCATTTAATACCTGACAGAGCTGCTCTTTTTGCTTTTTCAAATTCATCTACAGACAATTTCCATTCTGCAACAATCTCCACAAATTGGTCAAGATTATAAGAATGTTTGTAATAGTATTTTGTCGTAAACGGAATATCCGAATAAAGATTATCCGATGATTTTAATGCTTCCTCGGGAATTTCGGCAGGGAAGAGGGTGCGGATTTCATCACCGTAGTTTTCGTCTACCCAATAGTCCAACACCATATAATCGTTGACATCGGTTGTCATTGAGTAAACGGGAGGCGAAAGTGCTGAAAAAAGCGTCGGAACAAAAGCGAAGTATCCGATAAGGATCATCAGAACAGTGATTGTTCCTGAGATTATTCTGCGGAATTTCTTGTTTCTTTTCGGCGACTTGTTAAGGTTGAGCAAAACCAGCAGAATGCCGAAAATATCAATGATTATCCACCCAGAGTAGACAAGCAGCATCCATGAAAACCATGAGTCCGTAAAAGTAATATGTCTGTAATCATGAAGCCAGGAAACGAAGGTCAGAGCATAAATAATTCCCGTTATCGTTATCGATGCAATTCCGAATGCTTTGAAAGTGTTTTTTTCGATTTTATTCCATAAATATGATTTCAAATCCTCTTTTGGCACTTCTTTTTCTTCAACCGTTGCCGAAAGTGAATTGCAGATTGTTTCGAGCGTTACATCTTCGTCAAATGAAATTCCTCTGAGCTTTTCAACGATTTCCGTTTCGTGAGCGATGTTGTTTTCCGTCTGCTCAATGAAATTTTCAACAATAATTTTTGCGGTTGAATTATCGTCAACAATGCTTTTTATATCGGCAATCGAAAATCCTGCTTTGCGAAGAAGCGCAACATTTTTCAGCCGTTCAACATCGCTTTCGGAAAAATCAATGCTTTTTCTTCCGCTGTAGGATTCCTCGATGGCGGGCAGGGCAAGTCCCTCGTCAATGTAAAGCCTTACCGCTCTGTCGGTCAGTCCCGTTTTTTCAATTACATCTTTCATTTTCATAAAACCGACCTCCTTTCGGGGTTATTTTAATATTTTACCCAAGGTAAATGTCAAGGAAAAAACAAAAAAATTGTTTTATGTGTGTGCAAATATTGATTTAAACTGAATGATCAATATCTCTCCTTCAGTCCTACGGACAGCTCCCTCGTCAGAGGGAGCCTAAAGGGAAAGCAAGATATATGCAGTAAAATAATTTAAAGCAGAAGATATCTGTTATGGCTCCCTCTGACGAGGGAGCTGGGTCATAGACCCTGAGGGAGAGAATTCAGCTTTTGCAAAGCAACATAATTCCGAATTGATTATACATCATTTCCGTATATCTTTTCAACAGCGCCCGCATAAATATGCCCGATATGTAAATAGTTACTAAAAATCTAACAAGAAAATTTACTATATTTTCTTAAAAATATATGGAAATTTGTTTTTGTATCTGTTATAATCATAAATGGTTCATTCCGTCAACGGCGGATTGCACTCATTAATAATGTTTATAATTTTATATGGAGGTAGATTCCAATGTACAAGTATGTTTATTTGTTCTCCGAAGGCGACGCAACAATGCGTAACACCCTCGGCGGCAAAGGCGCAAACCTTGCAGAAATGACAAAGATCGGTCTCCCCGTTCCCCAGGGCT
>JAFQRF010000060.1 GCA_017410195.1 Clostridia bacterium | reverse complement strand
TCCCCAAGGGCGGCAAGCAGGAAGAAGCTTCGGCTATCCTTGCCGGCGATATCGGTATCATCACAAAGCTTTCGGGCTTCAAGACGGGCGACACTCTCTGCGCTCCCAAGTCCGATATCAAGCTTAAGGGCGTAAACTTCCCCGCTCCCTGCCTTCCCATGGCTGTCAAGGCTAAGAAGAAGGGCGAAGAAGATAAGGTTGCAGCAGGTCTTAACAGACTTGCAGAAGAAGACCTCACTATCAGCTACTACACAAACACAGAAACCAAGGAACAGATTATCTCAGGTCTCGGCGAGCAGCATCTTGACACAGTTGTTACAAAGCTCAAGACAAAGTTCGGCGTTGAAGTTGACCTTACCGTTCCCAAGGTTGCATACAGAGAAACAATCAGCAAGAAGGTTGCCGTTCAGGGCCGTCATAAGAAGCAGTCAGGCGGCAGCGGTCAGTTCGGTGACGTTTGGGTTGAATTCGAACCCATTCCCACAGAAGATTTCGAATTTGCAGAGAGAGTTGTCGGCGGTTCGGTTCCCAAGAACTTCTTCCCCGCTGTTGAAAAGGGTCTCAGAGAAGCTATCCTCAAAGGTCCTCTTGCAGGCTATCCCGTTGTTGGTCTGAGAGCAACTCTTTATGACGGTTCGTCACATCCCGTTGACTCAAACGAAATGGCATTCAAGATGGCTGCCATCATCGCATATAAGAACGGTATGCCCGGTGCAGCTCCCAAGCTTCTCGAACCCTACGGTTCACTCAAGGCTTATATGCCCGGCGACAACCTCGGCGATATCATGGGCGATATCACAAAGAGACGCGGCCGTGTTCTCGGTATGGGTCCCTGCGAGGATGATCCCAAGATGCAGGAACTCGTAGCTGAAGTTCCCATGGCAGAAATGGGCGACTTTGCAACAGTTCTCCGCTCCGTAACAATCGGCAGAGGCTATTTCTCATTTGAGTTTGACCACTACGAAGTAGCTCCCGAACCCGTTGCACAGAAGGTTATTGCAGAAGCTAAGGCGGAAGCAGACGATTAATCTACATAAAAATATTTAAATAATTAAGCGGTTTGCAGAGGTTAATTCCTATGCAAACCGCTTTATTTATGGTTTTTACTGCTTTCTTACGTCGCCGCAGCAGTTCTTATATTTCTTTCCGCTGCCGCAGGGACAAGGATCGTTGGGTCTTGCCTTTTCTTTCTTTCGCACGGGCTGTTTTTTATCCGTACCGTCGGAAGAGCCGCTTGTTGCGGTGATTTTTGCAGTCTGCTCACGCTTTGTTTCTTCCTGGCTCTTGATGACAACGGTCATAATCTGTCTTGCGGTATCCTCACGGATAGCCTCGGTCATTCCGTCAAACATATCCGAGCCGACGTTTCTGTAAGCAACAACGGGGTCGGTCTGACCGTAAGCACGAAGACCGATACCTCTGCGGAGCTGATCCATTGCGTCAATGTGATCCATCCACTGTCTGTCAACGTTGCGAAGAAGAATCTGCTTTTCAAGCTCACGCATAATGGGTTCGCCGTTTTCGCCGATGCCGAATTGCTCCTCACGGGCTTCATAAATCTTATGCGCTCTGTCGATAAGCATTTCTCTTGCTTCTTCCTTATCAAAGCTGTCGGTGAAATCATCGGAATTTGTGAGCCAGCCCTTGAACTTATCACGAAGACCGTCGATATTCCAATCCTTCTTCGACATGCTGTCGGAGCAGAAAAGGTCAACCGCATCGTTGATACTGCCCTCAATCATTCGCATAATAACGGGCTTGAGTTCCTCGCCGTCAAGCACCTGATTACGCTGCTTATAGATAAGCTCTCTCTGGCGGTTCATAACGTCGTCATACTGAAGAACGCTCTTTCTGATGCCGAAGTTTCTGCCTTCAATCTTCTTCTGCGAGCTTTCAATTGTATTAGAAATCATCTTCGCTTCAATGGGCATATCCTCGGGGGTTTTGAGGGTGTTCATAATACTTGTTATTCTGTCACCGCCGAAAAGACGCATAAGGTCATCCTGGAGCGAGAGGAAGAAACGGCTTGCGCCGGGGTCGCCCTGTCGGCCTGCACGGCCTCTGAGCTGATTGTCGATACGTCTTGATTCATGGCGTTCCGTGCCGATGATGAAAAGACCGCCCGCTTCACGGACTTTTTCCGCTTCGGGTGCAATTTCAGCATCATATTTCTTTTCAAGAGCGGAATATTCGGCTCTTGCCTGAAGAATTTCTTCGTTATCGGTTTCTGCAAAGCCCGTTGCCTCTGCGATAAGCTCTTCGGTATAACCCTTTCTGCGAAGCTCGGATTTTGCAAGATATTCGGCATTACCGCCGAGCTTGATATCGGTACCACGACCTGCCATGTTTGTTGCAATCGTTACTGCATAAGGCTTACCTGCCTGAGCAACGATTTCGGCTTCCTTGTCGTGATGCTTTGCGTTGAGAACCTCGTGCTTGATGCCCTTTCTCTTAAGAAGTGCGCTCAAAAGCTCGGATTTTTCAATCGAAACGGTACCGACAAGCACGGGCTGACCCTTTGCGTGGCATTCTTCGATTGTCTGAATAACCGCCGCATATTTTGCCTGCTCCGTCTTATAGACAACGTCGGGCATATCGTTTCTTATCATCGGTTTGTTGGTGGGAATTTCGATAACATCAAGGCTGTAAATCTGATTGAATTCGGTTTCCTCGGTCATAGCAGTACCGGTCATACCCGAAAGCTTTGTATAAAGACGGAAATAGTTCTGGAAAGTGATTGTTGCAAGAGTCTTGCTCTCATGCTCAACATCAACGTTTTCCTTTGCTTCGATAGCCTGATGCAGACCCTCATTATAGCGTCTGCCCATCATGATACGGCCCGTGAATTCGTCAACGATAAGCACCTGATTATCCTTAACAACATAGTCAACGTCACGGCGCATAACACCGTTTGCCTTGAGAGCCTGATTGATGTGATGCTGGATTGTCATATTCTCGGCATCCATAAGGTTTTCGAGATTGAAGAAAGCCTCTGCCTTGGCAACACCGCTCTTTGTGAGGGTTGCGGTCTTTGCCTTTTCGTCAACAACGTAGTCACAGCTTTCGTCAACAAGATCATCAACCTCCTCCTTGGAGTTGACTTCCTTGATTCTTGTGCATTTAAGGGAAAGAGCAAAGCGATTTGCCATTTTATAAAGGTCTGTGGACTTTTCGCCTCTGCCCGAGATGATAAGCGGAGTTCTCGCCTCGTCAATAAGGATTGAGTCAACTTCGTCGACGATGGCAAAGTTATGACCCCTCTGCACCTTATGTTCCTTATAAACAACCATATTGTCACGCAGATAGTCAAAGCCCATTTCATTGTTTGTGCCGTAAGTGATATCTGCGGCATATGCTTCTTTTCTTTCGGGATTTTCCTTTTCGTGGATAATAAGACCGACGGTCAGACCCATGAAACGGTAAACCTTGCCCATCCACTCGCTGTCACGGCGTGCAAGATAGTCGTTAACGGTAACAATGTGGACACCGTTGCCCGAAAGAGCGTTGAGATATGCAGGGAGAGTCGCAACGAGAGTTTTACCTTCACCCGTTCTCATTTCGGCGATTCTGCCCTGATGGAGAATGATACCGCCGATAATCTGCACGGGGAAATGCTTGAGACCGATAACACGCCACGATGCCTCACGGCAGGCAGCAAATGCTTCGGGGAGAATATCATCAAGTGTTTCACCGTTTGCAAGACGCTGCTTGAATTCGGGAGTTTTTGCCTGAAGCTGTTCATCGGTAAGCTTCGCATATTCCTCCTCAAGTTTCAGCACCTTGTCGCAAAGCGGACGTACACGCTTAACTTCTTTCTTGGAATAGTCACCGAAAATTTTGGTTAAAAGACCCATAATACACCTCTTGTTTAATTCGGAATTAAATTTTTCTATTGTAAAATTTGATTGTATGTGTTAGAATTTCAGTAGTTTAATCCAATCCTCAGTCCTACGGACAGCTCCTTTGCCAAAGGAGCCCAAACAGTAAGCTTCAGTTTAACTGAAAGACCGATGTAATATCAGCCTCCTTTGAAAAGGAGGTGGCGCGGCGTAAGCCGTGACGGAGGATTGATAATTAAATCAGTAAAAGGAGAATCATCTATGCCGAAAAGAGAAGACTACATTTCGTGGGACGAATATTTCATGGGCATTGCCATGCTTTCATCTTATCGCAGTAAAGACCCCAACACTCAGGTCGGCGCATGCATAGTCAACGACCACAATAAGATTATGTCTGTCGGTTATAACGGCTTCCCGAGAGGCTGCAACGACGACGATTTCCCCTGGGAGCGTACGGGCGAAACATATGATACAAAGTATCCCTATGTCTGCCACGCAGAGCTTAACGCAATCCTCAACAACGGCGGTTCAAGCCTTGAGGGGTGCAAGATTTATGTTGCTCTTTTCCCCTGCAACGAATGCGCAAAAGCCATCATTCAGTGCGGAATAAAAGAAGTATTCTATCTTTCGGATAAATATGCGGACACTCCCGGCACACGCGCTTCAAAACGTATGTTTGACTCTGCGGGAGTAAAATATACTCAGCTCAAGCCCGCAAAGCAGGAGCTTGTTGTTGATTTCAGAGAAGAACATATCTGATGAAAGGCAGCCTTTACAGGCTGTCTTTTTTAATGAAAAATGAATAATGAAAAGTGAATAATTTCGGGCGGGTTTCACCCGCACCCATTATTATATAACAAGGTTCACGAGAACAAAGTGCGAGGGGTCCTTATAATAAGCGTCGCAGACCCTTAATTTTTCATTATTAATTATTCATTTTTCATTCAAAACGTATAAACAACGCTTCCTGCCTTTGCGCCCGTGCCGTCAAGTGCGCGCACACTCATTACGCTTGCGTTGTCAAGCCATACAAAACCCGCACTCTCGTCAAAGAGAAGGGGTTCAGCATAAATCGCCGGTTCTGCCGAGCCGTCAGCTGTGCAATAAATAAGCTTCTGCACCGAAGCACCGTTTGCGTTGACCTCGCCGAAAGAAGCAAAGACAGCCTTTGCGCCGTCGGGGCTGACGGAGAAAACATCAGCCGAAGTAATATCAATATCCTTGAAAGTCTGCGTTGCGCCGGTCATAAGGTCGGTCATAACCAGACTCTTTTTGTTTATGAGATATCTGCCGCACTGCATGTAATCGGCATAATAATCGCCTTCAAACTGAGTAAGAACTCTTTCCTCGCCGTTTGCAAGGTTCATATTTGCAAAGCCCGAGTCGTTTTTCTTGAGATAGTGCATACCGTTTGCATCGTTGACAAACCAGACGCCGAGGATATCCTCAACAACGATTTTGGGTCTGTATGCATTCGAAAGCTCCATAACATCAGCTCTTCTGCCTTTGTCGCTTTCGTTATAGTATCTCGATGAGAGGAAATATTTCGCACCGCCGAGATTCTTAACCATATCGTCGGTCAGCAGAGTCCAGTCCTGCCTGAAAGTACCGTTGCGGTCAATCATTCTTGTGTGGTTGGAAACATAGGTTGAAGCCGAACCGTTTGCAAGGTTGAAATTATAGATTTCGGAATAAAGCTTGTCTGCCTTGTAGAAATTATCCTTATCGAAATCGGCAAGGAGAAGATAGCCTTCGCCGTAGCCTGCAGGTTTTGCGGTGAGCTTCACGAATGCGTAGGAATAAACGTCAACATCCGCACTCATAGACGATGTGAAAACGCCGTAGCCGCAAGCCTTGCCGTCTTTTTCTATGTAATTGACGGTAACGGGGATTGTTTCGTAGCTCGCCTTGAGATTTGCCTTGACCTGCTTCACCTCAAGAGCGCAGGGATTCATCGCACCGTTTGCATATTCGAAGAATTTCACACTTCCGTCGAGCGATGCAACATAATAAATATTATCAAAATCCGTGGGAAGATAAACCTCGCCGTTTGCGCCCGTGACAGAGAGCTTCATGCTGAGGAAATAATCACTCTGCTCATAGGTATAAACAACCGGGTCAGGGTCTTTTTTTATTATTTCGGTCTTGCTTTCTCCCGATGAAAGGAAGAAGACAACCCCCGACGCAATCATAACAACCGCAAGCACAGCGGTTAATATTTTTAAAGCATTGTCTTTCATTTTGTTCTCCTCTTTTTACGTTCTGCGTTCTGCACTCTGAATTCTGCACTTATATTTCTATTTCCAGCTCCACCGGGCAATGGTCCGAGCCGAAAATTTCGTTATGGATTTTTGCATCCTTCATATTCTCTTTTAATTTTTCCGAAACGACAAAATAGTCGATTCTCCATCCGGCATTCTTTGCTCTTGCGGAAAATCTGTAGGACCACCAGCTGTAAATGCCTTCAAGGTCGGGATAAAAATATCTGAACGAATCAACAAATCCGCTTTCGAGCATCTCTGAGAATTTGCCTCTTTCTTCATCTGTAAATCCCGGATTTCTTTTGTTTGACTTGGGATTTTTCAGGTCGATTTCCTTATGAGCGACGTTAAGGTCGCCGCAGAAAATAACGGGCTTTTTTCTGTCAAGCTCGCAAATATAATTTCTGAAAGCATCCTCCCACTCCATGCGGTAGTCAAGGCGGACAAGTCCGTCACGTGCGTTGGGAACATAGACGGTTATAAAATAATAATTCTCAAATTCAAGGGTTATGACTCTGCCCTCTGTGTCATGCTCGGGGATTCCGAGACCGTAAGCAACCGAAAGAGGCTCTTCACGGGTGAAAACAGCAGTACCCGAATAGCCTTTTTTCTCGGCATAGTTCCAATACTGATGATAGCCGTCAAGGGTAAGCTCCGCCTGACCCTCCTGCATTTTTGTTTCCTGCAGGCAGAATATATCGGCATCAAGTGCCGCAAAGCTCTCATAAAAATCCTTGCCGAGGCATGCCCTTATTCCGTTGACATTCCACGAAACAAACCTTTTAACTGCCATACCGCATATCCCTCCATTATAATTAATCAGTATTATACCACACTTTTTTTCTCCTGTCACCTGTTTATAATATTAAAGTTTTGTTAACATTGATATAATTAAGTAAAAATTCATAAATTCATGCCCGTATTTTTGGCAGGTGATTTTGTGTTTCATACTTGACAAAATTCCAAATATGGAGTATTTTTATATTACAAGTGCGCAGAATTATCTTAAGAACTGCGCAAAAAATTTTTAATTAATTTTTCAGGAGGAAGAATCATGAAAAAAATTCTCGCAGTTCTCCTCGCAGCTTCAATGCTCTTTGCATTCGCAGCTTGCGGCGGAAACGATGAAGGCACAACCACAACAGCTCCCGTTACTGAAGAAGAAGTTGTAACAGATGCTCCCACAGAGGCAGCAACAGATGCAGCTACCGAAGCAGCAACAGATGCTCCCGCTGTTGATGAATCAGCAGCAGCTACAGAAGCAGTTTCAACAGATGCAACAGCAGCAGCTGACCCCTCAGCAGTTGATGCATCAGCAGTTGAAACAACCGCAGCAGCAGACAAGGAAATGACAAAGGCTGAGTTCGTTGCTTTCTTTAACGCTGAAACAGCTAAGGCAGCAAAGGGCAAGTACAGCTACAAGAGAGTCTGCGAATACACTGATCCCATCGACGTCGGCGGTGCAACAGATATCCTCAACGGCATCATCAGCGCTATCGATGAAAACTCAAACCTTGACACAGTTGTCGGCGGTTTCCTCGGTATCGGTACAATCACCGAAGCTAAGGACGACTATGCACTTAAGGCAACAACTCTCAAGGAGTCAGACCTCACTTCATTCAGCTATGCAAACGGTGTTTATACCTTCACTCTTGCAAATGTAAGCAATCCCAAGAAGACAGGTGCAACAGGCCTTTCAAGATTCACAAACGACTTCATCACACACGAAGAAGTTGTTGACGGCGTTGCTGAATTCACAACAGCTATCACAGTTAACGAAACAAACGTTGACTATAAGGACATCAAGGTTCAGGTTACTGTTGCAGAAGGCAAGATCACAAACATCACATATTCATATGCTTTCGCTGCAACTCTTAAGCTTAAGGCTGTTGTTACTATCAACGGCGACGGCGCTGCAAAGCTCACAGCAACATACTCAAACATCAAGTATTAATCGATAATAATTGATTCGCCCTCCGTATCATTACGATGCGGAGGGTATTTTTTGTTCCGTCGAAAAATTTTTGCCATTTCCGTAGGGAACGCCGTCTTCGGCGTTCCGATAAAATCACCGCAAACCTATAGCCATGAATTTTAATAAAAATTGCCTTACAGCAAATGAAATTTTTCAAATGAAATACATTCGCATGCGGGACGACACGGAGGTCGTCCCCTACGTTGAAATTTTGAATTTGCTATAATTCCACGGCGGCTTGGGGTCAAGCCGCCCTACGGGGTTCAATTTCATTCCACGCCGATAATTTATCATTTTTGTGTTCCGTTTCGAATGTGACTGAACGCCGGGGACGGCGTTCCCTACGTACACATTATCCATCGATTTAAAGCGTGAAAAAGAGCTGAAGGTGGGCATTTGCAAACTCCAAAAATAATTCCGAATTAAAACATCAGAGCGAAGCTCCCCTTAACTTTGCACTTTGCATTTTGCACTTTAAAAGGCTTTGCACTTAAAAGTTCCGTATAAAGAAAAAGCCGAGGCCAAAAGCCTCGGATTTTTCTCGTATAAAACGGGGGGGACAAAAGATGGTAGTGGTTAAATTAATGAATCAATCATTTCTCTGCCTGCTTTGAATATTTGAGAGTATAAACTATTCTCATCAGCCAAGCTTCGGCAGGGTTGATTGCTTTTGCCTTGCCGAATACCTTTGAGGTAAGCAAGGTAAGACCGCTTTTGCTCATAATCATGTCAACCGCCTGTGCATCGCCTTCGTTTGCACCGCAGCAAAGAGCACCCATATCCTTGATGAGTACGGCATTTTTGCCTTTGATTTTCTTTGCAACGTATTCGGGAGCTTTTGCACATTTAACGGTCGGACCGCAAATCTGAGCAAAGTCATCAAGCAGGGGCTTCATTGTTTTGCCGAATCTTGAAACGGCAACAACCTCGCTCGATGCGTTATGAATTATATTATTGAATTTGGGGCAGGCAAGATAGATGCTTCTGTGGGCCTGAGCCATATCGGAAAGCACATAATCCGTTGCGCCGCTGTTGAGATCCATTGAAGCCTCGGAGCCGTCTGCCTCGGTGAAAATGATTTCACCGCTCTCTCGATTGCATGTACTATTATACAGCATTGACTTATCAATTTCAACAGTTTTTTTAGATTTTGTCAGCTTATCTGCAATTTCCGAACAGAAATCGTCAAGATTGTTTGACTTTAATCCGAGCTTTTCTTTAGCGTTTGCAAGGATATAATCTGCGCTGACGGTTTCAAGCGAGCTTGCAACCTCGAATGCTTCTTCGCTGTCTTTGCCAAAGCAAAGAGCGCCGTGATGAGCCATAATAACAGCCTTTGATGAGCTGAGCTTGAGCGCATTTGTGACACCCTTGCGGAGCTTTTTTGTTCCGGGAAGACCGTAGCCGCCCATGTGAATTCTGTCGCCGATAAGCTTTGCAGCCTCGCCCGTCACCTTGTCAATTCCGCTTGAAAGTGCGCTGACAGCGGAAGCAACCTTCTGGTGAGTATGGATAACAAAATTCGCCTTGGGGAACTGCTTATAAACCTCGGCATGAATACCCTTTTCCGATGAGGGCTTAACGTTGCCGCCCCATTCGAGAGTGTTGATTGCAACCTCAACGATATCATCGGGAGTAAGACCGATATAGGGCTTGCCGCTGGGAGTTATAACGAAGGTTTTATCGTCAACACGGCAGCTTACGTTGCCCCATGTTCTTGCAATAAGACCTTTTTCAACAAGTCTTTCGCCTGCTTCGATAACAAGCTTTTTTGCGGTTAAAACGTCCATAGTAATTTTCCTTTCATAATGAAAAGTGAAAAATGAATAATGAAGAATTAAGGGTCGCTTCGCTCCGAATTATATAAATCGGGTGCGGGTGAAACCCGCCCGAAATTATTCATTTTTAATTTTTCATTATTAATTGTTCATTTGAAAAAAGGCGGGATATCGGGTATCCCGCCGAAATTTTAGAATTACTTTTCTAAGCAAACGATATTCTCGAATACCTTATCAAATCTTGCAACTGCATCGTCGATCATTTCTTCTGTGTATGCAGCGCTGGTGTAAAGACGGCTGCCTGCGAGAGTTACAAGACCCTCTGCCATGTAAGCAGCGCCCATGTGAGTCATTTCCTTCTTGCGAGCCGATGTTGCATCGAGAACGCCGGGGATCTGCCAGGGCTTCTTCCAGTTGATGGAGAAGTTAAGAGTACCAACGGTTTCGAGGTGGCAGATTGAACCCTGGTTGAATGCTACGAAGGGAAGATTTCTCTTCTTGATGATTTCCTGAAGACCTGCTGTGAGTCTGTCGCCCATAAGAGCTGCCTTGTAGCAAGCGTCTGCCTTTTCCATCTCTTCGAGCATTGTGTAACCTGCAACGCAGCTGAGGGGGTTAGCTGACATTGTGCCGCCGCAGAATGCCTTCTTGATCTTCTTGCCTGTATCGTCAAGACCTGCACCGAGGTGCTTCATGTATTCCTTCTTACCGCCGAGACCGCCTGCGCCGGGATATCCGCCTGCCATAACCTTACCGAATACGGTGAGGTCGGGCGATACGCCGAAGTAACCCTGAGCACCGCTCATGCTTACGCGGAATGCTGTAACAACTTCGTCGAAGATAAGGAGTGCGCCGTACTTGCGGCAAAGAGCTTCAACGCCCTTGCAGAAGTTCTTGTCAACGGGTCTTGTACCGCTTTCGGGACCGACGGGCTCGAGCATAACTGCTGCTGTGCCGCCCTTGAACTTGTTAGCCTTAAGCTTTCTTTCAAGGTCATTGAGGTCGCCGGGGAAGAATTCTTCTGTATCTCTGAAGCAGAACAGGGGAACACCTGTTGCCTGAGTGAACTTTGAACCGGGAACACGGATACCGTAGCCGAGCTGATCTGACCAGCCGTGGTATGCGCCGCCCATCTTGAGGATCTTTTTCTTACCGGTTGCAAGACGAGCAACACGGATAGCTGTCATACAAGCTTCGGTACCTGAACCGAGCATACGGAACATGTCAACAGAGGGGATAAGCTCGGAAATCTTCTTGCCGAGTTTATACTCATATTCGTGGAAAAGACCTGTTGAGGGACCGCAGGTGTTGAGAAGCTCGATAACCTTCTCACGAACTGCAGGAGGATTGCTGCCGAGAACGGTGGGACCGCCTGCCTGAAGGAAGTCATAGTACTTGTTGCCGTCGATATCATAAAGATATGCGCCCTCAGCCTTTGTGAAAACGAGGGGGAACGGATAGTTGAAAGCAAGGTTGTGCTGAACGCCGCCGGGGATGATCTGCTTTGCTTCTTCGATCATAACCTTTGACTTTGCGCACTTCTTGTCAAAATAATCTGCTTCGTAAGCCTTGAGAGCTTCGGGGCTGATTGAGTAAATAGGCTTTTTGATGAGTTCGTCAAGCTGCTTCTGAACAGCCTGCGCATCGGGGTAATTGATAATACCGTGGTTTGACATTTTCAGAATCCTCCTTAAAAAGAATATATTGTCACTCATTTATTGTAACATATTAAAAATAATTAATCAAGTATGTGTTTCCGGGCTTTTGGCTGAATTTGTCACATTTTACACATTGTTCATTATTCAAGTCCGAGTTTCTTCGCCATTTCTGCAGTTTTAAGCTCAAGAAGCTTGGAAACGCCCTTTTCCTGCATCGTTACGCCGTAGAGCATATCCGCTTCGTCCATTGTGCCTCGTCTGTGGGTGATAAGAATGAACTGCGTATTTCCCGTCATTTCTCTGACATAGGATGCGTAACGGCTGACGTTAACATCGTCAAGCGCCGCCTCAACCTCGTCAAAAATACAGAACGGTGCGGGAGTTACCTTGAGGATTGCAAAAAGAAGCGCGATAGCTGCAAGACCCTTTTCACCGCCCGAAAGAAGGTCAATATTCTGAACATTCTTTCCGGGGGGCTGAACCCTGATGTTGATATTGCATTCAAGAACATCCTGCGGATCATCAAGCACAAGCTCTGCACGTCCGCCGTCGAAAAGCTCCTTGAACGTGTCGCTGAAATGGTTGTTGATTCGTCTGAACTGCTCTCTGAAGCGCTCCGCCATCTTGCCTGTCAGCTCTTCAATAAGCTTTATAAGCTCCTCACGGGACTTTTCGATATCTCCGATCTGAACGCTCATGTATTCATATCTCTCGGAAACCTCTTTATATTCCTCAACCGCACCGACGTTGACGCTGCCGAGTGCGCGGATTTTATTTTTGATTTCCTGGAGAGTACGCTGTGCCTTGGGAATATCGTCAAGCACGATGTTCATATCCGCTGCTTCACGGAGAGTGAGCTGATACTCGTCATAGAGCTTGTTCTGAGCCGTTTCAAGCTCACGCTGCATCGCATCACGGCGTTCTTCAAGTCTTGCAAGCTCACCGCTGAGCTTTTCTCTTTCGGAAGTCATTTCACGCTCTTTGCTGCGGAGATTAGTGCTTCTCGCTTCGCCCTGAGTACGTTTTTCACGCAGTTCGGCAATTTTCTCGTTTGTCTTTACCGAATTTTCACGCAGGCTGACCGCCTTTGCCTCCATTTCAGCAATATTTGCAAGGATATTTTCGTTTTCCTGCTTAATCTGAGCGACTTCTTCGCTGAGCATATCCGCACGGCGGCTGAATATTTCCTTTCGCTCGATGCAGCCCGCAACCGTTTCGTTATTCGCCTCGATATCCTTATGAAGCGCAACAATTTCAAGGTTGAGAGCGTTCTGGATTTCCGCAGATTCCTCACGGAGCTTTTCGAGTGATTCACGCTGAGCATTTAGCTCGCCGAGCTGAGAATTCAGCTTTTCGCTCTCTGCGGTAACGGCAGCAATCTCCGCATCCGCCTTCTTTTCCGCATCCTCGGATTCAATAATTCTCGCCTTTGCCCTCTCTTTTTCGGCTTCAAGCTCATTGATATGACCCATTGCGGCGGAATATCTGTCCTTAATGAGGTTCAGCGCACTTTCGGCTCTGATGATATCCTCCTGAGTCTTTATAAGCTCTGCCTCGCTCGCATCAAGCTCTGCCTGAACAAGCGCAAGCTCTTCGGAAAGAGACTTGAATCCCGACTGCTTTTCGTCGAGCTGTTTTTCAAGCACGGCAACCTTTTCTTTGAGGCTTTCGATTTCGGTTACTCTGCTCAGGAAGCCTGCACCCGAACCTCTCGAGCCGCCCGTCATTGAACCGCCTGCGTTGAGTACCTGACCGTCAAGGGTAACAATCTTGAAACGGTAGGAATATTTTTTTGCCATGTCAATGCCGTTATCGATGTTGTCAACAACAGCCGTTCTGCCGAGAAGTGAGCCGATAATTTCGGAATACTTACCGTCAAAATCAAGCAGCTTATCCGCCATATCGACAAAACCCTCGCAGTTTTCAAGACCCTTTTCGGTGAACGGTCTTGATTTAACGGATGTCAGAGGCAGGAAGGTTGCTCGTCCCGCTCTGTTGTCTTTCAGGTAATTAATCGCTCTTTTTGCGGTGTTTTCGTCATCGGTAACGATATTCTGAATCGCCGCACCGAGAGCTGTTTCAACCGCAATTGCATATTCGGAAGGGGTTGAAATAAGCTGTGAAAGGGTACCGTGGATGCCTCTGAGAGCACCTCTTTTAGACTCTTTGATAACCTTCTGAACGCTGCCCGCATAGCCGTCAAGGTTCTTTTCAAGGTCATCGAGCATCTTGATTCTTGCGTTTTTCTGATAAATGTCGAGATTGATGTTTTCAAGCTCCTTGCGCATTCTTTCAACCTTATCGGCTCTCGTGCCGATAATCATGCGGTAGCCGTCGAGCGCATTTTCGTGTTCCGCCGCTTCACCGTTAAGGCGGTCAAGCTCCTTCTGAGCGGCGGCTTTTTCGTTTTCAAGGGAAGTGATTACTCCGCCTCTTGTTTCGATGACTTCATCTATGTTCGCAATTCGTGCCGTAAGCTCGTGCTTTGCGGATTCGGCGGTTGATTTTTCAACACGCATATCTGCAAGGCGGAGAGCGGCGGCGGTTATTTTATCGTTGATTTCTCTTGCTTTTTCGCTGTTTTCACTGTTCTGACCCATAAGCTCGCCGAGCTTGCGGATTTCAGCTTCGAGAGCGTTCTTTTTCTCTGCTGCAAGAGCTTCTTTTTCGGCAGTATCCTTCTGCGCCGCTTCAATCTGAGCATCAATCTCTGCCTTTGAGGTTTCGCTGTCACCCATATCGCCCGTGATACGCTCGATTGTCTGCTCGTTATGCTCAATCGTATTTTTCTCAACAGCAATTTTACCGTCGATAACAGCGGCTTCCTCTTCGCCCTCGGAAATACTCTGGCGCAGACGCTCGATTTCAAGGGTCATTTCCTGACCCTCTTTGATTGCAAGCTCAATCTGCTCAATAAGCTCAACAAGCTCGGTTTCGGTCTGCTCATACTGCGATGCCGCAACAGAAAGCTTATGCTCCTGCTCACGCAAGCCGTTTTTCGATTTTTCTATTGTATGTAACCACAAGCCGATTTCAAGGGTTTTCTTTTCGTCGGCAAGGGCGAGGAATTTGAGTGCTTTTTCGCTCTGCACTTTAAGGGGACCTATTCTGCCCTCAAGCTCCGCAAGAATATCACGCAGACGGACAAGATTTTCCTCAGCCTGGTCGAGTCTGCGGTTTGCATCTGCACGTCTGTAGCGGAATGCGGAAATACCCGCCGCCTCTTCGAGCATATCTCTTCTCTGGGTTGAGCGCGCGGAAACAAGGTCCGCAATTCTGCCCTGACCGACCATTGAATAGCCGTCACGTCCGAGACCGGTATCCATGAAAAGCTCGTGGATATCCCTCAGACGGCAGACCTCACCGTTGATTTTATATTCGCTTTCGCCCGAGCGGTAATAGCGTCGGGTTACGGCAACGTCGTCCTTATCGTAGTTGTTCAGACCCCTGTCGGAGTTATCAAGGCGCAGAGTGACCTCGGCATAGCCCAGAGGCTTTCTCTGGCTTGTGCCGCCGAAGATGACGTCCTCCATCTTTGCGCCTCGGAGAGTTTTTGTTGACTGCTCACCGAGTACCCAGCGCACGGCATCGGAGATATTACTCTTACCCGAGCCGTTGGGACCGACAACCGCCGTTATGCCTTTTCCGAATTCAAGCACCGTTTTATCCGGAAAGGATTTGAAGCCCTGCATTTCAAGCGCTTTTAATATCATTTAATCACCTTAATCCGTACCTCGTATTTTGAGAGTCCGTCCATGCCTTTTACTTCACAGCTGTATCCCTTTTCACGAAGCTGAATGAGATTTTGTTTCTTCTGCCCTGTCATTTTTGAAATTTCTTTCGGCGAAACAAAGAGTGTATAACTGCCTTCACCGAGTTTTTGAAGCTCTCCGAGCGCATAATTATAATAAATTCTGCCCTCGCAAAGCTCACGGAGCGCAGGATGATAAGCACCGCCGGCAAAGCCTTCCTCAACTCCGCCGCCCGAATGAAGACCGACCCTGATGACCTTTATCCCCGCATTTTCAAACATCGGAATGAGCCTTGCGCAAAGCCCAACCGTTTCGAGAATACCTTTGGGATTGAATTCACCCGTCCGCATCAGCTCGTGAAGCCTTGTCCCTTTTATGACGACGGTCGGATAAATCCTCACCGTATCGGGCGCAAGAGCGATGATTTTTTCGGCGGTAGAAATGCTGTCCGCATCCTCGGAGCCGTAAAGACCCGTCATCATCTGCAGACCGACCTCAAAGCCGTACTCTTTCAGAAGTGCGCACGCATCGCAGACCTGCTTTGCGTTGTGACCTCTTTCGTTGAGCATAAGCACCCTGTCGTCAAGGCTCTGCGCGCCGAGTTCAACCGCAGTTACTCCGTATTTTTTGAGAATTTCACAGATTTCACGGCTGATGCCGTCGGGTCGTGTTGAAATTCTTATTCCTTTGAAAATTCCTTTTTGTATGTACTCATAAGCCGCCTCAAGGAGCGAAAGCATATATGTCCGCTCCACCATAGTGAAGCTGCCGCCGAAAAACGCAATTTCTCCGCCTGCCGCTTCATTTTTTGAAAGCGATTCAACTGCGGTTGCCGCCGCCGAATGAACATCCTCAGCAGTTATATCCTTTTGGCTGCCCGAAATGCTTCTCTGGTTGCAGAATGAACACATATGCGGACAGCCCTTATGCACAACAAAGAGTGCTATGTTAATATGCCTCATTTTATTCCCATAAGCTCAAGAGCTTCCTTTGCGGCATGCTGCTCGGCAAGCTTCTTGCTTTTGCCCGTGCCTCTGCCGATAACATTGCTGTTGAGATGCACCTCCACGCTGAAGGTCTTTGCATGGTCGGGTCCGCTCTCGTCGGTGAGAACATATTCAACATGCTCCTCACGGTTACGCTGGATAACCTCCTGCAGCAGGGTTTTATAGTCCTTTATTTCATCTATGGAATCATCTCTCGGAATGAATCTGAGAACAATTTTACTCGCCTCTTCGAGTCCGCCGTCAAGGAAAACCGCCGCAAGCACGGCTTCAAACGCATCCGCAAGAATCGACGGTCTTTCGCTGCCGCCCGTTCTTGTTTCGCCCTTGCCGAGCCTTAAAGCCTGACCGATGCCAAGCTCCTTCGCAAAAACGCAGAGAGCCTTTTCGCAGACTCTTGCCGCCCTGTTTTTGGTCAGCACACCCTCAGGTGAATCGAAATTTTCAAAAAAATACTTTGCCGAAACAAAGCCGAGAATTGAATCGCCGAGAAATTCAAGGCGCTCGTTGCAAACCGTTCCGTCGGTTTGCTCATTCGCATATGAGGAATGCGTAAGAGCGGTTTCAAGAAGGGAAATGTCCTTGAATTTATAGCCCAGATTCTTTTGGAGAAGAATCAGTTTTTCGTTCATTTTTGTTCTTCCTTTTATTCTTCAATCAATTCGGCAAGCCGTGAAACGGAGAAATCTCCGCTTATTTCCTCGCCGAATTCAGTATCAAATTCATTTTCAAGAGCCTGGCAAAGCTCTTTTATCTCAATCTCATCGCCGACAAGCTCGCCCAGCAGAGTTTCTCCGCTGACATTTGACTCATCACAGCCGAGTTCTTCGCAAATCAGTGAAATCAATTTTTCAAGCACTAAAAACATTCCTTTCGTCATTTCAAATGAATAATAAATAAATGAAAAATTTCGGAAGGGTTTCGTCCTTAACCATTGATTATAAATCGGAGCGAAGCTCCCCTTCACTTTGCACTTTGCATTTTGAACTTTGCACTTAAAAAGCCTCTTACTTTTTGTTAATCAATATTAAGCTGACTTTTAAGCTGTTTCAAGCTGCGCTCTGCGAGCGCCTCATACCTGAGCTTTTTATCCTTGATTTTTTCGTCAAGCGGCGGAACAAGTCCGAACGCCGCACCCATAGGCTGAAAATTCTTGATGCTTTCATCGCTGATATAGCGTGCAAGCGCACCCGTCATCGTAAGCTCGCCGGGAACGAAAACTTCCTTGCCGAGAACTCTGTTTGCCGCATTTATGCCTGCAAGAATGCCCGATGCTGCGGACTCCATATATCCCTCTACGCCGGTTATCTGACCTGCAAAATACAGTCCTTCTCTGCCCTTGAAGCCGAAATCGCTGCCCAGATGGCGGGGAGAATCGATGAAGGTATTGCGGTGCATAACGCCGTAGCGCACAAACTCCGCATTCTCAAGCGCAGGTATCATCGAGAAAACTCTTTTCTGCTCGGGAAATTTCAGATTCGTCTGGAATCCGACAAGATTATACATCGTTCCTGCCGTATTTTCCTTGCGGAGCTGAAGATTTGCCCACGGTCTGTGGCCCGTTCTCGGGTCAAGAAGTCCCGTCGGCTTCATAGGACCGAAGCGGATTGTATCGTGACCTCTCGATGCCATAACCTCAATCGGCATGCAGCCCTCATAAACCCCCTTGCGCTTATCAAATTCATGAGTCGGCGCACTTTCGGCGGTTATGAGCGCTTCATAAAAAGCCTCATATTCCTCTTTGTTCATCGGGCAGTTGATATAGTCCTCGGGTTCTCCTCTGTCATATCTCGACTGCATGAAAGCTTTTTCAAGATTGATGCTTTCGGCAGTCACAATCGGCGCTGCCGCATCAAAAAAGCTGAGATTGCCGCCGCAAAGCTCCTTGATTTTATCCGAGAGAGCGGCGGATGCAAGAGGTCCTGCAGCGATAATCGCAACGCCGTCGGGAATTTCGGAAACTTCCTCTCTGATGAGAGTTATCTCTTTTCGGGAAAGGATTTTTTCGGTTACGAGTGCGGAAAATTTATCTCTGTCAACCGCAAGCGCACCGCCTGCCGGAACAGCCGTTGCTTTGGCGCATTCAACGCAGAGTGAACCCATAAGCTCCATTTCTGCTTTGAGAAGCCCTGCCGCACTTCCGAGGCGCATCGCCTTGAACGAATTTGAGCAGACAAGCTCTGCCAGACCCTCGCTTGAATGGGCAGGGGAGAAATTGACGGGCTTCATCTCGTAAAGCTCAACCTCAATTCCTCTGTTTGCAAGCTGCCACGCAGCCTCAACCCCGGCAAAGCCGCCGCCGATTATTTTAACTTTATTCATTGTTCTTTTTCTTTCCGGGAGCAGCCTTTTCGTAGCCGCAGCCCTCGCTCATGCAGACAAGCTTGCCCGTTTTCTTCTTAAAGAGAATCTTGCCGCAGTTGGGGCAATTCTCCTCGGCAGGAGCATCCCAGCTCATGAAGTTACACTTCGGCCAGTTGCCGCAGCCGTAGAAAACATGACCTTTTTTGGACTTTCTTTCGATAATCTCACCGCCGCAGACGGGACATTTTGCACCCGTATTGACGATAAGGGGCTTTGCATTCTTGCACTCGGGATAGCCGGGGCATGCAAGGAATCTGCCGTAACGTCCGGTTTTAATAACCATCATTCTGCCGCACTTGTCGCAGGGGATATCGGTTGTATCCTCTTCAAGCTGAATCTTGACGTTCTTCATCTCGACTTTGGCTTTTTCGAGTGTCTTTTCAAAGTCGGTATAGAACTCGTCAAGCATCTTTATATAGTCAACCTCGCCGCCGCCGACACGGTCAAGATTTGTTTCCATTGATGCGGTGAATTTGGTATTAACTATTTTGGGGAATTTATCCTTGAGCAGACCCGTTGTTGCGCAGCCGAGTTCGGTCGGAACAAGCTGCTTTGCCTTTCTCTGGACATAGCCTCTCTTGATAATTGTTGAAAGGATTGTTGCGTAGGTACTGGGTCTGCCGACACCGTTTTCTTCAAGCTCCTTGATAAGGGAAGCCTCGGTGTAGCGTGCGGGGGGCTGGGTGAAGTGCTGGTTGGGTGTGATTTCACGGAGCTTGAGCTTTTCTTCCGCTTTGAACTCGGGAAGAACGCCCTTTTCCGCATCATCTTCGGGAAGCTCGTAAAGCTTTGTGAAGCCGTCAAACTTAACGGAATAGCCTGCAGCGGTGAAGATGCAGAATTCGTTTGCATTTTCTTCCTTTGCGGCAATAATCTCTGCCTTGACGGTATTCTGCACGCAGCTTGCCATAAGGCTTGCCATGAAGCGCTTCCAGATAAGGTTATAGAGCTTATACTGGTCAGCGGTCAGACTGCTCTTGACTTCCTCGGGAGTCATCGAAGGAACAGAAGGCCTGATAGCTTCGTGACCGTCCTGAGCGTTTGCTCTTGATTTATAATATACGGGTTTTTCGGGAATATATTCGTTTCCGTAGGTTTTTGCTATATAATCGTTCGCCGCTGCCCTTGCTTCTTCCGAAATTCTGAGCGAGTCGGTTCTCATATATGTGATAAGACCCATCATGCCGATGCCCTTGACGTTGACACCTTCGTAAAGCTCCTGAGCAGCTCTCATTGTTCTTTCCGCCTGGAATCCGAGCTTTCTTGAAGCCTCCTGCTGAAGGGTTGAGGTGATGAACGGGGGAGCGGGATTCTTTTTTCTTGTTCCCTTCTTGACGGATTTGACGGTATACTCAGCGCCGTCAAGGCGGTCAAGATATTTCTTTGCTTCCGCTTCGTTTGTAATTTTGATTTTTCCGTTTTCGTCGGAATAAAGAGTTGCGGTGAAGGTTCTTCTCTGCGAGGTTGCAAGCTTTGCATCGATAATCCAGTATTCCTCGGGATTGAATGCATTGATTTCCTCTTCACGGTCAACAATCAGTCTTACCGCAACCGACTGAACTCTGCCTGCCGAAAGACCTCTTCTGATTTTCTGAGATACAAACGGGCTGAGTCTGTAGCCGACAAGACGGTCAAGAATTCTTCTTGCCTGCTGAGCGTTGACGAGGTCAAGATTGACCTTCTTGGGGTTCGCCATGCCGTTTGCGATACCGGTTTTTGTTATTTCATTGAAGGTAACACGGTTTTCCTCATTCAGGTCAAGACCGAGAACCGTTGCAAGGTGCCACGAAATTGCTTCTCCCTCACGGTCGGGGTCGGCTGCGAGATAGACTGCTTCGCTCTCGTCAACCATGCCCTTAAGCTCCTTGACAAGCTTTTCCTTTCCCTTGATAAGCGCATATTTCGGCGCAAAATTATTTTTGACATCAACGCTGAGCTTTGCTGCTGGAAGGTCTCTGACGTGACCCTTCGAAGCGATAACCTCATAGTCTTTGCCGAGATATTTTTTGATTGTATTTGCCTTTGCGGGGGACTCAACAATAATAAGCTTGGACATTGATTTTTTCTCCCTGTTTATACTTTATTAAAATGAATTAATTCTTTACCTTGTAATTTTTTCCGCCGTCGGATTCGATATAATCCGCCATCTGGAGCTGCATGAGTGCCGTTATGACTCTCGAAAGCGAAAGTCCGCTCTCGGCACATATATCGTCGGGGTGAACAGTTTCCTCCCCGAAAAGATTATAGACTGTCTCGCAGTCCGGGTCAAGACCGGGAGCGAGCTGTTTTTTAACAAACTGCGGTTTTTCCTTTTCCCCGGAAATTTCAACCTTTATCGGTTCATCGCCTATGGCATCAAGATTGAGTCTGTCGGGATAAATTACCGAATAGGGCGTGAGGATGTCTCTTGCGCCGGCAACCGCCTTTGCACCGTCACGGATAAGAGCGTTTGCGCCGTTATAAGCCGTTGTAAGAATGCTGCCCGGGATTGCGTAAACATCCCTTGCCTGCTCCGAAGCACGCTGAGCGGTTATCAGCGAGCCGCTTTTTTCACCCGCTTCAACAACAAGAACTCCGTGGCTCATGCCCGAAATAATTCGGTTTCTTGCAGGGAAGGTTCGCCTTGATGCACCCGTCATGGGCGGATACTCCGTCACAAGCGCACCGTTTCTGCTTATTTCTCTGCGCAGGGCTTCGTTATCCCTGAGATAATCAAAGCCGAGTCCGCAGCCGAGAACACAGACGGTTTTTCCCTTTACTTCAAGAGCGCCTTCATGCGCCGCGCTGTCGATTCCGAGTGCGCCGCCGCTGACAACAACCGCGCCCGCCTTTGCAAGGTCGGAGCTGATTTTGCGTGCAATCGCAACGCTCTCATAGCAGGGCTTTCGGGTTCCGACAACGGCGATAATAACCTTGCCCCTCAGACAGCTTATGTCGCCGTCAACATAAAGAGCGAGCGGCATATCGTTGAGCTTGCGCAGACCTGCAGGATAAATCTTATCCTCGGGAGTTACGATTTCCCAGCCGTATTTTTCGCATTTTTCAATTATTTTTTCCGCATCCTCAAGCTTTACTTCGCCGAGCTTTTCAAACTGACGTTTTGTGAGTGCGCCGGTAATCATTATATCTCTTTCGGAAGCTTCGTACAGCTTTTTCGGTTCGGGAAAAGCATAGAGAATTTCTTCGTTTTTCGTTGAAGGACCGAGAACAAGCGAAAGCCATACCCAATATTTCGTGTTTTCCGTCATCTTTTCAGCTCCCATGCAAGAATTGCCGCCGCAGCAGATGCATTGAAGGACTCCGCCCTTCCGCTCATGGGGATAGTGACCTGAGCGGTGCATGCTTCGATAACCTCTTTCGAAAGACCTGAGCCTTCGTTGCCAACGCAGCAGATAACTCCGCCGTCCATTGAAACGGTGCGTATATCGGCTGCCGTATTTTTCGGCACGGAAGCGAGAGTTTTCATCCCCGATAAATTTGCTTTTTCAATAAGCTCACGGAGATTTCCGCATGTAATTACGTTCATTCTCAGCAGCGAACCCATTGAAGCCCTCAGAGCCTTCGGATTATAAACATCACAGCCGCCGCTGACAATCAGTCCGTCAAGCCCGAGAGCTTCCGCACTTCGGCAGACGGCGCCGAGATTCGACGGATCCTGAAGATTTTCAAGAGCAAGATATTTGCCGCCGCAGTCGAGGCTGTTTTTATCCGAATCGGATTTTACTCTGCAGATGCAGAAAACACCCTGGGGATTTTCGGTATCGGAAAGCTTCTGAGAAACCTCCGCACTTATTTCATAGCATATGCCGCTTTTAGCGATTATGCTCTCAACATATTCGGAATATTTCCACAGAGCCTTGGAAGTGAAGAACGCCTGCCTTATTTCGATGCCCGTCTGAACGGCATCGGAGCAGAGCCGTGCGCCCTCGAGAAAAAATTCCCCCGCCTCTTTTCGCAGCGAAGCACTTTCTCCAAGCCGAACGGCATATTTGATTTTATCGTTGGTTCTTGCGGTTATTTTTTCCATAACTGAACTCACTATATTGTTTAAATATTTGATACCTTTTATATGTAGTTTTTTGTCGAAAAAATCCCGCAAAAACTGCAGGTTGAATTTCAAACAAAAACAAACAATCAGAGATGTAACGGAATGCCACATCTCTGATGATTGAATACTATGATTAGTTGAGAGCTGCCTTTGCCTTTTCGGTAAGAGCAGTGAATGCTGCGGGGTCTGCAACAGCGATTTCAGCAAGCATCTTTCTGTTGAGGTTGATGTCTGCCTTCTTGAGACCGTTGATGAATGATGAATAGTTCATGCCGTTCATCTTGCAAGCAGCTGAAATACGTGAAATCCAAAGACGGCGGAAATCTCTCTTCTTCTGCTTTCTGCCGATGTATGCATAGTTGCCGCTCTTCATAACAGCCTGCTTAGCTGTCTTGAAAAGTGTGCTCTTTGAGCCATAGTAGCCCTTAGCCATCTTGAGTACTTTATTTCTTCTCTTGCGC
>JAFQRF010000059.1 GCA_017410195.1 Clostridia bacterium | reverse complement strand
GTGTGCGCCGATGGGGTTGAAGTAGCGGAGAAGGCAAACGCTCCATTCGCTGTCGGATGCGCAGACATCCTTGAGAATTCTTTCAATGTAGAGCTTTGTTGTGCCATAGGGGTTGGTTGTTTTACCCTCGGGCATATCTTCTTTGAGAGGAGAAATATTTTCGCTTCCGTAAACGGTTGCGGATGAACTGAAAACAATCTTCTTGCAGCCTGCAGCAGCCATAGCCTCGCAAAGGATAACGGAGCCGCCGATGTTGTTATCATAATATTCGAGCGGTTTTGCGCAGCTTTCGCCTACAGATTTAAGACCTGCAAAGTGAATAACGGCATCAATCTTGTTTTCCGAGAAAACTTTATCAAGTCCTGTACGGTCGCGGATATCGCATTCG
This sequence comes from Clostridia bacterium, assembly GCA_017410195.1. Taxonomy (GTDB): domain Bacteria; phylum Bacillota; class Clostridia; order Oscillospirales; family Acutalibacteraceae; genus CAG-177. The sequence continues at coordinate 79,282 of JAFQRF010000059.1, read as the reverse complement.
TAGAATTTGACATCCTTTCCCGTAATTTCTTTGATACGTTTTACACTTTCGCTCTTGCTGTTGCAGAGATTATCGAGTATAATAGGGTCATAGCCTGCATTGAGAAGCTCAACGCAGGTGTGGGAACCGATGAATCCGGCACCGCCGGTAACAAGAATAGACATATACATATCCCTCCACTTTAATTCTGATAAATATTATAAAGATATTTTATTATAAAATCAACAGACGGATATACAATATTTTTCGAAAAGGGAGTGCTTTTTTTGACAAGCTATGAAAATTTGAGGCACGACGGGGAAATTTTACATCTCATTGAGAGCGCAAACAGTGTTCTCGGTGCGATAGGATATACCGAACACGGAATGGCTCATTGCGTGAAAACGGGAACGGATGCGAGCCGAATTCTTGAAACTCTCGGCTATACCGAAAGGGAATGCGAGCTTGCAAAAATTGCGGGTTTGCTTCATGATACCGGAAATGCAATCAATCGGTGCGACCATGCGCAGAGCGGTGCGTTTCTTGCGTTTCAGCTTATGAAGGACAGAGGCTTTCCGTTTGAAGAAACCGTCGCTGTGACGACTGCCATAGGTCATCACGACGAAAAGACTGCGGCGCCCGTAACTCCGCTTGCAGCGGCACTTATTCTTGCGGATAAAAGCGATGTCCGCACGACAAGAGTACGCAACAAAAACGATATTTACAGCGATATTCACGACCGTGTGAATTACGCCGTAACCAATTCGAAAATAACGGTTATAAAGGAGCAGAAGCTCATAGTTCTCGAACTGAAAATAGATACCGACGTCTGCCCCGTCATGGAATATTTTGAAATCTTCCTTGAAAGAATGGTGCTTTGCAAAAAATCCGCCGCGTTTCTCGGCTGCGATTTTGAGCTTATTATTAACGATACGAGGTTACTGTGATGTATAATTTAACCGATATAGGTACAATAAAAGAAATTCTCGGCAGACACGGATTTCATTTTTCAAAGTCGCTCGGTCAGAATTTCATCGTCAATCCCTCGGTTTGTCCGAGAATGGCAGAGGAGAGCGGAATTGACGAAAACTGCGGAGTAATCGAAATCGGTGCAGGCATCGGTGTGCTTACCGCAGAGCTTGCAAAGAGAGCAAAAAAAGTTGTTGTTATTGAGATTGATACAAAGCTTCTGCCGATTCTTGACGAAACGCTGAAAGATTTTGATAATATCGAAATAATCAATCAGGACGTACTAAAAACCGACCTTGCGGCACTCATTAAAGAGAAATTTGACGGAATGCCTGTTTACGTCTGTGCAAATTTGCCTTACTATATCACTTCGCCCGTCATTATGGCACTTCTTGAAAGCAGACTGCCGATTGAGGCAGTGACGGTTATGGTGCAGAAAGAGGCGGCACAAAGAATATGTGCCCCCGTCGGAAGCCGACTTTCGGGTGCGGTTACGGTTGCGGTTGATTATTACGCACATGCGCAGAAGCTTTTTGATGTTTCGGCAGGCTCGTTTATGCCCGCACCGAAGGTTGACAGCTGCGTAATCAGAATGGATATCCGTAAAACTCCCGGAATTGAAATCACCGATGAAGAACTGTTTTTCAGAATGGAGCATGCAGCCTTCGGTCAGCGCAGAAAGACTGCGGCAAATTCAATCAGCGCAGGCTCGGGAATCCCGAAGGATGTTGTTATCAAAGCGATTGAGGAGTGCGGATTCGAGCCGTCTGTCCGTGCGGAAGGTCTGACGATGCAGGAGCTTGCGATGTTGAGCGAAAAGATTTCGGAAATAATTCACGGATGATTTGTTAAGGGGACTGTTTTGGCAGTTCCCGTTATTTTTAACAAAAATTACGGGGAACAACTTACATTTTTATTTTTTTCTTGACAAAAAATCCTCTATAAGTTAATATCAATGTAACAGTTTATTAATATTTACGGAGGTTTAATTATGACAAACAAGAGAAAATTTGCGGCAATCTGTATTGTTATTGCCCTTCTCGGCTCTATGTTCTGCACATTCGGCTTTGCAATCGCAGATGATTCCGCAGCTCCCGCAACTGACGGAGAAGCTGTGATTCTTATGGCAGATGCAACTACCGGTGCAGACACCGTATTCTCGGTTGACGTTGACGGCGAGGCTGTTGACTACGACCTTTCCGACGGCGACTCCGCTCACGCTTATGTTGATTCCTATGCGGATAACCTTGGCAGCGACCCCGATTTCAAAGCACATATCGAAACAGCTATCGCAAAAGTCCGTGAGAGCATAGGCTCTTATGCATCAATCCTTGCTCTTCTTCCTCCCGTGATCGCAATCGTTCTTGCGCTTATCACAAAGGAAGTTTATTCATCGCTCATTATCGGTATTGTTGTCGGCGGCTTTATTTTTGCGGGCGGCAACTTTGAAACAGCAATCAACCACGTTTTGTTTGACGGCTTCGTTGCAAGTCTTTCGGACAGCTACAATATGGGTATCATCATCTTCCTCGTTCTTCTCGGCGCACTTGTTTCGATGATGAACAAAGCAGGCGGCTCGGCAGCTTTCGGCAGATGGGCTTCAAAGCACATCAAGTCAAGAGTCGGCGCACAGCTTGCAACAATTCTTCTTGGCTGTCTTATCTTCATCGACGACTATTTCAACTGCCTTACGGTCGGTTCGGTTATGAGACCCGTATGCGACGAAAAGAAGGTTTCGAGAGCAAAGCTTTCATATCTTATTGACGCTACCGCAGCACCCGTCTGCATCATTGCTCCCATTTCTTCATGGGCGGCAGCCGTTGCAGGCTTCGCAAGAGGCGCAGGCGCAGAGAGCGGCATCAGCCTTTTCGTTCAGGCTATTCCCTATAACTTCTACGCACTTTTCACCATCCTTATGATGGTTGTTATTGCAATCGGTAAGTTTGACTACGGCCCGATGAAGCTTCACGAGAGAAACGCTCTTGAAAAGGGCGATCTTTTCACAACCGGCACACGTGTTTCGGCAACCGAAGAGACTGCAAATTCAAAGGGTAAGGTTATCGACCTTGTTCTTCCCGTTGTTGTACTTATCATTTGCTGCGTATTCGGTATGATTTATTCGGGCGGTTTCTTTGACGGCGAAAGCTTTATTGATGCATTCTCGAATTCGGATGCTTCCGTAGGTCTTGTTATCGGTTCGGCAATTGCAATCGTATTTACCGTTGCATATCTTCTTATCAGAAGAGTTATCAGCTTTAAGGATGCAATGTCATCTCTTCCCGACGGCTTCAAGGCTATGGTTCCTGCTATCCTCATTCTCACCTGTGCATGGACTCTCAAGGCTATGACAGACAGCCTCGGCGCAAAGATTTATATTTCACAGCTTGTTGAAGGCAGCGCAGGCGCATTCCAGATGCTTCTTCCCGCTATCATCTTCCTTATTGCTGTCGGTCTTTCTTTCGCAACAGGTACATCTTGGGGTACCTTCGGTATCCTTATCCCCATCGTTCTCAGCGTATTCGATGCAAGCAATCCTCTTATGATTATTGCTATTTCAGCTTGTATGGCAGGCGCTGTCTGCGGCGACCACTGCTCACCCATTTCGGACACAACCATTATGGCTTCTGCAGGCGCACAGAGCGACCATCTCAACCACGTTTCAACCCAGCTTCCCTATGCATTAACCGTTGCCGGTATTTCGTTTGTAACATATATCATTGCAGGTCTTCTTGCAAAGTCGGGTCTTGCAATCGTTGCTCTGCCCATCGGTATTGTTCTTACAATTGCAGTTCTTATTGTTATTAAGAAGGTTTCGGCAAAGAAAGCATAAAATCTGAATAAGCTGAAATTTAAAAGAGGCTGTCCCCCACACGTGGGACAGCCTCTTTGTGTATTTCTTATATTTCTGATTCACATAAAAGGTCAATAAAATTAATTAATAGCTTCTTTTTGTTGTCGGATAGATTTGAATACTTTCTGATTAAATCTTCTTGGAAATAATTTTTTTGATTTACCACAATTCCGGTTAAAAAGAACACAAGATCGGTATCCAGAATTGCGCATATTTCTGAAAGGGTTTCAAGATTAACCTTAGTGATTCCACGCTCAATTTGACTAACATAGCCAACGGTTACTCCAAGAGATTCAGCCAAGACCTCCTGAGTCTTTCCGATTTCTTTTCTTTTTTGCTTAATTCGAATCCCCAGTAGTTTATAATCGATACTCATAGCTTCACCTCATTAATATTCTGATAGTAATAACTAAAAAAATGAAGATACCAATAACTAAAAATTTAGCTATTAGTATTGACAAAGCTCAGAAATAGTGATAAACTTTATCTTGCAAATGTTATATTTGAAGTTGAAAGGAGAATTATTATGTTTTGTCCAAACTGCGGAAAAGAAAATGCAAATGGTGCTACAATTTGCGATAGTTGTTATACCCCTTTGAATAATCAACCGCGCCAGCAAGTACCCGAGAAACATGATGTGCCGATGTGTACAGGTTGCGGATACAAAGGTAATTGGAAATTAGGCCCGATTTTAAGACCTATGGACTATGTTATTGGCATAGTGCTGTTGATTTTTGGTGTTGTTCCCGGTATTATATATATTGGTACTGTTGCCGCAATAAGGTCAAATAAAGACCGTAGAGAAAAGATATGTCCTAAATGCAAAGCAAAAAATCTGTGGACTTTTATTTACTGATAATGTTGTATGACAAACAAAATCGTTGCATTATGCAGCGATTTTTGTCTTTTGATAAGGAGTACATATGAAAGCTTTATTATTTAAAAATTTACCAAAAATTATTTCTGTAGTTGGAATTATTATTCTTTTTGTATGTTTCGGTGCTTTTCTATCAACATCTACAGGTCAGGTATTTTTATCTTCGTTAATGAAAGAATTTCCTTTTTTTAATTTTGTTTATTCTACATATAATAAAATTGTAGGGTTCGAGAATCAATTAGCAGAAATCAGTTTGCCGTCTTTTAGTGAGGATTTGATAAAACTTTTTATTGTGACATTAGTTTCTTCAATTTTGTTTAGTTTGTTGACAAAGTTGTTTAATAATATTCGAATACCCAGAAATCAGATACTTGATAATGGAAAAAATTATGAATATATAGAAGAAACAATGAAGACACCGTTGTTTTGGATAAAAAACACTGCAATTTCAATTGTGTCTAAACTTGTGGGTGTTGGTATAGGAAGTTTTGTAATAAAACTAATTGTTAGTCAAACAACTAAAATTCAGGATTCTTATAAACGAAAAATAGTTTATATTTTACTTGTAATAATTTTTTATTGCGGATATTGCCTTGTTAATTCTATTTTGAGAAAAACAACACTCCATTTTGCGATTTTTAAAACTTTTATATTTAGTGTTCTTCCGGAATTGATTCTTACATTTGTGACAACTTCATTGATGCTGTTGATATATTTCGATCTTAAAAATTTTGGTTTTTCCATTAAAACAATTGGACTTGTTTTGTTGTTACTTATCTGGTGTGCAGTATCAGAATGGTTTTGTGATAAGCTTAAAGTGATTTTTCTTCAGCAGTCAAGCGGAGCGGATAATCATTTGAATATACCTAATTGTTTTGCGGCAACAACATATTATTTATCAATGTTTATATATTATTTTTTCGGCTATGTGATGAGCGGTCAAAGCGATTATTTTGAAGATAATATTTCAAAGTTGTTTTTTAACTTACGTGATTTTCCGTTTTTTGTATTAATACAAAGTGGAAACAATATATCGGATTTACTTAAAAATCAAAGTGAGAGCGTATTTCAACAGATTGCAAGGCTTTTTTTGTTTGTAGTTTTAGTTTCAGTTTTTCAAAATCTTATAAGAAACAAAAAAGGTGTGTCTCGATATATAGGCGATTGTTTTATGTTAGTCGCAGTTGTCGTTTCGTATTCACTGATTTTATACTGTAGCGAAAACGTCAGCATTTTTTCAATAATTATGATTGCAATTATTGTTATAGCAATGCTGTTTAAAAAGTTTTATTCTTTGGTTAATTTTCTGGAATATATATTAATGTCAGTTGCGGTAATTATTGCAGCGATTATTTTAAGTGTGGTTTTTGAGCCGGATTATGAAACAGCAATGCATTTATGTTATATAACCGTTTTTTCTGGTGGAATTTGGTATGTATTAAGAAGATTTCTTAATTGAAACCAAAACGGTAATTGAATACATGGCATTTTTTAAATTGAGAACTGTCTTGCTTTTCGCAGGGCAGTTTTTTTAAAAAAAACAAATAAAAAATGATAAGATGTTTTACGGTTTATCGTTTAGTATTGATTTTTCATAATGAAATGATATAATATAAAATGGAAAAGCTTGTGTTACTAAATTTGGGAAAGCAAAGGTGACTTAAAAATGAGAAAAATAACAAACATCAACAGCGATTGGGATTTTATTAAAGACGGCGTTGCCGAGAAGGTTGACCTTCCTCATACCTGGAATGCAATCGACGGTCAAGGCGGTGCCGATGAATACTACAGAGGCAGATGTGTCTATGAGAGAACAATTCCCCACTTCGACGGCAGGGTTTATCTTGAATTCTGCGGCGTGAATACCGTATGCGAGGTTTTTGTCAACGGAGTTTATATCGGCAGCCACGAAAACGGATATTCGATGTTCCGCTTCGAAATCACCGATTTTATAAATTCAGAGGGCGAGAATTCGCTCAGAGTTATTGTTGATAACAGTGCAAACGAATTCCTTTATCCCGAGATGGCGGATTTTACCTTCTACGGCGGTATTTACAGAGATGTCAACATAATCAGCGAGGTTGCACAGTCGCATTTTGCACTCCTTGACATGAGCCTTTGCGGTATGTATATTACTCCGAAAGCAGACGGCAGAGTGTTTGTCAAGAGCCTTATCGAAGGCAGCTGTATGGGTCTTACAAAAGAGTTTGTTATTACTGACGCAGACGGTAAGGAGGTTGCGAAAAGAGCGGTTGAGGCGGATAAGGATGCCGTAAAGCTCTTCATTGAAGAACCCGTTCTCTGGGATGCCACCGCAAATCCCTATCTTTACACAATGACTGCTTGTCTTAAGAAAGACGGCGAAATCCTCGATGAAATCAGCGACCGTTTTGGTGTTCGTGAATTTTATTTTGACAGCGAAAAAGGCTTCTTCCTCAACGGAAAGAACATTAAGATGAAAGGCGTTTCAAGACATCAGGACAGATGGCAGATGGGTAATGCACTTACCCTCAAAGAGCATGCCGAGGATATAGAAATCATAAAAGAGGTCGGTGCGAACTCAGTCAGACTCGCTCACTATCAGCACGATGAAAAATTCTATGACCTCTGTGATGAGGCGGGCTTCCTTGTATGGGCGGAGATTCCCGTTATCTCGAATTTCAGCAAGAAAAAGCAGGGTCAGGCAAAGTTTATGCTTGAGGAGCTTATCAGACAGAATTATAATCACCCCTCAATCTATGCATGGAGCGTTGCAAACGAAATCGGCATCAACGGTGCCGCTTCGGGTCTTGCTTCGGGCATAAAGGAGCTTAACGATATCGCTCATGCTCTCGACTCAACAAGACCTACCGTCACCGCTCAGGTAACGATGACATCGATCAATTCAAAGCTCAACGAAATTCCTGACATTCTCGGATATAACCACTATTTCGGATGGTATATGCAGACGGTTGACGGAATTGACAAGTGGCTCGATAAGTTCCACGAAGCAAAGCCTCACATCAAGCTCAGCCTTTCCGAATACGGCGCAGAGGGTATGACAAATCTTCACTCCGCAACTCCCGTTCAGGGTGACTACACCGAGGAATATCAGGCGATTTACCATGAGCATTATATCAAGGCAATCAATGACCGCGACTGGCTCTGGGGTTCGTATGTATGGAATATGTTTGACTTCGGCTCGGCAATCCGTAATGAGGGCGGCGTAAAGGGCAGAAATAACAAGGGTCTTGTTACCTTTGACAGAAAAATCAGAAAAGATGCTTTCTATGTCTATAAAGCACATTGGTCGGATGAAAAATTCGTTCACATTGCGGGCGAAAGATTCGTTGACAGACCCACAGGTGAGCAGAAAATCAAGGTCTACTCAAACTGCGATAAGGTGACTCTTACCGTCAACGGTGAAAAGACCGAGCTTGAAGGTGACAAGATTTTTGTGTTCGATGCAGTTATCAAAGAAGGCGAAAACATAATTACCGCAAAATCGGGCAAATGCACACATGAGATTGTCGTCAACGGTACGGATATTCCGAATCCCGATTACGTTCTTCCCGAAGGCTGCGAAAGCTTCGTCAGAAACTGGTTCAGCTCGAGCGATGAAATCAATCCCGATAATCTTTCACTCAACGATAACCTCGGCGATATTCTTTTCAACAGCGAGGTTCAGCGTTTGATAAAAAATCATGCGAAGATAACTATTGATAACGATATGCCGATTCTTAAACCTGTCGGTAAAATTCCTCTTAAGCCCATCAGCAAGCTTGCATCGAAGCTCGGCGCGGGAGAAGCAATCTCGATGGCAAACCAGTTCCTTCAGACAATTGAAAAAGACAAATAAAAACCAGCCGTCGGAATTTATGTAGATTCCGACGGCTTTTTGTAACACATTTTTGTTTCTCACATAAGATGTGGATGTAAGCGGTTGAAACGCTTAACCGGAAACGGAGGTTAGATTCATGGGTTGCGGATGCAATAACAACTGGTGCCTTTTCATCATTCTTATTCTCCTCTTCTGTAACGGCGATTGCGGCAACAACAGCTGCGGTTGCGGTTGTCAGATGAGCAGAGGCAATGACTGCGGCTGTGGCTGCGGCTGCTAAAACTTAAACCCTCGCAAGGATTTCCGCCGCCTCCTCCTGCGTTAAACCGCCCGGGGAGGCGGTAAAGTTTCTCGGAATCACGCTCTGCCAGCGCAGGGCGTATTTTTTTGCATTTTCTTCGCCGATAACCGCTCCGTTGAGGTCGGTCAGCGATGAGATAACTGATTTTACTTTGTCGGTTTCGTCTGTCATTTTGCGAAAGTCATTGAATTTTTCGGGAGCAAATTTTGCACATCTGTCGATGAACGGTGCAAAAAATGCGGCACACGCCATTCCGTGAGGAACACCGTAATTTTCGGTTAAAACATAGCCGAGAGGATGGGGGAATGCCGTGCCGCAGGTGTTGATGACAAGACCCGCATAGATAGATGCATAGTAGAGTTTTTCTCTGATTTCTTCGGGTACGGTATCGATTTTAGAAAGAGTTTCAAGGCAGGAATAAAGCTCGGGAATGCATTTCTCTGCAAAAAGGCGGAGAGGACCTTCACACTTCTGAGTAAAGAAGCCTTCAACGGCGTGAGCGAACGCATCAAGAGCGGTGGAAACCGTTGTTTTATAAGACATTGAGCAGGTGTATTTCGGGTCACAGAACGAAACGGCAGCATAGCAATCGGGACCCGAAATGCTCTTTTTTACACCTGTTTCATCATTTGTGAGAACGGCAACTGCGGTAACCTCGCTGCCCGTACCGGCGGTTGTGCCGATGAGCGCAACAGGCAGAGCTTTGTTAGAATATTCTCTTTTATAAATATCAATTGGTGAAAGGACGGGGTTTGAAGCGTAAATTGCAATTGCCTTTGATGCATCGAGTACGGAGCCTCCGCCGATGCCGAGAATAAAATCCGCACCGATTTTTCTTGCAGTTTCACCTGCATTATGACAAGCTGAGATAAGCGGATTTTCACCTATTCCGTCAAAAATTCCGTAAGAAATGCCTTCTTTTTCAAGTGCTTTGATTGAATCGTCAAGCGCACCGCTGAGTTTTGCACTGCTTTTGCCCGTGACAATAAGGCATGTTTTCCCGAGAACGAGCGAAGATGAATTTTTGCAAACACAGTCTTTGCCCCAAAAGCATTTCACAGGCATATATATTGAGTAAGTCATGCATATTCTCCTTTGATGGTGGTTTTATAGAATTTTACCATATTAAAACATAAAATGAAACAATTTTCATGCAATTTTCAAACAGATGTAACAAAAACTATTGAAATGTATTAAATTTAGGTGTATTATATATTATTATATTAATATGGGGAGGAAGGCGATGAAAAAAGCAGTTGTTGCCGTTGCGGCGGTTATTGCCGTTGCTCTGGCGGTGTTTGTTTTTTATGACGGAGTAATTAATAAGACCTCCGAAGCCGATTTCTTCTCAATGAAAACCTATGTTACCGCTAAGGTGACAGGCTATGAATCCGACCTCTGTACGGCGGAAATCCGGAAGATTGTTGATAATCTTGATGTGAATGTTCTTTCAAGAACCGCTGAGAATTCACTTGTTTCATCGCTCAACAGAAACAGCGGCGGTGAACTTGACCTTCAGACTGCGGCTTATGTTTCGCTGTTGCTTGATGTCTGTGAAAAAAGCGGCGGTGCGTTCGACTTCACTCTCGGTGCGGTCAGCGACCTCTGGAAATTCGGTTCAACACCCGGAATTCCCGATGAAAAAGCTCTTGCGGAAGCCCTTTCTCACAGCGGATATGAAAAGCTGACTCTTTCGGGCGGCAACCTCACGATGCAGGATAAGGCGGCGGTGCTTGATTTCGGCGCATCGGGTAAGGGAATAGCTCTTGATTCGGTGAAGGCGTATCTTGAAACCCGTGAAATTAAGAATGCGGTGGTCAGCGTCGGCGGAAGCACTCTTCTTTTCGGCGATAAGGATTTTACCGTCGGAATCAGAAATCCCGAGGGAAATGCAGGCAGCTACATTGCAAAGCTTCACATGAGCGAAGGCTGCGTTTCATCGTCGGGAAGCTATGAGCAGTTTTTTGAAGAAAACGGAAAAAGATATCACCATATACTCAATCCCGAAACGGGATATCCCGTTGATAACGGACTTGTCGGCGTAACAATTATTTCCGAAAGCGGACTGCTGAGCGATGCTCTTTCAACGGCTTGCTTTGTTCTCGGAATAGAAAAAGGCTCTGCGCTTGCGGCTGAATACGGCTGCACGGCAATTTTCGTTACCAAAGATAAAAAAATCTATGCTGAAAATAATTCGGATAATCTTGAAACAGAGATAACCGATACTTCATATACCTATGGAAATTAAGCTTTTCAGAAAAGGGGATATTGCAGTCATTGTATTCATTGTCATTGCGGCAATTGCCTTTGCGTATTTCAGTTTTTCGGGCAGCAAAAATCTGCAGGCGGTGATTACCGTTGACGGTGAAATTATTGAAACAATTGATTTATCCTCTGTTAAAGAAAGAACGGTCATAACTCCCGATACTCAGCCTAAAGTGGTCATCGTTGCGGAAAGCGGAGAAATCCGATTTGAGTCAGCAGAATGCGAGGACAGGCTTTGCGTTAATACGGGAAGCCTCAAAAAAGGCGGAGATACGGCGGTCTGTTTGCCTGCAAAAACGGTTATAACCGTTGAAGGGTCGGATGTTGATGCCGTGGTTTACTGATATGAAAAAGAATCCTGCATATAAAGTTGCACTTCCCGCGATACTCTGTGCATTGGCGCTGTCGCTCGGCTTTCTTGAAGGTCTGATACCGCCTTTGCCTCTTTTTCCGCCGGGAGCAAAGCCCGGATTTTCAAACATAATAACCATGTTTGCAGCCGGCAGTCTCGGGCTTCCGTCAGCAGCCGCGATTGCGCTTGTCAAAGGTCTTTTCGCTTTTGTGACAAGGGGAGCAACGGCGGGGATAATGAGCCTTTCGGGCGGATTGGTTTCCGCACTTGCGATGTATCTGCTGATGCGGTATGCAACGAAATTCCTCGGAATGGTCGGAATATCCGCAGTCAGCGCGGTGCTTCATAATATGGGGCAGCTTACAGCGGCAGTATTCATTACGGGTACGGCAGATGTTATAAATTATGCGCCCGCACTTGCGGTTTTCGGTGTTATTACCGGAGCGCTGACGGGCATTATTCTCGGGTCGGTTATGCCGGCGCTGCAGAAATTGAAATTTCTGCAATGAAATGTTACGCAGGATGTGAACTGCACGGGACGTCGAGGTTGCCGTCCCCTGTATCCGGAAAATCAAATCGTGTTGAAATCACACCTAATAAAACATTACTTAATTCAAATAAAGATTCAGGAGGAGATAATATGGTTAAGGCCGGATTTGACGGCGTACTCAAGGCTGTTAAAAAAGTCAGAGGCGGCGTTAAGGTTGACCATCACAAAAACACCGCCGAGATGGAAGTTGTGAGAATTCCGACTCCGTCAAAGGTTGTTATCCCCATGCAGCAGCATATCGGTGCACCGTGCGACCCCGTGGTCAAGGTCGGGGATGAGGTTGCTGTCGGTCAGCTTATAGGAGATACGGATAAATTTGTCAGCGCACCGATTCACGCATCGGTTTCGGGCAGGGTTACCGCAGTAGGTGATGTTAAGCTGCCCAACGGTGTAATGTCGAAGGCGGTGACAATAGAATCCGACGGTGAAATGAGACTCTGGGAGGGCATTGAGCCTCCTCACGTTGAAACAAAAGAGGATCTTATCAAAGCGGTCAGAGCATCGGGTCTTGTAGGCTTGGGCGGCGCAGGCTTCCCGACTCATATCAAGCTGAATTTCCCCGAAGACAAAAATATTGATACTCTTGTTATTAACGCTGCGGAATGTGAGCCTTACATAACCGTTGACTACCGTGAATGTATGGAAAATTCATGGGATATTCTTTCAAGCGTTTATACCCTCAAAGAGCTTCTCGGCTTCAAGCAGGTTGTTATTGCTGCAGAGGATAACAAGCCGGAGGCATTCAAGGTACTCAAAAATATCGCAGACCATAAGGATGATGTTGACGATTCGGTTAAGCTTATGATTCTCGAATCGAAATATCCTCAGGGTGCGGAAAAGATGATGGTTCAGTCTGCGACAGGCAGAAGAGTTCCGCCCGGAAAGCTTCCTGCAGATGTCGGCTGTGTTGTTATGAATGTTGCTTCGGTTGCGTTTATTGCACGTTATCTTAAAACGGGTAAGCCTCTTGTCAGCCGCTCGATGACTGTTGACGGTTCGGCAATTGCAGAGCCTAAGAACGTGAGGGTTCCGGTCGGAACAAACATCGGTGATATAATTGATTTTTGCGGCGGCTTCAAGACTGAACCTGCAAAAATCATCACGGGCGGTCCCATGATGGGTCTTGCCATAGTCGGAACGGATCTTCCCGTTCTCAAGCAGAACAATGCAATCCTTGCATTCTCGAAGGATGATGCGGTTCTCAAAGCAGAAACAGACTGCATAAGATGCGGCAGATGCGCAATTGCCTGTCCGATGAGTCTTATGCCCACAAATATAGTTAAAGCTGCAAAGGCGAAAGACCCTGCTGCGCTCAAGCAGCTCGGAATCACGGTTTGCATGGAATGCGGAAGCTGTGCGTTTGCATGTCCCGCAGGCAAGCCTCTTGTTCAGCACATGCGCCTTGCAAAGGCAATTCTCAGAGAGGAGGGCAATAAGTAATGGTTGACGGAAAAAAGCTTGTTGTCAGTGCGTCGCCCCATCTTCGCACGAAGGATACGACAAGAGGAATTATGCTTGATGTTATAATTGCTCTTATCCCCGCACTTATTGCTGCAATTATACTTTTCGGACCGAGAGTTCTTGCTGTTACGGCAACAACGGTTATCACAGCCGTGCTTTCGGAGTTCCTTGCAAGAAAGGTTATGAAAAGACACAACACAGTCGGCGACCTGAGTGCCGTTGTCACCGGTCTTATCCTTGCGTTCAACCTGCCCGTGAGCATTCCTCTGTGGATGGCGGCAATCGGCAGCTTCTTTGCAATTGTTGTTGTTAAGCAGATGTTCGGCGGCATCGGTCAGAACTTTGCGAATCCCGCAATCGTTGCGAGAATCGTGCTTCTTCTTTCGTTTGGTCAGGCTATGGGTAACTGGACTGCTCCTCTTTCCTGGAAAACGGATGCTGTTTCAACCGCAACGCCTCTTGCACTTCTCGGCGGCGAAACCGCAGAAGAGCTTCCCTCGCTTCTTGATATGTTCCTCGGAATCAGAGGCGGCTGCCTTGGCGAAACCTGCTCGGTTGCTCTTATTATCGGCGGAATTTATCTTATGGCAAGAAGAGTTATTTCTTATAAAATCCCCGTAGCGTTTATAGGTACGGTTGCCGTCGTTATGCTTATCGCAGGCAAGGGTGACCTTGAATTCGTTGCATATCATCTTATGAGCGGCGGTGTTCTTCTCGGTGCATTCTTCATGGCTACCGACTATTCGACAAGCCCCATAAAGTCGAACGCAAAAATCGTTTTCGGTATCGGCTGCGGTCTTTTGACCTGCCTTATCAGACTTTTTGCATCGCTTCCCGAAGGTGTATCGTTCGCTATTCTTATTATGAACCTTCTCGTTCCTCATATCGAAACGATTATGGCTCCCAAGCCCTTCGGTACGGTTAAAGAAAAAAAGGCAAAGGAGGCTGAGGCAAAATGAAAACATTGAAAGAATTTTTTGTCCCGACAATAACTCTTTTCGTGATTTGTCTTGTTGCAACCTTTCTTCTCGGAATGACGAATTCCGTTACCGCTCCCATAATTGAGCAGCTTGCAATAGAAACCGAAATCAAGTCAAGACAGGTTGTTTTTGCCGATGCAAAGTCTTTTGGTGAAGCTGAAATTCTTGACGACGGCACAAGCGTTGTTGAGGCACTTGACGAATCGGGTAACGTTATCGGTCATGTTGTTGTCAACACAACCAAGGGCTACGGCGGAGATATCTCGGTTATGACCGGTATTGACTCCGAAGGCAAGGTTACGGGTGTCAACATCCTTTCGCATGCGGAAACCGCAGGTCTCGGCGCAAAGGCGGCTGAGCAGAATTTCCGCGACAGATTCTGCGGTCATATCTTTGGAATTACTGTTTCCAAGGACAAGGCGGGCGAAAATTCAATTGATGCCATTACCGGCGCAACTATAACATCAAGAGCGGTTGTTGATGCTGTCAATGCCGCAATCGAAGCAGCGGGAGGTGCAAACAATGGCTGAGAAAAAATCACTCGGTAAGGAATTTACCAAAGGTCTTATTGCCGAAAATCCCGTTTTCAGACTTGTTCTCGGTACCTGTCCTACACTTGCAGTTACAACAAGCGTTGTCAATGCACTGGGTATGGGTATATCGGCGATGATAGTTCTTGTTTGCTCGAATATCGTTATTTCTCTTCTGAGAAAGGTTATTCCCTCAAAGGTGCGTATTCCCGCATATATCGTTGTTATCGCATCATTTGTTACAATAGTTCAGATGATAGTCAAAGCTTTTGTTCCCGCACTCGATGCCGCTCTCGGTGTTTTCCTGCCGCTGATTGTTGTTAACTGCATCATCCTTGGCAGAGCGGAAGCATTCGCAGGCAAAAATTCCGTTATCGCATCGGCAGTTGACGGTCTTGGTATGGGTGTCGGCTTCACAATTGCGCTCTGCTGTATGGCTTCCGTCAGAGAAATTCTCGGTGCAGGTACATTCCTCGCAGGCGCACAGAATCTTCTTGTGCTTTTCGGCGATAACGTACTTAACGGTTTCAACGGATTTACTCTTCCCTGGACAGAGTATCTTACCCCGATGACAGTATTCATCCTTGCTCCCGGCGGTTTCCTTACCTTCGGTCTGCTTATGGCTTGCGCAAACAAGCTTGCAGAGAGCAAGGGCAAACCCAAGGCAGGGCTTGGCGGATGCCAGGCGTGTCCCATGGCTAAAAATTGCGCGCTTCTTGCAGAAGGCAAGGGCTGCGACGAAGAAAAGAAGGAGGGTGCGACGGTATGATTCTTGTAAAGTCATTTCTTGCAATTATTCTGACTTCGGTTCTCACCGAAAACTTCGTTCTCTGCAAATTCCTCGGAATCTGCCCCTTCCTCGGTGTTTCAAAGAAGCTGAATACCGCTGTCGGTATGTCTGCGGCCGTTATCTTCGTTATGGCGCTTGCAACTGCCGTTACATACCCCATCAACAAGTATCTTCTTATTGCAAACGACCTGGAATACCTCCAGACAATCGTTTTCATCCTTGTTATTGCGGCTCTCGTTCAGCTTGTTGAACTCATTCTCAAGAAGTTTATGCCTCCTCTCTATAACGCTCTCGGCATTTATCTTCCTCTTATCACAACAAACTGCGCTGTTCTCGGTGTTGTTCTTCTCAACCAAACAAAGGGCTACAACTTTGCTGAATCAATGGTTAACAGCGTTGGTGCAGGTCTCGGCTTTATGGTTGCGATGGTTATTTTCTCAGGCGTACGCAGCAGACTTGAGGGCGCGGATATTCCTAAATTCCTTCAGGGTCTTCCTATTGTTCTTATTGCTGCGGCAATCGTTTCTCTTTCGTTCATGGGCTTTACGGGTCTTGTTGACGGAATCTTTGCATAAGGAGGTAACGGAATAATGAACTCTATTATTATTGCAGTTATAATCGTTGCCGCCATCGGTCTTATTGCAGGTCTCGGACTGTCAATCGCATCAAAGGTTTTTGCGGTACCTGTTGACGAAAAAGCGGAAGCAATAAGAGAATGCCTTCCCGGCGCAAACTGCGGTGCGTGCGGATTTTCGGGCTGTGACGGCTATGCTGCAGCACTTTCAAAGGGTGAAACAACGGATACCGCACTTTGCGCACCCGGCGGAAACGATACCGCAAAGGCTATCGGTGAAATCACAGGTCTTGCTGCAGGCGAGGTTAAACCCATGGCGGCTGTTGTTCTTTGCCAGGGTCATAATGTCAATGCGGAAATAAAGCTTGAATATCAAGGTGTTAAGAGCTGCCGAATGGCTGCTCAGATTTTCGGCGGTCCAAAGGAATGCATCTACGGATGTATCGGTTACGGCGACTGCGTTGAAGCGTGTCAGTATGATGCAATCAGTATTTGCGATGGCATTGCAAGAATCAATCCTTATATGTGTAAGGCTTGTAAGATGTGTGTCAAAACCTGTCCGAAGGGTCTTATTGAGATGATGCCCCTCGAAGAATCAAAAGCTGCTGTGCTTTGTAAGAATCATGATAAGGGCGCAATTACCCGCAAGGAATGCAAGGCGGGCTGTATCGGATGCATGAAGTGCGTCAAGGCTTGCGAAGCAGGCGCAATCACAATCGATAAATTCTGTGCAAAGGTTGACTACGAAAAGTGTACAGGCTGCGGCAACTGCCATGCAGAATGTCCCGTCGGTGCAATCGATGTTGTCACTCTCGGCGTGAGAGCGTAACCCTATAATCAATAACTCCCGAAAAAGCGGAAGCTTCTTCGGGAGTATTTTTTGTGAAATATTATTTGATAAGGTCGTTCCTTTTGATGAAGTCGATTGTTTCGTCAACGGTAGTGAATGCGAGGGCGACGGTTGTATCCGCTGCGCCGTAGTAGATAGCGATTCTGCCGCTTTCGGCATCTGCAAGCGCTGCACAGGGGAATACAACGTTTGGAACGTCGCCGACGAACTCATAAAGCTCGTGGGGAGCAAGCAGGAAGCAGTCTGCTCTGTGGAGAACCTTCCACGGCTCGTCTTTATCGAGGATTGCGGCACCCATTGCGTAGGTAAATCCGTTGCAGCTTGTGAGAACACCGTGATAGAACATCAGCCAGCCTTCGTCGGTTTCAATGGGAGTCGGACCTGCGCCGACCTTTGTCATTTCCCAGTTCTTTTCGGGCTTCATAACAAATCGGTGCTTGCCCCAATAGGTAAGGTCTTTGCTGTGGCTGAGGAAAATGTCGCCGTAGGGAGTGTGTCCTCTGTCGCAGGGACGGATAAGAAGAAGATATTCGTCATTTACCTTTCTGGGGAAAAGAACGCCGTTTCTTGCAACGGGATAGCAGGCATCCTCAAGCTGAGTCCATTCCTTGAAATCGGTGGTATATGCGATGCCGATTGTTGTTCCGTGGGGAGTGAGGTTAACCCATGAAAGATAATATTTGCCGTCGATTTCGCAAAGTCTGGGGTCGTAGCCTCTGAAGATAACTTTTTCCTCAAGCTCCCAGTTAATTGCATCCTTGCTGTAACCGACAACAAGAGTGTGGTCACGGCTCATAACGTCAACTCTGAAAACGCCTGCAAAGCCGTCGCCGTAAGGTACAACAGCAGAGTTGAAGATGCTGTTTGCCATATAGAGATTGTCACGCGTGATAATGGGATTGCCGCTGTAGCGCCAGACGGGATAGCGATAGCCTTCGGGCTTCTTCTGCCAGGGGATGTTTGGAATGTTCTGTCCGATAATCTTTGCCATAATTTTATCTCCTATTTTATATGTCTCATTTGGTCAACGTCATACCATTTAACTTCAAATCCTGCGCCGTGGGAACAGAATACCGATGATGACGGATTGTCAAGGTCTCGGCCTTTTTCGTAGCCGATATTGCAGATTACTTCTGCTGCGTTGTGACACGGTCTGTAGCCGTTTTCCTGCATTGAAATGCTGCCTCTGCCGCCCGTATATGCAATAACTTCTTCGGGATAATCCATGAATTTCGAAACGGGTCCGCAGCCTTTGATTATCGCTCTTGTTTCGGTCATTTCAGGAGCTTCAAATTCTCCGCAAAGGCGCTGAATATCGGAAACTGCCCTGCCGAAGCACTCAACGGGTACGCGCAGAGTGAAAGAATAATAAGGTTCAAGCAATATGTTTTCCGCTTTTTCAAGACCCTGACGGATTGCTCTGTAGGTTGCTTCGCGGAAGTCTCCACCCTCGGTATGCTTGAGATGCGCTCTGCCTGCCGTGAGAATTATGTTGACGTCGGTCAGCGGTGAACCCGTAAGGATGCCGACATGCTCTTTTTCAAGAACATGAGTTAATATGAGATTCTGAAAATTTGAATCAAGAAAATCAAGACTGCACTCGCTTTTTGCTGCAATTCCGCTGCCTCTTTCCGAAGGCTCGATTCTGAGCTGAGTTTCGGCATAGTGCCTTAAAGGCTCATAGTGACCGTAGCCCATGACGGGAGCGGCAATTGTTTCTTTATAGAGAATGCGGCATTGACCGAAGCTGATTTCAATTCCGAAGCGTTCGTGAACGAGGGCTTTGAGAATTTCAAGCTGGATTTTGCCCATTATGTTCACCTGGATTTGTTCTTCACCTGCGTAAACAAAGGTTTTGACGGAAAGCTCCGGCAATTCTTCACCGAGAATGCGGAGATTGCGGAAAGCCGTGTGAATGTCGGTGCCGTCAAGGATTTCGACTTTTGCGGAGAGCAGGGGACGCAGTATCGGAGCAGAGCTTGATATGTTACCGTTTTTGCCGATAATGTCGCCTGCAACGGTTTTTGAAAGCCCTGTAACGGCGCATACGCATCCTGCGGAAATTTCGTTTCGGCTTTCATTTTTTTCGCCGGAATAAATGCGAATCTGGTCTATTTTTTCATCGCCGAGCGGCATTTTTACCGAAAGTGAGCCGCCGGTTATTTTTAAAAAGCTTAGTCTGTTGCCCTGCGAATCGTGAAGAATTTTATAAACTTTTGCTTCGAATTCATCGGGGTAATTTTTATATTGGGTAAAATTTTCGATTACTTCAAGAAGTCTGTCGACTCCGTCGCCTCTGAGAGCAGAACCGAAAACACAAGGGACAAGCTCTCTGCGGAAAACTGCGGTTGAGATTTCAGGCTGAAGCATATTTTCATCGGTTTTACCGCCGAGGAATGCTTCCATAATTTCTTCGCTGAGCATTGAGATTTCTTCTGCCTGAGTTTCTTCGATATAATCGCTGAAATCGGTGCAGGAGTCGGAGAGAATATTTTTCAGTTCTGTCATTACGGCGCTTTTGTCAAACCCGTCACGGTCTGATTTGTTAACGAAAATAAAAACTGGAATTTTATATTCGTTCAATAACTGCCATATTGTTTCGGTGTGGCTTTGAACTCCGCTTATGCCGTCGATGACAAGAACTGCGTAGTCGAGTACTCCAAGCGTACGCTCCATTTCGGCGGAAAAATCAACATGACCGGGAGTGTCAACGAGGGTGAAAAATTTTTGGCCGAGAGTGAACGGATTCTGCTTTGAAAAAATCGTTATTCCTCTGCTTCTTTCAAGCGCATGGGAGTCAAACCATGAGTCTTTTTTGTCAACACGACCGAGCCGACGGATTGCACCGGCTCGGTAAAGCACGGCTTCCGTCAGCGTGGTTTTGCCTGCATCGACGTGAGCAAGAATTCCGATTGTATTTTCATTTGCAGTAATCATGAGTTCATTATATCAAAATGAAAAGCATATATCAATAGCCCTTTTGCTGTCTTTCAGACATTTTGCGCCAGCTTATGAAGCCGTAAAGGTCGTTGACAAGAAAAACAATAAAGCAGATGATGACAGATATATATGAGATGTCGTGCATTGATGCGAGAATCCATAGGATTATGAGGATAATATCGTTTGCTGCGTAGGCGATTGCGTAATACGCACTCCTTCTGAAGGTAAGATAAACCGCCGCAAAGCTTGTTGTTACGGAAACAGTACTCGGAATAATATTTGCGGTGCCGAAATATTCAAGAATATAATAAAAGATAACCGTGACAACAGCGGTCAGCACAGCCATGAAAGTAAGCTCATTTCCTTTGAGACGGTTCACCGCAACCTCAGACTTTTTACCCATATAGGGATTTCTGAGCCATGAAATAAGCGCAAAAAGAGCCATGGGACCTGTCATGCCGAGATAGGTAATCATTTCGCCGTAATAGGCGAAGGAATATGAAATAATTCCGTAGAGAATGCTGAATATAATCATCAGAAGCTGACCGAAGGGGTTTCCCTTTGCGTTGAAAATAAGCGAGGTTACTCCGATGAGCGATGCGGCAAGGGTGAGATAATTCTTTCTGTCGAAAAGAATGAAGGACAGAATAATGAGAACCGCCGAAACGCTCCAGAGGATCATTTCTGTTTTGGTGAAATAGTTTGAAAGTTTTTTTATCATAATTACTCCGAAAAAAAGCATCCGCAGATACATCTTCAAAGACCTAACGATGTATCACGGATGCTTAATTTTGATTTAAGCGACTACCCGGTGGCAGTCATATATTAAATTTATTTGCCGAACATCATAAGCAGGAAGCCTGCTGCAACGGCTGAACCGATAACGCCCGCAACGTTGGGACCCATGGCGTGCATGAGAAGGAAGTTGGTGGGGTTATACTTTCTGCCTTCGGTCTGGGAAACACGGGCTGCCATGGGAACTGCGGAAACGCCTGCAGAACCGATGAGGGGATTGATTTTTCCGCCCGTAACAAGGTAGAGGAGCTTTCCGAAAAGAAGACCGCCGATGGTTGAGAAACAGAAAGCAGCGAGACCGAGGAAAACAATCTTGATTGTGTCAAACTTGAGGAATTCGGTGCCGTTAGTGGTTGCACCGACGGTTACGCCGAGCATAATGGTTACGATGTTGGTGAGTGCGTTCTGAGCGGTGTCGCTGAGTCTGTCAGTAACTCCGCAAACCTTGAGAAGGTTGCCGAACATGAGCATACCGATAAGGGGAGCGGCATCGGGAATAAGGAATGCAACAACAACGAAAACAACAATCGGGAAGATAATCTTTTCTGTTTTGCTGACCGTACGAAGCTGCTTCATTTCAACCTTTCTTTCCTTCTCGGTTGTGAGAAGCTTCATGAGAGGAGGCTGAATGAGAGGAATAAGCGCCATGTAAGAATATGCTGCAAGAGCGATGGGACCGAGAAGATGACCCGCAAGCTTTGAAGCAACGAGGATTGCTGTGGGACCGTCTGCACCGCCGATGATTGCGATTGATGCAGCTTCCTGCGGAGTGAAGCCGAGGAGAATTGCGACAACGAAGGCAATGTAAATGCCGAGCTGTGCGGCAGCACCTAAAAGAAGGCTGACGGGATTTGCAAGGAGCGGACCGAAATCGGTCATTGCGCCGATTCCGAGGAAGATGAGGCAGGGGAAGATTGAACTCTTGACACCCGCGTAAATCAGCCTGAGAACACCCGAATCATACCAGTGGGCGCCTTCAACGATGTTGGATGTATCCATAAGTCCGGTGGGGTCGTCCATAAGACCTGCACCGGGCATGTTTGCAAGAAGAATGCCGAACGCAATGGGAACAAGCAGAAGCGGTTCAAACTTCTTGACGATTGCAAGATAGAGGAAAACAAAGGAAACAAGAATCATAACTGCATTCTGCCACTGGAGCAGGGCAAGACCCGAGCTTTCCCATATTCCCTTTAAAATTTCAACGATAAAATCCATACCAGTTCTCCTTAGCCGATAACAGCGAGAACAGCATCGGTTTCAACGGTTGAACCCTTTGAAACGAGAACCTGCTTAACGGTACCTGCGCAGGGAGCAACGATTTCGTTTTCCATCTTCATTGCTTCAAGAACGATAAGAACATCGCCTGCGTTTACGGTCGTTCCGACTGCGGTATTAACAGCAAGGATTGTGCCGGGCATGGGAGCTGTGATGTTTGTTCCGCCTGCAACGGGAGCAACGGGTGCTGCAGGTGCGGGAGCTGCTTCGGGAGCGGGAGCTGCTGCAGGAGCAGGAGCTGCAACGGGAGCAGGAGCTGCAACGGGAGCTGCCGCAACAACGGGTGCATCCGATACATTCATGATAACTGCCTGGGTTTCTTCAACCTCTACTTCATATGCTTTTCCGTTAAGATTTACAACGTATTTCATGGTGATTAATCCTCCAATTTTTTAATTGATTTAAAGCTGAGTCTGTCAAGCGGAATGCCGCTTTCCTTGCTTATGATTGCCATTATTGTTGCTGCTGTTCTTTCGTCAACGTCAACAAGCTCGGTTATGCCTCTGATTGATTTAAAGCTGAGTCTTTCAAGCGGAATGCCGCTTTCTTTGCTTACGAGTGCCATAACAACAGCCGCCGTGGGTTCATCAACATCAATGAGCTGAGTTCTGCCCGATGCATAGGCAACGGGAGCGGGTGCTGCTGCAACGGGAGCTGCAGGCACCGGAGCGGTGGCGGGAGCTGCGGCAGGAGCATCTGAACTTTTATCGGATGAACCGATTTTACTTTCGAGCGCTCTGATGATTTTTGAAAGGAAAACAATGAGAATTGCGATGATTGCAAGCTCAAGGAGAACTACTGCGATGCCTGCAACCGCAACAAGCAATGTTTCCGACATTGTCAGGTTAATTTTATCTGCAAACATATTTTTTACCCTCAGTCAATTCTCTTGATTGTGTAAGTGAATGTGTTCTTTCTGTCGGCTTCACGCTTCTCGAAGAATGCTTCTGCCTGAGTGGGGAATGCGATATATGAAAGAACATCCTCTTCGCATGTTGCCTTGCTGCCGAGATATGCCTTTGCTTCTTCCATGCCGGGAGCAAGAGTATCCGCAAATCTGCCGGTGAAGGGCTTTTCTTCGCCGAGAACGAGCTTCTGGAGTTCTTCGCTTACCTTACCGGGAGCTTTGCCGTATTCGCCCTTGATGTAGCTCTTGACTTCCTTTGAAATGTTCTTGTATCTTTCGCCTGCAAGAACGTTTGCGGTAGCCTGAACGCCGACCATCTGGCTCATGGGAGTAACAAGGGGAGGATAACCGAGGTCTTCACGGACTCTGGGAGTTTCGAGAAGAACTTCGTCGAGCTTATCAAGCTTGTTCTGAGCAGTAAGCTGTGCAACAAGATTTGAAAGCATACCGCCGGGAATCTGATAAATAAGAGCATCGGTCTGAGTACCCATAACAACGGGATTGAGGAGACCGCTTTCAAGAGCCTTTGCACGGATGGGCTTGAAGAAATCGTTGATTTCCTTGCAAACGTTTTCGTCAACATCAACATCGTAGCCGTACTGCTTGAGAGTATAAACAAGGGTTTCGGTTGCGGGCTGTGAAGTACCGCCCGAGAAGCAGGAAATAGCCGAGTCGATAACGTCTGCGCCTGCTTCAACGCACTTGAGAAGTGTCATAAAACCGAGACCTGTTGTCGAGTGTGTGTGAACAACGATGGGAACCTTTACGTTAGCCTTGAGAGCCTTAACGAGGTCATAACCCTCCTTGGGACTCATAATGCCTGCCATATCCTTGATGCAGATGGACTGAACGCCGAGAGCTTCAATCTCTTTTGCGAGCTTTACGTAGCTTTCAAGGTTGTGGATGGGGCTGATTGTGTAGCAGATTGTGCCTGATGCATGAGCGCCGCACTTGAGAGTTTCGTCAACTGCAACTTCAATGTTGCGCACGTCGTTGAGAGCATCGAAAATTCTGATGATGTCGATGCCGTTTTCTACGCTCTTTCTGATGAATGCGCGGACAACGTCATCGGGATAGTGCTTATAGCCGAGAAGGTTCTGACCTCTGAGGAGCATCTGGAGCTTGGTGTTGGGGCAAGCTTTTCTGATGTTGCGGAGTCTTTCCCAGGGATCTTCGTTGAGGTAACGCAAGCATGAGTCAAATGTTGCGCCGCCCCAGCATTCGAGTGAGTAATAGCCTGCCTTATCGAGCTTTTCAAGAACGGGCTTGAAATCCGAGAAAGGCATTCTTGTTGCGATAAGAGACTGGTTGGCGTCTCTGAGCACGGTTTCGGTGAAATTAACTTTCATAACGCCATGTTCCTTTCTATAGTAAATAAGAATATTTTTGCCGAAAATTAAAATTCAATGCGTGATGCGATGTAATCTTCGAGAGCATCGATTGAAATTCTTTCCTGCTGCATTGTGTCACGGTCACGGACTGTTACGCAGTTGTCTTCGAGTGAATCAAAGTCAAAGGTGATGCAGAGGGGTGTTCCGATTTCGTCCTCACGGCGGTAACGCTTGCCGATTGAGCCGGTTTCGTCGAAGTCGATCATGAACTTCTTCTGAAGCTTTTCGTAAACCTTGAGAGCATCGGGTGAAAGCTTCTTTGAGAGGGGAAGAACGGCTGCCTTGAAGGGAGCGACTGCGGGGTTGAGGTGGAGAACAACTCTTGTGTCGTTCTTTTCCGCATCGATAACTTCCTCGTCATAAGCTTCGCAGAGAAGTGCAAGAACGGTTCTGTCAAGACCGTAGGTTGATTCTATGATAAAGGGAATGAACTTTTCGTTGGTTTCGGGGTCAAGATAATCCATCTTCTGACCGCTGTATTCCTGATGTCTTGTAAGGTCAAAGTTGGTTCTGTTGTGGGTGCCGTTGACTTCGCCCCAGCCGAAGGGGAAGAGGAATTCGATGTCGCAAGCAGCCTTTGCATAGTGAGCAAGCTTTTCATGGTCGTGGAAACGGAGATGCTCGGGATTGATGCCGAGGTCCTGATAATACTTCATGCCGTATTCCTTGAAGTAGTCGTAAAGCTCGGTGTCGGTTCCTTCCTTACAGAAGGTCTGGAATTCCATCTGCTCGAACTCGATTGTTCTGAATGTGAAGTTGCCGGGAGTGATTTCATTTCTGAAAGCCTTGCCGATCTGACCGATGCTGAAGGGAAGCTTTGCTCTCATTGTTCTCTGAACGTTGAGGTAGTTGACATATTCGCCCTGAGCGTTTTCGGGACGGAGATAAATGACGTTTTTGCTGTCGTTTGTAACGCCTCTGAAGGTCTGGAACATCAGGTTGAATTCTCTGATGTCGGTGAAATCGTGCTTGCCGCAGTGGGGACAGGGGATTGAATGAGCCTTGATGTACTCAAACATTTCCTCTTTGGTCATACCGTCTGCGTGTGCATCGGGGTCAAAATCATCGATGAGGTTGTCTGCTCTGTGACGCTTCTTGCATTCCTTGCAGTCAAGAAGGGGGTCGGAGAAGCTTGCAACGTGACCGCTTGCTTCCCATACTCTGGGATGCATAAGAATATCCGCATCAACCTCGTAGCTGTTCTTTCTTTCCTGGATGAATCTCTTTCTCCAGGTGTCTTTAACGTTGTTTTTCATTCTTGCGCCGAGGGGGCCGTAGTCCCAGGTGTTTGCAAGACCGCCGTAAATTTCGCTGCCTGCAAAGATGAAGCCTCTGCCCTTGCAGAGAGCAACGATTTTTTCCATTGTTTTGTCTGTGTTTTTCATCATATCCAAAACTCCCGCCATTATAATTTTTTACTCTGTTATCATACCCTAAAATTGCCTTTAAAGTCAATGATTACCGCAACTAAAAAAGACCGCACAAAGCGGTCTTTTTTAGTGAAATGTTATATATTATATACATTTATATCGATATAAAATTGCGATTGATAATTATTTGCGTCTGTATGCATGCAGGTGTGCATATATTTCGGCTGCTTGAGAGTCGTTCAGACCTTTTATGTCAATTGCGCCGAAGTCGGTGACAAGAACGAATCCGGGGTAAGAATCCGAGCTTCTTTTGACATTGCCCATACTCATTCCAACCCCGTGCATATTAACCCTTATTATGTCGTCGTAGTAAACAATAAAACGCTTTGTGAAGCATGGAATTTTTGTGGGAATTCTGCCTTCGATGCAGTTTCTGTAAACTTCAACATAGCATTTAGAGGCAGTAATGGCGGCAAGAATCAAGTAAACGAGTGCACCGGCACCGGCACACATGAGCAAGGTATCGGCAATAGCGTTATTGTTATCAAAAATCATAAGAGAAATTACATAACCCATCATTCCTGCACCGGGAATCAGAATAAGCGGAAAAAGTATATACTTATAAAAATAGTTTTTACCCATAGTGAAAAATCTCTCGGATTTGCCTTTTTCACGACCAGAGTAGTCCGGAATAGGTTCGAGTGGTTTTGATTTCAGTCTTCCGCATTCGGTACAAAGATTATCGGAACGGCTCATTTTTGCTTTGCAGAATTTGCATTTCATGCTTACCTCTCCAATCTGTCAATCAGTTCAAAAAGTTCAACGAAGAAATCCTGTGTATCGTCGGCTTCGTTGCCAAGACCGATAACCTTTCCGTGGTCGCCGTCCTTGGTTTCGGCAACATTCCAGATGCCCCTTTGAATCTCTTTTTCTTTTCCTTCCACAAACTCAATTCCCTCAACAGAGAAATCAACATATTCTTCGCCGATGGGATATCTTGCGGAAACAACGCTGACGAGTCCGTCGTTATCCTGCCAGGTTTCGTCAATGACGATTCCGCCCTCGGTTGTTCCTTTGTATGAACCCATAGCAAGCGCAAACGGATAAAGAATGGGCATTGTTGAAGTCTGAGGCACATGACCTTTAAGGAGAGAGCCTTCTTTTGTTGTGCTGTAAGAATAGGAGAAATAATAAACATCCTCAACGGTCTGAATCGTTTCGTTGAGCTTTGCGGCACCGTCGGGGCTGAGGTCATAAGCAGCATGGTCATTGCCCGCAGCGGTGATTTTGTCAATTGCGCTTTCGGCATTACCGTCGGTTATTCCGAAATGGTCAAGCTTGAAATCGTAGATGTTTGAGGCGGGAGATGCAATTCCGGCAACGCCGAAGCAGAGAGTCATCAGCATTTCGGTTGTGTCGCCTATGCCGACAAGACCGCCGACGGAATTAAGCACTTCGGTGAGCGATGAGCCGTTGTGCGGTGCGCAGAGAGTGGTTACGCTGTGTACCCAATTGCCTTTACCGCCCTCAAAAAGAGGCGATAAATCCTCGGGTGATGCTGCCTGTTCATCTTTATTGCCGTATTCAAGAAGCGATGCAAGCAGACGTACTGTTGCGCCGCCGAAGCTGTGACCGAGAAGGTTGATTTTGACGGTTTGTCCGCCGTTGATTTTTTCGCCCCATTCGGGAACGAGAGGTTCTGTGTATTCTCTGCCGTAGCGTTCGTGGTTATGCGCTTTTGAATGAGCCTCGCCGTAGTCAACGGTTGTACCCGTAATCTGTGCATAAAGCTCGCAGGCTCTGTCCCAGGTGCTTGAAACGGGGCCGACACTCGGAGCGTGGACTTCATAGCCTTGTTCGTTCAGAAATTCGGTAAGGTTGCAGGCGGTTGCACCCCAATACTGAACCGTATCGTTAACGCCGTCGCCCTCGCCCCATCCGCCGAGACCGTGAACAAGAACATAGGGATATTTGATTTTTCCGCCGTTGAGTTCCCACCACGCTTCACGGATTCCGCCGTAGTAAACGGGAACTGAAATTGCGGTGATAACAAGGCATAATGCAAGAATAGCCGCAACAATTTTGATTACTTTTCCTTTTTTGCTTTTGGGTGCTTCAGGCTGCAGGGCAGGTGCGATCGGAGTATTTTCATACAAATCGCCGCTTGTATCATCGGAAGAATCATTTTTAAGAAGATAATCGGTTGACACTCCGAAAAGCTCGCTCATTGCGATGATTTTATCGGTATCGGGCAGCGCGGCACCCGATTCCCATTTTGAAACAGACTGACGGGATACGCCGAGAGCCTCTGCAAAAGCTTCTTGAGAAAGCCCTTTTTCTTTTCTGAGAGAAATGATTTTTTCTGAAATATTCATGCTTTTTCCTCCTTTGTGTGTTGGTTCAATTCTAAACAAAGCAACGGAGTTATTCAACCAATTCCGGTTTGCATTTATAAATTTTAGTAATGTAAACCCAAGTTTACATCCGTTTATATTCTATCATTTTTTCGCTTTTCAGTCAATAAAAATCAGGGCAGTTCAGTGAACCGCCCTGCATAATAATTATTATATCAAAAAACAGATAACAGTTTCAATCTTATCCGAAAGAAAAGTGATAGATCGTTATTACTCTGTTTATTCTAATCAGGTTCTGATTTTGATACCCAAAAAGGGATGACACGAAGGTCGTCCCCTACGATATTTAAATGTTTTATGATGATTTTAAATCAGGAATGCTTTTGCAAGTCCGAAGTAAATAACGAGCGTGACGATGTCAACCAGAGTTGCAATCATAGGACCTGCCATGAGTGCAGGGTCAAGCCTGACTATCTTTGCGAAAATCGGAAGTGAGCATCCGATGAGCTTTGCAACGACAATTGCAAAAAACATTGCAAGCGAAACGACAAGGAAAACTTCAAGCGTTCCTTCGCTGAAAAGATACATTCGCAGAATGTTGGCAGCGCCGAGAACAAGACCGCAGATTGATGCGACGCGCAGCTCTTTCCATACGATTTTGAGATAGTCTTTAATTTCAATTTCACCGACGGCAAGACCGCGGATGATAAGCGTTGAAACCTGGCTGCCTGCATTACCGCCCGTACCCATGAGCATCGGCATTGATGCCGTAAGAGCAACGAAGCCTGCAAGAAGGGTTTCATAGCCCTCGATGATTTTGCCCGTGAATGTACCTGAAATCATAAGAATGAGAAGCCAGAGAATTCTGTTGCGTGCGAGCTTGAATACGCCGGTTTTGAGGTATTCATCGTCAGACGGAGCAAGCAAAGCCATCTTTTCGAAGTCCTCGGTGACCTCTTCTTCGATAACGTCAACGATATCGTCAACCGTGATAATGCCGACAAGGCGTTTTTCGTTATCGACGACGGGTACGCTCAGAAGGTCATACTTTTTAACTATATCAACAACGTATTCACGGTCATCAAGAGTGTTGACCGAGATTAGCTGTGCATCATCCTCCATAATGTCGCCGACAAGTGTGTTCTCATCGCAGAGAAGAAGCGAGAGAAGCGGTACGCTGCCGAGCAGATGATGCTCACGGTCGATGCAGTAGCAGGTGTAGACAGTTTCTTTATCTACGCCTGTTTTTCTTATTTTTTCAATTGCCTGAGCGGCGGTGAGGGATGTCTGAAGATGAACCATTTCAATGGTCATCAGACTTCCCGCACAGTCTTCGGGATATTTAAGAAAACGGTTAATGAGTTTTCGGGTTTCGGGGTCGGAGTGGGCAAGCACTCTCGTAACTACATTTGCCGGAACTTCTTCAAGAAAGTCAACCGTATCGTCAAGGAACATTTCATCGAGAAGTCTTTCAAGCTCGGCGTCGGTTATCATTCGCACGATATCCGCTTGAGTGTCGGGTTCAAGATATGAAAAGACTTCGGCTGAAATATCCTTCGGTAAAACACGGAAAACCGTGAGCCTGCTTCTGTCTGCAAGCTCCTCCATTATCTGCGCCGTGTCAACAACGTTCATTTCAGTAAGAATTTCACGGAGAAATGAAATTTCGCCTTTTGAAATATGCTCTTCAATCTGTGAAATAAGAGCTTCATAGATTTCGTTTATTTCCATAAAAAACATCTCCTTCCGGGCTTGCCGCAAAGGAGATGCACAAAGTCAATATAAGCGATTTGTTATGGCAAATCACTCTCGGTGCAATTCCGTCAATGCGGCGTATTTTTTTAAACTTCTACTTCGGGGGTTGGGTATATCGGAACTGCCCAAGATTCTCACCACGCTTTTAAAAATTTTTCTGTAAGTCTATGTTACACCTAAAAACGCATCAAGTCAAGCAAAATCACAAAAAAATTCGAAAAATAAAAATATTCGATAAAAACGGAGAAAAACAGCCTTTTTAGGGTTAAAACGGGCGAAAACGGAAGATTTTGCGGCGTGATTTTTAAACACTTCGGAAGAAAATTTAACCTTTTCAGGTTAAAAATTTGCGGTGTTTAACCTTAGGGTGAGAGGAGTTTTTGCAAGTGCAGAGTTCGGAGTTCGGAACGCAGAGTGAGTGAAAACGAATTGTATTCAAAGCTTCTCTCGGAAAGGAAGTGGTTTGTTGTCAAAGAAATTGACGGAAAAAGAAAAGCTGTTCTGCTTGCTGTATGCGCAGGGCGGTGATGCAAGAGGTTGTGCTGCGAGGGCGGGCTTCACGCTCTCGCCTCAGCGGAGTGCGGCAAGGCTTCTTGCAAAGGGTGAAATCCAGGCGGAGATTTCAAAAATCGAAAAGGACAGAAGAGCGGCTCATGCCGCCGCAAGAGGGCTTTACCGCCTTGCCTTCGGTTCGGTTACGGATGCACTCAGGCTGATGCTCTGCGAAGGCACGCTGACTCCGGAGGATATCGAGAAGCTCGATTTCTTCAATGTTGCCGAGGTCAAACGACCCAAGGGCGGCGGTCTGGAAATTAAGTTTTTTGACAGGCTCAAGGCTCTTGAAAGGCTTGAAAAGCTCGGTACGGGCGAAGAAAGTCCGCAGAGCAGCTTTATTCAGGCACTCTCGGAGGGCGCAAAGCTGATATCCGAGGAGGATGAGGGTGAGTAAATCCGAAAAGAAGCAGGGCTTTACACCGTTTTCAAAAAAACAGATGAAGGCTCTCTGCTGGTGGATGCCGCAAAGTCCTCTCAGCGAATATGATGCGATTATCTGTGACGGTGCGGTGCGCTCGGGCAAAACTCTCTGCATGTCTGTTTCATTTGTTGCATGGGCATTTTCGGCTTTTTCTGACCGTTCGTTCGCTCTTTGCGGTAAAACAATTTCTTCTCTCCGCCGCAACGTTGTCACGGTCATTCTGCCCGTCTTGCGCGAATTGGGCTTTGAGTGCGACGAAAAATATTCGAAAAACCTCATTGAGATTTCCTACGGCGGAGCAACAAACCGTTTTTATCTTTTCGGCGGCAAGGATGAAGGCTCTGCAGCTCTTATTCAGGGCATGACCCTTGCGGGAGTTCTGCTTGACGAGGTGACGCTGATGCCCCGTTCATTCGTTGAACAGGCACTTGCAAGATGCTCCGTTGAAGGCTCAAAGCTTTGGTTCAACTGCAATCCCGAACACCCGATGCATTGGTTTCATGAGGAATGGATAAAAAAGAAGGATGAAAAAAACTGCTGTTATCTGCACTTCACGATGAAGGATAACCCTTCGCTGACACCTTCTATCATCCGCAGATACGAGAAGCTTTATTCGGGCGCTTTCTATGAACGCTTCGTTCTCGGCAGATGGGTTGCGGCGCAGGGGTGTGTTTACCCGATGTTTTCGCGGGAGAAGCATGTGGTTCACCCTCCCGAGTGCTTTGAGAAATACTATATTTCATGCGATTACGGTACGGTAAACCCGTCATCCTTCGGATTATGGGGTGAAAACGGAGGCAAGTGGTACAGAATCAGGGAATATTACTTTGATTCACGCACCGAGGGCAGGCAGAAAACCGACAGCGAGCATTATGCTGCTCTTTGTGAGCTTGCAGACGGACTCGGAATAGAGGCGGTCATTGTTGACCCCTCTGCGGCAAGCTTTATGGAATGCATAAGGCGTGACGGAAAGTTCACCGTTATCCCCGCAAAGAACGATGTTATCGACGGAATCAGACGTGTTTCCGATTGCCTTAAAGACGGAAAAATTCTTTTTTCGCCCGAATGTAAGGCATCAATAAGAGAATTCGGTCTTTACCGATGGGAGAGCAGTTCTTCAAAGGATACAGTCAGAAAAGAAAATGATCACGCAATGGACGATATTCGTTATTTTGTTTCAACTGTTTTAACACAGAATGAAGATATCGGATTTTTTGCTATTGCAACCAAAAGGAAAGGGGGTTAAAACATGGGATTATTCAAAAACCGAAAGGTTTCAAGAGTTTCCGCACCCGTAACGCAGAATAAAAACCGCCATCCGTTCGGAATAATTGATGGCTACGTGCCGCTCGGGGTGCCTCAGATGAGGCTCTATCAGGCTTTGAGGGAAGCTGTTCCCGTCATTGATGCGGCGATATTCAAAATTGTCCGTCTGACGGGCGGATTTAAAGTTGAATGCACCGATTCGGCAGCTCAGGCGGCTATTGATGAATTCATCGAGAGTGTACCCGTCGGCGGTAACAGGCAGGGAATTTCCGCCTTTATTTCAACCTATTTTGAACAGCTTCTGACATGCGGTACGGCTATCGGCGAAATCGTGACCGATACAGACGGTGTTCCCCGAGCGCTTTTCAATTCTCCGCTTGAAAACATTGAACTGAAGCGAAACAAAAACGGCTTCGACGTTGACATTTTTGTGAGAAACGGTGCGGAACTCCGCAGGGTGACACGACCCGAAATGTGCCTTCTCAGCGTGCTTAATCCCGAGCCGGGAGCGCTTACGGGTAACTCCATGCTCAAGGGTCTGCCGTTTGTCAGCTCCATTCTTCTCAAGATTTTCGAGAGCATCGGCGCAAACTGGGAGAGGGTCGGCAATCTCCGCTTCGCTGTCACCTATAACCCGAAAAACGATGCGATGGACAGAGCGTATGCAAAAGACAGAGCTTTGCAGGTTGCAAAGGAATGGGGCGAGGCGATGCAGAGCGGGTCGGAAATCAGGGATTTCGTTGCGGTCGGCGATGTTCAGATTAAGGTCATCGGTGCAGATAATCAGATTCTCGACAGCGAGGTGCCTGTGCGCCAGATGCTTGAGCAAATTGTTGCAAAAACGGGTTTGCCGCCCTTCATGCTCGGTCTTTCATGGTCGAGTACGGAGAGAATGTCATCTCAGCAGGCAGATGTGCTGACAAGTGAGCTTGAAGCATACAGACAGCTTCTCACACCCGTTATCAGAAAAATCTGTATGACCTTCCTGAGAGGCAACGGATATCATTGCGGAGTGAAAATAATCTGGGATGATATCACGCTTCAGGATGAGGTTGAGCAGAGCAGAGCCTTGCTCTACAGAGCGCAGGCAGAAAAAATAAAGAGAGGTGAATAGTTACGCAGGATAACAAAACAAATACGCTGCCCGATGAGGAGCTTGAACTTATCGGTCGGTTTGCAAGAAAAAAGCTTTCAAGCGAAGAACTTTATACATTTTCACTTATCCTCTGCGACAATGAAATCGACAGGGATAACGAAAAATTCACCGTAGACGCACTTGAAAAGCTTGCAGAACTTTTTATCGGCAAAACGGGAATTTTTGACCACAACATGAAGAGCAAGGACCAGTCTGCGAGAATTTATACGGCAAAGGTTATTACCGATTCCGAAAGGAAAACCGCCGACGGCGAGGATTATACATATATCGAAGCCAAGGCGTATATGGTGAGAACCGAGAAAAACAAGGACCTTATTGCGGAAATCGATGCAGGCATCAAAAAGGAAACCAGTGTCGGATGTGCGGTGAGGGATATCAGCTGCTCAATCTGCGGAAGAAACATCAAAACCGAAGGCTGCGAACACAAGAAAGGCAACGTTTACGGCGGAAAAATCTGCTGTTATCTGCTCTCGGAGCCGACGGATGCCTATGAATGGTCGTTTGTGGCTGTTCCGGCGCAGAAGAATGCAGGTGTCATCAAGTCCTTTAACCCTTCCGAAGAAAGAGAAAAGCTTGCGGAATGGGCAAGGGAATATACCGATGAGCTTAAGTCGGATATTGTGCGCTCGGCGGCAACGGTTATTCCCGGACTTACGGGCGAATCGGTCGGAGAAATCTGCGATGCACTTTCGCTCAAATCGCTTAAAGCTCTGCGTGATGCACTCCGTATGAGTGCGCAGAAAAATATGCCCGTTATCAGGCAGCTCGAGTCATCGGACTGTGATAACGGCAACGAAAATTCCGAGTACAAAATTTAAGGAGGATTTACTATGTCAGTATCATTCAACGGATTTAACGAAAACACAGCAACATTCAAAGCAAATGAAGAAATCGCAGGCGGCACACCCGTCAAGATGAGCGAATCGGATACCGTTGCACCTTGCGCAGACGGCGACAAGTTCTGCGGCTTTGCAATCGACTGCAGCGGCGGTTATGCTTCCGTTCAGCTCAGCGGTACGGTTACAGCTGTTTACAGCGGTACCGCTCCCGAGGTCGGCTACGCAAGTTATGTTTCAGACGGCACGGGTGTAAAAACAGCCGACAGCGGCAGGGAATATCTTGTTCTTGCCGTTGACGAAGCAAAGAAAACAGTAACATTCATTATGTAAGGAAGGAGAAATAACAATGGCTAATTTTGATAATATCAAGCTTGAAAAGGGACTTTATGCATCGGGCAACTTCACAAAGTCACTTGAAAGCATTGACCCCAGTGAAAACTACAAAGGTACATCCCTTGATGGTCTTGACGCATATCAGCGACAGCTCAAAAGATTCGGAATCAAGGTGGGCGGTCCTGCAAGCGATGTTGTCGACAAGTTCTTCAAGAGCTCACAGAGTGCCGTGCTTTTCCCCGAATACGTTTCAAGAGCAGTAAAGCAGGGGCTTGAGCAGGCGGATATTCTTTCGGATGTTGTTGCTTCAACAACGTCAATTGACGGTCTTGACTACCGTTCAATCAGCTCAATACCTACCGAGGAGGAGAAGGAAATCAAGGTTGTCAAGGAGGGTGCGTTTATTCCCGAAACGACTATCCGCACCAAGGAAAACCTTGTCAAGCTCAAGAAGAGAG
The DNA here is from genome assembly GCA_017410195.1 of Clostridia bacterium. GTDB lineage: Bacteria > Bacillota > Clostridia > Oscillospirales > Acutalibacteraceae > CAG-177. The sequence goes on along the minus strand of JAFQRF010000059.1, from coordinate 44,318 downwards.
GCAGAAGCCTTGTCGCTTCATACGAAGCAATCAGATTCCAGCGTCTTGACCTTTTTACCGTCACTCTCAGACAGATCGGCGCTTACATTGCAAGAACTCTTCTCAAGGATGCGATTGATGTGCTTGAAAACGGCGACGGCAACGGAAATGCGGCGGAAACAGTCAGCGTTGCACAGGCAGGCACCCTTACATATGCCGACCTTGTGAATTTCTGGAACGGCTTTGACCCCTATGAACTCAACACCATCATCGCAGACCCTGCGGTTATGGCGGAAATGCTCAACATGGAGCAGTTCAGAGATGCTGCGGCAGGACTTAACTTTCACGGCAAGGGCGATATGATTACTCCCCTCGGCGCAAAGCTTCTCAAGTCATCCGCTGTCGGTGAAGGCAAGCTTATCGGTATTGATAAGACCGCCGCTCTTGAAATGGTCAAGGCAGGCGATATTATGACCGAATATGATAAGCTTATTGACCGCCAGCTTGAACGTGCCGTTATCAGCTGCACTGCAGGCTTTGCAAAGATTTTTGACGGAGCATCAAAGGTGCTTTCCGTCTGACGGGAGGGATGAGCGTTGATAGATTGCCTTAGTGTTTTATCTGCGCTGAGAGAATATTATTCTCCCGAGGGTACAGACGAGGAGCTTGCTCCCGTCTGCACCCTGACGGTCAACGAAATTCTGCCGAGAGTAAAATCAAAGGAAATGCATTCCGACGGACGTCTTATCAGTCTTGCGGCGGCAATGGTGAATTACCGCCTCTGTGTTAAAAAGATGAGAAATTCCGAGGAAGTGACCTCGTTCAAAGCGGGCGATGTGACCGTCACCGTTTCTCCCAATGCGATGATAGAGCTTGCGGAGAAGGAAAAAAACGAGGCTCTTATTGCGGCGCTCCCTCTGCTCAATGACGATGAGTTCGTTTTCAGGCAGGTGAGCATATGAACATAACGCCGATTATCAACACTTACGGCAGAACGGCTTCTTTCTCCTCAAAAAGCGGCAAAAAATTAGCCGATATGAAGGCGTTTATAAGTCCTCTGAGATATAAAAATAAAATGTATCTTTACGGTGTCAACACCGAAATCGGCTACAATTCGCAGGGTCATTATCTTTATATCGGTCCTCCTTCGCCCGACCTGACTGACGCAGAAGAAGGCTCATATGTGACCTGCGGCGGCGAAAAATACAGAATTGACCGAGCCGAAAAGGTTTATAAGGGTGATGAAGTGTTCTATATATGGGCGATAATAAGAGTGATTGTTGAGGTGTGATTTATGAGTGAAATAAGTGCATTGCCGTCAAATATCGTTACGTGGCTTAAAGGGAGAAGCGAACTTTCCCATATCAAGTTTCTGACGGAATTTCCGGCAATAAAAAAGGCCGTGCCGCTGAAGAATACAACGGTAGCGGTCGGCATTCAGAGCATGGAAATCGTTGATTCGTTTACGGAAAACGATGAGGGTGTTCTTGTTGAAAACGAATATTGCAGGCAGGCAAAAATCAGACTGAGGCTTTCGATTCATGCGCCGTATTCTTCGGGCGGTGAAGCGTGCCACGATGCATTCACGGATATCATCGACTGCCTGACCTTTGCCTCGGGTCTTGACATTCTCAATTCAGGCTGTGACGGAATTGTTTCGGACAGAGATACCGATGCTTTTGTGCTCAGCGCATGGGCAACGGTAAATGCCTCACTCTGCCCGGCATCGAGTTCGAGCCTTGATTTTCCGTCTTTTATCAGCAAGGAGCATCTCTGCGGTTCGCATATCAACGATAAAAGTATTCATCTTTCTGTCGCTCAGCAGACATATCTGAACACGCCGTTTTTGAGCGGAACATATTTCGGAACAGGTGCAGCAACGAGGTCAATTTCCCTCGGATTCAAGCCGAGCGTTGTTATTGTTGTCGGCAACGGACTTCCCATGATGTATTTTAATTCTTCCGCAAGTAAATATCATGCCATGGCGGCTGTCGGACTTCCGGGAGGTGCGAGTCTCGGAATTGAGCTGACAACCACGGGATTCAAGGTAAAAAGCGGAGAATCGACCGTTGCCAAGGGATGCTATCCCTTGCTCAACGAAGCAGGTACAACCTATTTTTACATTGCTTTCAGATAAATATAAAGCCCCGAGCCTGAATTCAGGTTCGGGGCGAAGTGTTTACTTTCTCATTGCCGCAAGGTCACGGTAATTGATGAGCTTAATTCCGTGAGCTTCGATGTGCTGCTTTGTCTGCGGGTCTTTCATGACCTGATATTCCCATACTCTGCGCTGCCATGCGCTCGATGTTCCCTTGAGGTCGTCGGTTTCGAGCGAGGGATGAAGATAGGTTTCGGTGATGCCTTCGGGCATTGATGCATAGAGATTGTAGAGGTATTCTTTGAAATTCTCGTAGCTTTCGTCCTGAGGACCGCCCCATTCGTTGGGGATAAGGTGGTCGGGGAGTGCAACGCCATTTGCTTTTGCAAATTCAACGATTTTGCCGAACACCATATCAATCATGCTCTTGTCAACATTAATTTCGAGCATGGAATTGCCGAGCATTGCGTCCGAGAATGTGCCGGGCAGACGGAAGGGGAGACCGTATTCGCCTGCGATTGCGAGAGTTGTCTGGAGAAGCTCGAATCTGCCGGTTTCGATGCCGTAGAGCGAACCCATATGGTTGTCGAGATGCGAGGGATTGACAAGACCGAGCTTTTTGCAGCGTTCAATCTGCGCTCTGATTTCACCCTCAACCTCGTCGATGTCAACGTGTTCCTCGACCTGATCGCTCTCGTGCCACATGAAGCCCTCTTCGTCACGGAGTGAGTCGGTGTTGCTTGTGTTGACGGGCGCCCAGCGGTACTTTGACCATTCGCTGGTGAAGGTGAGGTGAACGCCGATTGCAAGCTCGGGGTTTGCTGCAGCAAACTGACAAGCCTCGGGCGCCCAGGCGCAGGGAGTCATGATTGTTGAGGATGTGAGTGCGCTCTTTTCATCCTTGAGAAGGTCCATAACAGCGAGGTTTGCGCCTCTGCACATACCGAAATCGTCTGCGTTGATAATAAGATATCTGTCCATTTTAATTTTCTCCTTTTATTTTATATCGTCATAGTTTATTTTGTTGCCTTCGAATTTGTTGACATCAAGCTCTTTTTCGCCAATAAATGCCCTGTCAACCTGCTTTATGCCCTTGACAAATTCCTTTGTACCGGGGCAGAACGGATAAAGTCCGAGTACGCCGAAGATGTACCAGATAGCGGTTGTTCCGTTGTCCTCGTCGCCGGGGAAGCCGTCGTCTTCATATGAGAATAATTCGTCACAGATTTTCTTTACCCAATAAGCGGATTTTTCAACCTCGCCGAGAGCGGAGTATATATAAGGAATATGGAAGCTTGGCTGATTGTTCATGCCGCACTGACCGAAATCAACAGCCGCCATTTCGGTGATTTCGTGGATTTCACAGCCGTAGCCGATGATTTCATAGTGAGGAGGAGTTGCGAAAAGCTCGTCAATCTTCTCTATGAGCTTATCCTTGCCGCCGTAGAGGTCTGCAAGACCTTCGATATCGTGCGGCACAGCGAATGAATTCTGCCATGCACTGCCCTCGGTGTAGTCACGGCCCCAGCCGATGGGTGTGAAGTCAGGTCTGAAGTTACCTTTTCTGTCCTTGGCACGCATAAAGCCTGTTTCGGGGTCGAAAAGATTCTTATAGTTAAGCGCACGCTTTCTGTATTCCTTTTCGATGTCGGGTTTACCGAGAAGCTTTGCAATTTCGGCAATGCACCAGTCGCCGTAGGCGGCATCGAGAGTGAGGTTGACGGTCTCTTTTTCTTCTTCATAGGGAACGTAACCGAGCTTGCAGTAGCTCTCCGCACCGTTTCTGCCGAAGCGGCTGTGGGGAGCATTTTTAACGGAATGTTTTATCATACCCTCAAGTGCAACCTCGAGCAAATCGTTATCGATAAAGCCCTTGACAGCGGCATCGCATATAACTGCATCAACAAGAGTGCTGGGCATACAGCCGCATTCACCGATTGAAAGCCAGCGGGGAAGCCATCCGCTTTCGGTATATTCAGTAATAAATGCGGTGAGCATTTCTTTCAGCTCATCCTTCGCAACGAGTGAGAAGAAGGGATAAACCGTTCTGTATGTATCCCAGAAGCCGTTGTCGGTGTATCTTACGCCGGGACGGGTTGAGCCGTCGTGGGGGCAGTAATGGACTGCGTTGCCGTTTTTGTCGTATTCATGGCACTTGTGGGGATAGAGGAATGCCCTGTACATACAGGAATAGAAGGTTTTGAGCATCTTCTTATCTTTGGTTTCGATTTTAACTCTCGAAAGATATTCTTCCCACTTTGCCTCTGCAAAAGCCTTGACGGATTTGAGAGTTGCGCCCGAAAGCTCGGATTCAAGGTTGAGAAGTGCCTGACTGAAGCTGATATATGAGGTTGCGAGCTTGATTTCGGTTGATTTATTCTTAAGAGCGATGTGAATGCCCGCTTTTTTGCCTCTGCACTTTGTGCCGTTTCTGAATTTATCGTCATTGCTGATGAGAGTTTTGTCAACATCAACGCTGCCTTCGGGGAACTTTAAAACAATATAATTTCTGAACTTAACCGCTTCGCCGCTCATATGCATATCGGTCGAAGCATAGAGTGTGTTTGTTTTTTCGTCAAAGCGGAAGGAGTTGTTGCCCTTGACGGGAGTGACGGAAAAATAGTTGTCGATGTCCTCGTCAAAATCAACCTTGATGACCGCACCTCTTTCTGTAGGTGCGAGTTCAAAATCCGCTCTGCATCTGAGAAAACGGTACTTAAGGCGATAGGGTGTGAGGACTGCGTCCTCGGGTCTGAAGCCCGACCATCTGTCTTCACCGTCGAAACCGCCCATTTTTCTGTTTTGCAAGCTGAAAAGCATTGCGCCGTAGTCCGCAATCCAGGGTGACGGCTGATGGGTGAGGCGGATGCCTTCAAGGCTTCTGCTGTCGGGGTGATAGTACCAGCGGATATTGCTCTCAACGGTCTGCGGGCAGAATGCCGCCATACCGAAGGGAAGCTGAACAAGGGGCAGTGTGTTGCCGTTCGAGAAACGGTGAACGGACTTGCTGCCCTGCTTTGTATTGACAAGATTACAGTATTTCATAATTTATTCTCCCCTGATAATATTTATAAGGTTCTCAATGCTGTAAAAGCGGCTTTTTTTCATTGTGATATTCAGAAATTCCATGTTTGATGCCGAGTGTTCAACCTCTTTTGAATAGCGTTGCATTATCTGTGTGCGTTTTTCTTTATCGGCATTTTGCGCGGCGCAAAGTTTCCGGATAATGATAAACGAAACCGCCGCAAGCTTTGATTTTGAGAGTAAATCACGGTCAAAAACCGCCGTCATAAAATAGCGGAAAACAAAGTATACCATGAGATGTTCGTATTCCCAATCAATGTCGGGATTGCTTTTAAAATATTTGACGGTATCGGCGTTTTCTGCATCGGAAAGGCGTTCTTTCCACAAGGAATCAAGCATTTCAAGGCTTCGGAAATCCGAAAAATATTTTTTTGTTGCACCGTTTTCTTTTTTTCGGGAGTAAACGGGTTTTTCTTTTACAAAATAATCCGAGCCGATTGCCGCACGGATTTCGTTGTATTCATAACGCCGAACGTGAGGCGCAATATCGCTTGAGAATCCGAGAAAGGAGCAGATGCGCTCCGAAATCGGAAATTCTCTGTTCTGAAGTATATCAATCGCCTTTTTTCGTGCCTCAAGAAGTGTAAAATACAGCTCGGGGTCGATGTCGGTCGGCTGAGGAAAATCAAGGGTGTTTTCCGTTTCAAAGGTTATCGGCTCGCTGCATTCCATGATGATTCTTGCCGCCTCGGGGCAGGAAAGAGAGATTCCTGTTTCGCTCCTTGCGCCGAAATATGTTATGTGCCTCGGATACTGACGGCAGGTACGGCAGAGCGACTCATGCCCGAGTTCAATATACATCTCGCAGAGTCCGCTGTCAAGCAAAAAAGGGCAGCGGTTGCTTACGGGAGTAAAAACCGTGTCGCCGTCTTCATCGATGTTGATGACGGACTGAATTTTTTTACCGAAATTTCCGCTGACATTATTATATTTTTCGAGGCTTTCGCCATCGGCGACAACCGCCCAGCCTGCGCAGCAGGTGTCGGTGCATCTGTCGGCAATGCAGGTGAATTTTTTGTAATATACGGGAAAGGTATTTTTCATTTTATCTCCGAAAAAACGGGTGACCTGAGCAGTCACCCGTTGCAAATTGTTTATTCTTCTGACGGAACATCCTCTTCGGGAGCATTTTCTTCGGGATTATCTTCTTCGGGAAGCTCCTCAGGAGGGATTATTTCGCCGAATTCATCGGTCACAACCTCGGTTTCGGGGATGAAAACGATGAGATAGACCGTTGTTCCGGGCGAATATGCTTTTTCAGAGCTGGGCGACATGGAGATTATTTCATTTTCTCTGTAATTACCCTGAGAGGTTTCGCTTTTTTTGCAGACAAAGCCGAGTTCTTCAAGACGTACAACGGCTTCTTCATAATCCGAGCCGATGACATTGGGAAGAATGATTTCTTCCTTGCCCTTGCTAACATAAAGAGTGATTTTCGTTCCCGGAGCAACCATCTCGTTGGGCTGAATGCTCTGACCGACGATGTAGCCTTCGGAAACCTCTTCGTCATAAACATATTCGGGGTCTCCGAATTCGAAATTCTGAATGAATACGGGATTTGACGAAATGTCAAGATAGCTTCTGCCGACGAATGTGGGAACGGCGATAGGCTCTGCCTGAGTCTGCTGAGCCGTGACTTCGGTGGGATTGTCGGCACCGCCGAGGTCTATTGAGAGTCTGTCACGGAATACCGTGAAAGCAAGAATTATAAGCACAACAAGGCAGAGCGCAAAGCTGATAACCGCAGAGGTTATAATGACCTGAGCGCTGCCTTTGCTCTTCTTTTTACCTTTTTTGTTCTGCGAATCGTGTGCAGAAGCGGGTCTTTGCGGAACGGGTTTACCAGTAGGTGCCGCAGGGGGCGCAGTTCTCTGCTGATACTGACCGCTGACCGCTGTTGCAACGGGAGAAGCGGAAAGCTCAGCTCTGAGCTGCTCAACTGTTCTTGTTCTGTCCTCGGGCAAAATCTGCAACGCATTGATAAGCCCGTTGATAACGTATGCGGGGAGAGCTTCTGCGAATTTACCCGGTACCATAAGACGGTCGTTGGACATTCTTTCTTTTGCGGAAATGGGATCGCTGCCGATAAGGGTGCGGTAAAGCACGGCAGCAAAAGCGTAAATGTCGGTCCATGTTCCCTGACTGCCGTCAAAGCCGTACTGCTCGATTGCTGCATATCCGTCGAAAAGCTGGCTGTTGAGGTCACTCCTTGCGGTTCTTGCAGATCCCGTGCAGAAGCCTGTGATTTTTATTTTTCCGTCGGATGATATAACAAGAGTTGACGGTGAAATTCCCTTATGGATGATTCCTGAGGAATGAAGAGTTCCGAGGGTTGAAAGAATGGGCATGAGAAGCTGCCTTGCCTTATCCCAGGAAATATAGCCCGTTTTGCTCTTGAGAAGGAAATCTCTGAGGGTTATCCCCTCAAAATGTTCATAAACTGCATATGAGGTACCGTAATCTTCAACAACATTCGTAACGCTGATGAGTGCGGAAAGCCCCTTGAGCCTTGCAAGCTTTGTCCACAGCTCCTCAAAGCTCTGGCGAAGCTCGGAGAAAACATCCTCGCTGCCGCGCATAATCTGAAGTTTGAGGTTTGAAGTGGTTCTTGTTGTGAAAGAATCGGGGATGAATTCTCTGATTTTGACGGCTTTTTTCTCTGTGAGATCCCAGCCGATATATGTTGCGCCTTCTCCGTTATATTCGAGCATTTTTCCGACAAGATATCGGTTTGCAATAACGGTTCTTACGGGAAGATAAGGCGGAATTTGAGACGATTCGGAGTGAAATCCGCAATAGGGGCATTGCTTTGCATCGCCGATTTCACGCATGCAGCCCATGCATAAATTATCTGAACTTATCATTTTGCGCTCCTTGCCCTTCGGGCGGTGAGTATTATATTGAATAAAAATATTTTTGCATTATAAACCGAAATAATGATATCAAATATGTGCAACCTTGTCAATGAAGGTGACATAATTGTAACTTTTATCGTCAAATTGTTAAACTTTTACGGAAATAATTTGGCACTAATATTTATGATATATACTTGAAAATAAAGGGGATAATTGATATAATTATATTAATTAAAAAGCGGAGGCTTGCATTTCATGAAAAAAGATAAAAGCAATATCCCTCTTTACCTGTTCCATGAGGGTACAAATGCCAAGGCGTATGAATATCTCGGCTCGCATCCGTGCGACGGCGGAGCTGTTTTCAGAGTTTGGGCGCCGAATGCCGAAAGAATAGGCGTTGCGGGCGATTTCAACGGCTGGAATTCCGAGTGCGCACCGATGAAAAAAATCAGCGACGGCATCTGGGAATGCACGGTTGCAAACGTTAAAAAATTCGATTCATACAAATATTGCATTCGTACCAAGGACGGGCGTGACATTTATAAGAGCGATCCTTATGCGTTTCATGCTGAAACCAGACCGGACACCGCATCAAAATATTACGATTCGCTCGATTTTGCATGGACTGATAAAGCTTGGCTAAAAAAGAGAAAGAGCAGAGATATCTACTCCTCACCCGTCAATGTTTACGAGGTTCATGCAGGCTCGTGGCAGGTCTATGATGACGGAAATCCGCTTTCTTACAGAGAGCTTGCCGACCGGCTGATTCCTTATGTTAAGGAAATGGGTTATACCCATATTGAACTTCTTCCGATTCTTGAGCATCCGTTTGACGGCTCATGGGGATATCAGGTAACAGGCTACTTTGCTCCGACTTCACGCTACGGAACACCCGATGACTTTGCATATTTTGTTGACAAGGCTCATTCAATGGATATCGGCGTTATTCTCGACTGGGTGCCTGCTCATTTCCCGAAGGATGCTTTCGGTCTTTATGAATTTGACGGCACTCCCTGCTACGAATATCCCGACCCGAGAAAGGGTGAGCATTATCAGTGGGGAACCAAGGTTTTTGACTACGGCAGACCCGAGGTTTGTTCCTTCCTGATGTCAAGCGCAATGTTCTGGATTGAAAAATACCATATCGACGGACTTCGCGTTGATGCGGTTGCATCGATGCTCTATCTTGACTACGGCAGGGACGACGGCCATTGGATTGCAAACGTTCATGGCGGAAACGAAAATCTTGAGGCGGTCGCATTCCTTCAGAAGCTCAACGAAAGCATATTCAGAGAATACGGCGACGTTATGATGATTGCGGAAGAAAGTACCGCATGGCCGATGGTTTCAAAGCCCACATTCATGGGAGGTCTCGGCTTCAATTTCAAGTGGAACATGGGCTGGATGAACGATTGTCTTCGTTATTTTTCGCTTGACGGCATCCACAGAAAATATCATCACGACTGCCTGACTTTCTCGTTCTTCTATGCGTTTTCGGAAAATTTTGTTCTTCCTATTTCGCATGACGAGGTTGTTCACGGCAAATGCTCGCTTATCAATAAAATGCCCGGCAGCTACGAGGAAAAGTTTGCAGGCGTGCGTTCATTCCTCGGCTATATGATGTCGCACCCGGGCAAAAAGCTTCTTTTTATGGGAAGTGAATTCGGTCAGTTCATCGAATGGAATTATAAGCAGCCGCTCGACTGGATGCTTCTCGGATATGATGCTCATAAGCAGCTCAAAAATTACGTCGCATCGCTCAATGCGTTCTATCTCAAAAATGCACCTCTTTGGGAGGATGACTACAGTTGGGACGGCTTCAGTTGGATAGTCAGCGATGACAGCTCGAATTCCGTTGTTGCGTATACAAGACGTGACAGGAGCGGCAATGAGATTATTTCGGTCTGCAATTTCACTCCCGTAACAAGGCAGAAATACTGCTTCGGTGTTCCCAAGGCGGGAACGTATAGGGTTGTTTTCAGCTCTTCATCTCCCGAATTCGGCGGCAAGGGCGAAAGCACCGTCGGCTCGGTCAAGGCAAAAAAGAAACCTATGCACGGATATGACTACAGCATTGAGATTGACATTGAAGGCTTGAGCTGTATGTATATAAAGAACACATCACGTAAAAAACAAGCTTAAATATAAAGGAGGAACCCCCTATGGCAGTAAAACCCGAATGCATAGCAATGCTCCTTGCAGGCGGTCAGGGCAGCCGTCTCGGCATTCTGACAAAAAACATCGCAAAGCCTGCCGTACCCTACGGCGGCAAATACCGCATCATCGACTTTCCGCTTTCAAACTGCGTCAACTCCGGCATCTATACCGTCGGTGTTCTGACCCAGTATCAGCCGCTTGAACTCAACGACTATATCGGCAACGGTCAGCCCTGGGATCTTGACCGTGCCAACGGCGGCGTACATATTCTTTCGCCCTATCAGCAGATTAAGGGTACGGAATGGTATAAAGGAACAGCAAACGCAATTTATCAGAACATCAACTTCATTGAAAGATATGATCCCGAATATGTTCTCATTCTTTCGGGCGACCATATTTACAAGATGGATTATTCGAAGATGCTCGATTACCACAAGGAAAAGAATGCAGACTGTACAATAGCAATGCTCGAAGTCCCCTGGGAAGAGGCAAGCCGTTTCGGTCTGACGATTGTCAACGACGACGGCTCAATCAGCGAATTCGAAGAAAAACCCAAGAATCCCAGAAGCAACAAGGCTTCAATGGGTGTTTATATCTTCAACTGGAAGAAGCTGAGAAAATATCTTATTGAGGACGAGGCAAAGGAAGGCTCGGGTAACGACTTCGGTCACGATGTTATCCCCGCAATGCATTCGGCAGGCGAGAGAATGTTTGCTTATCAGTTCGACGGCTATTGGAAGGATGTCGGAACCATCAGCAGCCTTTGGGATGCAAACCTCGACCTTCTCAATCCCAAAGTAGACCTTGACCTCAATGACGACAGCTGGAGAATCTATTCCCGTTCACCCGCTTCGCCGCCCCACTATATCGGTGCGGATGCCGTTGTTGAGAATTCAATGATAACCGAAGGCTGTGAAATCAACGGCAAGATTGATTTCTCCGTTCTCTTTGCAAATGTAACCGTAGAAGAGGGTGCAGAGGTCAAATATTCAATCGTAATGCCCGGCACCGTTATCAAAAAGGGTGCGGTTGTTCAGTATTCTATAGTTGCTGAAAATGCCGTCATTGAAGAGGGTGCGGTAGTCGGCGAAAGCCCCGAAAATATGAAGAATATTGAGGATTGGGGCGTAGCCGTTATCGGCAACGGTGTTAAAATCGGCAAGGGCGTGAAGATTGCTCCCGATACAATGACAGATAGCGACGTAGGAGGTGCTGAATAATGTCTGCAAAAAAAGTTCTCGGTATTATTTTTTCAAATGCCTATGATGAAGCTCTTCCCCAGCTTACCGCATTAAGAACAATGGGTTCAATTCCTTTTGCGGCACGTTACCGCCTTATTGACTTCCCGCTTTCCAACATGGTTAATTCGGGAATCTCGCAGGTTGGTGTTATAACCAAGAGCAATTACCGCTCACTTATGGACCATATCGGTACGGGCAAGCCCTGGGACCTTTCAAGAAAAAGAGAGGGCATGACCCTTCTTCCGCCTTACGATACTCCCGGTGCAGGCATAACCATCGGCAAGGCTGATGCTCTTTACGGATGCATCGATTATATCAGCGATTCTCAAAAAGACCATGTTCTTCTTGTTGACTGCAATGTTGTCTGCAGCATGGATTACGATAAGCTTATCAAGGCTCACACCGCCAATGATGCGGACATCACCATCGCATACGCAAACGGCGAGCCTCCTGTTATCCATGACGGTACAGAACTTATCATGGACGAAAACAGCAGAGTTTCCGCAACCCGTCTTATTGACTGTTACAGCGGAAGCACAAATTATTCGTTGAAGGTTATGATAATCAGAAGAACACTTCTCGAAAGACTTCTCCACGAGGCTCACAGCGCAAAGATTGTTGACATTGAAACAATGATTTCAAAGAACATTCAGCACTTAAGAGTTTACGGATATGAGGAGAAGGGCTTTGTCAGAGTACTCAGCTCACTCCAGAGCTACTATGATATCAGTCTTGAGCTTCTCAAGCTCGAAAACAGAAAAGAGCTTTTCTCTGCGGACAGACCCGTTTATACCAAGGTCAGAGATCAGGTTCCCGCAGTTTACGGAATCGGCGCAAATGTGAAAAATTCACTGGTTGCCGACGGCTGTCATATTTACGGCGAGGTTGAAAACTGCATTCTTTTCAGAGGGGTAACGGTTGAAAAAGGTGCAAAAATCAAGAATTCAATCATCATGCAGGATACCTTCGTCGGTGAAAACTCAAACCTCAGCTGCGTAATCATTGATAAAGCTGCTGTTGTTAAACCCAATAAAACGCTTTGCGGCGATTCAAGCTACCCTGTCTATATCGGCAAGGGAATTGTTATCTGAGAAAGTGTGAAAACCAATGTCCGGTAAAAATATTTTAACAGGCGTGGTCTGTGCGCTTGCGCTGATTCTTGTTGTTATCGTTATCCTCGTCAAAACCGGCGTTTTTGACGGTGCGGAGAAAACAACCGAGATGGAAACGATTATTGAAACATCGGTTGTTGTTGAAAGCGAAACAAACGAAGAAGGCAGCATTGAATACATAACGGCTTTGCATTATTATCCTAAGCCCAAATATTCTTCAAATCACACCTACCCGACCACCAAGAAAAAAACAACGGTTCCCCGTTCAACAACAACCACCGTTCCGATGATTGATATGACGAAATTTGTTCAGGTCACGGATAAAAACGGTATTCCTCAGTTTGACGAAAACGGTGTTCCGTTCACAGAGATGCTGACCTATACCGTTCCTGCGGACAGCACGACGACAACTGAGCCGACAACGGAATATGTTCCTAAAACCTCGGGCGTTGTTGTTACCAATATTTGGGGAAAAGAGGAAAAGGATGAAAACGGCAACCCCGTCACTCAGCTTGTAACCCTCGAAGCTCCCCCGACAACGCTCCCCGATATCTGGAGCGAAAATCTCCAGAGCGGAACAACGGGCGAAGACGGCGGCAAGAAAGAGGAAAAGTTCAAGCGTGATGATGCGCTTGCTCAGGCTGTTGTTGACCAGATTAACAGAGACAGGCAGGCCGAGGGTCTTGAACCTCTTGAGCATACCGCTAGCCTTAAAGCTAGCGCAAGAACTAACAGTATGTCGCTTGCTCTCCCCGATGTTTACGGTGAACCTTCCGCTCCTGATGCTTACACTCTTGTTACAACCTACGGCGGCAGTCCGATTTATCAGACTGTCAAGGCGGCGAACAGTTCAACCGCAATGAGTTCGGATACAACACAGATAGGTGTCGGTGTTGTTATTTACGAAGGTCAGTATTACACGACAGTTATCTTTAACTGAGAAAGGAAAAACAGATGAAAGTTCTTTATGTTGCCAGTGAAGCTCTTCCCTTTGCGGCAAGCGGCGGTCTTGCCGATGTTGCGGGTTCGCTTCCTCAGGCTCTCAGAAGACGCAAGGTTGCGTGCAGAGTCGTTATGCCTCTTTACGGCACAATCAGTGAAGAAATGCGTTCAAGCATGAAGTTTATAACAAATATTATGGTTCCCGTTTCATGGCGCAGACAGTATTGCGGAATTTTTGAAGCCAAGGCAGGCGGAGTTATATATTATCTCATCGACAACGAATATTATTTCAAGAGAAATACTCTTTACGGTCATTACGATGACGGCGAGAGATTTGCATTCTTCTCAAGAGCAGTTCTTGAAATTCTTCCTTATATTGATTTTAAGCCCGATATTATTCATTGTAATGACTGGCAGTCGGCTCTTGTTCCCGTTTATTATTCAACAATTTACGGTTACAGAGAGGGCTATACTGGCATCAAAACCGTATTTACAATCCATAACATTCAGTATCAGGGCAAATACGGCAATGAAATCCTTGGCGATGTATTCGGTCTTGGTGAAGAGACAACTTCGCTTCTTCAGTTCGGCGACTGCCTTAACCTTATGAAAGGCGGCATCGAATGTGCAAACAAGGTTACAACCGTAAGCAATACCTATGCAGGTGAGATTCTTGACCCGTGGTTCAGCCACGGTCTTGACCCCATTCTCAAGGAACGCAGCTATAAGCTCAGCGGTATCCTTAACGGTATTGATACAATCAACTATGACCCCGAGAAGGACAAGGATATTTTTGCGAATTATTCCGCGAAGGAACCCGAAGGCAAAAAGGCAAATAAAGCCGCTCTTCAGGAAATGTTTAATCTTCCCGTCAGAGAGGATGTTCCCCTCATGGGTATCGTAACAAGACTCGTTGCTCACAAGGGTCTTGATCTCATCAAGAGAATCATGTGGGATCTTCTCTCGTCAACCGATATGCAGCTTGTGGTTCTTGGCTCGGGTGACTGGGAGTATGAAGCCTTCTTTAAAGAACTCGCGGCAGCTTTCCCCGATAAGGTCGGTATCCGTCTCGGATTTGTTCCCGACCTTGCAAGAAAAATTTATGCTGCAAGTGATATGTTCCTTATGCCCTCGAAGAGTGAACCCTGCGGTCTTTCGCAGATGGTTGCTCTGCGCTACGGCTCAATCCCCATTGTAAGAGAAACAGGCGGTCTTAAAGACACCATAACCGACAGCGGTGACGGCAAGGGCAACGGCTTCACCTTCAAGAGCTATGATGCATATGATATGCTTGATGCTATCAGACGAGCTCTCGGAGCTTATTATGATAAGGAATACTGGCAGACACTTGTTGTCAGAGCGCTCAAGTGTGACAACAGTTGGGGCAAATCTGCAAAGGAATATATCAAGCTTTACGAGGAACTTATTTAAAAACAACGGGCGTACCCGAAAAGGTACGCCCATACATTTATTGCTTTGTTATTACCTCAGATATTCAAACGGTACCGGCGGACACTGCTTTGTTGTTGCGTTAACAATGAAGTTTTCCGCTTCCTCAACCAGCGTTTTTATCGCTTCGGGGACAGGCATTTCCGGCACCGGATTCTTGTTTTTCTGCGTTGAAATTGCATCGTAAGCTGCAAGCTCCGCTATACCGAGATACATGGAATTGCAACAGACTTCGCCGTTTACATATGCTCTGCCGCACCAGTTTTTCGGCAGGTTTCCTGCCTTTGCCTGAATGAGAATGACCTTGTAAAGCGCAATGGCATAGAGTATGTCGAGTCGCATTCCTCTGCTGTTGTCCGAGTCCTTGATGAGCTGGGTGACAAGCGTACCTGCTTTGATGAAGGTCATGCTTGTCGGATTCGAGTCGGAGGAGAAATTGTCGCTGAGTATTTCATTTGCAAGAATATCAAGTTCATTGCGTTCCCTCGTGCGCCCAAGGAGATAGTCGCACGATACGCCGTAAAAATCTGCGACCCTTATCAGAAAGCTTTGTCCGCATTCTCTGATCCCTTTTTCATAATGCGAAAGCAGAGCCTGAGAAATTCCGAGCTTTGCGGCGGCTTCTTTTTGGCTCAGCCCCTTTTCTTTTCGAAGTTCTGTTAAAATTATCGGAAAGTTTTTATCCATAATATCGCCTCAAAGTATAATTTGATATTATAATTATATAGCTTTTTATACATTTTGTATATTGATAAATCTTACGAAAATCAACACCTTTTTTTGGAGGAAAAATGAAGTCCTACACCATTCATTTAATCAGAAATGCCCTTACCGACGAGAATCTTGAAGGGCGTTATATCGGTCATACCAATGTTGAAATCAGCGAAGAGGGAAAGGAGCAGCTCAGGCAGATGAAAGCTGGGCTTGTTTATCCTCCCGTTGATGCCGTGTTTACAAGTCCGCTCAAACGCTGTCTGCAGACGGCGGATATACTTTATCCCGACAACAAGCCCCTCGTTATTGATGGGTTTATTGAATACAATTTCGGCGAGTTTGAAAATAAAACTGCCGAACAGCTCGAAAAATATGAGGAATTTCCCCGTTGGCTTGCCGGTGAGAGGGGAGTTAAGCCGCCATACGGCGAGAGTAACGAGGAGTTTGCCAAAAGAGTCTGCGATACCTTTGAAAAGGTGGCAGAGGGTCTTATGAAAACGGGAACAACCTCTGCCGCAATCGTTACTCACGGCGGAGTTATCATGACCATACTTGCCGCTTACGGAATTCCCGAATATCCCATGCATGAATGGCTTACGCCAAACGGCTGCGGTTTTACCGTTAAGGTTAACCCGTCGCTTTGGTCGAGAGCGAGAAAATTCGAGGTTTTCAGCGAGTTTCCGTATGAACGGGAAGAACTCCCTGATTGATTGACTGCAATAAATGCGACGAAGTATAAACAAATTTAAGGTAGTGCGGGATGCCCAAATCCCGCCGAAGAAATTCCGGATAGGAGAAACACATGAATAAATTTGCAATTGAAAAAGACGGATTTAAACTTAACGGCGAAGAATTCAGAGTTATTGCCGGCGCAATCCATTATTTCAGAGTACCTGCCGAATATTGGCGTGACAGACTAATAAAGCTCAAGGCGTGCGGCTTCAACACAGTCGAAACCTACGTTGCGTGGAATCTTCATGAGATGAAAGAGGGCGTTTTTGATTATTCTGATATGCTCGATGTCGAAAAATTCCTTGATATTGCGGCAGAACTCGGGCTTTACGCAATCGTTCGTCCCGGTCCGTATATTTGCTCTGAATGGGATTTCGGCGGCCTGCCCTGGTGGCTTCTCAAAAACGATTCAATGGCGCTTCGCTGCATGGATAAAGATTATCTTGCGGCGGTTGACAGATTTTTTGATGACTTTATTCCACGAATCGCAAAGCATCAGATAACAAAGGGCGGCAACGTTATCCTTGTTCAGGTCGAAAACGAATATGGCAGCTACGGCGATGACAGCGAGTATATCCGCTATCTTGCAGCAGGTCTGAAAAACAGAGGAATTGATGTGCCTCTTTTTACCTCTGACGGTGCGGAATATCAGATGCTTACGGGCGGAACTGTCCCTGAAATCCATAAAACCGCAAACTTCGGTTCAAGAGCCGCAGAGCAGTTTGCAAGACTTCGTGAATATCAGCCCGACGGACCTCTTATGTGTACCGAATTCTGGAACGGCTGGTTTGACCATTGGACAGAGGAGCATCACAGCCGTGATCCGCAGGATGCGGCAGATGCGATGGATGAAATTCTCTCCATGGGTGCAAGTCTTTCTGCGTACATGTTCCACGGCGGCACAAATTTCGGCTATATGAACGGTGCGAATGATTATGATAAATATGAGCCGACAGTTTCAAGCTACGATGATGATGCTCCCGTCAACGAAAGCGGTGAGCTTACCGAAAAATACTTTAAATTCAGAGATGTCATCTCAAAATATGCACCTGTTCCCGAGGTTGAAATGCCTGCTCCGATAAAGAAGAAGAGTTACGGCGAGATTGAATTTACCCATTCCGCAAGGCTTTTTGACAATCTTGATGTGCTTTCAAATCCGGTTGAATCCGTTATGCCTATGACGATGGAAAAGCTTGACCAGGGCTATGGCTTTGTGCTTTACAAGGCGAATGTCAGAGGTCCGAGAGGTCCTCAGCCCGTAAGACTTCAGGATGTTCACGACAGAGGTTATATCTATCTTGACGGCGAATTTGTCGGCATTCAGTACAGAAATGACGATAAGCCGCAGAATATTGTTGCAATTGAAGAAGGCGGTCAGGAGCTTGCCGTGCTTGTTGAAAACATGGGCAGAGTTAACTACGGCGCAAAGCTCAGGGATACAAAAGGAATTACTCAGGGCATCGGCTTCGGCAACAACTTTGTTTATCATTGGACAAACTATCCTCTTCCTCTCGATGATGTATCAAAGGTTGATTTCAGGGAAGGTGTTCCCGAATTCAGCGGCGCACCAATGCTATTGAAAGCTGAATTCGAGGTTGACGAGTGCTGCGATACCTTTGTAAAGCTTCCCGATTTCAAAAAGGGAATTATTATTGTTAACAACAAGGTTCTTTCAAGACATTGGGAGGTAGGTCCTCAGCGTTCTGCTTATCTTCCCGCACCTTTCCTCAAAGAAGGCAAAAATGAAATTGTCGTTCTTGAACTCGAAGGCTACAAAAAGCCTGTCGTGTTACTCGACAATGAACCGGATATAGGATAAAAATGAAAAACCAAAGCAGATAACATCTTTGAGGTGTTATCTGCTTTGGCTTTATATCGTAAGAAAACAACTTTTAATAATATTCTTCCTCATACGGTTCTTCGTAATATCCGATGTCTTCTTCGGTTGTTTCTTCTGGATTGTCGTTATAATACGGATCACCCGTATTTTCTTCGTACGGCTCATCGGGATCATAGTATTCGGAACCGTCTTCGTAATATTCATCAAGGGTTGTTTCTTCATCGGGCGGTGAAAACGGATTGAGAGGCTCTCTGCCGTCATCGCCTATCCAATTGAAGATGTTTTTTCTCGATGTTGACTCTTCCTCATAGTAATAGTGCGTTTCGGACTCGGTTGCAGACTCTTCATGGTAGTTACTGTAATCCTCATAGTAGCTGCCCGAAGAGCTTCCTTTTGCAAGGTCGATTGCCGAAACATGGGTTTCCGGATTGATTTCAATATTTGTCTGACCGTAAAGCGCAAGCTGAAGGTCTCTTGCCGCCGTGATATAGTCAACAATCCATACGAAAAGTCTGCCGGTATAGGTCTGGAAATAGTCAACGCCGTAGCGGTGTTCTTCGCCGGGATATGCCTGGCTTACGATTTCATATTTCAGCCAGCCGTCGCTGAGTGCCTGAGTTCCGAGGGAGATTATTTCGCTTGTTTTATAGTTCGTTGTTACATAGGGGAGAAAGGTCTGGATTGCATTGTTAAGGTCAGCGACCGATGAATCCTTAACCTTATTTATAAGTGATGAAATCAGCTCACGCTGCCTTCTTGTTCGCTCAACCTCGCTGTCAAGCTTTCTGATTCTCGCGTAAATGAGGGCCTGTTCGCCCGTCAGATGAACGCTTTCGCCGCTCTCAAAGCCTTTGACACGGGTTGTGCGGTTCATGAACTTTGCTTCAGCTTCGGTAATCGGAACCGAAATTCCGCCGAGCGCATCAACCGCCGCAATAAATGATTGATAATTAATCGAAACGTAGTGGTCAATTTTGATTTTATAGTTATTTGAGAGAACCTCCATCAGCTTTGCAGCACCGCCCCAGGCATAGGAGTGGTTGGTTTTATCGAAGCGTTCGCTGCCATTGATATCCATGTAGGTGTATGAATCACGCAGGAAAGAGGTAATGGTTATTTTTTTTGTTTTCGTGTTGACGGAAACAAGCATTGTTGAGTCAGAACGGTGAGAGCCGTCCTCGTTATCCTCGCCGACGAGAAGAACGTTGATAACCTTTTTGCTGTAAATTTTTTCGCCGTTATTCGTTGCCCATGAGCGGAGAAGCTCTTTGATTGAATTTGCATAAGCGATATCTTCAATGCGGTCAAACGTCATGTTTTCATCTTCTGCAAGTTCTTCAATGAAGGTCGCATCGGGGTTTCCGAAATATCCTTCATTATGATTGATAAGGGAAAACATTTTGCGTACATATGCACCGCAGACAGCGGAAACAACAAGCACAAGGCAGATACATATACTGAGAAGCGCTTTGAGATTGCGCTTCTGATTTTTCAGGAAGAAAGGCTTGAATTTAAAGCTCCAGAAATAACCAAGCTTGTTTTTTGCTCCTTTCGGGGTGCTGTAGCTCGATATATCTTCAAAGCCGTCAGAGCCTCGTTTTTTCTTTTCGGACAAAATATCACCTACAAACCGAATAATAGTATATAAAAACAACAATAAAATCCATTATAATATCTATTATTATATCACACTCAAAGTCAAAAGTTAACACTATTTATAGAATTTGTTTGAAAATTTTTTGTTAACATATGACTATATTTTGTGTATTTTGTCATAATTTCTATTCTCGTCATACACAATTTGCAAAAAAAGAACGGACTGCATTTTTACAGCCCGTTGTTGATCTCGACTTGTTCCTTTGCTTTTTGCTTCCGCTTTTTTGAACGGTAGCGCATGATGAACCAAAGAATAGTTATAACTTGAAATATCGCCGCCGTGATGACTGCAAAGTTCATGTTTTCGTTTTCAAAGGAAAGACAAAGAAACAGAACTACAGACCATATGAGTGCGGAAACGCATAAAAACCGTTGGGGAATTTCCCACCATATTTCTGCAAAAACCAAAAGAGGTATGCACGAAACGGGAAGAGCAAGAATATAGAGTATCCACGCCTTCGGGAATGAAGGCAGAAAGATTTTCAGCATCAGAAATACTATTGAAGCAACCAGAAAAACAAGACCGACACTCAGCAGAGGAATTATGATGCGGTTTGTCATGTGAGGGAGCTTCTTTTCTTTTTTTATAACTATCTCTTCACCGATTATTTCATTGAGTGAAACTCCGAACAGTTCAGAGATTTTGTGAAGCACAAGTATATCGGGAACTCCGTCGCCCCTTTCCCATTTTGAAACGGATTTATCGGAATAATTCAGTTTTTCGGCAAGCTCAGCCTGTGTCATGCCGCTGTTTTTCCTCAGAGAAGTGATATTGTGAGCAATATTTTTTTTAAGTTCTTCTTCAGTCATCAATCATCATCTCCTTAAAGAATTTTTAAACATAATACCACACATCTGCAGGAAATGCAAGCCAAAACCGTTGATTTTATTAGGTTTCTACTCTCGGTAGAGTTGGATTTTACGACAGATAGAGCCGATTTTTGGTTTGGTAGGGTGACTTTTCGGGTGAAAATTAATATCATTGAATAAGCGAAAGCGCAGCTTTCACCAAAAATTCCGAAAGGCGGTTATTGCATGAAACCCGATATCAATTACTATGAAGTTGCACCCGTAAGCAGTATTGCGGATATGATGGAGCAGGCTCTTAAAGCGGTTCCTCTTAACATAGCTTACCGTTACAAGCACGAAGACGAAATCAGATGCCTTACCTACGAAGCCTTTATCAACAGAGTCTGGTCGCTCGGTGCATTTGTTGCCGAAAAAGGCTTCAAGAATTCCCGTTTTGCCTGTATCGGTAAAAACAGCATCGAATGGATTACTGCTTATTTCACCGCTCTGCGCAGCGGCGGCTCATTTGTTCCTCTCGATAAGGAATTGCCTGAGAACGATATAGTTTATCTTCTCAACCACAGCGAAAGCGAAGTTATTTTCTATGATGCGAAATTCGAAGAGCTTTTCCGTTCAAGAAGAGACGAGCTGAAGTTTGCTAAGCTCTTTATCGGTCTTGAAAGAGAGGAAAATGACGGTGAATTTATTTCGATTTCTCTTTCAATCAAAGAGGGTGCAAATCTCGATAAAGCCGATTATCTTTCCTGCAAAAACGAGCCCGATGATATGAAAATGCTTGTTTATACTTCGGGTACAACCGGAATGGCGAAGGGCGTTATGCTTTCCGAAAAGAACATCTGCTCATGCGTTTACTACGGCCTTCAGGTTTCAACCATATACGAAAACGGACTTTCCGTTCTCCCCTACAGCCATACCTACGAAAGCGTTGTTGACGTTCTTGTTTCGTTTCACAAGCATGCGGCACTCTGCATCAACGACAGTCTGCCTGCAGTTCTCAAAAATCTCAAGCTTTTCAAGCCTGATTATGTTTATATAGTTCCCGCAATTGCAGAAATGTTCTACACAAGAATCATTCGTGACCTTGCCGCAAAGGGTATGACCGAACAGTTTGAGGCATTGATTGCAAAAAGCAACGGCATGCGCAAGGTAGGAATTGATAAAAGAAAAGAGATTTTCTCGTTTATTCACGATATTTTCGGCGGCAATCTCAAAAAGATAGTTTGCGGCGGCGCACCCATACGTCCTGAGGTCGGCGATTTCTTTGACAATATCGGAATCTGCCTTGTCAACGGCTACGGCATAACCGAATGCTCTCCGCTTGTCTGCTGCAATCACGATGAATTCAACGATGTCCGCACTGCAGGCATCAGAATTCCCTGCCTTGAATGGAGAATCGATAATCCCAACGAAGAAGGAATCGGCGAAATCTGCGTAAAGAGTCCGACCGTCATGCTCGGTTATTATAAGCAGCCCGAGCTTACTGCGGAAGTAATAAAAGACGGCTGGTTCTACACCGGCGACTACGGAATGATTACGGATAAGGATCAGCTTGTTATTTCAGGCAGAAAGAAGAACATAATTGTTCTCAACAACGGCAAAAACATCTATCCCGAAGAGATTGAGGGATATATCCAGAATCTTGACTACATCGCCGAGGTTATTGTCAGCGGCGAAAAGGACGAAAACGGCAACGAAAGCTCGCTTCTTGCCGAGGTTTATATGACCGAGAAAAAGACTGTTTCCGAGGTGCTTCAGGAAATCAGAAATGCCTGCAAGGAGCTTCCGATTTATAAGCAGATTTCAAAGGTTGTTATTAGGGATAAGGAGTTTGAAAAAACAAGCTCAAACAAAATCAAGCGTTTTGTCGGCAGAAAATAAAAACCAACGGGTCGGAAATCCGACCCGTTTTTGTTTTACTCTTCAATTGCCTCAATCAGAATATCGATTGCATTTTCGAGAAGCTCAAAGGGGATGTTGAGAGGCGGAAGAAGTCTTACCTTCGTTTTTGCGCTCAGAACAAGCACACCCTTTTCCATAGCAGCTGCGATGACTTCCTTTGCAGGCTTTTCACATTCGATGCCGAGCATAAAGCCTTTGCCTGAAATGCTCTTTACTTTCTTGCAAGCAGAAAGTTTTGAGATGATATATTCGCTCTTCTTTGTGACGTCGGTGAGCAGGTTATCATCGATTCTCGAAAGAATGCTGATCGCACCGGCACAGCAGATGGGGTTGCCGCCGAAGGTTGAGCCGTGACTGCCGGGGGTGAGGATATCCTTAACCTTTTCGCCGAGCATTGTTGCGCCGAGGGGCAGACCGCCTGCAAGACCCTTTGCGGTTGAAACGATATCGGGCATCACGCCGTAATGCATATAGCTGTAAAGCTTGCCCGTTCTGCCGTTACCCGTCTGGACTTCGTCGATGATAACAAGCATGTTCTTTTCTTTTGCAATTTCAAAAACGCCCTTGACGAATTCATCAGTCAGAGGAAGAACGCCGCCTTCGCCCTGAATGGTTTCCATCATAATTGCGGCGCATCCGTTTGCATCTGCAAGTTCCTTGACGGAATCAAGGTTATTCGCTTCCGCATAAACAAAACCTTCGGTGAAAGGTCCGAAATCGGTGTGAAAATTATCCTGACCCGTTGCGGCAAGAGTTGTGATTGTTCTGCCATGGAAGCTGTTTTTGAGGGTAATGATGGTTGAATTGCCTTCTCCCTTGTTTTTGAGCGCCCAGAGTCTTGCCGCTTTGATTGCGCATTCATTTGCTTCCGCGCCCGAGTTTGAGAAGAAAACCTTCTTCATTCCCGTTCTTTCGCAGAGCATCTGTGCAAGTTCAGCGCAGGGCTTGGTGTAATAAAGGTTTGAGGTGTGACCGAGAAGCGATGCCTGAACGGTGACTGCCTCTACCCATTCGTCGTCCGCCGCACCGAAGGTGTTGACGGCAATTCCGCTTCCGAGGTCGATATATTCCTTATCATCCTCGCCGTAGAGCAGAGAGCCGTTGCCCTCAGAAAGCTCAACGGGGAAACGTGCATATGTATTCGCAATGTAATTTTTATCTGTTTCAAAAATAGCCATAGTTTTATCCTCTTAACCCTGAACAAACATTGTTCCGAGTCCTTCGTTGGTCAAAGTTTCAATGAGAAGTGAGTGGGGAACGGTTCCGTCGAGAATGAACACCTTTTTAACGCCTCTGCGGATTGCTTCGCCGCAACAGTCAATCTTCGGAATCATACCGCCCGAGATAATACCCTCATGAACAAGCTGGGGAATATCGCTGACATAGATTTTGGGAATGAGCGTTGAGGGGTCATCCTTATCACGCAGAATTCCTGCGATATCCGTCATTGAAATAAAGCTTTCAGCCTTGAGAGTACCTGCGATTTTTGCAGCGGCTGTGTCCGCATTTATGTTATAAATATTGCCGTCATCGTCACAAGCAGTTGTTGAAATGACAGGAACATAGCCCTTTTCAAGAAGGTCGAGAATAGGTTCGGGATTGATTTCGGTGATTTCGCCGACGTAGCCGAGTCTTTCATCTTTTACCTTTGCTTTGATAAGCTGACCGTCGGCACCGCAAAGACCGACAGCCTTACTTCCGAGTCTGCCGAGAAGAGCAACAAGGCTCTTGTTGACCTTGCCTGCAAGCACCATCTGAACAACATCAACTGTTTCCTTGTCGGTAACACGCAGACCGTCAACCCATTCGCTTTTTTTGCCGATTTTTGCAAGAGTGTCATTGATTTCGGGACCGCCGCCGTGAACAAGAACAACCTTGACGCCGATGAGCGAAAGAAGAGCGATATCGCCCATAACGGCATTCTTGAGGTCTTCGTTAATCATTGCGTTGCCGCCGTATTTGATAACAACGATTTTATTTGAATATTTCTGAATATAGGGGAGGGCTTCAACAAGCACCTGACCCCTGAGATTATTTGTGATTTCCATTTCCATACATCCTTATTTCTGCTGTTTTTAAGTTCTGTAATCGCCGTTGATTTTAACGTAATCATATGTCAGGTCGCAGCCCCATGCAGTTGCATCAAAGTCGCCGCTGTTAAGCTCAACAAGAACCTGAATTTCTTTCTCGGTGAGAACTTCCTTTGCGATTTCTTCGGAGAAATCAATGCCCGCGCCGTTCTTGCAGACATCAACCTGACCTGCTGCCGATTTAAATGAAACATCAATCTTGTTGACGTCAACATCAGCACCGCTGTAGCCGATAGCGCAGAGAACTCTGCCCCAGTTTGCATCGGCGCCGAACATTGCAGCCTTGAAAAGTGACGAACAGATAACCGACTTTGAAACGGTGACTGCGATTTCTTTTGATTTTGCACCTGTTACGATGCATTCAAGAAGCTTGGTTGCACCCTCGCCGTCGCCTGCAATCATACGGCAGAGATGAGTTGTAACTGCGTTGAGAGCCTTGCAGAACTCGTCGAAATCCGCACCCTCTGCAGTAATTTCATCATTGCCTGCCATGCCGTTTGCCATAACGGAAACCATATCGTTGGTCGAAGTATCACCGTCAACGCTGACCATATTGAAAGATGATTTAACGTCTTCGCTGAGCGCCTTCTGAAGCATTGCGGGAGAAATTGCGCAGTCGGTTGTAACGAAAACAAGCATGGTTGCCATGTTGGGATGAATCATGCCTGAACCCTTTGCGATGCCGCCGATTCTGCATTCCTTTCCGCCGATTTCAAATGAATATGAAACAATTTTGGGAATTGTGTCGGTGGTCATAATCGCCGCAGCAGCATCCTCGCTGTCCGCCTTAAGCTCTTTTGCAAGTGAAGGAATTCCTTCCGCAATGGGAGTGATGTCAAGAGTCTGACCGATAACACCCGTCGAAGCAACGATAACATCTGATGCGGAAATATCAAGCTCTTCAGAGATGAGAGCGCACATTTCCTCTGCGATTTCAATTCCGTTTGCGTTGCAGGTGTTGGCATTGCCGCTGTTGCATATAACAGCCTGAGCGTAGCCGTCGGCAACGTTGTTTTTTGTTACTGTTATGGGCGCACCCTTAACAAGATTTGTTGTGTAAACGCATGCCGCCGCCGCTTTCTTTTCGCTGAGAATGAGGGCGAGGTCTTTTTTTGTTTTATTCTTTCTGATTCCGCAATGAACTCCGCTTGCGGTGAAGCCTTTTGCGGCGCAGATGCCGCCGGGAATTTGTTTCATCTTTATTATCCTTTCAACATTAAAGGGACAAACCCGTTTTCGGGTCGATTCCCATAAGTATATTCATGCATTCAACGGCTGCGCCCGATGCGCCCTTGCCGAGGTTATCGTAACGGGCAAGCAAAATAATTCTTTCTTCGTTGCCTTTTACGAGGATTTCCATGCCGTCGTTGCCGCTCATTTTTTCGGCGCAGAACATTGCATCTTCGCCCGTTTCTTCGGTGTATTTAACGAAATCCGAGCCGTATGCATTTTTGTAAATATTTATTATATCACAAATACCCTTGCCATTGCAAAGATTTTCTTTAAAAAGGGGAACGGTAACTGCCATTCCGCTGTAATAATCCGCAACAATGGGGCTGAAAAGGGGAGCTTTTTCGATTCCCGTTATCGCTTTCATCTCTTTGAGATGCTTGTGTTCCTGAGTAAGTGCGTACTGACGGGGTGAATTGAGAAAATCTTCTCTTGCGCCGCTTTCATACTGGGCAATCATCTTTTTTCCGCCGCCGCTGTATCCGGTGATTGAATGACAGGTAAGAAGGGCATCAGCAGGGAGAATTCCTGCTGCAATAAGCGGATAAACAAGTGCGATGAAGCCGCTTGCATGGCATCCGGGGACAGCAACACGCTTTGAATTCTTAATTTTTTCAAGATGCGCCGCCGAAAGCTCGGGAAAGCCGTATGCCCAGTCGGGAAGAGTTCGGTGAGCTGTGGAAGCATCGATAACCTTAACATCGGGGTTTTCAATCAGCGAAACCGCTTCAATTGCCGCCGCATCGGGCAGACAGAGAAATGCAATATCGCAGGAATTCAGAGCTTCTTTTCTTGCGAAAGTGTCCTTGCGCAGCTCTTCGCTGAGAGTCATTATTTCAATATCGTCACGGTAGGAGAGTCTTTCGAAAATTCTCAGACCCGTTGTACCTTCCTTGCCGTCAATAAAAATCTTTGTTTTGCTCATAAATATGTACCTCGGGAATTAATATGTGTATAATTATACGGTTATGTATGCATAAAGTCAAGCTGTTTTTGTATATTTTGGAATTATCAGCATATATTATACAATATTTTCTTGACTTTGCATTTGCTTTGTGCAAAATGATATATTATTTAATGGTATATTTTATATAATAATCTTTTTCTTCGCAACAATCTCATTTTCAAGCGGTTGACCGTCAAAGAAGCTTTTAATGTTGCCGAGCGTGATTTCGGCGATACGTCTGAGCGCTTCATGGGTCAAAAAGGCCTGGTGCGATGTTATGAGAACATTCGGCATCATAATCAGCCTTGAAAGAACATCATCCTTAAGAATCGTTTCCGATAAATCCTCATAAAAGAACTCGCTTTCTTCCTCGTAAACATCAAGCCCTGCACCGCCGACCTTGCCGCTTTTGATGCCCTCGATAAGAGCTTCGGTATCAATCAGCGCACCTCTTGAGGTGTTGAGAATGAACACCTTATCCTTCATCATTTTCAGCGAATAGCTGTTGATGATATGATAGGTTTCGCTTGTGAGGGGACAATGGAGCGAAATGACGTCGGAGCGTGCAAAAAGCTCTTCAAGCGGCACATATTCAAGATATCCCTGGGAAGGGTAAGGGTCGTATGCGATAACGTTCATTCCGAGACCTCGGCAGATTTCAATAAAGGCTATGCCGATTTTACCCGTGCCGATAACGCCGAGAGTTTTGCCGTGAAGATCAAAGCCGACGAAGCCGTTGAGGCTGAAATTTGAATCTCTTGTTCTGATATATGCCTTGTGTGTTTTGCGAACGAGAGTCAGAAGCAGAGCAAGAGTATGCTCGGCAACGGCGTGGGGAGAATATTCGGGAACACGCACAACGGGAATAACATCTTTTGCTGCCGCAAGGTCAACGTTATTGTAGCCTGCGCAGCGCATTGCGATAATCTCGGTGCCGTTTTCTCTGAGTACGGAAATTGTATCCTTGCCTACGTCATCATTTACAAATGCAACAACAGCCTTTGCATCCCTTGCCATGACGGCGGTTCTGGGACTGAGTTTGGATTCAAAATATTCGATTTCTATTCCGTACTGCTCTTTAAGCTCGTCAAAATAAATTTTATCGTATGGCTTGGTATCAAAAAAAGCAACTTTAATCATATACTGTCCTTTCACAAGAGTATCCTTTCGGGAATATTGTTCCCCGAAAGGATATGGAATATTATTTTAATTTATGAATGAAAAGACCGCTGAGAAGCTTCGGCTCAAACCATGTTGATTTCGGAGGCATGATTTTATCCGCATCCGCAATGTCCATAAGCTCTTTTAGAGTTGTGGGATACATCGAGAATGCAAGGCACATATCCTCGCTTGCTCTGCGTTCAAGCTCGCCGAGACCTCTGATTCCGCCGACGAAATCTATTCTTTTATCTGTTCTCGGGTCTTGAATGTCAAGAACGGGGGAAATAAGGTTGTTCTGAAGAATTGAAACATCGAGCGATTCAACTGGGTCGTCTGCATTGAAGGAGCCGCCTTTTGCTGTGAGCTTATACCACTTTCCGTCGAGGAGCATGCCGAAGGTGTGAGCCTTTTCGGGCTTGTATGCATTATCGCCGTAAAGTTCAACGCTGAATTTTTCGCTGATTTTTTCAACAAACTGCTCGGGAGTATTTCCGTTCAAATCTTTCATAACACGGTTGTAATCCATAATTTCAAGCTCGTCGCAAGCAAAAAGGACCGCAAGGAAGAAGTTGAACTCTTCACTTCCGTCATAATCGGGGAACTGCTCTCTGCGCTTGAGACCGACCTTGACTGCCGATGCCGCTCTGTGGTGACCGTCGGCAATATAAAGATAATCAACCGCATTAAAGAGAGCGGAGATTTTGGCGTTTGTTTCAGTACAGTCGATGACCCATACGGTGTTTGCTATGCCGTCATCGTTAACGAAATCATGTTCGGGCGTGTGAGATTTGCACCATTCCGATACGATTGCGGAAATTTCCGCCTGCGGACGGTAAGTCAGGAAAATCGGACCCGTGTTTGCATCGCAGTAATCAACGTGATTTATTCTGTCTGCTTCTTTATCTGCACGGGTAAATTCATGTTTTTTGATGATGTTGTTGATATAGTCGTCAATCGAAACACAACCGACAAGACCGGTCTGGCTTCTGCCGTTCATAATCTGACGGTATATATAAAATCTGTTTTCTTCATCCTGTTTGCAGATTCCGTCGCTGACAAGCTTATCAAGATTTTCTCTCGCTTTAAGATAAACCTGCTCGGAATAAAGGTCGGTGTCCTCGGGAAGGTCGATTTCCGCCTTGTCAACGTGAAGAAATGAATACGGATTTCCTTCAACCATTTTTGCTGCTTCCTTGCTGTTCATAACGTCATAGGGTAGGGCTGCAACTCTTTCTGCATATTCGGGAAGAGGACGTATCGCTTTAAAAGGTCTGAATATTGCCACGGTATTATCATCCTTTCGGAGAAATTATAATATAAAAAGTATAATATATATTACAACACTGTTAATTGTTTGTCAATTTTCATTTTACTGTTGATTTTTATTTTGGTGAATTGTATAATAATATCATAAACATAAGGAGGAAAAGATATGTATTGTTCCAATTGCGGAAGTAAGATACCTGAAGGAACAACGGTTTGCCCCAATTGCACACCGATTGATGTTACTCCTGAAGGATCCGAAAAAAACAACAAATTCAGCTTTTTTAAATCTCCCGGAAAAATGTCCAAAAGCTATGCCGCTCTGTTTACGGCGTTTCTTGTTTTCCCTGCATCAATCTGCATTGCGATTGACCTTGCGGTAGACAGAGTAGAAGGTTACTGGTTCGGCTATGTTGTCGGCGCACTGCTTTGCATATGGGTTGTTTCGGTTCTCCCCGTTCTGAGAATAACACCGCCGGCGGTTACCGCTCTTATCTGCTTCGGCTCGATAACGGGCTATGTTTATTACATATTAAGTAAAACCGATTGGTTTGACTGGCTTCCCGAGTTCATCCTTCCGATGTTTGTGCTGACAGCGGCATTTATTGCGCTTGACTCTGCTCTTATCGGAAGCAAAAAGGTCAAGGGACTCCACATTCTGTCGCTTCTTGCTCTTGAATGTGCGGCTTATCTTGTTGCATGGGAAGTAATCATTGACCAACTCAAGCACGGCGTAATCGACCTCGGCTGGTCGATGATTCTCAGCTGCGGTTTTATCTCCGTTGTTGCCGTTCTGGAAGCATTCAGCTATGTCGGCAGAATTAACAAGAAATAATTTATCAAAAAAGCGGGACACGGATTTTAATTTCAAATCCGTGTCCCGTTAATTTTTCATTTGTTAATCATCGTCTTCCTCATCCTCATCCTTTTCAGATTCGGGAAGAATTTCGACTTTTATTTCATCTATTCTGCGTTCGTCGATTGAAAGAACCGTGAATCGCAGGTTTTTATATTCGGCAACAATAGGCTCATTTCCGATTTCGCTCGGAAGATAGCCGAGAAGGCTGATAACAAAGCCGCCGAGTGTATCATAATCGCCTTCGGGAAGCTCAACGCCGACAAGCTCGTCAACCTCGTCAAGGTCGGTTGTGCCGTCTATTGTGAACGTGGTTTCGTTTATCTGTGTGATTTCTTCTTCCTCGTCGTCGTATTCATCCTGAATATTGCCGACGATGGATTCGAGAACGTCTTCGAGAGTGACAATACCTGCAGTACCGCCGTATTCGTCAACAACAACGGCGAACTGAGTGCGGCTTTCGTTCATTGCGTTGAACAAATCTCCGCAGCTCTGAGTTTCGGGAACATAAAGAGCCTTTCTCATAACATCGCTGATGGTAAGATCTGCCGGAATGTTATGACCGACATATTTGAGCAGGTCTTTTGCGTAAAGCACGCCGACTATGCTGTCGGGATCATCCTCATAAACGGGGATTCTCGAATATCCGTTTTCAACTGCAAGCTCCGCAACCTCTTCAAGAGAACGGGAAACCTCAATGGCGGTCATTTCCGTTCTGTGGGTCATAATGTCGCCCGCGTCAAGGTCATCAAACTCAAAGATGTTGTCAATCATTTCCTTTTGAGTGTCTTCGATAACGCCTTTTTCGCCGCCGACGTCAACCATCATGCGGATTTCTTCTTCGGTCACTTCTTCTTCATCTGCGTTGGGGTCGAAGCCGAAAAGACGGACGATTGCATTGGTTGAAAGCGAAAGAACTTTAACAAACGGCTTTGTTGCCGAGGCAACAAAATTAAGAATTCCGACAACCTTGAAAGCGATTTTCTCGGGAATCTGCATTCCTATTCTCTTGGGAGCAAGCTCACCGAGAACAAGCGAGAAATAAGAGGTAATGATTGTGATAAGCACAACCGAGATGCCGTTGATAACGCCGTAGCCGATCTGTGCAACGGGAGTTTTCATCAAAGCGTTCGTCAGCATTTCGGCAAAGTTCTGCGATGCCGATGCCGAGGTCAGGAAGCCTGCAAGGGTAACGCCGATTTGAATGGTTGAGAGAAATCTGCTTGAGTTTTCCGTCAGTTTAACTATTTGCTTTGCTTTTTTGTTGCCCTCTTCGGCAAGCTTCTGCATCTTTGTATCGTTGAGCGAGATGATTGCAATTTCGCTCATTGCGAAGAACGCATTGACGATGATAAGTACAAATAGAAGCAGTACTTTTAAAATGATAGAAAGAGGGTCGGTTGAAATTTCAGCTGCAGCCGATGCCGCTAACTGAATCGCAGGGCCGGGGTCATCCATTATGGATTTGCTCCTTTCAGAATTAAAAATAGTGAATCTATTATACAGCATTATAAAATATATGTCAATGTTTCAAAGCTAATCACAAAGAGGTTGCCGCCGAGTGCGGAACGAAAAAAGCCTTAAAATTCAAAAAAATTGAACGATTTTGAGCCTGAAATGCCCGAAAACAGGGAAAATCGGCGTTGTGTCCGTTTTTTGAAACATCAAATGAAATAAAATACTGACAAAAGAAACGGTATGTGATATAATATATACATATTTAAATAACGGAGAATGACTATGCTCTATTTAATTCTTGCTTCGCAGGGCGGAGGAAAAACAACGCACATAATGAATCTTATCGGTCAGTTTTCGCAGGGCGGACATAAAAAGCTGACCCTGATTGTGCCTGAACAGTTCTCGTTCATGAGTGAAAAAATCATGCTTGAACGTGTCGGTGCAAAGGCAATGGCAGATATTGATGTACTGAGCTTTACAAGCCTCGGCGAAAAGCTTGTCGGAAAGCCTGCCTTTCACGAGCGCAGAAGGCTCGATGATTCCGCAAAGGCGGTGCTGATGCGTATGGCACTCGAAAGCGTTAAGGATAAACTGATGCTTTACGGAAATCATACAGCAAGAAAATCCGTTATTTCCGAATTTGTTGCGCTGTCATCCGAATTCAAGCAGAACGCCGTTTCGGCGGATGCGGTGCGGCTCGCGCTTGCAGCCGAAGAAAACAGTCTTCTTAAAATGAAGCTGACGGATATTGTGACGGTGCTTGATGCTTATGATGCGCTGACTGAGGGAAGTTATTTTAATCCCGATGACCTGCTGACGGAGCTTTATGGCGTTATGCCCGAAAGTGATTATTTTAACGGCAGGCTTGTTTTTATCGATGCATTCAGGGGCTTCACCGCTCAGGAATATAAAGTTATCGCAGAGATGCTGAAAAAATCGACTGCGGTTTATGTTACGCTCTGCACGGATAATCTTCAGAATGACGACGATGAAACGGATTTATTTGCGCATACAAAAAGAACTGCGAAAAGACTTATTGAAATTGCAAAGAAAAACGGAGTACCTGTTGCGAAGCCGCAGTATCTTTCAATGAGAAGCAAGTTCAACAATTTTCCGCCGCAGTTTTCAAAATATAATTCACCCGAGCTTTTTGCGCTTGAAAGAGAACTGTTTTCACCTGCACCGAATGTCTATGAGGATGAAAGCGGAGCAATCACGCTCTGCAAGGCGGCGGACATATATGAGGAATGCGAATATATTGCCGTTACGGCAAAAAAACTGATCAGAGAAAACGGTTACAGATGCAGGGATATCGCCGTTATCGCCCGTGACAGCGGAGCCTATGAATCACCGCTCAGAAGCGCACTCAAGAAATGCGGTATTTCCGTTTTTGAGGACAGCCGACAGCCTGTTGATGTTTCGCCCGTTGTCAATCTCGTCAGCAGCGCGGTTCATATTGCCGCATTCGGGTTTGACACGGAAACTCTTATGAGATGCCTCAAAACGGGCCTTGCCGGATTTGACACACAGGAAATTTCCGATGTTGAAAATTATGCATATCTCTGGAAAATAAACGGCTCGGAATGGCTCAGGGACTTCACGCAGAATCCGAAAGGATTCGGCGAAGAATCGGGCGAGGAAGAGCAGAAAGAGCTGGGATATCTAAATTCGGTACGCAAAAAAATTGTTGCCCCGCTTTATTCTCTCAGAGAAACCCTCAGGGATACCGACGGTGAGGGGGCGGCAAAGGCGATTTTTGAGTTCCTCGAAAAATTGAATGCTGCCGAAAATATAAGAAGTTTTGCACGTTCGCTTGAAGGTCAGGGAGAAACGGGTCTTGCACTTGAGCTTGAGCGCATGTGGAATACCGTTATTGACCTGCTCGACAGTCTTGAAACCCTACTCAGAGGCAGGAATGTTACCGCATCGGATGTTGCCGATATGCTGGAGCTGATGCTCGGGGTACAGACGGTCGGCAGTCTGCCCCAGGGCCTTGATGAAATAACCATCGGCTCTGCGGACAGAATCCGCACCGTTGCACCGAAAATCGTGTTCATCGCAGGCGCAAACAACGGAGTTTTTCCTGCAGTGCCTTTCAACGGAAATGCATTGACGGATAAAGACCGCCGCAGAATGAGTGAAATGGGAATCGGACTTTCCGATTTCGGCGAATATAAGCTTGCCGAGGAAAAGCTGATTGCCTATAATGCTTTTTGCTGTGCGTCGGACAGACTTTATGTCTGCTGCCCCGAAAAGAATATGAAAGGCGAGGCTCTTTCGCCCTCCGAGCTTTTCACAAAGATTAAAACGCTTTTCCCCAAGTGCAATGAAATCAGTACACACGTTCAGAGCGGAATATATTATATTGAGGGAAAAGAGCTTGCGTTTGAGCAGCTTGCAAAAAATAAAAATGAAAAGAATGAGCTTTACGCTTCTCTTTCGGAATATTTTAACGGTGATGCGGAATATGAGGGCAGAATTGCCGCCCTTGAACGTGCATCTGGTATCCGTGATTTCAGAATAGAAGACAAGAATGCCGCCGTGAGTCTTTTCGGCAAGGATATGTTTATTTCCGCTTCAAGAGTTGAAAGCTATTATAAATGCCCGTTTGCCTATTTCTGCCGCTACGGTATAAAAGCGATGCCCAGAAAGGTTGCGGAGCTTGACCCGATGCAGAGGGGTAATGTCATACATTATGCGCTCGAACAGCTTCTGACAAGCTTTGAGAGGAATGCGCTTCTTTCAATGAGCAGAAAAGAGCTTCTGGATTTCTTCGGTACCCTGCTTGAAGAATATCTTATGAGCAAGCTTGACGGAGCTAACCGAAGCGAAAGATTTATCTATCTTTTCAATAAACTTGTAATTTCAATCTGCGATGTTGCGCAAAGACTCATAAAAGAGCTTTCGCTCAGCAGTTTCACTCCCGTTGATTTTGAACTGAAAATCGGCTTTGACGGAGAAATTCCGCCCTATGAAGTCAAAACAGAAAACGGAAGAATTATTATTTCCGGTGCGATTGACAGAGTTGACGAGGCAATTGTCAACGGCGGAAAATATATCAGAGTTGTGGATTACAAATCATCGGGCAAGGAATTTGCGCTCAGCGACGTTGTTCAGGGTCTTAACATGCAGATGTTTATTTATCTGTTTACTCTGTGGCAGAACGGCGGTAGAAAATACGGCGAATTCACGCCTGCGGGAGTGCTGTATTACCCTGCAAATTCTCCGCTCATCTCGGCGGACAGAGGTCTCAGCGACGAGGATATAGAAGCGGAAAGGCAGAAAAAGTGCCGTATGAACGGTATTATTCTCAATGACCCCGATGTCATAACCGCCATGGACGAAACCAAGAGCGGACTCTTTGTACCCGCAAGATTCAAGGGCGGCGAATTTTCGGGTTCGCTTATCGGACTTGAACAGCTCGGAAGGCTCAAAGAAAAAGCGGATTCAATCCTCACCGAAATGGCGGATGCACTGCATTCGGGCGAAATTCCCGCAATCCCCGCCTACGGAAAGAGCTACGAAAAAGTATGCGAATACTGTGACTATAAATCGGTTTGCTCTTATGAAGAAAACATACCCGTCAGGGAGCTTTATGACTGCAAGACCGACGAGGTAATAAAAATTCTGACGGAAGGAGATGAGAGCGATGAAGTGGACGGCTGACCAGCAAAAAGCCATTGAAGCGAGAGAAGGCACGCTGCTTGTAAGTGCGGCGGCAGGTTCGGGTAAAACGGCTGTGCTTGTTGAGAGGGTTATTCAGCGTATCTGTGATGCGGAGAATCCCTGCGGAGTCGAGAATATGCTGATTGTGACCTTCACCAACGCTGCCGCGGCTCAGATGAAGGATAAAATCTTTGCCGCCATCGGCAAAAAAATCGCACTCAATCCGTCGGATAAGCGTCTGCGCCGTCAGCAGCTCATGCTGCCGTTTGCAAATATCTGCACAATTGACTCGTTCTGTATCGCTCTTGTCAGAGAGAATTTCCATTCGCTCGGCATTGCACCCGATTTTGCTTTGCTTGATGAAGGCAAGCTCGGACTGTTGAGAAATCAGGCGGTTTCAACCGTTGCGGAGTCGCTCTATGAGGAGTCGTCGGAGAACTTCAATAATCTCTGCGAGCTTATCAGCGACAAAAAAGACGATAAAAAGCTTATCGATGCAATACTTAAATTGTATGAGCTTTCGCAGGCATATCCGTTCCCCGAAAGGTGGTTAAAATCGCTTGCAGCCGAGTTTGAAAAACCGAAGCAGATAAAAGAAAGTGCATGGGGAAAAATCGTTCTTTCCCACGCCGAAAAATGTTTAAACACCTGCATTTCCGATGCGGAGCACTGCATACGGCTTCTTTCGGAAGAACCCGAGCTTGAAGCAAAGTACAGACCGACCTTTGAAGATGACAGAGCGATGTTTGAACATGTTCTCGAATCATTGCACGGTGATTCATGGGATGATTTTTCTCTCTGCGTTGCAAATTCGGTGTTTTCGAGAATGGCGACTGCACCGAAAGGCTATGCAGGCGAGCTTAAAGATATCTGCAAAGGCACGAGGGATGCATATAAAAAATGTTTTGCGGGAATTTCATCCTATGTCCGCATAAGCGAAAACGAGCATAAGGATGATGTTGAAAGGCTTGCACCGATAATCGGAGAGCTTGTTGATGCCGTGATAAAATATGCGGAGGAATTCAAAAGACTCAAGAGAGAAGAAAACGGTGCGGATTTTTCCGATACGCTCCATATGGCGCTCGAGCTTCTTGTTGAGCCGACGGATGACGGATACATCAGAACTCCGCTTGCACTTCAGCTTGCGGAGAACTATGCGGAAATCCTCGTTGACGAGTATCAGGATGTCAATAAGGCGCAGGATATGATATTCAGCGCACTTTCAAAGAATGAGAACAATCTGTTTATGGTCGGCGACGTCAAGCAGAGCATCTACCGTTTTCGCCAGGCGATGCCGGAAATATTTCTTGCACGCAGAGACGGTATGGATGAATACGAAAACGGAAATTACCCTGCAAAAGTTACTCTCGGCAAGAATTTCCGAAGCCGCAGGGGTGTTACGGAAATCGTTAATTTCATCTTCTCGTCACTTATGAGCCGTGACGCAGGCGGTCTTGATTATGATAAAAACGAATTCCTCGAAGCTGCAAATACATCATATCCCGAGAAAAAAGGTGCGGATACCGAGGTCTGCCTTATCGAAACCGAAAACGGCTATGAGGCACAGGCAAGGTATATTGCAGATTATATAGAAAAATCGATGACCGACGGCACAACCTTTACCGACGGGGAGTCGCAGAGAAAACCACGCTACGGTGACTTCTGCATTCTTCTCAGAAGCGTAAAAGGATGCTCGAAGGAGTTTATTGATGAATTAACCGCAAGGGAAATTCCCGTAAGCTGTGAAGCAGGGGAGAGCTTCCTTTCCTCCCCCGAAATAATGTTTATGATTTCGCTTCTCAAGGTTATCGACAACCCCGTTGACGATATTCCGTTAACGGCGGTTATGCTTTCACCAGTTTTCGGATTTACCGCCGATGAGCTTTCGCTTATGCGTGCGGTTCAGAGGAAAGGCTCGGTTTATCAATGCGTTGTTACTGCGGCGGAAAACGGCAGCAAGAAAGCGACAATGTTCCTTGAAAGAACAAAAGAAATGAGAAGAATCGCTTCGACCGTCAGCGCAAGTGAGCTTATCAGAAGGCTCATAGGCGAAACGGGCTACGGTGCGATTGTCAGTACGATGAATGACAGCGCAAAGCGCAGAGCAAATCTCAACAGCTTTATCGATCTTGCTTCAAGATATGAAAGCACGGGCAAAAAAGGTGTTGCGGGATTTGTGAGATACATTGATAATATTACAAAGGGCGGAGTTAAAATTGCTTCGGGCGGCTCGGATTCGGAAGCTGAGGATTCCGTTAAGATAATGACGATTCATAAGAGCAAGGGACTTGAATTTCCTGTCTGTTTCCTTGCGGCTTGTGAAAAGAAATATAACGAGCTTTCGGTGAGAGAAGATTTGCTTATAGCTCCCGAAAGCGGAATCGGAATAAAAAACAGCGCAGGCTTTGCGAAGTTTGATACCCTTCCGAGAATCGCTGCAAAGCTTGAAATTACAAAGGCGGAGCATTCCGAGGAATTGAGAGTGCTTTACGTTGCTCTTACACGACCCAAAGAAAAGCTGGTTATCCTTGCATCTGCTCCCGATTGGTCTAAGGAGCTTTCCAAAATCGCCGCGAACGTCAGGGAAGATATGCTTATTGACCCGTTTACGGTCATAGGATTTTCGAGCTATGCAAAGTGCATTCTTTCCGCTCTGATAAGGCACCCAGATGCGCATGCGCTCAGGAATGCCGCAGGAGTTTCGGCTTCAATCGCTCTTGAATGCGATACTCCGCTTGAAACAAAGATTATTTCCGATGATTTCGAGGAAAAAGAAAAAACGGCAGAGATTATATGTGCCGAAGCGAATCCCGAAACCGTTGCCGAAATCGGGGAAAGGCTGAGCTTTGTTTATCCCTATGCATCGCTTGAGGGCGTTGTTGCAAAGAGAATCGCTTCAAAGCTTGATACGGAAGGCATCGGCGGAGAGTTTTTCGCTTCGCGCAGACCTGCTTTTGTCAGCAAGGACAGACTTACCCCTGCCCAGAGAGGCACGGCAACCCACAGATTCATGCAGTATGCGGATTATGCTTCGGCAGGCGAGAATGTATCAAAAGAGATTGACCGCCTTGTTGAAAACGGTATGCTGACCGAAGCTGAGGCGAATGTTGTTGACCGAAAAGCAATTGCCGCATTTTTTGCGGGTGATCTTGCAAAAAGAATTCTCAATGCGGATAAGGTTTATAAAGAATATGCATTCACCGTTGCGCTTCCGCTGAGCGAAATGAATCCCGAAATTCCCGAAGAGGATGCAAATGGCGAAACTGTTGTTATCGAGGGTGTTGTTGACTGTGCGTTTGAAGAAAACGGAGAGCTGGTCATCATCGACTTCAAAACGGACAGAGCTTCGGATGAATCCGAGCTAATTGCGCACTACAGAGAACAGCTTTCAATATACCGCCGTTGCTTGTCCGAGGTTATCGGTTTGCCCGTTAAACAGACAGTAATCTATTCGTTTTCGCTCGGAAAAACTATTGAAATTAGCCAAGAATAAAAAAATTTCAAAAAAGACTTGCAATTTTGTTTGCATTATGATAAAATTGCTCCGTTATGTATATGGATATACCGAAAGAGGTGACATTAAATGAAGGAAGGACTCCATCCCAAGTACGAACAGACAGAGATCCGCTGCGCTTGCGGTGAGGTTATCGCAACAGGTTCAACAAAAGAGAATCTTCGTGTTGATATCTGCTCAAAGTGCCATCCGTTCTTTACCGGTAAGCAGAAGCTTGTTGATACCGGCGGACGTGTTGATCGCTTCAATAAGCGTTTCAATCTCAATAACAAATAATAAGCAAATCAGGCGGCGCAATGTATTTTGCGCCGCTTTGCTTTTGAGGTGATTTATTGAACAGCTACAAAACCATAAGAACCGCTTCAAGCGATGAGTATATTGTAAAAAAATCACGCTTTATCGGGCATATTATGCCCGTCACCACTCAGGAGCAGGCGCTCGAATTCATCCAGACAGTCAGCAAAAAGCATTGGGATGCGACTCACAACGTCTATGCATATATAATCAGAGAAACGGGCGTCAAGCGCTATTCCGATGACGGTGAGCCTCAGGGTACGGCAGGCATTCCCGTACTCGATGTGCTTGAAAAGTCGGGTGTAACCGATTGTGCAGTCGTAGTAACAAGATATTTCGGCGGAATAATGCTCGGCGCAGGCGGACTTGTGAGGGCTTATTCTCATTCCGCTTCGATTGCCGTTGCGGCGGGCGGTATAGTCACAAGAGCGATGTGCGCACGCCTTAAAGTGACCTGTGACTACTATTTCTACGGCAAGCTTTCGTCACTTGTACCCGAAAGCGGCGGAGTGATTGAAGATACGATTTTTGAAGATAACGTTACTCTGATTTTCAGAATGCCGCTTGAAATCATTGACGGCTTTAATGCAAAGCTCATTGATGTGAGCAACGGAAGATACAAAGCGGAAAAAACCGAAGAATTCTTTGCGGATATAGACTGATATATTTAAAAATAATATTGTTAACAAAAAGTTCACAATTTTCTTGCAGGAATCGACCGAATAATGCCGTATCTGTATTATGAAGGGGTGAATATCTATGAATAACAGTATTCGCGAAAAGGCTTGTGCAAAAGAAAAAGAGATTCTTTCTCCCCGTGCCGCATTCGCATGTGAGAGCAGAGGCAGACTGCGTGAGGAGGAGGAGTGTCCCGTCAGAACCGCTTTTCAGCGTGACAGAGACAGAATCATCCATTGCAGCTCTTTCAGACGCCTCAAGCACAAAACCCAGGTTTTTCTTTCCCCCGAAGGTGACTATTATCGCACCCGTTTGACCCATACTCTCGAGGTTTCGCAGATTGCGAGAACAATTTCGGGCGCGCTCATGCTTAACGGCGACCTTACCGAAGCGATTGCACTCGGTCACGATCTCGGTCACACTCCGTTCGGTCATGCAGGCGAAAGAGCGCTCAACTCCGTATGCCCTCAGGGCTTCAAGCACTATGCGCAGAGCATGCGCGTTGTTGATGTGCTTGAAAAAGACGGCAGAGGTCTTAACCTCACTTTTGAGGTACGTAACGGCATTGAACGCCACACAAGCGGCGAGCAAGCGGCGACACTTGAAGGCAGAGTGGTGCGCCTTGCAGACAGAATTGCTTACATAAATCATGATATAGATGATGCCACGATTGCAGGCATTATGTGCGAGGATGATATTCCTCTTGCGATCAGAAATGAACTCGGTCATTCAAAGAGTGCAAGAATAAACACTCTCGTTCTCAGCTGCATTGAAAACAGCGGCGAGGATATCCTGCTTGAAAAAGGAATTCAGCAGGTTTTTGATGAGCTTCACAGCTTCATGTTTGAAAAGGTATATACAAACCCCGCTTGCAAGAGCGAGGAGAAAAAAGCGGTTGAAATGATTCAGAAGCTCTATATGCATTTTGTTGAAAAGCCCGACGAACTGCCCGGGCAGTTCAAGGCGATTGCGGAAAATGACGGAGTTCAGATTGCGGCGTGCGACTTTATTGCAGGCATGACTGACAGATATGCCGTCAGAGTTTTCAACGAGCTTTACGTTCCCAAGGCGTGGAGCGAGATTAACGATGTTTTTCTTTAAGAGGTAATTTTTTAATGAATTTGAAAAGAACGGCAGTTGCCATGCTGTGCGCCGTTTTGCTGATTGTCAGCGGTGCGGTGCCGAAGGCTTTTGCCGATTGGTATGATGATATAGAATCGGGAACATGGGTAGAGATAAAAGGACAAAATTTTGTTGCCGATACTTTTATGGGTGTAAAAGCTTATTACAATGAAACGGGTAATTCCGTTTATCATTGCGGAGAGGTTGTTGAAAGATTTTACAAAGAGGCGTTCGGGCTTGATGTTGAAATCAGAAGCAGTGAACCCCGTCTGAGGATAAATACCCCCGGATATAAGCTTGTTACCCCTGAATTCCCGAAAGCAGGTGACGTTGTTTTTGTTTCGTCGGAAATGCGGGGAGGCAAGGGCGACCATTGGGCGATAGTCAAATATTACGAGAACGGTTATCTTGTTCTTTTTGAACAGAATGTTATTCATAACGGCTGCGCAGGTATTAACCGCAAGCTGAAATATCCGTCGGATTCATATTTGATTTTCAGCCCTGTCAGCACGGGTGATGCAAAAGATCCCGTTCTCAGCGGTGCGGACAAGCCTTCTCAAGTCGTGACTTCAACAACCGAAAAAGAAACCGAAACAACAACGAAGCCAACAACAACCGAAAAACCGACTACAACCAAAGCGGTTACGACAACCAAACCCACAACAACAAAAAAAGTGACAACAACGGCTGCGCCGACTACCACTAAAAAGGTTGCAACAACAAAACCGACCGCGACGAAACTCCTGACAACCAAGCCGACAACAACAGCACCCGTAACAACAACTGCGGTTTCAACAACGGCTGAGGAGACAACAACGGCGTGGTATTATACATATTCATATACTTCCGAATCGACCGAAACGGCAATTTTTTCGTCTTTAAGTTATACGGAAGAAAATGAAGAAGCTGACGGCAGTAAGGAAAACAAGGCAACTTTGCCGCTTGCAATTGTCTGCGGAGTGCTTGCAGCCGGCGTTGCGGCACTTGCAGTCATTTTGATAAAGAAGAAAAAATAATTCCGAAGGGAGGGTGATTTCATGCGGATAAGTGAAAGATTTATTCAGGAATTGCAGGATAAGGTTGATATTGAATCCGTCATTTCCGCCAACATAAGTCTTAAACGCAGAGGTAAGACGCTTGTCGGTCTTTGTCCGTTCCACAATGAGAAAACCCCCTCTTTTACCGTTTATCCCGAGAGCAACTCTTTTTATTGCTTCGGCTGCGGCGCAGGCGGCGATGTTATAACCTTCGTGCGGCGCATGGAGAATCTTGATTATATTGAGGCGGTCAAATCCGTTGCGCAGATGGCGGGAGTTTCAATGCCCGAGGACGGTTATGACGATACGCTCTCAAAGCAGAGAATGAGGCTTCTTGCCGCGAACCGTGAGGCGGCGAGATTTTTCAATGCGTGCCTGAATGACCCGAAAAACAGAGAAGCGCTTGACTATTTTCTCAAAAGAGGACTTTCGCCGAATACAATTCGCAAATTCGGGTTGGGATATGCTCCGAATGACTGGAGAGCCTTGATAAATCATATGAAATCAAAGGGCTTTACGGAGCATGAGCTTGTGCTTGCAAACCTTGCACGGCGTTCGGATAAAGACGGAAAAACTTCATTTTACGATAATTTCAGAAACAGGGTCATGTTTCCCATAATTGACCTTCGGGGTAATGTTATCGCTTTCGGC
Source organism: Clostridia bacterium (assembly GCA_017410195.1). Lineage (GTDB taxonomy): Bacteria > Bacillota > Clostridia > Oscillospirales > Acutalibacteraceae > CAG-177. The sequence continues at coordinate 1,784 of JAFQRF010000059.1, read as the reverse complement.
GGACGCGTTATGGACGACTCAAAGCCCAAATACATAAATACCTCGGATACCCTTGTGTATAAAAAAAGCAACGGCGTTTTTGCTCTCAATTTTGCAAAGAATGCCAACGAAGGCAAGCTGATACTTGTTGAAGGCTATATGGATGTTATTGCGCTTCATCAGGCAGGCTTTACCAATGCAATTGCATGTCTCGGCACGGCGTTTACAAATGAGCAGGCAAATCTGCTTTCACGGTATGCGGATGAAATAATCATCTGCTACGATAATGACGAAGCAGGCAAGGCGGCTACTGCAAAAGCACTCGGTGTACTCGGAAAAACGGGGCTGAAGCTCAGAGTTGTGAGCATGTCGGGCGGCAAGGATGCCGACGAAATAATAAGGAAACACGGGAAGGAAAGATTTGCTGACCTTCTCAAGGAAGCGGCGAATAAAACCGAGTATAAGCTCCTTGAAGAGCGGAATAAATATAATCTTGCGACCGATGACGGCAAGCTGAGATTTCTCATGGCAGCTTCTCAGGTGCTTGCAGGATGCGGAAGCATTGAACGTGAAATTTATGCAACACGGCTTTCAAACGAACTCGGAGTCAGTGTTGACAGCATAAAATCTCAGATAGCCACGGCGGCGGTAAAGCTCAGAAGAACGGAAGAATCAAAAAAACGTCAGCAAACGGAAGCTATGCTTGCAAAAAGCTTTGAGGATAAAAACAATCCCGAAAGGGCAGGAAATCTGAGAGCGGCAAAGGCTGAGGAAACGTTGATTTCGTCGTTTTTGCGCAATCCCGATTTCTATTATAAATTGAAAGAAAAGATAAGCCATTCGGATTTTGTAACCGCATTCAATTCACGGATTATGGAGAGCCTCGAAAGAGGTCTTGACGAAGGTCTTGAGCCGTCGCTCAGCCTTTTTTCGGCGGATTTTACTCCGGAAGAAATGGATTCGGTAACGAGAATTTTTCATCAGTCGGGAAGTCTGAGTAATACTCTGAAAGAGTGTGAGGACTGCATCGAGGTTCTGAAGGACAAATCGGCACCTAAGATAACCGATACTTCTTCTTTAAGCGAAGAAGAATATTTAAAACTGTTCAGAAAAAAATAAAATATATTTAGGATGTGAGATTTATGGAAGGAAACGAGAAGAAAACCCCGTTCAAAGCGTTGGTAGAAAAAGGTAAGGCAACCGGTAAGCTGACAACCCAGGATATCGATGCCGCAATAATCGAGATGGATCTTGATATTGAGGAGCTTGACAAGCTTTATGAAACGCTTGAAAGCAACAATATCGAGATTGTTGACGACCTTTCCAATGCAGCAATCGAAAATTTTGATGTTGATATCCCGAAGTCGCTCGATATAGGCGGAGGAGACGATAAGGGTACAACCGTTGATGACCCCGTCAAGGTTTATCTCAAGGAAATAGGCAGAGTGCCTCTGCTTACTCCCGAAGAGGAAATCGAGCTTGCAATCAGAATTGCTGATAATGACCAGAAGGCGAAGCAGCGTCTTGCGGAAGCAAACCTCCGTCTTGTTGTCAGCATTGCAAAAAGATATGTCGGCAGAGGAATGCAGTTCCTTGACCTTATTCAGGAAGGCAACCTCGGTCTTATCAAGGCAGTTGATAAGTTTGATTATACCAAGGGATTTAAGTTCTCAACCTATGCAACATGGTGGATAAGACAGGCGATAACAAGAGCCATTGCTGACCAGGCGAGAACAATCCGAATCCCCGTTCATATGGTTGAAACCATCAACAAGGTTAAAAAGACAAACAGCCAGCTTCTCCAC
>JAFQRF010000058.1 GCA_017410195.1 Clostridia bacterium | reverse complement strand
TGTTCGTAGCATAAAACATCAATTTTTCGTGTTTTTTAATTTTTAGATGAAATTTTAGGGTTCTGCAGGAATTTTACGCCTGTAGAACCCTTGTCATATATCGTTTTATGCGGTCTGCGCTTTTTTTACATCCCCTTCATTATAGTTATTTTACAACTATATATCCCATCGGGAACGGCTCGACCTCGGGCGAATCCGTCAGAGTTTTCAGCACAAGATAAAAATTGAAATCTCTCGGCTCTCTGTGGTTTCTTGTCATCCATCCGCTCAGATGAACATTGCCTTTAAGCAAGGTTATCAAATCGCCGTTTTCGTCGGCAAAGGACTGGGTGTGAACATAATCAAAGTCGGGCATTTTATAAACGGAAGCATAGTCGTCGATATCTTCGTCCGGCGGGAAATACATGCCGATGTCGTTTTCAATCCGCCACCTCAGATAGCAAGCTTTGAATTCAGTTTCGCTGAGAATTTCGGAAGTAATCATTTTTCGATTCCGAGCTCACGGCAGCAGTCTGCAACGGCTTCCTGCATCTGAGCCATTTTCTTTTCCATGTCGGCAACGAGTGCAAACTGAGTTCGGCTTCTGACGAGGTTATGCTCGGGATATTCGGTTTTAAAATAAACGTCGCCGTTGATGAAGTCGCCGAGAAAACGCATTCCGCATTCGAGAGTCATAAGCTTTGACGAGAAAGCGAGCTGATTGATTTCTTCTGCGGTAAGGCTTTCGCCTGCGGTCGAAAGATAGCCGAGCGCATATGCCTTGAAATATTCAAGGCTGAGCGATACCTTTGAAACATCCTTTTCGTCCTCGGCGGCGGTGTTTGCGCCGAAACGTATGCTGTCACCGAAATCGTAGAGCGAAAGTCCGGGCATAACCGTATCGAGGTCAACAACGCAGATGCCTTCGTTGGTTTCGTTGTCAAACATAACGTTGTTGAGCTTTGTATCATTGTGGGTTACACGGAGAGGAAGCTTGCCCTCTGCAACGAGGTCGAGAAGCACGGAACAGTCTTTTTCTCTTGCAAGAACGAAGTCAATTTCTTCTTTAACCTGATTTGCTCTGCCGGAAAGGTCGTCAGCAACTGCCTTTTTGAAGTCAGCAAATCTTGAAACGGTGTTGTGAAAATTCGGAATTGTTTCGCTGAGCGAATCAATGGGGTAATCCGCAAGCATATTCTGGAATTTGCCGAAGGCTCTTGCGGCGTTATAGAAGGTCTTTGCGCAGTCAACTGCCTGGCAAGAATGAGTATCATAGATGAAATTATAGCATCTCCAGCATCTGCCCTCACTGTCGAGATAATAGGGCTTGCCGTCGGTTGTGGGGATAACCGTAAGGCATTCTCTCTTGGTGTCACCGCCGTTTTCGGCAACCTTTTTCTGCATGAATTCGGTAACGCCCATAACGTTTTTCATAAGACCGTCATAGTCTTTGAAAACATAGGTATTCACTTCCTGAACAAGATATCTGTTGAGCATGCCGTCGGATTCACGGAAATCGAATTTATATGTATTGTTGATATGTCCGTCGTGAAGCTGAGTTGATTTTTCAAATTCTCCGCTGAATTTGAATGCTCCGAGAAGCTCTTTGATATTGCTGAGATTTTCCATTATATACATGCCTTTCTGAATGTGATGTTGCCGAAAAATTCGGGTCTGTGGAAATCGGGATTTTCGGTTTTGACGGGGAAATGCGAGCCGTAGTGGGGAAGTGCCGCACCGTCGGCGCATTTATAGAAATTACCTTTTATTGTTGTTTCACGAATACTGAAATCGATATTGTAAAGAGCTGAAACAAAGATTTCGGGAATGATGATTTCAAATCCCCATGCCTTTTTGCCGTCTTCTTCAATCTCCATGGGATAAATGACGGGTTCAAGGTCTGTAAGCTCTTTTATGAAAACTCTGTCCTCACGGCAGGTACCGATTTGCGAAAGATAAACGCCCTTGGGATTGACTTCAAAATTGATGTAACGGCTGTCGCCGTCAACGGGCATAAGAAAAAGCTCGAGGCAGCTGTCGGTATAAACGGGGTCATCACGCATTGTGCATTCGCAGCGGATATCATCTTCGAATGACCAGAGAAGAGCATGAATTCCTTCGTCTTTAACCGCAAACACCGCCGCACGGCTTTCAGGCTTGCAGCCGTTGATATCCCACATAAAAGAGTCTATCGCAGCAATGGGGAAATTCTTTGCATCTGCGGCAGAAGCGAATATCGGAGCAATGTATTCCATTTTGATCCTCCGTGATTATGTAATTATTATATTATACATTATTATAATGAAATAGTCAACAAATAAAAACGCAGCAGGGAAATCTGTGAAGAAATTCCTGCTGCGGTAAAATTATTCAATTACATAGCTTCAACGATAGCCTTTGTATCTCTTGCGATAACAAGCTCCTCATTGGTGGGAAGAACGTAAACCTTAACCTTTGAATTTGCGGTTGAGATTTCGCCTTCCTTGCCTCTTCTCATGATTTCGTTTGCTTCAGCGTCAAGCTCAACGCCGAGATAACTGAGATTGTTGCAAACGTCTGCACGAAGGTCAATTGTGTTTTCACCGATACCGCCTGTAAACACGATAGCGTCAACGCCGTCCATAGCTGCAACATAGCTGCCGATGAGCTTGCGTACCTGATACTTCTGGATGCTTCTTGCAAGATGAGCTCTTTCGTCGCCGTTTGCTTCTGCAGCGGAAACGTCTCTGTCGTCGCTGCCTACGCCCGATATACCGAGAACGCCCGACTTCTTGTTGAGGATTTTATCTGTTTCAGCAGGAGTCCAGCCTTCCTTCTGCTGAAGGTAGGTGATAACTGAGGGGTCAACTGCGCCGCAGCGTGTACCCATGATGAAACCGTCAAGGGGAGTAAGACCCATACTTGTATCAATGCATTTGCCGCCCTTGACAGCAGTAATTGATGAACCGTTGCCGAGATGGCAGGTAACAATCTTGAGGTCTTCAATGTTTTTGCCCATAACCTCTGCGCATCTTGCGCTTACGAAGCGGTGAGATGTGCCGTGGAAACCGTAGCGGCGTACTGCATACTTTTCGTAGTACTCATAGGGGATGGGGAAGATATATGCTTCGGGGGGCATTGTTGAGTGGAATGCGTTATCAAAAACAACAACCTGGGGAAGCTCTGCGCCGAAAACATCGATGCAGGCTCTTATGCCCTGGATGTGAGCAGGATTATGGAGAGGAGCAAGGTCGCAAAGGCTTTCGATGCCTTCGATAACCTTATCCGTAACAAGAACGCTTTCGTTGAAGAGAGCGCCGCCCTGAACGATTCTGTGACCGATAGCCGAAATTTCGCTGAGGTCGTCAATAACCTTTGTTGCGCCTTCGGTAAGAGCCTTCTTAACCTGAAGGAAAGCTTCGGTGTGGTTTGACATAAATACTTTTGTTTCAAACTTTTCGCCGTTTGCAGAGCCGCCGATAAAGCTTGTTTCGTCGCCGATTTTTTCGCAGTTACCCTTTGCAAGAACAGCTTCGGTATCCATATCGAAAAGCTGATACTTGAGTGATGAACTGCCGCAGTTGATAACAAGAATTTTCATTTTAACACTCCTAATAGTGAATATTTGCTTGATTTTAATCTTACAAATGTATATTATATACTTATCAAAATAAATTTTCAAGTATTTTACATTATTTATTTGAAGGGAGCCGCCATGAAGGTTGCAGGAATCATAGCCGAATACAATCCGTTTCATAACGGTCATGCTTACCTTGCGAAAAAAGCAAGGGAGAACGGTGCGACTCATGTTGTTGCGGTTATGAGCGGAAATTTTGTTCAGAGAGGCGAACCCGCAATATTTGAGCATTCGGTGAGAACCGAAGCGGCACTTATGAACGGAATTGATCTTGTTCTGCAGCTTCCTGCTGTTTATGCCGTATCTCCTGCGCAGAGCTTTGCGGGCGCGGCTGTTGAAATACTTGACGGAACAGGCTTTGTTGATGAGCTTGTTTTCGGCAGCGAATGCGGCGATGCCGAAAAAATCATCCGTGCTGTTGAAGCTCTCGAATCGGATAAGCTTAAACCTCTGCTTGACGGCGAACTGAAAAAAGGAATATCTTTTGCGGCTGCAAGAGAAAACGCACTGAGAAGTCTCAGCCCCGAGAGCGCGGATATCATTAAATCTCCCAATAATATACTCGGTGTTGAATATGTGTCTGCGATAAAAAGAACAGACTGCAGAATGATTCCCGTAACCTTTCCGAGGATCGGTGCGGAGCATGACTCAAAAAATTTCAGCGGAAACATCGCATCCGCATCATATATAAGAGATGCCTTCGACGAAAAAGAATGGAAAAATCTTGTCCCCGAAAATATCGTTCGGCTTTATGAGAAATCTGCTGTTGCTGATATAAAAAGGATAGAAAATGCAATACTTTACAGAATGCGTACGGCGGATGCAGATTCACTTTCAAAAGCTCCCGACGTCAGCGAAGGAATAGAGAACAGAATTATTTCCGCAGCGGAAAACGCAAAAAATCTGGAAGAGCTTTATTCTTTTGCAAAAACAAAACGTTATTCCCATGCAAGAATCAGAAGGATAATCCTCAATTATTTTCTCGGTATTACCGCAGAGGATTTGGCTCTTTCCGTGCCGTATATAAGAGTTATGGGCTTCAACGACAGGGGAGCGGAGCTTATCAGAAAAGCCGGGGATAACGCATATCTGCCCTTTATTACCAAAGCCGCAGATGTTGCTTCTCTCGGAGAAAACGCTCAGCGAATCTTCTCAATTGAGTGCAGAGCAGGAAATATTTATTCTCTCTGCTTCGAAAAAATTGCTGCATGCGGAGGGGAAAAACGTACCAAACCGATTATAAAATATGATTAATAATATTATAATATTATAATAAAATTTTTATACATTTCAGAAATATTTTACTGTCTGTTTCATTGAATCCGCAAAAGCAATTTTTTGCTTTTGCGGATTCAATGTTATTTGCGGAAAACTATGTTCCGTAAATAAAACAATATTCTTATTGTCAACATTAACAAATTTCAAAAAATAATTAACAAAAATTAGATAAAAAATACGCAAAATTTCGTATGAATGCACAAATATTTTTTGGTTAAAAAATATTTTTTATTTTTACTTGACAAAATATTTTTTTAAATATATAATAGTTTTTCGCAATTGTAAAATGGAAATTAATACCCTATATTTTCTCTTATATTACGCGTAATAAAGGGAATCCGGGCATGATTTTCAGAACAAAATTCGGCATTCCACACGGAAATGGAAGATTTAAAGAAACGGAGTGATTTAGCCTAATGCTGAAAACAAAAACCGTTAAACGAGGAAGCTGCGAGCGTCAGAGCTTCGGAAAAATCAACGAGGTTATGGATATGCCCAACCTTATTGAAATCCAGAAGGCTTCCTACAAATGGTTCATCGAAACCGGCCTCAAAGAGGTATTCCGTGATACGGCGGACATCACGGACTACACCGGAAACTGGGTACTCAGCTTTGTTGACTACAGAATGGATGACAAGCCGAAGTACACGGTTCGTGAGTGCAAGGAGCGCGACGCAACTTATGCTGCTCCTATGAGAGTAACAGTTCGTTTACAGAACAAAGAAACAGGCATTATCAAAGAGTCGGAAGTCTTTATGGGCGATTTCCCCATCATGACAGAAAGCGGCACTTTCGTTATCAACGGTGCGGAGAGAGTTATCGTTTCTCAGCTCGTTCGTTCACCCGGTGTCTATTACGGAATGACTCACGATAAGACGGGTATCGAGCTTTACACAAGTACAATCAACCCCAACAGAGGTGCATGGCTTGAGTATGAAACCGATGCCAACGACATTTTCTATGTCCGTATCGATAAAAACAGAAAAATCTATATCACGGCTTTCATCCGTGCTCTCGGTTTGAGCAGCAATGAAGATATCCGTGCTTTCTTCGGCGAGGATAATAAGCTTGAAGCAACGCTCGAGAAGGATGAAACTAGAAACACCGAAGAAGCTCTTATGGAAGTGTTCAAGAAGCTTCGTCCCGGTGAACCCGTTACTCTTGAATCCGCACAGCAGCATATCGATAATCTTTTCTTTGATCCGCACAGATATGACATTTCCAGAGTGGGACGTTATAAATATAATAAAAAGCTTTCAATGCTCAACAGACTTCCCGGCTGCACCGTTGCTCAGCCCGTTATTTCCGAATACACCGGCGAGCTTCTTGCGGAACCCGGCGAAATTCTGACAAAGCAGAAGGCTCTTGAAATAGAGAACGCAGGTGTTATGAAGGTTGTTGTTGCCTGCGAGGACGGCAGCGAGCTGTTCGTTATTTCAAACGGCATGGTTTATGCCGATTCGGTTCTTCCCGTTGAGATTTCGAAGGAAGAGCTTGAAGAAATCGGTATCAACGAAAAGGTACGTTATTCCGTGCTTCACGAGGTTATCGAGAAGTGCGGCGATGACAAGGCGGCTCTTCTTGCCGAAATGGCTGAACGCTGCGACGACCTTATTCCCAAGCATATCATAGTTGACGATATCTTCGCATCCGTCAACTATGTCAACTGCCTGACCAAGCATGTCGGTAATGTTGACGATATAGACCATTTGGGCAACAGAAGAATCCGCTCCGTCGGCGAACTTCTTCAGAATCAGTTCAGAATCGGTCTTGCAAGAATGGAAAGAGTAGTCCGTGAGAGAATGGCTATTCAGGCTCAGGAGGAAGAAGATAAGATTACTCCTCAGACTCTTATCAACATCCGTCCCGTTATGGTAGCTATCAAGGAGTTCTTCGGTTCATCGCCCCTTTCGCAGTTTATGGATCAGACCAACCCTCTCGCAGAGCTTACTCATAAGCGCCGTCTTTCGGCCCTCGGCCCCGGGGGTCTTTCACGAGACAGAGCAGGTTTCGAGGTTCGTGACGTTCACTATTCTCACTACGGCAGAATGTGTCCCATCGAGACTCCGGAAGGCCCCAACATCGGTCTTATTTCCTACCTTGCAACTTTTGCAAAAATTAACGAATACGGCTTTATCGAAACTCCTTACAGAAAGATTGATAAGGAGACCGGCAGAGTCCTTGATGAAGTTGAATATATGACTGCCGACACCGAGGACGATTATATCGTTGCTCAGGCTAACGAGGCTCTTGATGAAAACAACTGCTTCGTAAGGCAGAAGATTACCGCAAGACTCAGAGATGAATTCATCGAAATCGACCGTTCGAGAGTTGATTACATGGATATCTCTCCCAAAATGGTTGTTTCGGTTGCTACCGCAATGATTCCCTTCCTTGAAAACGACGACGCAAACCGCGCTCTCATGGGTTCCAACATGCAGCGTCAGGCGGTTCCTCTGCTCAAGACCTGTGCTCCCATCGTCGGTACCGGTATGGAATACAAGGCTGCGGTTGACTCGGGCGTAACAGTCCTTGCAAAGCAGTCGGGTACCGTTGCCAAGGTCAGCGCAGACAGCATCATCATCAAGAATGATGACGGTTCAAGCGATTACTATGAGCTTATTAAGTTCATGCGCTCCAACCAGGGAACATGCATCAACCAGCGTCCCATCGTAAAAGCAGGTCAGAGAGTTGAAAAGGGCGAGGTAATTGCCGACGGTCCTGCAACGGATCACGGCGAAATCAGCCTCGGCAAGAACGCTCTCGTCGGCTTCATGACATGGGAAGGCTATAACTACGAAGATGCTGTTCTTATCAACGAAAAACTTGTCCGTGACGATGTTTATACATCCGTTCACATTGAAGAATATGAAACCGAGGCAAGAGATACCAAGCTCGGACCCGAAGAGATTACGAGAGATATTCCCAACGTCGGCGAGGATGCACTCGGCAACCTTGACGAGAGAGGAATTATCAGAATCGGTGCAGAGGTTCACTCGGGCGATATCCTTGTCGGTAAGGTAACACCCAAGGGTGAAACAGAGCTTACCGCAGAAGAAAGGCTTCTCCGAGCAATCTTCGGCGAAAAGGCGAAGGAAGTCAGAGATACTTCTCTCAAGGTTCCCCACGGCGAATACGGTATTGTTGTTAACGTTGAAGTTTTCACAAGAGAAAACAGCGATGAACTTTCGCCCGGCGTTAACAAGGTTGTCCGCTGCTATATTGCTCAGAAGCGTAAGCTTTCGGTCGGCGATAAGATGGCAGGCCGTCACGGTAACAAGGGTGTTGTTTCAAGAATTCTTCCTCAGGAAGATATGCCCTTCCTTCCCGACGGTACTCCTCTTGATATCGTTCTTAACCCCCTCGGCGTTCCCTCCCGAATGAACATCGGTCAGGTTCTCGAGGTTCACCTCGGCTTTGCCGCAAGAAATCTCGGCATCAATGTTATGACTCCCGTTTTTGACGGCGCACACGAAGATGATATCACCGAGGCATTCAAAGAAGCAAACCGCATCGCAATGGAAAAGGCAGAAAAGGAAGCTGCCGAAAAGGGTATCGAATTCGATCCCTCAACCGTTCCTCAGCTCCGTCTTGACTGTAAGTCAATCCTCACCGACGGACGTACAGGCAGACAGTTTGATAACCCCGTAACGGTCGGTGTCATGTATTACCTCAAGCTCCATCATCTTGTTGATGATAAGATTCACGCCCGTTCAACAGGTCCCTATTCACTCGTTACTCAGCAGCCCTTGGGCGGTAAAGCTCAGTTCGGCGGTCAGCGTTTCGGTGAAATGGAAGTCTGGGCGCTCGAAGCTTACGGCGCAGCCTATACTCTTCAGGAAATCCTCACCGTCAAGTCTGACGACGTTGTGGGAAGAGTCAAGACATATGAAGCCATCGTCAAGGGCAATAATGTTCCCACTCCCGGCGTTCCCGAATCCTTCAAGGTTCTCGTTAAGGAACTCCAGGCTCTTGCACTTGATGTTAAGGTTCTCGATGAAAACAACGAAGAAATCGATCTTCGCCAGTCATTTGATAATGACGATGTCGGATTTGTTTCCGATGATAAGGCATTCCAGCAGGTCAATGATGCTGAAGGCAGCGATGAATTCATGATCGATGAAGACAGCGAAGATAACGATATCTTTATCAGAGGCTTCGAAAATGACGACGATTATGATATGTCGGATGACGACATGGGCGTTGAAGATTTCGGTCTTGACTTTGAAACCTCGGAGGACGATTATGAATAATCGCCGATTCCATAATGTAACTAACGGAAGGGGCATCGTTTAATGGAAAATATTGAATCCAACAGCAATCTTACTTTTGAATCCATAAAAATCGGTCTTGCATCTCCCGACCAGATCAGAGAATGGTCTTACGGTGAGGTCAAAAAGCCCGAAACCATAAATTACAGAACTCTCAAGCCCGAAAAGGACGGTCTTTTCTGCGAAAAGATTTTCGGACCACAGAAGGACTGGGAGTGCCATTGCGGAAAGTATAAAAGAATCCGCTATAAAGGCAAGGTTTGTGAACGCTGCGGTGTTGAAATAACAAGAGCTAAGGTCCGCCGTGAAAGAATGGGCCATATTGAGCTTGCAACCCCCGTTTCGCACATCTGGTATTTCAAGGGTATCCCCTCAAGAATGGGTCTTATCCTTGATATATCGCCCAGAGATCTTGAAAAAGTTCTCTATTTTGCAAAGCACATCGTTATTGATCCCGGCGATACACCGCTTGAAAAGTATCAGACTCTTGATGAGAAGGATTACGAAGAATACAGACTCCGCTATGAGGATGATTTCAAGGCAGGCATGGGTGCCGAGGCAATCAAGGAGCTTCTTGCCGAAATCGATCTTGATGCTCTCTCGGAAGAGCTTAAGGCTGAGATGAATTCCGCTTCGGGTCAGAAAAAGGCAAAGGCTCTCAAGCGCCTTGAAGTTGTAGAAGCATTCAGACAGTCGGGCAACAGACCCGAATGGATGATTCTTGATGTAATCCCCGTTATTCCTCCCGAAATCAGACCTATGGTTCAGCTGGAAGGCGGCAGATTCGCAACATCAGACCTTAACGACCTTTACAGACGTGTTATCAACAGAAACAACCGTCTTGAAAAGCTTATGGAGCTCGGTTCCCCCGAAATCATCATCAGAAACGAAAAGAGAATGCTTCAGGAAGCTGTTGATGCTCTTATCGACAACGGCAGAAGAGGCAGACCCGTAACAGGTCCCAACAACAGAGCTCTCAAATCTCTTTCCGATATGCTTAAAGGTAAGCAGGGACGTTTCAGACAGAACCTTCTCGGTAAGCGTGTTGACTACTCGGGCCGTTCGGTTATCGTTGTCGGTCCTGAACTCAAGCTTCACCAGTGCGGTCTTCCCAAGGAGATGGCACTTGAGCTCTTCAAGCCCTTCGTAATGAAGCGTCTTGTTGAAACCGAGGTTGCGGGTAACGTCAAGTCAGCCCGTAAGATGGTTGAACGCTCCAATCCTGCTGTCTGGGATGCACTCGAAGTGGTTATCAAGGACCATCCCGTTATGCTTAACCGTGCTCCCACTCTTCACAGACTCGGTATTCAGGCTTTCGAACCCGTTCTTGTTGAAGGCAGAGCAATCAGACTTCATCCCCTCGTATGTACGGCTTTCAACGCCGACTTCGACGGTGACCAGATGGCTGTTCACGTTCCTCTTTCGGCAGAGGCTCAGGCAGAAGCAAGATTCCTTATGCTTGCTGCCAACAACCTCCTCAAGCCCTCGGACGGACGTCCCGTTGCGGTTCCTACGCAGGATATGATTCTGGGTTCATATTATCTTACAATGGTTAACGATAATAACCCCGAGAACTCGGACTATAACCCCGATGATCCCTATGAACCCGGTGCGGCTGTTGAGGCAAAGGATGAAAACGGTAACGTTCTTCTTGACGAAAACGGCGAAAGAATCCTTATCTATAAAACATTTACAAGTGTTGACGAAGCCATGATGGCTTATGATGAAGGCGATATCGGTCTTCATGTCAACATTAAAATTCGTATGACCAAGGAAGTTAACGGCAAGAGCGTAACAAAGCTTGTCAAAACAACTCTCGGTAAGGTTATTTTCAACGGTCCCGTTCCTCAGGATCTCGGATTCATCGACAGAACAGACCCCGAAAACATCTTTACTCCCGAGGTTGATATTCTTGTCAACAAGAAAGTGCTCGGCAAAATCATTGACCGCTGCATCAAGGTTCACGGAACTGCAATCGCTGCCGATGTGCTTGATAAGATTAAGGCACAGGGCTACAGATATTCAACTCGAAGCGGTATCACCGTTGCTGTTATCGATGCAACAATTCCTCCCCAGAAGAAGGAACTTCTCGAGCAGGCAGAGGCAAAGGTTACAAAGGTTACCAGATACTACGAAAGAGGTCTTATCACCAACGATGAGCGCTCCGAGGGTGTCATCAAGGCTTGGGAAGAATGTACCAAGGAAGTTGCTGCAGAGCAGAAGAAGAACTTCAAGAGATTCAATCCCATCAACATGATGCTTGATTCAGGTGCCCGTGGTAATGACTCACAGCTTCGTCAGCTTGCAGGTATGCGCGGACTTATTGCCAATACCGCAGGTAAAACAATCGAGGTTCCCATCAAGGCTAACTACCGAGAAGGCCTCAACATTTCAGAATACTTCATTTCATCCCGTGGTGCGCGTAAAGGTCTTGCCGATACCGCTCTTCGTACAGCTGACTCGGGTTATCTTACCCGCCGTCTTGTTGACGTTTCACAGGATGTTATCATCCGCCAGGAGGACTGCGGCTGCACAGACGGTATCAATGTTTATGATATATATGACGGTGATCCCAACTTCGGCGGCAGAAAGATCGTTGGTCTTGCAGAAAGACTTACGGGCAGATTCCTTCTTGAGGATTATATTGACCCCGCAACGGGTGAGCTACTCGCTTCAAAGGACATTATGATGACCGAAGCAATTGCTGAAAAGGTTGCTGCGAGCGTGCAGAGAGAAACAGATAAGAAGATTGCAGCCGGTGAGCTTCCCGAAGGCGCAAAGGCTCAGATTAAAATCCGTTCACTCCTCTCATGCTGCTCGGAACACGGCGTATGTATCAAGTGCTACGGTGCAAACCTTGCATCGGGTGATCCCGTAACAGTCGGCGAGGCAGTAGGTATTATCGCAGCTCAGTCCATCGGTGAACCCGGTACTCAGCTTACAATGAGAACCTTCCATACCGGCGGTGCTGCCGACCAGTCCGATATTACCACCGGTCTTCCCAGAATCGAAGAACTCTTTGAAGCCCGCAAGCCCAAGATGCTTGCAATTATGAGTGAAATCGACGGTGTCGTTTCATTCCGTGAAATCAAGAAGAGCCAGCATGTTGTTGTTACCGGCGACGACGGCGACGAAAAGACTTACCTCATTCCTTACGGCTTCCGTCTCAGAGTTGAGGAAGGTCAGAAGGTTGCAAAGGGTGCTCAGCTTACCGAAGGTGCGCAGAATCCCCATGATATTCTTGCAATTCTCGGTGTTGAAGCTGTTCACGATTACCTTATCAGAGAAGTTCAGAGAACCTACCGTATGCAGGGTGTTGATATCAACGATAAGCATATCGAGGTTATCGTCCGTCAGATGATGAGAAAGGTAAGAATCGCCGACGCAGGCGCAACGAAGTTCCTTCCCGGCAGCGTTGTTGAAAAGATGGAATTCCGTCTTGAAAACGAGCGCATCATCAAAGAAGCTGCCGAAGCAGGTGAAGAACCCAACGTTGCAACCTGCATCTCCACCCTTATGGGTATTACCAAGGCATCTCTCGCAACAGATTCATTCCTCTCAGCTGCATCATTCCAGGAAACAACAAGAGTTCTCACCGATGCCGCTATCAAGGGCAAGGTTGATCCTCTTATGGGTCTTAAGGAAAACGTTATTATCGGTAAGCTTCTTCCCTCGGGTACAGGTATGAAGTGCTATAATAATGTTGAAGTATATCCTACCGGCAATAGCAATAATGCCGAAAATGCTGAGTGATTTTTGTGAAAACTGTTGACAAACCGAGTTAACATGTGTTAAAATACAAAATTGTGGTGTCCGAAACTCCTGCACTTTTAAAGTGCGGGGTTTCGTCACGATATAATTTTTGAAGAAAGGAGAGAGTTTTTTGCCTACCTTTAATCAGCTTGTTCGTAACGGCAGAGAAACACTTGAAAAGAAGCCCAAGGCTCCCGCACTCCTCAAGGGTCTGAACTCAAAGAAGAATGTTCTTACAGATCAGAATTCACCCCAGAAGCGCGGCGTTTGCACCGCTGTTAAGACTGCAACCCCCAAAAAGCCCAACTCGGCTCTTCGTAAGATCGCAAGAGTTCGTCTCACAAACGGCATTGAGGTTTCAGCT
>JAFQRF010000057.1 GCA_017410195.1 Clostridia bacterium | reverse complement strand
TGTTCGTAGCATAAAACATCAATTTTTCGTGTTTTTTAATTTTTAGATGAAATTTTAGGGTTCTGCAGGAATTTTACGCCTGTAGAACCCTTGTCATATATCGTTTTATGCGGTCTGCGCTTTTTTTACATCCCCTTCATTGTTTTTGTTATGTAGTTTATACCGGCTTTGAAAGTGACTCTTCGCACACGGGAACGAGATAGGCATCCTTGCCGTTGCCCTTCTGCTTATAAACCTGCTCTGCAGGGGGATATGACATCTCGAGATTATTGAATCTGCCGCCCCAGAGAAGAATTTCAACCATTGCAACAAGGGGAATGGGAATAAACGGCACAATCTTTGCCGAGCCGATATTCCAGATTGTGAGAGCGAAGCCCGTGCAGTTGTAAATCGGGTCGAAATGGTTGCCGTTTTTGAGCGCTTCGCTGACTGCGTTGAGCCTGCCTCGTGTCAGCTTGTCGGAAACAGAAACGGTACCGTTAAGACCGTAAAGGTTGCCGCAGTAGGACTCGATGTTGTAGTAAAGACCTCTGCCGTCGGAACGGGTGAGATTAAAGTTGCCGAGCGAAACGCCTTCACCGGGCTGAACGGTATAAAGACCGACTTCAAACGGCTCGTCGGAGGTGTTGTGGATATAAACCCAGACGTGACCGAAGGAAATTCTGCTCATGCGGAATGCAAGAGAGATTGTACCCACAATATCGCTGTTTGAAGGCTCGACGGGTTCGTCGGGCTTTTCCGTTGTGCCGGGAACATCGGGTTTTTCTGTTGTACCGGGGACATCCGGTTTTTCTGTTGTACCGGGGACATCCGGAGTCAGCGGTTCGTCGGGAAGCGTTGTGCCGGGAATGTCAGGTAATGTTGTTCCGGGATCGGAAGGAACCGTTGTTGAGGGTTCCTCGGGGGTCAACGGAGCATCGGTTTCGGTTGAAGGAGCATCCGTGCCGGTGAAAGCATCGCCGGGAGTGAATGCATCACCCGGAGTGAGTGCGAAAAGTGAGTGTGTGGGATTATTGCCCGATGCAAGAACGGTTGAGAGCGGAATGATTGCCATTATCAGCGCAAGCAGCACCGCCGTTGCAGGCCTGAAAAACGTCTTTCTCATTTTATTTTCCTCTTTTATCAGAATGATTTAACAAGCTCTTTGAGATATTCCTTAAAGCCTTCGCCGATTTCGGGATGGTTCATGGCAACCTCGCAGTTAGCTTTCATAATACCGAGCTTGTTGCCCATATCATATCTCTTGCCGTCAAAGTCGTAAGCAAGAAGCTTGTCGTTCATACCAAGCTCTGTGAATACGTCGGTAAGATAGAATTCCTCGCCTTCGGGAGTGTTTGCAAGACCTTTTTCGATAAGCTCAAAGGTTTCGGGGGGAAGAACTACTCTTCCGAGAATTGCAAAGAGAGAAAGAATCTGGTCGGGAGCAGGTTTTTCAATGATTCTTCTGCAGGTCATCGCTCTGTCTTCGCCCTCGATGGGTGAAACGTCGAGTGTGCAGTAAAGTCTGATAAGTTCTTCGCTTACTTCGTTAACGCCGACAACGCCCTTGCCGTATTTTTCATAGCAGCGTGTAAGCTGTGCGGTTACGGGGTCCTCGGAGATGATAACGTCGTCGCCGTAAAGAACAGCGAAGGGTTCATCGCCGACAAATGACTTGCCGCAGAGAAGTGCGTGAGCAAGACCTTTTGTTTCTTTCTGGCGGATGAAATAGATGTTTGCAAGGTTTGCAACTGCTTTGACATCCTCGTAAAGCTTTGCCTTTGAGGGGTTGCCTCTGAGACCTGCTTCAAGCTCAAACGAATGGTCAAAATGGTCCTCAATCGCACCCTTACCTCTGTTTGTGATGATAAGAATATCCTCGATTCCTGCCGCAACAGCTTCTTCAACGATATACTGGATTGCGGGCTTGTCAACAATATTGAGCATTTCCTTGGGAACGGATTTTGAAGCAGGGAGAACTCTTGTTCCGAGACCTGCCGCAGGGATTATGGCTTTTCTGACTTTCATAACTGTATCCTCCGTAAATATATTTTAAAAACTGTTCATTATCATTTCCGCACCCGTTGCAAGAAGCTGAACGAGTGAGTTATAGCCCATGATGCTTATTGCAAAACCGAGCGGCGACAGACCGCCTTTTCGGGAAATCATCAGCCTGCGCATGTTCGGCTCCTTAACGCTCTCGTCAATCAGCTTTAAATCCTCTTTCATCTTTTTATAGTAAAGACTGTCTGCAGCAAGTGCACAGATGAGGTGGAGAACGGTGGTGACAGCCGTAACAATGAGCATCGGCTTTTTTGTTTTTGCAACGAATTCGTTGCCTGCTTTTTCAAGCTCTTTTTCGAATGCGGCATATTCTTCTTCGGTAGCGTTTTCATAGTCGAAGCTCTCCATGACGCCGACATATGCATCAGACTGCTTGTAAAGCTCTGCCGAAAAGCCTGAAAGCATCAGCGATGCCGTTACAAACAAGGCTATGAAGAAGAATCCCGCCTTATGGATTTTTCTGTAAAAGAACCAATACGGTGCAAAGAAAAATGCCGCAAAATTGAACGAAAGCTTTTTGCCTTTTGCAAACTTCTTGAATTTGGGGAGATATCTTTTTGTGCTTGCCTGAGTATAGACGGCGATATCGCCTGCCTTCATTCCGCCGATCAGCTCATCGGGAGCAATTCCCGTGCCTGCAAGATAGGGGTTATCGTTCATGTAAGGATTGTTGCTGCCGACGGGCGCGCCGCAGTATTTGCAGTGGAGCGCATCGCTGTCGTTTTCTTTTCCGCAAAAGGCGCAGACCTTGCTGCTCTGCTGAGCGGCTTCGCCGAAAAGTGCGCCGCAGTTGCCGCAATGAAGGGCATCGGCGGGGTTTTCGCTTCCGCAGATGTGGCAGATTTTTGAGTCCGAAGAGCTTACGGTTTCTTCAACCGTTTCTGTTTTGGAGTTGTCTGCACTCCAGATGTAGCCCGATGCGTGAAGATTTTCGTTTATGCAGTGACCGTTTGCCATCCAGCATTCCCTGTGCTGAGGTGTTGCACACACGGGGCAAACAACAACGTCATCCTCTGCTCTGAGCGGTTTTCCGCAGCAGGGGCAGGGGCGGTTATCGTATTTCACGTTACTTTCTCCTTCCGTAAAAACACATATACATTATATTCTACATAATTATGCCGCAAAATGCAATGATATTTTTAAAAATAATTACAAATAGGTTAAAATATACGGAACTTCTTTACAAATGCGGAAAATTCCGCTATAATATATGCTGATTAATTATGTATCAGGAGAATTTTTTATGGTTCAGTTTGAAGAATTAAGACTTTCACTGCTTGAATATGAAGAAAAGCTCGGTCAGCTTCGCGAGGCGCTCGGTCTTGACGATATGAATAAAGAAATCGCAGAGCTTGAGGAGCAGACAGCTCAGGACGGCTTCTGGAATGACCTTGCAAATTCGCAGAAGGTTCAGCAGAGAATCAGCCAGCTTAAAAATAAGGTTGGCGCATATAACTCTCTTGAAAACGAATATAACGATGCCCTTGTTCTCATCGAGCTTTCGAATGAGGAAGAGGATCTTGATATGTTTGACGAATGCAAGTCATCGGTTGATGCTTTTGTTGAAAAGCTCGAAGCAATGACTCTCAGCACTCTTCTTTCGGGCGAATATGACTCAAAGAACGCTATTCTCACTTTCCATGCAGGTGCAGGCGGCACCGAAGCACAGGACTGGAACCAGATGCTTGTCAGAATGTATCAGCATTGGGGCGAAAAGCACGGCTTCAAGGTCAGTATGATTGACTTCCTTGACGGCGACGAAGCAGGTCTTAAATCCGCTGTTCTTCTCTTTGAGGGAGAGAATGCTTACGGCTATCTCAAGGGCGAAATGGGTGTTCACAGACTTGTCCGTGTTTCACCTTTCGATGCATCGGGCAGACGCCACACATCCTTTGCATCGCTTGAAGTTATGCCTGAAATTGACGACACCGTTGAGGTTGAAATCAATCCCGATGACCTTCGCATAGACTATTACCGTTCGAGCGGTGCAGGCGGTCAGAAGGTTAATAAAACCTCGTCTGCCGTTCGAATCACACATATTCCCACGGGCATTGTCTGTGCTTGCCAGGTTGAAAGAAGCCAGCATCAGAACCGTGATGTTGCAATGAAGATGCTTAAATCTAAGCTTATTGAAATCAAGGAGAGAGAGCATCTTGACAAGATTGACGATATCAAGGGTGAGCAGAGAGAAATTGCATGGGGCAGCCAGATCCGTTCCTATGTTTTCATGCCCTATACCCTTGCAAAAGACCACAGAACAGGCTATGAAGCAGGCAACATCAACGCTGTTATGGACGGTGATATCGACGGCTTCATCAATGCTTATCTTAAGATGGAATCGCTGAAGGACAGCGCAAAATAATTTTTAATGAATAATGAAAAGTGAAGAATGAAAAATGGAGGGTCGCTTCGCTCCGATTATATCCGAGTTTAATGTTTTAATGCTGTTTTCCTTTTGGGCTTCCTCTGATGAGGAAGCTGTCCGCAGGACTGAAGGAGAGACCAACAGCTTTTGCGCAGCAACATACAATCGGTCATAGGCGGAGCCTATCCGAAATTATTCATTATTCATTTTTAATTCTTCATTTAACAAGGGTGACTTTATGAAATTGATTGACATTTCAAGAAAGTTTTTCTCATCCGAGGTTTATCCCGGAGACCCTGAGCCGTATGCGGAGCAGATTTCCGTTATCGGAGAGGACTCCGAATGCAATCTTTCGGTTATCCATGCCTGCGCCCATACGGCGACTCACGTTG
This sequence comes from Clostridia bacterium, assembly GCA_017410195.1. Classification (GTDB taxonomy): domain Bacteria; phylum Bacillota; class Clostridia; order Oscillospirales; family Acutalibacteraceae; genus CAG-177. The sequence goes on along the minus strand of JAFQRF010000057.1, from coordinate 53,740 downwards.
ATGCACCCCTCCATTTTGTGCAGGACGGCAAAACGATAGATGAGCTTCCTCTGGAGCCGTTTGTCGGTCCGTGTACGGTTATTGAAGTGCCGCAGGGTGTTATCACGGGCGATTATGTTGACAGATTTTTTCCGAAAAAGTGCGAAAGACTGCTGATTAAAGGCGGCGGACGGGCGTTTTTTATGGATTCCTCCGCTCAGGAGCTTGCCGACCGAGGCATTCTCCTTATCGGAACGGATTCAAATTCCGTTGGCTGCAAGGGCAATCAGACGGGTCCGCACAAAGCGTTTTTACTTAATTCCGTTGCAATTCTCGAAGGGCTTGACCTTTCGGAAGTCAAACCCGGCAATTATTTCCTTTTTGCTCCGCCCGTCAGATGTGAGGGGATTGAAGGAGCGCCTGCAAGGGCAGTTTTGATAGAGGACTATGTTTTCTGGTCAAAGCGTTAACAGAGTCACTCATGTCACTCTGAAAGAGGTGTGAAATGAAACGCATATTCGATTTTACGGTGAGCCTTCTGCTCATTATATTGCTTTCTCCGATATTCCTGCTTATCGGCTTGATTATTGCCGTTGATGCGGGCAATCCCGTTATTTATAAGCAGTACAGAGTCGGCAGGGATAACAAGCTTTTCTATATTTATAAATTCCGTACTATGAAAAACAACACCCGCCTTGCCGCTACGAGCGAGCTTACGGAGGCAGATGAATGCATCACAAGAAGCGGAAGATTTCTTCGCAAAACGAGCCTTGACGAGCTGCCGCAGCTTTTCAACGTGCTTATCGGAGACATGAGCTTTGTCGGACCGAGACCGCTTATTCCCGAAGAGAAAGAGATTCGTCAAATCAGAAAAGAATATAATGTTTATTCCGTCAGACCCGGTATAACGGGTCTTGCTCAGGTCAACGGCAGGGACATGCTTTCGGACGAAGAAAAAGCCCTGTTTGACAAGGAATACGTTGACAAACAGAGCATAGGTCTTGATATTAAGATAATGTTTAAAACCGTTATGGTTGTACTTAAAAGAGAAAATATTTCCGAAGGCGGAGAGCCGGAGAATAAGCGCAAGGTTTAATTACCAACCACTCCGAGATATTCCTCAAAGCATTCGCCGCTTGCCTTCATTTCCTTTGCGGCATCAACGCCGACATATCTCCAGTGCCACGGCTCGTAGATGATTTTTGTTATATCCTGCTTATCTTCGGGGTAACGCAGAATGAAGCCGTAATCGGCGGCGTTTTCGCTCAGCCATGCGAATTCATCTGTATCCTCAAAGCTTTCGTAAAGGCTGCAGATATCCATGGCAAGACCTGCGTTATGTTCGCTCGTGCCGGGAGGCAGAATGATTGTTGCCGCCATCTGTGTGGCTTCAACCTTGCTGTAGCCCTCATCAATATATTTCTGAATTTTATTTTTGAAATTCCGTTCCTGTCTTTCAACCGAGCGGTAGCCCGAAACGGGGGTAAGCTCAACGCCGTCCTCGAGTGCCGCAAGATACATTTCGTTATAGTGAGGAGCAACACGGTAATCAAGCTTCAGGCTGTCAGGGTCGTCGGTTATGCAGGGAGCAAGTTCAACCTCATAATCATCGGGGAGAATGTAATCTCTGTTGACGAGGAGCATCTTCCAGTCATCAATGTCAACATTTGCATAGGCAGGCTGAAAACCGGCATAGGCATATTCGTAATTTTCGATTTTGACAGCAGGCAGAGTTGCCGGCTGAGTCGTAATAACAGCGGTCGTTTTTTCAAAAATCGCTGCAATTTTATCGGAAAGCTTTGTTTCTGTTTCGGTTGTTGTTTCTTCTTCTGTTATTTCATCCGTTTTTTCTTCGGGTTCCGTTTCATCGGCAACTGTCGCCGTTTCCTCGGAAAACGCATCGATAAACGATTCGGTCAGAGGGGGAAGAGTTGTCGGATTTTCTTCGGGCTTTGTTGATTTGACAATGAGCAGTCCGATTATGACAACCGCCATGATGGCAACAAGAATTACAGCGAGAATATTTTTCATGATGATTTCCTCCGTGGAATTTATCTGATTTATATATTAAACCCAAAAATCAAACTTGTCAAACAAAGGCAGACAATGTTAATAATTAATTTGCATTTATAATATGAAAGGAGTGTTTGCTTTGAAAGCAAGCGAAAGCGTAAAAAACTATCAGTCCGAGCGAAGGATGTATACCAACTATGCGGCAAGGGCAATCAAGAAGGTCTGCAAGGAAATCGGTCCCCGATTTGCAGGCACGGAGGAAGAGAAAAAGGGCATTGAATTCATGTCGGAGGAGCTTAAAACCTGCTGTGATGAAGTGAAAACCGATTCGTTTCCCGTTCATCCCAAGGCGTTCCTCGGCTGGATACCGCTGTCGGTTGTTCTTATGACGGTTTCATCCGTTCTGTTTTTCCTCAGTCAGTTCTTTGCAATCGTTCCTCTTTTCTATGTTTCGGTTGCGCTTGCGGTTATCTGTTTCTTCTTTATCATCACCGAATTTCTTTTCTATAAAGAAACACTTGACCCGTTTCTTCCTAAAAAGACGTCATATAATACCTACGGCGTTCGCAAGGCGAGCGGTGAAACAAAGCGCCGCATAATCTTCGCAGGTCATGCCGACTCCTCAATGGAATGGCGTTTCACCTATTACGGCGGTCCGAAGCTTCTTATCCCCGTTATCGGCGGTGCATTTTTCGGTGTTGCTTTCTGCACTGTGTGCAGCATCATCGCCATCGTTATGTCGTTTGTAAAACCCGACTTCATTGAATCGACGGCAATGGATGTTATCAGCTATATCAATCTCGGATTTATTGTTGTGTTCCTTGTTGCACTTTTATTCTACGATAAAAGACGTGTTGTTGAAGGCGCAAACGATAATCTCACCGGCTGCTTTGCTTCAATCGGTATTCTCAAGTTCCTTCAGGATAACAATATCCGTTTTGAAAACACCGAGGTTATTGCCCTTTGCACAGGCTCCGAGGAAATCGGACTCAGGGGCGCAAAGGCGTTCTGCGAACAGCACGGCAAGGAGTTTGAAGATGTTGAAACCGTTTTTATCGCTCTTGACACGCTCCGTGATTATGATTTTATGGCAATCTACAGCAAGGATATGACCGGTACGGTTAAAAATAACGCTGAGGTATGTGAACTTCTCAAAGCGGGTGCAAAAAACGCAGGCTACGACGTTCCTTTTGAGTCTGTTTTCTTCGGCGCATCGGATGCTGCCGCAGTTTCAAAGAGCGGTACGAAAATGAAAGCTGCTGCTTTTGCGGCTATGGACCCTGCTCCTGCAAGATATTATCATACAAGATTGGATACCCATGAAAATCTTGACCTCAAAACCATCGAATCAAGTATGGATATCTGCCTTAACACTCTTTTCCTCTATGACGAAAAGGGACTTAACGTCTGATAATTATGCATATTTAACAAACAATCAACAGCAATTTTTTTCACTTTTAACAAAAATTTTTATTTCGTAAAAATCGGATGTATTTTATCCGCATATGTGATATAATTATTCCGTTAATATCGCTGAAAGCGGCATTTTTGCCGACTGCGAAAGGAGATTTACATAATGAACAAAAAAATTCTTGCTGCAATAAGCATTGTCCTCGTGTTCTCATTCCTTTTTGCTTTCACCGGCTGTACCTCAACCGAGGAAGAAGAAACAACCACAACAACAATATTCGTTAAAACTCCTCTCCCCACCGATATCACAACCGGTATCGACGAAGAGAGCCAGACAGTTACCGACACAAACTATACCCCCGAGCAGCTTAAGGCTAATACGGCAACAATCTTTGAGTACTTCAATCTTCATGTTAATGAAGTCAAGAGCGCAAAGGCTTCCGTTAACATGAGCCAGGATAAGAGCATCGGCAAGGCAAAGGATGCAGAAGGCAACGATCTTCCCTTCAGCGACAATGATTATATCAATGCTGCAATAACTTCGCTTGACAGCTACATGCTCCATAACGACGGTGCAGAGCTTGCTTACGGCGAGGATATGGTTGAATTCATGCCCGTTAAGGGTGCTGCATATGTCAGCGCACTTACTCTTGAAGATATCGAGAGCGCAACCTGCGTTGATGAAGGCAATCAGAGAACAATTACCCTCACTCTCAAATCCCCTGCACTTCCCGCAACAATCGAGAAGGCATACGATATGGGCAATGTTGACGAGGTTATGGCTGAGTTCGCAAAGGCTGAGAAGTATCTCTCGGTTGAAAAGCCCGTTCTTGAATATAAGGACTGCCAGATTATCATTGTTGCAAACGTTGAAACCGACGAAGTTCATACTATCAAGTATGTAAAGAACATTGACGTTAAGACAAATGTAACCGGTCAGGGTTCACTTGCTGATATGGGTACCGTTCCCGTAACTCTCCGTTACAGCAACACTGTTGAATACGCAATTGACAGAACCGCTCCCGAAACAACTGCAGCCGCAGAATAATCCAAATAAAAATTTTACCCCGCTCAGATAACGGGGTGTTCATAAAACAGTAAACCAAAAAGCCATCTGATTTATTTAAAGAGTCAGATGGCTTTTTTTATTCATCGGATTTGTTAATGTCATTAATTGATTTTTGATTTGATATGAAATTAAAAACATATACAGTTAAAACAACAGAAAGTATTATCAGAACTGTAATTATAACCATAACAGAAGTTATGATGTGTGTTACAAAAGACAAGTTTATGACAGATGGTTTCACAAAACGTTCTATAACACCGCTTTTATCATAAATAACTATAAATATCATTGGAAAGAAAGCGATAATAAATGAAGAAATTTTTTTCAATTTTGTTTTCAATAAATCAGGTTCTTTAAACAAACCCATATTGGTCAAACAGGAAATAAACTCTTTTTCTCGAGTTCTTAGAAACAAAAAAACAATTTTAATTGATAAAATAATGTCTTTCATTTTACTTCACCTTAAGTAAATAATTTTCTACCATACTCTTGTTTGCAAGTTTATCTGTTTTCATTATAAAACAATCAATTTTTTTGTCAAGTGATGTGTTGTTTCAATTACTTATATCATAAAGGTGAAATCATGCCGAAATTCACTTTGCAAAAGTGCGCAATTATACACCATTGACAGTGTATTTGCATTTGGTTACAAAAAGAAACGGCGCAACAAAAGTTACGCCGAATTTTGAAAACAAAAACTGTTTTATGAACCCCGACCTATGAGCGGGGTTTTTGCTTCTTTAATCATCCTGTTACGCAGGAGCAAACAGAATTTTACAATATCTTTGAGGTGATACATTTGGCAGTAAAAGATATTGTTGTAAAAAGATTTTCAGATCTTTGCAAAGAACGAAACATTAAATATAACGAGCTGGCAACGCTTTCCGGTGTTACGCCCTCAACGGTTTACAGCATGATGGATGAAAACCGTCGGGATGTTTCAATAACCGTTATCAAAAAACTTTGTGACGGACTTGAAATAACACTCTGAGAATTTTTCTCCGTTGAGGATTTTGATTTATTGGAACAGGAAATCAAATAACGTAGTTGGTTATGTTCCGGATTTTCGTTATAATTAAACATTATCCAAACCGTAAACAAAGAAATCAACGGGGAACCATCCCTGCGCAAAAGCAGGAAGATCGTTTCTGTCCTTTGAATAAATGCCGCTGATAAAATCAATCGCTCTGAGATGGTCAAGCTCGATATCGGGCTTTGCATCGGTTTCGGTGACGGTGACTTTCTTTCCGTCAACGGTAACAGCAAGATTTTCGTCACGCTTGAAGCCGTGAATAAGAATATTGAGCGTGCCGGAGCAGAGGTTCACCCGTTCTGCTTTTATTGCGAGAAAGGCCTCGATGAAATTTCCGTAATTGAAAATATTTATCATCTCAACGGGGCATATGGTCGAACCGCAGCAAATTTTAATCATGAAGTCGCAGAAATCCGTATCGTAAATGGGGATTGTGAAGCCGACTTCTTCCGTGCCGATAACATCCATTGCGCAGACAATGAGATTGAGAGTATCGTCAACGTTTACCGCTTTAATCTCCTGAAGTCCTCCGAACTTCTGAACAACAAAATAGCCCTTGAATTCGCCGTTTTCGAATGCGGCATAGGGGATGCTTCTCCAGCTTCTGAGAACGTCAACGCAGTTTTCTGTGTTTCTGTCCGTAAAGCAGGGCAGAGATTTATAAAGGTCAACGATTTTTCCGATTGTTTCGGTATCGTTTTCGTCAACCTCTTTTGCGGTAAAGGTTGACTGATAATTTTCGCCCGCAACGTGTCTTATGTTTTCTTTGTTAATCTTGAAATTCAGACCCGAGCCGACGGGTTCATAGCCGAAATAGCCGTATCTCTGGCGCTGACCGCCGAGGAGAGAATAGTCAAAATCCTCATCCTTCATAATGTCGAGCGCAAGATTCATAAGCTCAACCATATAGCCCTTGCGGCGTGAATCCTTCGCAACAGCAACGTTGCCGATGCCCATGATTCTGAGTTTTCTGCCGGCGGCGGTTATATCAATCGGATAGCAGCCGATTGCGGCTTTGATTGCGCCGTCTTCTTTTATAATTACATTATTATATCCGGGGTCATAGCGGTCTTTATAGAGCTTCGGGAGAAGCTCAAGAAAATTTCTTTTTGTTTCTTCATCGTCTTCCCAAAAGAAAACGTCGTCAAGCACTTCAAGAAGCTCTTTTTCATCTTCCTTTGCACCTCTGCCCTTGTAAATTTCCATGTTTTTCACCTTATTTCAGTTTCATAAAATCGTTGTAGTTAAGAATTCTGTAGCTGCTCTTTTCGGCAGCTTTTTCTTTGTTCTTTTTGCGTCTTCTGAGAAGAATTATAATCAGTGCAATGATAATAACAGCCGCAGCAATGCGGAACGGCCACGAAGAAACAAGATTTTTAACGAGCGTTCCGAAGAACGAGAAAATTCCCATTTCAACATCCATGCTTGCAACAAGGTCGATTTCTTTTATAACCTTGCCGGCATAAAGTACCTTTGCTCTGCAGATTTTATCGCCTTTTTTTACGGGAGCTTTAACAAATTCGGGCATCGTTCCTTCAACGGGTTCAACAAGAAGGCTTCCCGAATCCGTTCCCGAGGGAACAAGGCTGTAAACCGTTTCTGCAGGGGAAAGGGTAAGAAAATCGGTGGTTTTTGCATATTTTACGGGTACCTGACCGACTATCCGGGTAGTATCCGAAATTGCAACAAGCTCAATGTTTTTGAATGCCCATTCAAACATTTCCTTGCAATCGAGGAAGGCGCCGTTTTCGTTAACGCCGTCGCCGTCAACGTCGCTCATTGTTGAATTGAGGGCAACTCCGATGTAGTTATAGCCGTCATTCGACGCAACGGCAACAACGCAGCGGCCCGCAATTGAAGTTGAACCCGTTTTGCCGCCTTTGACGTACTTGCAGTAATAGTCCTTGTATGCGCTGTTCATCATGTTGTTGGTATTGCGGATGATGCGCTCTTCCTGAAGGTTTGTGGGCTTGAGGGTATATGTAACCTTGCCGAAGATTTCTTCAAAATCGGGAAAGGTCATTGCGTGTTTTACAAAAGTTGCCATGTCCTCGGCGGTAACATACTGGTCGTCATCGTCAAGACCGTGAGGATTGACGAAATGGCTGTTATTGCATCCGAGTCTTTCGGCAACCTCATTCATCATGCTGATGAATTTTGCTCTGTCGTTGCCTGAAATGAAGTCCGCAAGAGTGGTTGCAGCTTCGTTTGCGCTCTGCAAAAGCAGGTTGCAAAGCAAATCGTAAACGCTGACCTGCTCTCCCGGCTGCAAGCCGCCGAGCGAGCTGCCCGTACCGTCAAGCTCTTTTATTGCCGATTCGGAAACGGTCACAATCTGATTGAGGTCGTCGCAGTTTTCAAGAACAACTATTGCCGTTATAACCTTTGTGAGGCTTGCGGGAGGAGTCTGCTTACCTTCGTTTTTTGCAAAAATAACCTCGGAATTATCCGCACTTACAAGCAGAACACAGTCCGAATAAAGCTCCATGGACTCCATAACGTCGTCATACGATGCGCCTGCAGGTACGCAGAAAACTGCACCGATAAGAACGGATACAACAAAAATAATGCTTAAAATTCTCTTCATACTTCACACCGTTTAAAATAAAAATTTCATAATAAAACACAGTATACCATAAAAATGAGCATTTGTAAATGTAAAAATGTTGATGTGCAGATTTATAAAAGGCAAATATTGAATTTAAATTATACACCTTGATTTTTTCTGAAAAATAAAGTATAGTTAATAAGATAAAAAGAAAAAAGGAGCCGTCGGTATGGTTTACATAACGGGCGATATGCACGGGGATTATTCAAGATTTGATTCTCCCGCAATAAAGCAGCTAAAAAAAGATGATACTCTTATCATCTGCGGTGATTTCGGTTTTATTTGGGATAACAGCAAGGCTGAGCAGAAGATTCTGAAAAAGCTTGGCAACAAAAAATTCAATATTTGTTTTGTTGACGGTACTCATGAAAACTTTGAACTTCTCAACGCTTATCCCGTTTCTCTCTGGAACGGCGGCAAGGTTCACCACATCTGCGGCAATGTTTATCACCTTATGAGAGGTCAGATTTTCAAAATCGACAACATGACTTTTTTCACCATGGGCGGAGGTGAAAGCCCCGATATCGATATTCGTTTTGAAGAAAACGCATGGTCGAAGTTTGAATTTCCTGCTCGTGAGGAGCTTCTTGAAGGTGCGGCAAACCTCGAAAAGCTCAATTGCCGTGTTGACTATGTTGTCACACATGAGCCGCCTGTTAAAATCAAGAGCTTTTTAAAGCTTAAGGACAGCGAAACGGCGAGCGTAACGGGTCTTAACACTTACCTTGAAGAGCTTTCTGAGGCGTGTCAGTTCAGACGTTGGTTCTTCGGCTCAATGCATCTTGATAAATATATTTCAAATTCCCATGTTGCGGTTTTTCAAAATATTATCAACGCAATTACGGGAGAGGTTCAGAGATAAAGGAAATTGAAAAATTCGGAAACAGGAGCAGATTTGCTTCATGATTCTTCAGGTAAAAAAATAACCGCCGAACCATATGGCTCGGCGGTTAACATATTTATTGCTGAAATTAAAGAATTTCACCCATCATGCCGGGCTTTGCGCCTGCAGCGTTTGATTCGTCTGTATCAATGTGCATTGCAAGTGCGAAGTTGGGGTTGACTCTTACAACAACATCGTCGAAGATAAGGCTTCTGCCGTCTGACTCAACCTTAACGCAAACTGTCTGCTTATCCTCAAGTCCGTACTTCTCTGCATCTGCGGGAGTAGCATGGATATGTCTCTTTGCGGAGATAACGCCGCAGTCGATTGTTACTTCGCCCTTAGGACCTACAAGCTTGCAGGTGCCTGTTGATGCGATGTCGCCGCTCTCTCTTACGGGAGCAACAACGCCGATGCTTCTTGCATCTGTGAGTGAAAGCTCAACCTGAGTTGAAGGACGGATGGGGCCGAGAATTGAAACAGCGGGGAAGCTGCCCTTTTCGCCGACAACGGCTACTCTTTCTTCGCAGGCAAACTGACCGGGCTGTGAAAGGTCTTTTTTATGTGTGAGTTCATAACCCTCACCGAAAAGAACGTCGAGGTCTGCACGGCTTACGTGAACGTGGCGTGCTGAAGTTTCAACAAGAACTTCCTTTTTCATAGTAAATCACCTTTTATATAAAATATTTTTTACGAAACAAAGGTGACCGCAGAAATACGGTCACCCTATTTTTAAATTAGTAAGTAATGGTAAAGTAGTCGTTTGTTGTGAAGGGGATAACAACGCCAACCTTATCAAAGTTGATTGTCCAGTTAAGGTAGTAATCAGCAGTAATTGCTCTGCCTGTTGCGGGGTCAACGGTAACTGTGCAGGTTGATGAAGGATAGTTCATTGTTGAAAGACCGACAAGGCTTGTTGCAACGCCGGGGATGTTGTCATTAACAACGCCGGGAAGAACAACATTGAATGCCTTGGGAGCATGACCCTGACCGTGCTTGATGCTGTCTGACTTACCGTCGTCAACAGTTGCAATTCTGATAATCCACTTACCGTCTTTTTCGGTAATCTTAGCTTCCTTAACGTCTGCAGCTGTGAGCTTACTTGCGTAGCTTTCGCCTTCAACGGGATAAACAGCCTTGATCTGGTCGCCTGTATATGTTTCTTCGCCCTTGCTGTTCTTTGAAAGCTGGTCGTTGAGGAAGTTCTCAGCACCGCCGAGGAGCTTAAGAACACCGTCAACTACACCGGGGAGAACGGGTGTGCCGTTGAGGCTGATCTTTGAATATGAACGCTTTACGCTCTTACCGTCTGTCTTAACAGCATTAACAGCTGTATTGAAAGCAGCAACGATTTCTTCTTTGGTCTGAGGCATTGCATTTGCAGCTTCTGTTGTTGCTTCTGTAGCGGCAGCTGTTGTTTCGTCTGCGGCTGCGGATGCAGCTTCTCTTCCTTCAGCGGATACTGCTTCTGTTGCGGGAGCGTCTGTTGCAGCTTCTGTGGGAGCATCTGTCTCTTCAACTGCTGCGAACGGATCTTCTGTTGTTTCTACGGGAGCTGTGGTTGTTGCATCGTCATCCTTGCCGCCGCATGCTGCGAAAGCAAATACGAATGAGAGTGCAAGAAGAATTGCAAGAATTTTCTTTGCCATGGTTTTTTCCTCCTGAATATGTATGTTTTTGAACATTTCGGATTTGACGAATTCTGTCATATCCGCGTATGAAGTAATTATAATACAAAACAGATATAATTGCAAGTAAAAATTATACCGTTTAACATTATTTTAACAGATTGAACAGGATGACTGCAAATTTATCAACTTTCGCCGCCCGTTTTGGGTTTCGCAGGCATTTTGTTGAGGAAGACATATGCCGTTATCGAAAGAACGAGCATAAGCACGGTTACCGCCATAGGTGATTCAACGCCGAAGAAGGGGGCGCAGATAAGCTCATAGAGAACTTCGAAAATCTCGGATGCACCGAGCGCCCTTGTCATCATCGTGATGATGCAGACTGCAAGTCCCACCGACGAATAGATGCTGATGATTCTCAGCCAGAGAGCTTCGCCGAGCTTGAAAGCGATAACGATTGATGCGATAACGAGGATTGCGTAGCCCGATGCGGAAAGGATTTCTTTTGCGTTCGGAAGCTTTTCAAAGATTTCGGGAACGATTTTGATAAGCCTCCATATGTAAGGTGCGCCGAGAAGAAGTCCGCAGACAACATAAAAGGTCAGCTTCATATTCTTTTTATCCATTGTTTTTTACCTCCCTGAGAGCCTGAGCAAGCTGGTCGGGGCAGGATGTGCTTTTGAATCCGCAGCGGATACCCTCAACCTTTTCTATGACATCATCAATTTTCATACCCTCAACCAGAGCAGCAATACCTTTGAGGTTGCCGTTGCAGCCGCCCTCAAAGCTTACGTTTTTAACCGTGCCGCCGTCAACCTCAAAGCTGATTGAGCGTGAACAGGTGCCTTTTGTTCTGTATTTGTAAACCATTTGATTCACTCCTTGCCTTTTGATTTTTTATTATTTTACACTATTGTATCCTTTTTTTCAAGACATAGTTTTTAGGTGCAAATTCAAAATGTCACCGTAGGGGACGACCTCCGTGTCGTCCCGAAAAATTCACATCAATATATACAGAAGTGCAAAAATCAAAAAGAAATCGCATCTTTCAGCCAAAAGCAGAATGACAATCGGCAGTATTATCTCTCTGTCGCCGTCGCCGATGCTGTTTTTTGCCGTACGGCAGGGATTTTTTGACGGTAAAATCAGCCGCAGTATATTTTCGTTCATTTGCCGTCACCTCCCGTTATCTGCCCTATCAGCGGCAGCAAATCCATGAGCTTCATCATCTGCATTGCCTCGTCTGCCTTTCTTCTGCGTTTTTCGCTCAAAAGCGGTTTGAGTGCTTCGATAAGCCGGGTGCGGTCGTCTTTTTTATTCATTGCACCCATTATCGAGCTTATTTTTGATATCATCTGCGCATTGCCGAGCAGGGATGAGAAATCGGGCATTGCGGAATCGGAGCCGAAGGATTTTTCCTCCGACCCGTTATCCTGCGAAAAAAGATTTTCCGCTGCCGCTCTTAAATTTTCCATGTCCTCATCGGAAAGAGAGGATAAAATATCACTTATGTTATCCATATTATTTTCCGTTTCTGAACTGACGCATCAGCTTTTGTGCCTGCTCGCTGCTGAGAAGCTCTTCAAGAGCTTTTTTATCGCCGAGAATTCTTCTTATCTCTTTCATTTTATCGTCGGACACCTTATTCTGCACAGCTCCGAGCAAATCCTCTGGCTTTTTTGCATTTGCTGCTTTGGCAAGACGAAGCAGCTCTTCGAGCGAAAAATTATCTTTACTCATTGAAATCACCGCTTTCTTTCTGTATAATTATTATGTTGAATTTTTCATTTACAGAACGGAGGAACTCATTTGAGAATTCTTGTTTTTTCGGATTCGCACGGCTCGACCTATAAAATGAGAACCGCAATTATGAATCACCCCGAAGCGGATATGATTATTCATCTCGGTGACGGCGAACGTGATTTCACGGCGCTTGAAGAAGAAATTGCGGGGCGCAAAACCGTTCAGGTCTGCGGCAACTGCGATTTTTATTCGATGCTGCCCGACAATGAATTTATCACCGCAGCAGGGAAGAAAATTCTTTGCACTCACGGTCATACGGAGCTTGTCAAGCACGGCACGGGTGTGTTGATAAATAAGGCTAAAAACATGGGTGCACACATTGCATTATACGGTCATACGCATCAAAGCGTGACTGATTATACAGACGGACTTTACATTATGAACCCCGGCGCAATGATGAACGGCGAATACGGAGCAATTGATATCACGCCCGGCGGAATTATGCTTCTTAAAATGAAAATCTGATTAAAATAAATGTGCTGCAGACTCTTCGTTCTGCGTTCTGCACTCTGAACTCTGCGTTTTATTATGAATAAAAACCACCGTCCGAGCATACATTGTTCTCAGGCGGTGAGTTTATGTTTGTATATTCAGTTAAAACTTCAAAGGCAAAAATTATAATCCTCATTCTTGCGCTTGCGGCAATAATTGCGGCGGCGGTGTTTGTTATGAGCATTGAAAAGGAGCCTGCGGCAAACGATTCCGCAGTCAGCTATAAGGCTGAAAATGCTGCTGAAAGAGCGGCGTTCCTTTCGCAGTTCGGCTGGAAGATATCGGAGGACCCTGCAGAAATCAGCGAGGTTATCATTCCTGCGGATTTCGATGCGGGATATCTTGAATATGCCGAAATGAACAAGGCGCAGGGGCTTGACCTTGAACCGTACAAAGGCATGCGTGCAAAGCGGTGGACATACGATATCCTTAACTATCCGGGGCTTGAAAATCAAGACGGCGTTCAGGCAAATCTGCTGATTTTTGAGGGCAGAGTCATTGGCGGCGATATCTGCTCTCTTGACCTTGGAGGGTTTATGCACGGCTTTGATTTTCCGTCTGTTCCGCAGACAACTGCGTCCCCTCTGAGCGTAACGGAAATCCCGATTGAAACAACTGCACAGGTAAATTAACAGCTGCGGGTCGGATAAGTCTGACCCGCAGCTGCTTTTATTTTACTATTATGTTCTCTGTTGAAATTTTGAAGAATGTGACAAACAAATCTATTCCGTATCCGAAAATACGGTCAAGATATGCCCTCGTATTGAATGAGGTGATTTCTTTGGCGTCATTCAGATAAATTAAAAATTCTTCATAGCTTTCGGCTTCCGTTAACAGCTTATATGACGGTTTTGTCAAATCCCAATAATATTTTGTAATATCAGCCGAAATGACAACAAGCCTTTTTGTATATCCTATCGGGTCAATTCCCGTAAGTTGGCACGGCTCTCTTATAAATTCCACGTCGCCTGCCGCAACTATAAACTGAACCGACTCTCTGTCGGTAAGCTTAGGCTGAGTGAACTCAACGATAACCGCCGTACCGTCGTCAAACGTAAGCTTTTTATCCCATTCCGCTCCGTTGAAGGTTTCCTTTGTTCCGTCAGCGTAGGTGACGGTAACATTGTATTCCTCAGGCTCGTTGATATCAAAGCCGTTTTCGTTAATTCTGAATTTGAGGAATTCATCAAGCTCTTCAACTTCAACCTCGGCAATGTATTCCGACATATCGTGAATAACCATTTTCTTTTCGATTCCCTTTCCGGGGAAGAGGAAAACCGCATTATTTTCACCTGCTTTGATTCCCTCGGGGATGTAATATTCGATTTCGGTTCCGCCCATAAACAGCTCTTTTCCCGAAGAAAATTTTATGTTGACATCGAACTGATTCATGCGGAAATAGTTGTTATAGCTTGTTGCGTAGGGAGCGATAAGGTTGTAATCAAGTATGCGGTCGTTGAGGCTGTTGTTGAGGAATTCAACATCGGTTATTTCATCGCCGTAATATTCAACAACAAGCTCCGCGTTTTCTATGTTTTCTTCCGATTCCGTGATAATAAATCTGGTTCCTTTTTCGGTATAAAGCAGGGTTTTCGGATAATCGGTCATATAGTCAGGATGCTTTGTGACGGTTGATATATCTGTTTCGCTGTCCTTTGCGGGGTATGGAGCATAATATTTTTCACGTTCAGGCTCCGTCCACCAATAGTTTACGACCTTTTCATCATCATTTCCGTAATAATTCCATCCCTCTATGCTGTTGTCAAACGAAACCTTCAGCCTGTTTTTATCGTTATTTTTGTAATAAATCAAATAATATCCCGTTTTTTCAGCATAAAAATCGCAGTAAAATCTGTTGTAGCTTTTATCAAAGTCCATGACATTTATGCCCTCATAAATTGTACCGGCATACTGCGTTTTTTCGGAAGCCGTGTTCACTATCGGCTGAACATATACGGCATCGTGCTTAGGATTTTCCTTATCCTTTTCAACAACCTGAACCGGCAATTCTTCCTCAATCGGTGCAGGTGCAACAGCGTCCTCAACCGTTTCGGCATATGAGGTTGTGGGAACATCATCGGCTTTTCTGTTCTTGACAACAGAGGTAATTCCGATTGTTGAGCCTGTCACAACGCCTGCGACAACCAGACCCGAAACAACCTTCTGCAGGGTTGTTGCCGCCGCCGCTTTAGCTGCTATTCCCGTACCTGCCGCCGTTGTACCTGCCGCTGCTGCCGCACCCGTTGCTGCCGCCGTGCCTGCAACCGCAATGCCCGAAAAGATTTTTACCGCCGCCTGGCTGCCCTCAAACGACTGCGAAACGATATCGTAGGTCGCATTGATTGCCCAGGTAACCACGCCGAGGGGCGCAACGCTGTAGGCTGCGGTAATGCCCTTTCGCTCAAACATTGCCTTGAGGTCTCTGCGTGCAGTCCACAGTCTGTTTTTGACCGTGCTGACGGGAATTTCCATGCTCTGCGCAATTTCGGAAACGCTCATATCCTCATAGTATTTCATCAGAACGCAGGCACGTTTTTCTGCCGAAAGCTGACCGACAGCATTCATTACCTCTGTTCTCAGTTCTTCACGGTCAACGTTTTCATCGGGCGAAAATCTGCCCGTTTCATCGGGAATAACGGCAAACGCCTTGTCTTCCCCTTCATCAAACATCTTAGGTTTTTTCTTTTTGAGATAATCCTTGCTTTTGTTTGCAACTATTCTGTTAAACCAACTCATAAAACTCTCCGATTTTTCAAGTGTCGATATTTTTTCAAGAGCGGAAATATAGCTGTCCTGAACAATATCCTCTGCCTCGTGTTCGTTTCCGACTATTTGAATTGCGAGAAAATATGCCTTTGAGCTTGTCAGCTTATAAAGCTCCTCAAAGACAGAATTATCGCCGTTTTTCAGCCGTAACGCAAGCTCATTTATTCTTTCCTTGTTGTCTTTCATGGTTCTTCCTCCGTTTTAAGAAACAGGTTTCTTTCTGCCAAGTACCTACAAGACGATTGAGATTGCGGGTTGGTCTATTTATTTTATAAATTTTTTTATTTTTTTGTCAAGAAAAACAGTAAACAAATCTTTATTTTTGATTAGTTGCAAAAATGATTACAATGTGGTATAATTTATGCGACATTTTGTTAGATTTTGTAACGTTTGATATAAATATTATAATTAATTCGGGGTGAAAAAATGCCTAAGGATAAAAAGAAGCTTATTTACGATACGTTTGTAAGCCTTCTCGAAAAAAAGCCGTTTGATAAAATTACCGTCAAGGATATCGTTGAAACCTGCGGAATAAACCGCAATACCTTTTATTATTATTACAGCGATATCTACGACCTGCTTGAAGAAATTTTTGCAAAGGAACTCCAGCTTCTCGTTGAGGCTCACAGAAACGGAAATTCATGGGTTCAGGCGTTTGCCAAAATTGCAAACATCGCCTATGAGCATAAAAAAATAATCAACAACATCTGCTCGTCACGCAGCTATGATTATTTTGAAAACTATATGTATAAAGCCTGCAAGCACATTATCATTGATTTTGTAAACGTCAGCGCAGAGGGCATGAAGGTTCCCGATGAGGATATTGAATTTATCGCTTCGTTTTACGAATACGCCTTCCTCGGAATCATCTCCGAGTGGTTCAGAACAGGTATGCGAGAGGATCCGATTTATCTTGGCAGTCAGCTCTGGCTGATTTCGGGCAACATCAAGGAATCACTCAGGCGCAGCGAAAAAAGGTTGGAGAACAGAATTGAAAACGGAAATTTTGTTTGAGGATAAGCAGATTGCCGTCTGCATAAAGCCTGCGGGAATTATAAGCCAGAGCAGCGAGGGCGGAGGCGACATGATTTCTCTGCTGAACGCTCATTTTGCCGAAAACGGAGAAAATGCAACGGCATATCCCGTTCACAGACTCGACAGAGAAACAGCGGGAATCATGGTCTACGCAAAAACATCCTTTGCCGCCGCCGAGCTTTCAAAGCAGGCGGAGCAAAATAAAATTAAAAAGCATTACTATGCGGTTGTTCAAGGCATCCCCGAAGAAAAAAGCGGTGTTCTTACCGATCTGCTTTTCAGGGACAAGCAGAAAAACAAGACCTATGTTGTGAACCGAATGCGCAAGGGTGTGCGTGATGCATCGCTTGAATATTCGGTTATCGGCGAAAATGACGGGATTTCGATGCTCGATATTCTTCTGCATACGGGCAGAACCCACCAGATAAGAGTTCAGTTTGCGAGCAGGAAAATGCCGCTTGTCGGCGACGGAAGATACGGCGGAGGCAGCGGAAAGCTTGCACTTTTTGCACACACGCTCGAATTTACACATCCGAAAAGCGGAGAAATTCTTTCTTTTTCGGCAAAACCCGAAAACGGAGATATCCCGTGGAATAAATTTAAGTTTTAAGGAGGAAATAAAAATGCTTTCAATTTTTGCAATTCTCAGCGATATTCCTTGGTACATCGCTGAAATCATTTCGAAAATTACGGGTGCGGATGCGTCTGCCATCCTTGATTTCATAAGCGGCGGCTATGCGGAAATCATGGACGCAATCAACACAATTATAAAATAATAAAATCGGAGTGCAGCGCAGCTCCCCTTCACTTTGCACTCTGCACTCTGAATTTTGCACTTAAAAAGGCATTGTATCCTTTCGGACACAATGCCTTTTTTGTTATATTACTTTGCCTTCTTTGCCATTGCTCTCTGAACTGCCTTAATAATCTCAACGATTGGGATAACAAGGAATGCAAGTCCGATTGAGATGCCGTAAGCCTTTGCATCGAGGTGAGCAAAGTCAAACATGTTTGCGAGGAAGGGGATTTCAATAATTGCGGTTGTGAGGATAAGCGATGCAACCATTGCGCCGTAGAGAACCCAGTTGTGTGACTTCTGAGCAAATGCCATACCGAGAACGGAGCCTCTCTGTGAGCGCATATTGAATGAGTGGAAAATTTCACACATCGACATTGTAAGGAATGCCATTGTCATGCCTTCCTTGCAGTCTGCGATGTTTGTGAACTGCCAGTGACCTGTTTCAAGGAACTCGCCGACAAAGAATGCGGTGAGAGTAAGAAGTGTAACGAGTGCGCCCTGATAGAATACGTCAAAGCCCATACCGCCTGCGAAAACGCCTTCTTTACTGTCGCGGGGCTTTCTCTGCATAATGTCTCTTTCGGGTCTTTCAAGACCGAGAGCAAGAGCGGGAATACTGTCTGTTACAAGGTTGATGAAAAGAAGATGAACGGGCTTGAGGATTGTGAAATTGAGGATTGTTGCGATGAAGATTGAGAGAACCTCGGAAAGGTTTGAACCGAGAAGGAACTGAATAGCCTTTCTGATGTTGTCATAGATTCTTCTGCCTTCGGAAACAGCCGAAACGATTGTTGCGAAGTTATCGTCTGCAAGAACCATATCCGCAACATTCTTTGTAACGTCTGTGCCGGTGATACCCATGCCGACGCCGATATCTGCGCTCTTGATTGAGGGAGCGTCGTTAACGCCGTCGCCTGTCATAGCGGTAATCATACCTCTTGCACGCCAAGCGTTGACGATTCTTGTCTTATGCTCGGGCTGAACACGGGCATAAACTCTGAATTCGGCAACTCTTTCTGCGAAATCCTCGTCGCTGATTTCGTCGAGCTGTGCGCCGGTGATTGCGCTTGAAGCATCCTCAATAATGCCGAGCTGCATTGCGATTGCAACAGCGGTATCCTTGTGGTCACCCGTAATCATGATGGGTGTGATACCTGCTGAGCGGCATTCCTCGATAGCTGCCTTAACCTCGGGACGGGCTGGGTCAATCATACCGGTAAGACCGATGAACACAAGCTCGCCTTCGAGAGCTTCAGGAGCAAAGGAAGCGGGAGCGGAGTCATATTTTCTGTAAGCAACAGCAAGAACACGGAGAGCCTGGTCTGCCATTCTCTTGTTGTCCTTGAGGATTTCTGCTTTAACCTCATCTGTGAATGCAACTTCCTTGCCGTCAATGAGAGCAAGCTTGCACTTCTTGAGGATTTCGTCGGGTGCGCCCTTTGTATACTGAATGATGCCGTCAGCAGTCTTATGAACGGTTGACATCATCTTTCTGCCTGAATCGAAGGGAGCTTCGCCGATTCTGGGAGCATTTGCAACAAGGTCATTCTTGTTGAAGCCGAGTGCGTTTGCATAGTTAACGAGAGCTGCTTCGGTAGGCTCACCCGTAACCTCACCGTCAGCATCGATTTCAGCGTCACAGCAAAGAGCCATTGCCTTTGCGATAAGAGCTTCGTCGTCGCCGTAGTGGTCAACAACGGTCATCTTGTTCTGAGTGAGAGTACCTGTTTTATCGGAGCAGATTATCTGAGCGCAGCCGAGAGTTTCAACAGCGGTGAGCTTTCTGATAATCGCATTTTTCTTTGACATATTGGTAACGCCGATGGAAAGAACGATTGTAACAACCGCTGCAAGACCCTCGGGGATAGCCGCAACAGCGAGTGAAACGGCAACCATAAAGCTTTCAAGGAATACGCCGAAGCTGAGTCCTTCGCCAAAATATGCCATGACGGTCTGATATGCAAGAAGAACTACGCAGATGCCGAGAACAAGCCATGTAAGAATCTTTGAAAGCTGAGCAAGCTTAATCTGAAGGGGAGTCTGACCTTCTTCTGCCTGAGCGATAGCATCGGCAATCTTGCCCATTTCGGTATCCATACCCGTTGCAACAACAACAGCCTTGCCGCGTCCGTAAACAACGGTTGAACCCATGTAAGCCATATTCTTTCTGTCGCCGAGGGGAACTTCGCCGTTGTCGCCGCCCTTGAGAAGAGCGATAACCTTATCAACGGGAACTGATTCACCCGTGAGCGCAGCTTCTTCAATCTTCATGCTTGCGCATTCGAAAATACGGCAGTCAGCGGGAACAGCGTCACCTGCTTCAAGAACGATAACATCGCCGACTACAAGGTCTTCGCTGCGGACGGAAACGATTTTACCGTCACGGATAACCTTTGACGTTGCGGCGCTCATCTCCTGCAGAGCTTCAATCGCCGCCTCAGCCTTGCTTTCCTGAACAACGCCGAGAACCGTGTTGATAACAACAACAACCATGATGATAACGGTATCTGTGGGGAATACGAAGTGGAAGCTGCCGCTCTCAAACCATTCCGTGATTGCGGAGATAACGGCCGCAATGATAAGAATAATAATCATCGGGTCGGAGAGCTGCTCCAGAATGCGCTGGAACGTGGTTTTCTTTTTGCCTTCTTCGAGCTTGTTTTTTCCGTTTTCGGCAAGTCTTTTTTCAGCTTCGGCAGTTGTTAAGCCTGCATCGGAGCTTTTGACATGCGAAAAGACGGAATCAACCTGTTCAAGATAGAACTTCATGCATTTCATTCCTTTCAGAATATTTTATAATTTTTATTTTCATATATAATAAAAACCCTTGGCAGAAACTATAGATATAGTCTCTGTCAAAGGTCTTGCTTCCCAAAATCGGGCCGTCTGCCAGATGCGTAACGCAACGGTTGTTGACATTCGGCTCGGGACGGAACCCTAAAGCTACTCCCCTTTAACTTGTGAGCTATATTTTACCATATGTAATTAAGGTTGTCAATCGGTAACGGCTCAACAATTGTTGAATTTTTCATTCGGGCATATAAAATTCGCCGAGATTTTCAACCAGCGCCCTGCAGATGCCCTTATAAACATAAAGCTCGTATTTTTCTTTTTCGAGCAGATTTACCGATTCGTTACTGCTGCTGCGGATATCGGGATAAGATTTTCTGCCTTCTCCGCTGAAACGCACACGGTCGGTTTCGCTGTAGCCGCTTTCGATTACGGAATCTATTGCCTCGCTCAGGTCAACGCACTCGCCCTGAACCTCTTTTATCAGATAATTAAGAAGATAAACACTTTCCGAGCCGTTGATGCTCAGCGCATATTCTTCAAGAGAAGCGCATTGCTGCTCCCATTTCCGGATTTTCGCCCTTTCCTCAGCAACGGTGAAGCCGATATTCTTGCCGTCATCCCCCTTGGTATGCAGGCGGTTGATTTCGGGGAAAACATCCATCATTGAAAGAACATCATCTCTTAATGCTTCATAGCCCGACACTCCGGAAACTATTCCGTCAATCGTCTGAGAGATTGAAGACACCTGAGCAGCAAGCTCTGCGCTGAGCAAATCGCTGCTTTCGTTTATGAAATCGGCGGTTTTTTTCCACGAATTTATCTTTTCAATGTTGAATTCCGTGAGTAATTCGGGATAGCATCTTATTATATCCAGCCGAAGCAGAGTATATTTTTCAAGAACCTCTGCTTTTTCTCCGACAGACTTGCTGACCGCTTCGGCAGCCTGAGAGAATTCACCGTTTTCGGCTTTTTTCTCGGCATACGAGAGATAAACCGGGCTTTTCGCCGCAAGAAGACCGATAATCAGAACCGCAAGCGAAACGACAACGCAAACCGCGGCAACAAGAGCTTTCCTGTTACCGTTGGTTTTTTCTGTTCTGTTTTTTACCTGCATTTCCGACATATCTGTTCCTTTGTTATAATGAATAATTAAAAATGAAGAATTGCCGATAATTCATCATTTTTGCGGGCGATTCGTGAATCGCCCCTACAAAGCGAAGAACGAAATCACAAAATTATAAATATGCATTATATTATCGGAGCACAGCTTCCCTTCACTTTGCACTTTGCGTTTTGCACTTAATTTATACCATTTTTCCCGAAAGCGGAGCTTCCGCAATTGCATCGAGCTTTACGAATGCTTTTCCGCCGATTTCGGCAATCTTTTCGTTGTGAACAAAGGTTTTGACGATATCCTTAAGGCTGTCCGCAATGGTTGAAAGCGGAGGATTGCTTGACGGATAAAGCATCACATTCTGACCCTTGAATTCAAGCCTTATCCGTCTTTCGCAGATTGATTCAAGCGGTCGCATGCGGATTTCAAGATTGCTGTCGTCAAGCCATGCGGCAGACGATACCGCCGTGAATTTTATTCCGCCCAAACGGATTTTGCCGTATCTTTCTTTGCCGTCCATGCCGCAGACGATTGTATTGTGTTCCTTGCCCTCGTCCCAGGTCATGGTGCATTCGTTTTCGCCGAATTCAAGAATGACATTATCTATATTGCCCGCTCTGTTTGCCGACATATAAACCACGGCAAGCGGCAGCATCGAAACGGGCCAGCCGACCGCATTGAGCAAAAGATTTTTATTGAAATGTATTAATTTCCCCGCAACGAATTCCTCAATAACGCTTCTCGGCGCCGCTTCAAGCACGGGGAGCGGTGACATAGAAAGGTCCTTTACGGCATCCTCGGGTTCTGTTTCACATTCTTCGATAAACATATGAGGAAAATGGCGGAAGATGCAGTCTCTCGCCTTCTGTTCAAGCACCTCGCTGCAGGTGAACGCAAGAACGGCATCGTAATCCCTGAAATCAATTCCGAACTGCGAAAACATTCCGTCGGAACGGTAACTGTTTTTTAAATCGTTTAGCCAGAAAAAGTAGCCGTAGCCGCAGCAAGCATCTCTGTCATCATATTGGGGATTTTCAACCTGTTTTTTGGTTGCCTCTTCGATATACCATTTCGGGATAACCTGAACGCCGTCGTAAACGCCGTCCTGATGAAGACAAAGAGTGAAGCGCGCAAGCTCATCCGTGGTTATGAAAAGCCCCCAGCCGCCGGCTTCAAGTCCGTTGGGGTCGCATTCCCAGAACGGGCGTCTTTCAAAGCCGAGGGGGTCAAAAAGTCTGGGCTTGAGAAAATCGATAACACCCATGCCTGTCACCTTTTTGATGATTGCACAGCACATATAGGTATTTTCGCTGATATATTTCCAGCCTTCTCCGGGCGCATATCCCCATTTTGAATTAAAAAACTGCTCAACCCAGTTATCCTTCGTTTTATCGCTGATAAGGCTGACATCCTTGCCTGCCGTCATCGTCAGCAGATGCCATACGGTCATCTTTTCAAGGTTTTCATCGAATTTTTTCGGTCTGTATTCGGGGAAAATATCAATGACCTTTGTATCAAGCTTAACAAACCCTTCGTCAATTGCAAAGCCCATTGCAATTGAGGTAAAGCTTTTGCTGACCGAGTACATGGTATGCGGAGTTTCGCTGTTATAAGGATGACGGTAGCATTCAAACGCGGTCTTTCCGTGACGGATAATCTTCATGGAATGAACTTCGATACCGCTGGTTTCGATGTCATTTATTAAAGCTGCAATTTCTCTTGAACTGATTCCGACCTGCTCGGGAAAATCCGCACAAGGGATGCGTTTCGAGTTGTTTACTGCCATTTCAGCGACCTCCCGTCTGATTTTAAGAACATTTTTCCATTATTAATACATTATATCATATATTATTGAACAAATAAATACTTGCAAACAAAAAAATTTTTAAAAAATATCAAACAAATGTTTGCATTTTCTGAACATTTGTGCTACAATATAATCACAAAGCATGTTCTTTCGTTTAAAATACAGAAATGAGGTAAGTTTTTTATGAAACCAATTACCCCGATACAGCAGAAAATTTATGAATATCTTCTCGAAAAAGCAAAGGAAAATATGACCCCGAGCGTGCGTGAAATCGGCGCTGCAGTCGGTCTGCGCTCAACATCTTCCGTTCAGGCAAACCTTGATGCTCTTGAGGCGGCAGGATATATCCAAAGACCGCCGATGCTTAAAAGATGCATCAAAATTGTCGGTCAGGCAGATAACGTTACCCATGTTCCCGTTCTCGGAACGGTAACGGCAGGTCAGCCTATCCTTGCGGTTGAGGATATTGAGGGATATCTTCCCTTCTCAATGCCCGGTGCGCAGGATAAGGAGCTTTTTGCGCTCAAGGTTAAGGGCGAAAGCATGCTCTGGGCAGGAATTCTTGACGGCGATATCGTTATTGTTGAAAGAACTCCGACCGCCAAAAACGGCGAAATGGTTGTTGCTCTTATTGAGGATTCGGCAACGGTCAAAACTTTCTACAAGGAAAACGGTCATTTCAGACTCCAGCCCGAAAACGATGCGTTTGAGCCTATCATAGTTGATGAAGTTATCATTCTCGGCAAAGTTATTGCAAGCTACAGATACTATTAATGAGTGCAAAGTGCAGAGTTCAGAGTGCAGAATGAAGGGACCCATTTATTTTTCGTTAAACAAAAACGGCAGGAACAAATCCTGCCGTTAATTTTTTATCAGTCAAGTTCAAACTGACCTGTATAGAGCTGATAATATTTGCCTTTCTGTGCTATGAGGTCATCATGGTCGCCTCGCTCAATGATTTCGCCGTTTTCGAGTACCATAATTGCATTGGAATTGCGTACGGTTGAAAGTCGGTGAGCGATAACGAAAACCGTTCTGCCTTCCATAAGCTTATCCATACCTTTTTCAATGAGACGCTCCGTTCTTGTGTCGATGGAGCTTGTTGCCTCGTCAAGAATAAGCACGGGCGGGTCCGCAACGGCGGCTCTCGCAATCGCAAGAAGCTGACGCTGACCTTGCGAAAGATTTGCGCCGTCGCCCGTAATCATCGTGTCGTAGCCGTCGGGCAGACGGGTTATGAACGAATCTGCATTCGCAAGCTTTGCGGCGGCAACGATTTCTTCATCCGTTGCATCAAGTCTGCCGTAAGCAATATTATCCCTGACCGTACCCGTAAAAAGGTGGGTATCCTGGAGAACCATTCCCATTGAGCGGCGAAGCTCGGCTTTCTTGATTTTCTTGATGTTGATGCCGTCATAGGTGATTTTTCCTTCATCAACATCGTAGAAACGGTTGATGAGGTTGGTGATAGTTGTTTTGCCTGCGCCGGTTGAGCCGACAAATGCAATTTTTTCGCCCGGTCTTGCATAGAGCGAAACATTTTTGAGAACAGTCTTTTTGCCGTCGTAGCTGAAGGTGACATCGTGGAAACGTACATCGCCCTTCCATTCGGTATAGGTGAGAGTGCCGTCGCCGTGGGGATGCTTCCATGCCCAGACACCCGTTCTCTCTTCGCATTCAACAATTTCTCCGTTATCAAGCTTCTTTGCGTTGACAAGGGTAACATAGCCTTCATCCTCCTCAACGGGAGTGTCGATGATTTCAAAAATTCTTTCCGCACCGGCAAGAGCTGCGATAATGTTGTTGAACTGCTGGGAAATCTGGGTTATCGGCTGGAAGAACTGACGGGTATAAATCAGGAAAGTGAACAGCGCACCGACCGAAATTCCGAGGAAATTTTCTTTGGGAACAGTCATTATCAGCAAAGAGCCGATGGTTGCCGTTGCGGCATAGGTGATATATGACATATTACCCATAATGGGCATAAGAATGCTCGCATAGGTGTGGGCATTTGTTGCGGCGTGGCGGAGATTTGCGTTGATTTCGCCGAATCCGCCGTTCGCCTTATCCTCATGGCAGAACACCTTGACAACTTTAAGACCTTCAATGTATTCCTCAATATATCCGTTGACCTCGCCGACACATTTCTGCTGCGCTCTGAAATATTTTGCGCTCTGCTTGCCGAGTGCCTTGATAACAAAGAAAGCGATGAAAAGCATTGCGATAACAAAAAGAGTCAGAACGGGGCTGTAATAAAGCATCATCACGAATGTGCCGATAACCGTAACGGTTGAAGAAACAAGCTGAACAAAGCTCTGGCTGATGCATTCTCGAAGAACGTCGGCATCGTTTGTATAGCGGCTCATAAGCTCGCCGTGAGTGTGGGTATCAAAGAATTTTATCGGCAAATCCATCATGTGGTCAAACAGATCCTTACGGATTGTGTTGAGCGTTTTCTGCGCAACCTGGAGCATGATTCTGGAATATGCGTAGGAAGAAATAACGCCGAGAATATAGATGATACCGAGAGTAACAAGCGTTTTTACAAGCGGAGCAAGCAGCTCTTTTGTTATTTCCGAACCGATTAACGGAAGAAGAAAATCATCCGTTATCGTTTCAACAAAGGAAGTTCCGATAATGCCCGCAAGGGCGCTGAACGCAACAAAGATGAAAACAAAAAGAAGCATCACCTTTGATTTTCCGAGATAGCCGAGAAGGCGTGAGAAGGTTGCTTTTGTATTCCTCGGCTTCTGAAATTTATTGCCGTTTGAGGGGGCTTTTGCTTTGCGTGCCATTATTCTTTTCCCCCTTCCTGCTGTGATTTATAAACCTCTGTATAGATTTCGTTTGTGCCGAGAAGCTCCTCGTGAGTGCCGACCGCGTTGATTCGTCCGTCGTCAAGGACAACGATCTTATCCGCATGCTGAATCGAGCTTATGCGCTGAGCAACGATGATTGTTGTCACTCCGCCGTGATTTTTTTTGAGTCCTTCACGGATTTTCGCATCCGTTGCGGTATCAACAGCACTTGTGCTGTCGTCAAGAATAAGAACCTTCGGGGATTTGAGAAGCGCTCTTGCAATGCAGAGTCTTTGCTTCTGACCGCCCGAGAGGTTAACGCCGCCTTGACCGAGATTGGTCTGATAGCCGTCGGGGAATGAGGTGATGAAATCATGCGCCTGAGCGATTTTGCAGGCGTTTTCGATTTCCTGAATTGTTGCATTTTCGTTACCCCAGCGCAGATTTTCTTCAATCGTACCCGAGAAAAGAAGGTTGACCTGAAGCACCATTGCAACCGAATCACGCAGATTTTTGAGCGTGTAATCCGCAACGGGTCTGCCTCCGACCTTAACAACGCCCTCCGTGACATCATAGAGCCTCGGAATCATCTGGACAAGCGTAGTTTTTGCCGAACCCGTACCGCCGATAATACCGACGGTTTCGCCCGAATTTATGTGAAGATTGATGTTATCGATAACATTTTTCTTGCCTGTTTTCTTATATTTGAAGCAGACATTTTCCATATCGATGCTGCCGTTTTCAACGAGAAGTGAGGGGTCTGCCTTGCTGTCGTTGATGTCGGGAACTTCGTTGATTACCTCGGCAACACGGGTGATGGAGGCTCTCGACATCGTTACCATAACGAAAATC
Organism: Clostridia bacterium; assembly: GCA_017410195.1. Classification (GTDB taxonomy): domain Bacteria; phylum Bacillota; class Clostridia; order Oscillospirales; family Acutalibacteraceae; genus CAG-177. The sequence goes on along the minus strand of JAFQRF010000057.1, from coordinate 26,858 downwards.
ATCGAAATCATCATCAGCGACATAAGAATGTTGTTGACGTAGGTAATAAACGCAGTCAGGTCCGCGGCCTGCATTGTTCCGCCGATAACAAGATTGCTGCCGAACCAGAGAATGGCAATAATGCAGCCGTAAATCGTCATCTGCATAAAGGGACCTGAGAGAATAAGCAGTTTTTCAGCGGCGATTGATGCATCTTTGAGTTCGTCGTTGGAAAGCTTGAATTTATCCTTTTCGTGCCTTGCTCTTACGAATGCCTTGACAACTCTTGCACCGATGAGAGTTTCCTGAATGGATGCGTTGAGTCCGTCATATTTCTTCATCAGTTTTTTGAATCTCGGCAGGGCAAGGCTGCCCATGAGTCCGAGAAGGATAAGAAGAACGGGCGCCGCGATTGCAAAGACCTTTGAAAGCTCGGCATTGATTCTGTAGGCATAGGTGAATGCCATGACGAGCATTATCGGCGAACGGATAAACATTCTTATTATCATAGTGTAGCCCATTTGAATAGTATTGATATCCGTTGTCATTCGTGTTATCAGCGAGGGGGTGCTGAAACGGTCAATATTCGCAAAAGAGAAATTCTGAATTTTTGCAAAGATAGCCGCCCTTACGTTTGCGCCGAAGCCCATACCCGCCTGAGCCGCAAACCTCGCTGCACCTGCACCTGCAAGCAAGGAAACGAGCGCCATGACAACCATTTTTCCGCCCTCTTTGAGGATATATTCAATTCCCGCACCGCCGAGGATGCCGTTGTTGACCATATCCGCCATGACGAACGGAATCTGAACCTCCATATAGACTTCAACGACTATAAGCAGAGGCGAAAGCAGCGAAATGAGGCGGTAGCCCTTCGTCTGCTTCAACAGGGTTTTAAGCATTTTTATCATCTCCGTTTCTTTTATTATCTGCATTTTTTATGAAATCCATCGCTTCCTTATCGCTTATGCCGTCGCCCGAAAGATTATTTGCGATTCTTGACAGCATATCCGAAAGAAGAACGATTTCGTTTTCATCAAATCCCGTGAACATAATTTTGTCAACCTTATCGCATTCCGCCTTACCTGCAAAGAAAACCTCTCTGCCTGCATCCGTTATTTTCAGGCGGTTGATGCGGCGGTCGGTTTCATCGGCTGTTCTTTCGATAAACCCCGCCTTGCTCATGCGTTTGAGGCTTGTTGCGATTGATGCAGGCGAAACGCCGAGGACTTCCGCAAGCTCCTTCTGAGAGCAGTCGCCGTTACTGAGAAGATATCCGAGAATTTCGGGCTGACCGCGGTAAATCTTCATTCCCGAAAGCGCAGCCGTTACCCGATAACGGCTCAGAAGCGAAACACGGTGGAGATTTTTCGCCGCATTATGGTATATTTTATCCATAATTTTCTCCCTTCTTCGATTCGTTAACCGATTAACAGTTAATCGGTTAACTTTTTGTATTATAAAACCCCCCGGCATTTCTGTCAAGGGGAATAGTGTAAAGTATTTGTTAACAGATACATTATTTTTATAAAATATATATGAACTTATATTTAAATTTATTGACCTTGACTGTCAAAAATGATATAATAACATGAATTATTATGGGGAGGAATATCTATATGATAAAAATTTCTCCGTCGGTGCTTGCAAGTGATTTCTCCGCTCTCGGAGAGGAGAGCATCAGAATGGAAAAAAGCGGTGCGGATTATCTTCATCTTGATGTTATGGACGGCAGATTCGTTCCTAACATCACCTTCGGTGCGCCCGTTATCAAAAGCATCCGAGGAAAAACAGACCTTGTTTTTGATGTTCATCTTATGATTGATGAACCGCTAAAATATATTGAAGATTTCAGAAAAGCCGGAGCAGATATTATTACTTTCCACGCAGAAAGCTCGTCTCCCGTCGGCGAAACGGTTGATAAAATTATCGAATGCGGCTGCAAGGCAGGCATAAGCATCAAGCCAAACACGGCGGCAGAGATGGTTTTCCCTTATCTCGAAAAGCTTTCAATGGTGCTTGTTATGACTGTTGAACCGGGCTTCGGCGGTCAGTCCTTCATGCCCGAAACAATGGAAAAAATAAAGACCCTGCGTGCCGAAATGAAACGCAGAGGCCTTGATACCGATATTCAGGTTGACGGCGGAATCAACGGAAAGACGATTGAAATTGCGGCAGCCGCAGGTGCAAATGTTTTTGTTGCAGGCAGTGCCGTTTTCGGTGCAGAGGATGCATCGGCGGAAATTGCGAAGCTCAGAAGTCTTGCGGAGAAAGCTTTTCAAGTGCAGAATTAAAGCTCTGCGACACAGTTTATAATCAATCCTCAGTCACTTCGTGACAGCTTCTTTGCAAAAGGAGCCGAACATATCAATAAATGTTTGCTGTAACAATAGCCTCCTTTGAAAATGACGGAGGATTGATAAATACCAAAATACAGATTTTCAGATGTTACACTATAGCAGAGGCGGATATCATCCGCCCGAAAGAAATAAGTTTAGGTTCTTTTATTTTTTACTTGTTGATTTAACAGCAAGCCAACCGCATTATTTTCGGCAAGCAAACGCCAATGCTCATTTGTAAAATCACAAATCAGCCTGCTCGCATTTCGTATACGGCAAAACTCGGAAAGAATGCCCTTCACAATCTCCGATGAACAGTTCAAAATCAGCCGATATGTTCCGTCAAGCTCAAAAAGACTGCTCTGAGAAGCCGTTCCCGAACGTTCGATTTCCTCGGCAGCCCTGAAAAGGTCATCGAGATTTTCAAAATCGCAGACGATGCTTTCGCTCTGTTTTTTAAGAGTATGCTTTTGAGAAACGGACTTTCTTTTGCTGTCAAGAATGGTGAAGCACAGCGTGCAGCCCCCTTCGGGCTTCGGCGAAGCTTCGATAATCATTCTGCGTGACGGGTCAAGCTCACGCCCGAGGACTTTTCCCGCTTCGTCAAGAACGGTCCAGATAACACGGCGTGTTTCTATAGTAGAATAATCCATATCTTCATATGTAATATCAAGTTCAAGCATATCGCGGCTCGTCAGGTCAACTATTATTTTATCCTCGTCAGGTGAATTGATTTTCATGGTATGCCTCCTTTGTGTTCACGAAAATTTAATGTTCACAATAATATAATATGTTCTTGCGGATTGATATGCAATGATTAAATATTGGAATTTAAAGTTGGAAAATCAAGAGGTGACAATCCTTGGCAACCAAAACCTCAAAACAGAATACGGTCAAAGCTTCGCAGATTTTCGGTGACTATCTCATCATGCTCATCGCCCCGTGCATAGTTTCCGTTATGTATTACGGTTCAAGGGCAGCGGCGGTTATCGCCGTGAGCGTTCTGAGCGCTGTTTTCTGCGACTTTGCGGCAAGCTTTCTTCTCAAAAAAAGGTTTTTGCTCCGAGATACAAGCAATATTTTTATCGGCACGGCGATTGCGGTTATGATGCCTGCAGGAGTGCCTCTCTATGTGCCTGCGATTGCATCGGCGGCAGGTGTGCTGACCGCAAAAATCCCGTTCGGCAGCTCGCTTCGGGCGCCGTTTGTGCCTGCAGCTGCAGGATTTGCAATTGCAAGCGTGTGCTTCAAGGAGCAGGTTTTCGATTATTCTCTGAATACCGAGGACAAGCTCTTCGGCGCAAAATCGCTCGCTTCCCTGCTTTCCGAGGGCGGTGCAATCCATATCAATATCGCCAATGTTTTTGACATTGTTTCCGGAAACATTGCCGGACCTATGGGTACGGGCTGCGGAATGCTTATGGCAGTGTGCTGCTGCTATCTTTTTATCCGCAGAAGAAGTGCGCTTCTCGCAACGGCAGGATTCGTTGCCGCATGCGTTATTTATGCGGTGCTTTTCCCGAGGGTCAATTCTTCTGCGCTCACAAGCATCGTTCTTGAACTTTCTGCAGGCTCATTGCTTTTCGGCGCAGTATTCCTTGTTACCGACCATTCAACGCTCCCGAAGGGCGGCATAACAAAAGTAATTTACGGCGCGGTTTGCGGAATAATATGTATGGCAATGAGAACTGTCGGTACTTACGAAGAAACCGTCTGTTTTGCGGTGCTTATGGCAAACGGATTTTCGCCCGTTCTTGAAGCTGCATTGAATGCTCTGCCCTCATTCGGTAAAACCAAAAATAAGGGGGCGGCTGAAAAATGAGTAATAATATTTCTTTTAAAGACGTATTTATCAAAGGTGCAGTTATTTATAACCCCGTTCTGATTCAGCTTGTCGGACTCTGCCCCGTTGTTGCCGCATCAACGACACTTGCAAGAGCGGCAATGCTCTCAGCGGTGCTTTGCATCGAGCTTATCGTTACCTGCGTTATCTCAAGCGCATTTCTGAAAAAAATACCGAGGTGGGTAAGAGTTCCGCTCTATATTATTATCGGGGCCGCAATTATATGCCCTCTTCTTTGGTATGTTGAAACACAAACTCTCTTAAACCTGAGCCTCGGCATGAAAATTTTTGTTCCCCTGATTGCGGTCAACTCGATGACTGCCGTGCATTGCGAGCAGTTTTCGGTTAAAAACAGCGTTAAGCTGTCGCTTTATGATGCGGCGGCGGCAGGCATAGGCGCATCATTTATTTTCATTATCGTCGGCGCAGTCAGAGAGCTGCTCGGCTATTCGACCGTTGGCGGAATAGCGGTAAATCTGCCGATAACCTTCAAGGGGATGGCTCTGCCCTTCGGCTGTCTTATCCTTCTCGGATTTTTGGCGGCAGGTCTGAAGGCATTCGTTGCCCGTGTTTATCCCGAGGATTCGGAAAACGGAGAGCCTGAAATCAAGCCTGTTACTCAGGCATCCGAGGATTATTCTCAGGAAGCCACAGAGGTTGAGCTTTTTGACGAATTCTGGACTGAATCCGTTGAGGAAGAGAAACCGGATATTCCCGTTCCCGAAGCTCCGTCAGCCGAAAAAGACGAGCCGAAATTCAGCACCGCCGAGGAAATCGATGAGCTTTTGAAATCGCTCGGAATTGATATTGACATAAAGGGGGATAAGCAATGAGAATGATAACCGACCTGCTTATAACCGCCCTTTATACGGTTTTTGCTCAGAATCTCGTACTCAGCTCGGGCCTCGGAATGAGCGAGGCAATCAGAGTTTCCACAAGACCCGGCACCTTCGGCAAATTTGCGCTGATGATTTCGGGCTTTTCGGTTGTGACAAGTACACTATGCAGCCTGATTGACTCCGTTTCATCGCTTGAAGGCATGACCTATGCAGTCAGGGCGGCAATATATGCGGCAGTATTGACGGGTGTATATATCATTGCGGCGGCGGTGATGCGCTTTGTTTTCGGTTCATCGCCGAAGGTTCTCGGAACTCTCGGCATTGCGGCGCTGAATACGCTTGTTTTTGCCGTTCCGCATATAAATAATTCGGCGGCATACTCCTTTGCAGGCAGCATCGGCTCGGGAATCGGCGCAGGCATTGCGTTCGTTCTTGCGGCGGCGCTTATCAGCCAAGGCTCACGGAAGCTTGCGGAGAATGACGAAATCCCCGAGGTTTTCAAGGGTACACCGACCATGTTTATTTACGTTGCCATGCTTTCGCTTGCGTTTGCAGGGTTCACAGACTCAAATATTTTCGGTTGAGGTAAAAAACATGCCTAAGACAGGAAAAATAGAAAAAACGCTCAAGCCCTCCGAACGCAAGAGCATAACGGAATTTTCAACCCGTTTCGGCTCGGGTCCGACCTATGAGGAGAGGGTCAGGAGCAAGAAAATCGCAACGGCAATCCTGATAACCGCAGGAATCCTTGCGCTTATCGGTATCGGCTATTTCTTCACCGATATCCTTATAAAAATAACTGAGCTGCCTTATGAACAGCAGGCGGCGGCAATTAATTTTGGTTTTAAGGAAATGACAGATGGAATTCATACCCTATAATTCACGGCTGACTTATCATAAATACCCTTTCGGAGCGGTCAGAGACGGCGAGGAAACGGTTTTCCGCATCGTTCTGCCCCGAAGCCTCTGCTGCACGGGTGCGGCTCTTGTTGTCGGCATCGACGGCGGAGAAAGCCTGCGCATTCCCATGACGTGGGACGGAATGCAGGGTAGCGACGAAGAGTGGTGGCGTGCCGATTTTACTCCCGAAAAAGAGGGAATATACTGGTATCGCTTTTCAGCTGACTGCAAGGACGGCACAAAAGAAATAACCAGATTTGACAATTCAACCGGCAGACTGTCGCCGGACGGCAATGACTTTCAGCTGACCGTTTATTCATCGGATTTTTCAACGCCCGATTGGATAAAAGGCTCGGTTATCTATCAGATTTTCCCTGACAGATTCCGTAATTCCGGAAAGGCAAAAAGAAATGTTCCTAAGGACAGAATTCTGCGCTCCGACTGGGGCGGCGAGCCGATATGGGAGCCTGACCGTGACGGAAGAATAACAAAATACGACTATTTCGGCGGCGACTTCAAGGGCATTGAGCAGAAGCTTGACTATCTTGAAGCTCTCGGTGTCGGCTGCATATATCTCAACCCCGTTTTTGAGGCACACACCAATCACCGTTACGACACGGCAAGCTATGAAAAAATTGACCCTCTTCTCGGCACGGCAAAGGATTTTTCCGATTTATGCAAAGCCGCAAGGGAAAGGGAAATCGGCATTGTTCTTGACGGTGTTTTCAGCCATACGGGTTCAGACAGCATATATTTCAACAAAAACTGCAGATATAAGTCCGTCGGAGCTTATAACAGTAAGGAATCACCCTATTATGACTGGTATAAATTCGGCAGATATCCCGATGAATACTCAAGCTGGTGGGGAGTTGACATTCTTCCCGAGATCAATGAAGAAAATGACGGATATATTGAATATATTGCAGGTAAAAAAGGAATTCTGCGCAAGTGGCTCAAAGCCGGTGCAAGCGGCTGGAGACTTGATGTTGCGGACGAACTGCCCGATAAATTTCTTGATGCGCTCAGAAAAGCCGTCAAGGAGGAAAAATCCGATGCGTTCATTCTCGGCGAGGTCTGGGAGGATGCATCGAACAAAGTAAGCTACGGCAGCAGAAGGCGTTATCTTCGCGGCGCACAGCTTGACAGCGTTATGAATTATCCCTTTGCGGATTACCTTATTGATTTTGCGATAAGGGGTGAAGCGGAGGGCTTCAACGATAAGATTTCCGAAATCTGCGAAAACTATCCGAAGCCTGCGGTTGACTGCCTTATGAACCACATCGGCACTCACGATACCTGCCGCATTCTCAGCCGCCTTGCAACTCTCGGCTGCTATCACGGATCTCATCTTGACCGCTACAAAGGCGGTCTGACCGAAGAACAGACCGAATTCGGCAAAAAGCTGCTCAGACTTGTTTCTGCAATGCAGTTCACTTTGCCGGGCGTGCCGAGCATTTATTACGGCGACGAGGCAGGGCTTGACGGCGGCGAGGATCCTTATAACAGAGGATGTTATCCTTGGGAAAACGAGGATAATGAGCTTATTGAGCATTACCGTTTTCTCGGCAGACTCCGCAGAGAGCATGAGGTTTTTATTGACGGAGAGTTTGTTCCCGTTTCGGCGGCGATGGGCTGCGTTGCTTATGAAAGACGGGGCAGGGGTGAACGAATAATGACCGTTGCAAACCGCAACAGTCATTCGATTGTTTATATTCTTCCCGAGGATGGGTTTGAGCCGCTTGCAGGCGGCACCGTCAGCGGCAGAGAACTGTATCTTGACGGAGAAACGGCGGCAATCCTTATAAAATCACTTTAAGAAATAAGGTTAATATAAATGGCTAAAAAGACAAAAAATATCATGTTCAGACCCGAACGGAAAAGCAATGACAGAGGATTCAGAAAATTCTCTGCGATTTTTTCCGTGTGTGTTCTTATGATTCTTCTTGTTTCGTGCCTTGTTATTCTCAATAAATACGATTTTGATGTCAGAACGGCGATGGGCGGCGATTCGCTGACTACCACTCAGCCCGTTTCTCAGGGAACAACCGAGTGGCAGGAGGAAGCGGATAAAACCTATTTTTTCTGGTGTGCGGATTCCGAAAGCAAGGAGCTTCATTTTGCGTGGCTTGTTAATTTCAGGCTGCCCGAAGCCGAGGTTAGCGTGTGTACTCTGCCTCCGGACACCCGTCTTTCCGACGGAGAGGAAACTCTTGAAGCCGTGCTTGCAAAATCCGGTGAAAACGAGGCTGTCAAAAAGCTTGAGGAACTTATCGGAGCTTCAATTGACGGATATATAGGCTCGGATACCGAAAGCTTCAAGGCAATGATAAATTATCTCGGCGGTGCGGACATAACCGTTCCCGAACAGATTGAATACCGCTCCGAGGAATTCACGGTTATCCTTGTCAAAGGAAAGCAGAATATTAAGGCGGACAGTCTTTTTAAATATCTTCGTTATCTCGGAACAATAGGAGCGAGGGGCGAAAATCTTCAAGCTTCCGCTTTGCTTGAAATTCTTGACGGTGTTTTCAAATCCTCAAACATTGAAAAACGTGAACGGTATTTTTCCAAGCTCTCAAATACGCTCAGAACAAATCTTTCAATAGTTGATTATTCTGCGGCGGAAAACGGAATAAAAGCGTTCATGCAGAGCGGAATCAAGGAGAGAAACATCGTTGACTCTCCCCAAGAAATAAATGAGGAATGATATGAAAAAACTTTTTTCATTTTTGATGAGCGCCGTACTGACTCTCGTCTGCATTGCGGCGGCTCTGACCATAGGCTACGTTGTTCTCACTTCATCCGAAATGTATCAATGGTACGGCACGGAAGCTCAGGAAGTGACGGAATTCGGCAGCCCTTATAAATTCTACTACGAAAAGCTTGACAACATCGAAAAGCATGCCTATAACGAAATTATAACGAATATTTACGGCATGCCCGAGGAAATTGAAATTCCCGCAATCAATGCCGATCAGCTTGACCGGGTTTTCACGGCTATCCTTATGGATAATCCCGATTTATTCTTTGTCGGCAGAAAATGTACTCTTTCTTCAAAGATGCTCAAAACCTATTGTGCAGTTGAATATATCATAACGAAGGACGAATATCCCGCTCAGCGTGACGAAATCGCGCAGGCTGCGCAAAGGGTTATTGCAGGTCTTTCAAATCCCGAGGACGAATGGCAGACGGAGCTTGAAATCCACGATTATATTGTTGATAACTGCCGCTATGAGCTGAGCGAGCCGAAGCTTGTCTGTTCATCGGTTTACGGCGTGCTGGTCAACGGATATGCGGCGTGCGAAGGCTATTCGAGGACGGCGAAGCTGCTTTTTGACGAGGTCGGAATCGAAAGTGCCATGGTCAGCGGCATTTCAAAAAGCTTTGACGGCATCGAAGGTCCGCACATGTGGAATGCGGTTAAAATCAACGGAGATTTTTATTATCTTGACTGCACCTGGGATGACCCGATTACCGACGAGGGCAAGGACGTCAGGCTTTATTCCTACTTTAATGTCACAACAAAAATGATATCGAAAACGCACTCGAAATTCTCTTATAATTTTGTCTGCATCAAAACAGCGGAGAATTATTATGTCAGAACAGACAGATTTTTTGAAGAATACGATCGCTCTTATGAAGACAGAATTGCCGATATTATCTCCGAGGATATCGGAAACGGAAACGGCGAAATCCAGCTGCGCTTCGGCAGCAAAAAGGTATATAACGCCGCAATCAAGGACCTGATTGAAAACGGCAGAATCTATAAAATTCTTGCCGGAGCTGACGGTCTGACGGTTGCGGGATATTCCCAAAAATCAATAACTTACTTTAAAGATGAAGGTCAGTTTATGCTGACTCTTGTTCCCGAGAAAGGCTGATAATATGGATAAACAAAGAATAGAGGCGGCGGTGAGAGAAATTCTCATTGCCATCGGAGAAGACCCCGACAGAGAAGGTCTTGTTGAAACTCCCGCAAGAGTTGCGAGGATGTATGAGGAGATTTTCTCCGGTCTTGAAGATAACCCCACAAGACATCTCAAGCTTTTTAATGAAAGCGGTAACGAAGAGATGGTTGTTGTTCGTGACATTCCGCTTTACTCGATGTGCGAGCATCATCTCATACCGTTTATGGGTAAGGCGCATATCGCCTATATCCCCTCCGACGGCAAGGTTATCGGTCTTTCAAAGCTTGCGAGGATAGTTGAATCCTTTGCAAAAAGACCTCAGCTTCAGGAACGTCTGACGGCGCAGATTGCGGATTTCCTTGATGAAAACCTCAGCCCACAGGGCGTTGCGGTTGTTGTTGAGGCAGAGCATCTCTGCATGACGATGCGAGGCGCAAGGGCTTCAGGTGCGCAGACGAGGACTTCGGCACTCAGGGGTACAATGAGAAGCGATTCAAAAACGAGGGCGGAAGCAATTTCGCTTCTGACCGGAGGAAGATAAAATGTTTAAGGCAGGAAAATACGAATTCCCTCTCGGCAAAAAAACCTATGTTATGGGAATTCTTAACTGCACCCCCGATTCCTTTTCCGACGGCGGACTTTATAATTCGCCCGAGGCGGCGGTTGAGCATGCGCTCAGAATGCAGGCAGAGGGTGCGGATATAATCGATATCGGCGCAAATTCAACACGACCCGATGCCATTATCCTTTCGGGAGAGGAAGAGAAAAAAAGACTTCTTCCGATTCTCGAAGCGGTAAGAAAAGAGGTTTCCGTTGCGGTTTCGGTTGATACATTTTATCCCGTCTGCGCCGAAGCGGCGCTCTCGATGGGTGCGGATATAATCAATGACATCAGCGGCGTTTTCAATTCCGATATGGCATCGCTTGCGAAAAAATACGGTGCGGGCTATGTTGTCATGCATAATCCCTGCGGCGCAGGTGTTACTGCTGAATATCCGAACGGCGTTGTTAATGAAATAAGGCAGTTCTTTATTGATGCGCTCAGACTTGCGGGCGATTGCGGACTGCCGAAAAGCAGCCTTTGCCTCGACCCGGGGCTGGGCTTCAGCAAAACAACCGAGGATAATCTTGAAATCCTTCGTGAAGCGGAGTGGCTCAAATTCAAGGGCGTTGCTCTCCTTTTTGCAGGTTCAAGAAAAAGATTTATCGGTCATGCGAGCGGCGTTGAGGACTGCCGCCAAAGAGACCCCGGCACGGTTGCGGCGCATACTGCGGCAATTGCGGGCGGTGCGGATATAATCCGTGTCCACGATGTTGCGGCGGCGGTGCAGGGCGCAAGAGTTGCCGATGCGATTTACAGGAAGGTCTGAATTATGGATAAAATTTTGGTCAGAGGACTTAAGATTTTTGCTTATCACGGAGTTAATGAAGAGGAAAAAATTGACGGTCAGAGTTTTGTTTTTGATATCGATGCCTTTGTTGACATTAGCGTGCCGTGCAAAACCGACGATGTTGAGGAAACCGTCAGCTATGCAAAAATCATAAAGGAAACAACGAAAATTTTCACGTCTCAGAAGGATGATCTGCTTGAAAGAGCGGCGCAGAGAGTCGCTGACGGGCTTTTCGAAAGCTTTGATAAAATTCAGAGCCTTCGCATTCTTCTTAAAAAGCCGGAAGCTCCCATAAAAGCGGATTTTGAATATGTGGGCGTTGAAATTTACAGAAACAGAGGGGAAGAAAAATGAGTGAAGCGGTAATTGCGCTGGGAACGAATCTCGGCAACAGAATCGAAAATATAAACACCGCTGTCAGAGCAATCGCAAAGCTCAGCGGAGTAAAAATCATAAAAACATCGGGCGTTTATGAAACGGAACCCGTCGGCTGCGACGAGGATTTGAAGTTTTATAATGCCGCCCTGCTTATCGAAACCTCGGTGTCACCTGCCGTGCTTTTAGGCGAATGCCTCGGAATCGAAGCGGCAATGGGCAGAGTCAGAGAAAAGAAAAACGGACCGAGGGTTATCGACCTTGACCTGATTCTTTATGAGGGCTTCAAGGCGGAGAGCTATGAGCTTACCCTTCCGCATCCCCGTGCGCTTGAAAGAGCGTTTGTGCTCGCTCCGCTGCTTGAGCTTTATCCCGAGGGGCGCGCTCCGGGAATGTTTTTCGGTCCTAAGCTCAGGGATATGGGTACCGACGGAATAACAAAAACCGAGAAGGAAATCATTATCCCGATTTATTGAGAGGTGGAGCAAAATGGCAGGCTCAAACATATGTGATAACTGCGCTCACTACGACTATAATGAGGAATATGAGTGCTACGAATGCCTTGTCAATCTTGACGAGGACGAGCTTTACAGATTCATGCAGGGCGGTCAGTTTGAATGCCCGTATTTCAACCCGTATGATGAATATAAGGTAGTCAGAAAACAAAACTGAGGTGAAAAAAATATGAGCAAGAAAAAACAGCCGCCTAAAATGCCGGCAAAAAAAGCCGAACCTGTCAAGGCTCAGCAGGAAAAGAAATCCTTCAAAGGAATAATAATTGCAGCTGCCGCACTTGTGCTTATTGCGGCGATTGTTGTTACCGTTGTTTTTGTTGTAAAACCCGGTGAGGATAACAACGAAACTACCTCCGCCACGGGCAATCCCTATACACTTCCCGGCGCAAACGGATATAACTATGTTGAGTATAAGGGTGCAAGCATGCCGCAGGAATTTTTTGATGTTCTTACTCAGGCGGATATTGACAGAGAGGCTGCCTGCAAGGCTCATGGCGTTGCTCTTGAAATCGGCGATATAAAAATTTCACATCCCGAATTTATTTCGTATTATTATGATCAGTATTCGCTCCAGAAAAGGGAAATTGAGTATTCGATTGAGCAGACGGGAACCAACCGTACGGGTTATGACCCTGAAATAATGCCTGACGAGCAGCAGTGCCTTAATAAGGGTTACACCTGGGCGGAGGATTTCACGCTCAAAGCAATTGAAACCGTTCAGGCGAACTACAGAAGCTTTGAAAGAGCGCTCGAAAGCGGCATTATTCTTACCGATAACGAGGTTACAACAACTATATCGCAGTTTGAGGTTCTCGAAACCGCAAGCAAATTTCAGCACAGAAGCGTTGAAGAACTCCTTGAGGAACTCTACGGAGAAGGATATACCGAGGCTATGTTTAAAGCAAGAGAAATCATGCTTGCTTATAAAGAAAAATACGAAACCGTCATGAAGCAGGAGCTTTCGGACAGCTATTCCGAGCAGGAGCTTCAGACGGAGCTTGATGAGGATATTAATGCTTACACCGTAGTCGTGGGAAGAATTTATCCCATTGAGGGAGAATACGATGCTGCGGAGGTTGCAAAGGTCAGCACCGAAGCCGAGTTTATTGAGTATGCAAATTCGAATTTCCCCCGTGAGGGCTATGAAGCCGAAACCAGAACCCTTTGCAATTATATAAACAAAGAAACGATATCAACAACATTCGGCAACGAGGTTGCGGACTGGATGTTCAGCGAGGAGAGAGTTCCCGGTGAGATTGATGTTATTCAGGGTCAGCTTTACCGCTATCTTGTATATGTTGAGAAGCTTCCTTATCTCAATGTCAGCCGCAAGGTTATGTACTGCGGTTATGACTATGAAGAAGGCGTAACGGATGAAGAAAAGGCAAAACGCCTTGAAAGCCTTCAGACGCAATTTGACAGCTGGAAAAACGGCGCCGCCGATGAGCAGTCATTTGAAGAAATGTGCATCAATATCAGCGGAACTGAAGCTTTTGATGCAAGAATCGGCGATTTCTATTATGTGTTTGAAAACTGGATTTTTGACGATGCAAGAAAACCGGGCGAATCAACGGTGATTGATTCCGAGGCGGGCTGTGCCGCAATTTATTACATCGGAGAAAACGCCGAGGATTATGACTGGAAGGTCAACATGAGAACCTCTAAGAGCGAAGATGATTTTTCTGCCGAGGCGGAAAATGATATTAAAGAAAATTATGAGCCGAAGCGTAATAACTCGGTTATTAAAAAAGCATATAAAACGGTTAATGTGACAATCACAAAAAGGCTTGCAGAGGAGAAAAAACAGTAAGCCGTAATTAGAGTGGCGGAAGTAACCCGAACTGTGTTTTTTATCGGATTACTTCCGTCACTCTAACCTGTAAAAACACGCTTTACCGTCAGGCTGTCGCCTGTGCCGATTTCTCCGAGACCGATGAATTTGTTATCGGGGTCATAAACTCTGAAAAATCCGAGCATTCGGGGATATTTCAGCCTTTGAAGGTCAAGCTCACCGCCGTTTGAAAAGCGTTTTGCCTGAGCGGCGCTGACTTTGATGACGGGGTATTCTTCGAGTGCCTTGTCAACCGGAATTATAATATCGTTCAAACTGCCGTTATCCGCAGCAGCCGCAAGCTGTTCGAGGGTGACGGCAGCTTCTATTGAAAATCCGTTTGCTTTTGTGCGGCGAAGGTCGGTCATAACCGCACCGCATCCCAGCGCTTCGCCGAGGTCGGCGATAAGAGTGCGGATATATGTGCCTGATGAACACTCAACGGCAATTGTGTATTCACCGCTTTCCTCGTTTTCGCCGAGCATTTCAACCGAATAAACCGTTACCTGTCTCGTCTTACGTTCAACCTCAATTCCCTTGCGTGCAAGGTCATAAAGTCTCTGACCGTCAACCGAAACAGCCGAATACATCGGCGGAAGCTGGCTGATTTCGCCCTCAAAATCCCTGAGCCTTTCTTTAACCTGCGCCGCCGTTGCACTGACGGGTCTTGTTTCAAGGATTTTGCCCGTGATATCGAGTGTGTCGGTAGTTGTGCCAAGACGGAACGATGCAATATATGCCTTGTTGTGGCTCGGCAAAAGCTCGCAGAATCGTGTTGCACCGCCAAGCATTATTGTTAAAACTCCCGTCGCCATCGGGTCAAGCGTACCCGTGTGACCGCACTTCTTTTCACCGCATATGCGGCGCACCCTTGCAACAGCGCCGAAAGAGGTTATATCCTTTGGTTTATCGAGAAGAATTATTCCAGTCATAGCAATTCCTTTCGTTTTAATGAATAATGAAGAATGAAAAATGAAAAATTAAGGGTCTGCGACGCTTAATACGCCCGAAATTATTATTTATTCATTTTTAATTTTTCATTAAACAAAAGTAGGGCGGGATGCCCACATCCCGCCGAACATAATTTAATCAATAATAAACGCATCAATCTCCGCCTGAATTTCTTTAAGGAGAGAGTTGATTGCCTGCTGCTTCGAGCCGTAAAGAGTGCAGCCTGCCGCCCCCATATGACCGCCGCCGCCGAGTCTTTTACAGATAGCGGATGCGTCAATATCGCCGTGAGTGCGTACGGATGCCTTGAAGCTGCCGTCTTTGAGTTCACGCATAGAAACTCCGACAAGCACCCCCTCAATCTGACGGGGAAGATTTGCAAGGCGGTCTGTTTCACTTTCATCCGAACCGCTTCGCTTATACATATCCTGCGTTACGCATATAACGGCACAACGGTCGGAGAAATAGAATCTCATGCTGTCGAGAGCAAGACGCTCAAGAGCAGCATAGGTCTTTGTTTTTGTTTCAAAGAAAATCTGAATGATATTATAGGTATCCGCACCGAGCTTTGCAAGCTCTGCCGCAACCTCGAAGGTTCTGGGCGTTGTGTTTGAAAAACGCATGCAGCCCGTGTCGGTTGTGACACCGGTGAAAAGGCAGGATGCAATCTGAGGCGTAAATTCCGCATTTATTTCTTTAAGCAGAAAATAAATCATTTCTGCGGCGGATGCCGAATCGGGTTCAAGGCAGACCTTATCCGCATACATCATATTCGAGCCGTGATGGTCGATGCAAAGATCTATCTTTCCCTGATATTTTCCCTCGGACTCTTTGCCGAGAAGCTTTATATCCGCAACATCAATTGCTGCGATAAGCTCAGGCTCGAACTCCTCATTCGCAAGCCCTTCAAACATAAAGCCGAAGTCCTTGGGAATGGGGTCGGAGCATTCAACCCTTATCTTTTTGCCTTTCGCCGAAAGCGCATGGGCAAGTGCCGTTGCGCTGCCGAGGGTATCGCCGTCGGGATGCGCGTGGCACAAAAGAAGGATTTTATCAAAGCTCTGAAGTATTTCTGCAGTTTCGCGCAGGTCAATTCTCATGATTGACTCTCCTTATTCTTCATTACTGTCCGAAGTGATGTCCCCGATCATTCTTGCGATGCCCATACCCTTTTCGATGGAGTCATCGGCAACGAACTTAAGCTCGGGAGTTTTGCGCAGACGAAGTCTTTTGCCGACCTCTCTGCGGATATAGCCCGTTGCGCTGGTCAAGCCCTTGACCGCAAGCTTTGCGGTCTCGATGCCTTCCATTGCACTGACATAAACCTTTGCAAAGGAAGCATCGGAGCTGACCTCAACATTGACAACGGTGAGCATTCCCTGAATTCTCGGGTCCTTAAGCTCACGCATGATAGCGGCTATTTCTCGTCTTATATCTTCGGACACTCTGTCAATTCTGTATCCTGCCATTAATCTCTGTACTCCTCTGTAACGAAGGCTTCAAATACGTCGCCTTCCTTGATATCGTTGAACTTGTTAAGACCGATACCGCAGTCGAAGCCCGAAGCAACTTCCTTAACGTCATCCTTGAATCGGCGGAGAGAAGCCATTTCGTCCTCGGCGATAACGATACCGTCACGCACAACTCTGATTTTTGCTCCTCTGGTAATCTTACCGTTTGTGACATGGCAGCCTGCGATGTTGCCGACCGATGAAAT
Organism: Clostridia bacterium; assembly: GCA_017410195.1. Lineage (GTDB taxonomy): Bacteria > Bacillota > Clostridia > Oscillospirales > Acutalibacteraceae > CAG-177. The sequence goes on along the minus strand of JAFQRF010000057.1, from coordinate 10,273 downwards.
CTTGACAACCTGGCGTACCTCTGCCTTACCGATATCAACATCTCTGAACTTGGGAGCGAGCATACCCTTGATAGCAGCTTCAACTTCTTCGATGCATTCGTAAATTACTCTGTAGGTTCTTACTTCAACGCCATCGCGCTCGGCAACCTCTGCCGCAACGTTATCGGGTCTTACGTTAAAGCCGACGATGATAGCGTTTGATGCATTAGCGAGCATTACGTCGCTTTCGACGATTGCGCCTACGCCGCTGTGGATAACCTTAACACGAACCTCGTCGTTTGAAAGCTTGATAAGATTCTGCTTGACAGCTTCTGCCGAACCCTGAACGTCAGCCTTAATGATGATGTTGAGGTCTTTGAGCTGACCTTCCTGAATTGATGCAAAGAGGTTATCAAGAGTAACCTTCTGGAATTCCTTGAACTGTTCCTCCTTAGCCTTAGCCTTTCTCTGTTCAACAAGCTCTCTTGCAAGACGTTCGTCGTTAACGGCGTCAAAGCCATCGCCTGCCTGAGGAACTTCTGCAAGACCCATGATTTCAACGGGAACGGACGGACCTGCTTCGTTAACCTTTCTGCCCTTATCGTCAACCATAACTCTTACACGGCCGACAGAAGTACCCGCAACAATGATATCGCCTGATTTGAGAGTACCGTTCTGAACAAGAAGGGTTGAAACGGGACCTCTGCCCTTGTCGAGCTTTGCTTCAATAACAACGCCCTTTGCCGAGCGGTTGGGGTTAGCCTTAAGCTCCTGCATTTCAGCAACGAGAAGGACTGATTCGAGAAGTGAATCGATACCCATTCTTGTATGTGCGGAAACGGGAACACAGATTGTTTCGCCGCCCCATTCTTCGGGAACGAGTTCGTGCTCGGTGAGCTGCTGAAGAACTCTGTCGGGATTTGCGGCGGGTTTATCCATCTTGTTGATGGCAACGATAATCTGAACACCGGCTGCCTTTGCGTGGTTGATAGCTTCGATTGTCTGAGGCATGATACCGTCGTCTGCGGCAACAACAAGGATAGCGATATCCGTTGCCATTGCGCCTCTCAGACGCATCGATGTGAATGCGGCGTGGCCGGGAGTATCGAGGAATGTTATTTTCTGACCGTTGAGGTCAACTCTGTAAGCACCGATATGCTGAGTGATACCGCCTGCTTCTGTTGCCGTAACGGATGTGTTTCTGATTGCGTCGAGAAGGGAAGTCTTACCGTGGTCAACGTGACCCATAACAACAACAACAGGGTCTCTTGCGATAAGTTCGCTCTCGTCATCAACGTGGTCATCGATGATTCTGTCTTCGATTGTGATGACAACTTCTTTTTCAACCTTTGCGCCGAGTTCTTCCGCAACAATAGCGGCGGTTTCGTAGTCGAGAACTTCGTTTACGGTTGCCATCTGACCGAGGGTGAAGAGCTTTTTGATAACCTCTGCGGCGGTCATCTTGAGCATTGCAGCGAGTTCGCCGACGGTAATTTCCTCGGGAAGCTTGAGAAGCATCTGGGGCTTCTTTGCTCTTTCGGCAGCAATTCTCTTGAGTCTTTCAGCTTCGGTTTCACGTCTTGAGGAGCGCATACCGCCCTGCTTTCTGTACTGCTGGCTCTTCTGCTTGAGCTTCTGCTTCTTGACTGCACCCTCGTGCTGCTTTGTTTTGTTTTCGGGAGCGATATTTTCATATCTCTCGTTATATTTTTCAAGGTCAACATTATCGGCGCGAGTGTCGATTGTACGCATTTCACCCTTTGTTCTTGACTGCATGGGCTTATTCTCTTTGACCTCTTCGGGTTTAGGCTGCTTCTTCTGCGGCATGGGAGGAAGCTTGCCGGGCTTTGTCTGCTGAGCATTCTGCTTCTGCTCGGATTTCTGCTCGGGCTTCTTTTCAGCTTTGTTTTCAGCCTTCTTCTCGGGTTTCTTCTCAGGCTTCTTATCCTGCTTCTGCTCTTTGTTTTCTGCGGGAGCCGCCTTCTTCTCCGGCTCTTTTTTCTCTGCCTTTTTCTTTTCAGGCTTCTTTTCGGCTGCAGGTTCTTCTTTCTTTTCCGCAGGAGCCTCGGGAGAGGTTTCTTCCGCCTTTTCTTCCTTCTTCTCCTTGGATTTCTTTGCCGCAGGCATATACTCAAAATATTCGTTGAGGTCCTCTACCTCGTTTTCCTTGGTAAAGGTTTCAAAAATAAGGTCAAGCTCATCTTCTTCGAGAGCTGTCATATGCTTTTTCTGACCGTCGAAATGCTTTGTAAGCAAATCAACAACTATGTTGCTTTTAATATCAAAATCCTTAGCAACCTCATGTACTCTGTATTTATTAATCATAGATTAACCTCCCCTGTTGTGTTCAGAAGCCCAAGCATGGTTTTTGCAAAGCCTTCGTCATTTACCGTGAGCACTGCGGATTTGAGTCCCGTTGCCCATCCTATTTCTTCTATCGTTGAAGCCAGCATTCTGACGGGGATGTTGCGCCCCTCGAAAGCTGCCTCACGCTCTGTCTCTTTCCTCAGCCGCTGAGATGAATCGCTGCTCAGCAGGCAAAGCTTTGCGCTTTTGCTTCTGATTGAACCAACCGCCGCATCGTGACCGCAGCTGAGCTTACCTGCCCTGCGGCACATGCCGAGAAGAGAGAGGAGCTTTGGGTTATCCGTCATTTTTCAGCTCTTCCTCCATTCTCTCGTAGACTCCGTCGGGAATCTCGCAGGAAAATGCCTTTTCGAGCCTTTTCGCCTTTCTTGCCTTCGCAAGGCAGGCGGCATCACGGCATACATATGCGCCTCTTCCGGGTTTTTTGCCCGTCAAATCAAGCGATATTTCGCCTTCGGGGCTTCTTACAACCCTTACCAGCTCTTTTTTCGGTTTCATTTCGTTGCATCCTGTGCATTTTCTCATTGGAATCCGACGTGTTTGCATAGGTCAGTACCTCTTATGGATTATTTGTAATATTATTCGTCAAAATTGATAACCGCTTCTTCGGTTTCGGGATTAATGTCAATTTTCCAGCCCGTGAGCTTTGCGGCAAGGCGTGCATTCTGACCCTTGTTGCCGATAGCAAGTGAAAGCTGACTGTTGGGAACAACCACCTTGCAGGCGCGTTCCTCTTCGTTTTCAACCGTAACAGAAATAACATCTGCGGGAGCAAGAGCTGCGGCAACATATTCGGCAGGATTTTCGCTGTAGCGGATAACATCGAGCTTTTCGCCGCCGAGGAGGTCAACAATCTTGTTGATTCTTGCACCTCTCTGACCGATACATGCGCCTACGGGATCAACGTTTTCGTCTGCGCTGTAAACGGCAATCTTGCTTCTTGAGCCTGCTTCACGGGATACGGATTTGATTTCAACCGTGCCGTCGAAGATTTCGGGAACTTCGCTTTCAAGCAGACGTCTTACAAGACCGGGATGGGTTCTTGAAATTGTTGCCTTGGGACCTCTTGTTGCATCTCTGATATCCGCAATGAAAACCTTAATAAGGTCGCCTTCGGTGAAATTATCTGTGGGAAGCTGTTCGCTTCTGAGAAGCTTTTCTGTGAGCTTGCCGATTTCAACAATCGCATCAAGAGTAATCGGATCAACCTTAGATACCTTTGCGGTAACGATTTCCTGATTCTTGCTCTGGAATTCTTCTTTAATCTGACCGTGTTCAGCCTCTCTGATTGCCTGACGGAGAATGTGCTTGCCCTTTTCGGCAGCGATACGGCTGACTTCCTTTGTTTCAAGCTCGATTTCAATGATGTCGCCCGCAATGGCGTTCTTCTTGAATCTCTGAGCCTGCTCAACGGTCATATCCTCATCGGGGTCGAGGATTTCGGTAACAACGTTCTTGCGCACAAAAACTCTGATTTTTGCGTTTTCACGGTCGATTTCGCAGAAAACGATATCCTTATTATTATAGTCTCTTTTTACTGCGGTTACGATTGCTCTCTGGATTCCTTCAAGCAGACCCTCCTCGCCGATTTTCTTTTCCTTGCTGAGAAGTCTGACTGCCTCAAAAAATTCGCTGTTGTTCATTTTTCCGAACCTTTCCTTTCGATTATAAGTTGAAGTCGTCTAATTTAATATAACTTGTTTCTTTCTTTTCAAAGCACATTGCGTTGCCGTCCTCAAGGCGGAGGGTGATGAGCTTTCCGTCAAAATCCTCAAGAATGCCTGAGAATTCACGCACGCCCTCAACGGCTCTTATCATTTTAACTTTTATCTTTTCACCCTTGCAGGCTTCAAAGTGGGTTTCTCTTGTTAAATCTCTTTCAAGACCCGGGGATGAAACCTCAAGGCAGTAGCTCTGCTCAATCGGGTCTGCATCATCGAGAGGCTTATCGATTGCACGGCTCATGTTTTCGCAGTCAGTGATGCCGACTCCGCCGTCCTTATCGATTATTATGCGCAAAAACCAGTCTGCGCCTTCCTTGACAAAGCGGATATCCCAGATTTCAAGACCGAGCTGCTCGGCGATGGGCTCTGCGATTTCCCAGATAGCGGCTACGGTATTGCCGCCCTTTCCTTTAGCCATGGGTCAGTTCTCCTTTATATTCTTTTTGTGAAAAATGATTTTTACACAAACAAAAGAGCGGGTCGCCCCACTCTCATGTTTCATAATCCTACTGTTGGTATTTTAACACATAATATTAAAAATATCAAGTGTTTTTTTTAATTTATAGCTTATGAATGACTAATTGCCTTAAGGCAAGTTTAAAATGTAAAGTTCAGAATGCAGAATGAAGGTTTGCTTCCGATTATATATTGCTCCGCAAAAACCGGTTATTTGCGGACTTTTACATCACATAATGTAAGCAATTGCTATACATTTGTGTAGAGCGTCATTTGCATTAATGTAGTACAAAACCTTTCTGATGAGTAGTAAAATATTATTAGATAAGGGGGTATATTCTGTGTTGTTTCTCAAATATTCTTCCGTCTTATCGTTAAAAAAATGAAAATAATATTATTCGGGAATCTTCGCAGTAAATCTTTTTTTATCGCACATTTTTATTTTATCTCTGCGATTAAGAGAATTATCTTCCCATGTGCTGATATTTGAGATGCAAAGTTTCAGAAATCCGTTCATGTAAATAGCGAAGCATTCTTTTGTACCGTTAAAATTATATCCGCATACTGTCGGCTCCGCACCCTGCATAAACAAATCACGAATTTCAAAAACATCGAGCAGATTTCCGCTTTTATCGGTGAAATAGCAGCCGAACGAGGGATCGAATGCACACCATTTATTAAGCTCACTCAGATAAACACGGCAAATCATATGACAGTTTCTGAATTTGAGCGACATTAAGCAAATAGGATAGGCCTTTATTCCGACGGTAACAAGACAGTCGGCAAAAGCAATGGCTTTGTCACGGCAGTTGATTGCATATTCAAAAGATTTCCCGAACGAAAAATCGAGGATATCAAGGCTGTTGTCGGTAACGGATTTCTGCTGCATGCCGCAATAGAAGGTGTTATCCGTCAGCCATTTCATAAGATTCACCGTGCGGTCAAAATCGGTTTTGCCCGAAGCAATTTTATTAAGATTATATTTTTTCTCAAGCTCGTCGTGCATTTTGTTACGCGATGTAATCGCAGCCAAATCCGTTTGGCAAAGCTCATTGCCGTCATAGATTTTGTCGTTAGCACGGGTCGGCTCGTTTTTCAGCAGTTTTTCCGTGTTCGTTTTACCGACATGCTCTGTATAGCTTTTCTGATTACGGCACTTAAAGCCGTAGTATAATTTTCTGATTCCCATGGTAACGCCTCCGTTTGGATTTTATATTATGCTTATAGTAACTTTTTCTCCGTTTTCGCCGTCAACAGAAAGAATTTCACCCGAAAGACCGGATCTGACTGCGTTTTCGATTGCATTTGCCTGATCGCCCGTAATGCCGCCGAATGTGCTGCCTAAATTCAGACCGAAACGAACGACTGTAAGCGGTATTCTGACATTTGAAGCTTTACCGTTTTTCTCTGTTGTAATAAGGAGTGCTGTTGCGCTTGTGTTTTCGTGATTTCTGTTTTCATTATTCATAATTCATTCTCCTTCAAATTTTGATTCGGCTGGCATTCGGCGATTTAATTGTTGCAAAATCCTTTAATTGATTTAATATTAATTACCAAACCGATTGCCCATAAACAGGCAGGGATAAGATAAAGATATTGACCTTTTGAGAAAGCAAGATACAAGTCGATTGCTATGCAGACGGAGTAAGCAATAACGCAGATGATATTGCAGATTACCCTTATTTTTGTTTCTTTCACGGCAACCACCATTCCTTTCATTTGTAAGACGAATGAAAAAACGGTTTGGTCTATATGAATTTTTATTCGGGAAGCTTATCGCAGAAAAGTATGGTAGAGAGTGCCGCCTTCTGTTCTTCGGTCGGGAGAGTGAGCATGCCTGATTTAAGAAGCTGCTCGATAACAGTCATCCTCATTCTGCCGTTTGTCCACTTTGCTCTGCAGGTGATTTTATGAAGCGGAAGCATATGGTCTGCAACGCAGTCTTTTGTGAGTTCATAGTATTCTTTACAGTATTTTTCAAGCTTCTTTTCAAGCTTTTCATCGGGGTCGGGGATAAGATTCATCAATTCATCGCCGCCGTAGGTGGTAACAATCATTGCAACCTTGTCATTGTCACCGTTTTTAACAAGATAACCTTTTTCATAAAGACGCTGATATTTTTCAAGAGACACATCATCCTTGCTGATTCTGCCTGAAATGTGTTCATACAGACTGTCAAAATCTCCTTCGAGACTGTCACGCCATCCACCTTTACGGTTGTCATAATATGTATCACACTGCCAGGCAACGGTTGAGTATTTCTCGTTCGTTCTTGTCATATCACCGCCAAATCTGTATTTATCATTGCGGCTTATATCAAAATCAGGTTCAACATCCGCAAACGCAGCATAATCTCCGCCGTCTTTTCTTTTTACGCTGTATTTATCCATTTCCTTCCACATTTCAATATCCATTGATTTTTTGCCTATGGCAAGGATAACTGCAGACCACAGAAGGAGATTGAGGTCGTTATCGGGAATGTAAATTTTGCTCTTATCAAGCTTTTTGACTGCTTCAAAAACAGAAGGAATATATTCCTCGCAAAGGATTGCGGCATATTTTTCGTTGAGAAGCTGCTTTTTTCTGTCGATTTCATCCGTTGTTTCGGTGATATAGATATTTGTTCTGTATTTTCCGCCGCCGAGCTTATCCATAAAGCCGTATTCTTCGAGGGTACGAACCTCATCTTCAATGAATATCGGCGAAACACCAAGCTCTTCAGCTATTTCATTGACGGTTTTCGGTGAATGATATGCTGCATAGGCAATATTCTGGGTAAGACTGTTATGAAGGAAATCTGAAGTATCGCCCTTGCTGCCTGCGCAGCCGCTGTGGCCCATGTTTATAAATTTAACGGGGTTGATTCCGAGGGTGCCGGGAGTTCTTTTCATTTCAATACCTTCTTTCAAGCTGTTTTTTGCTTCATAGAGATGCCATTTGACCGTTCCGAGAGGAATAGAAAGCTTTTCCGCAATTTCGCCGAGCTTCATGTTATCATAGTAATGCATGACAACGATTTTGCGCTGCGTTTCCGAGAGATACGCAATCTCACGTCTGAGATTTTTTGCTTCCTCAGCGTCGATTAAATTCTTTTCGTAATCCACGCTGTCGGGAAGAAAAACCGAATCAATTGCAAGGTGTGCACTCTCCTTGCGCTCGGCAATGTATCTTGCAAAAACGTTGCAGGCAATGCGGTAAATATAGCCGTTGATGTTGATTATTTCATCCGCTTTGAGCAAGGAGGAATAAACTTCAAGCGTTATTCTCGAAGCAAGCTCCTCCGCTTTATCGATGTCCGTCATTTTTGAAAGAGCAAAGCCGTAAAGCTTTTTGTAGTATTCGGTTATGATTTTGTCGGCTCTTGATTTTTCCATTTTCAGCATCCTCTCTGAGCGTTTTCGAATATATAGTGAAGCGGCTTGAAAAAAGGTTGGGAAATTTTTTAAAAAATTAAAAAGGGCTGATTTTTTCAGCCCTTTTAAAATATTATCCTATTGCTCTTGCGATTTCGCCAATGATTGACCAAATCCATGTTCCTTTGAAGAACGTAACAAGCTTATCGATAAAAGATACTTCCTCGGCAACAAATTTAAGAGGTTCGCTGCCATCATCAATTGCGAATGCCTGAGTGTGGCAGAGACCGCCTTCGCCGAAAAGCTCTGCACGGATATACTGGAAATCTTCAACATCTTTGAAGGTGTCGAGATCGATTGTTACGGGTTCGGTACCGATTGCTTCTTTGTAAATAACATTGCCGTTTGCAATCCACTGAAGGGTTGTGCTGTTCTTCGCGGTAACGGTAACCTTGTGGCCGTCAACCTTGATGCTTGTGAACATGGGATCTGCAAAACCTTCGTTTGCAACATCGAGTTCTTCTCCGTAAGGACCGATTTTATCGTTCGGACGAAGCTTTTTTGTGAGGCTGAAGAATGCACCGCTCTGCATGGTTTCCTTGATGTTTTCAACGTTGTTTTCTTCCATCATAAAATACATATATGATGTATCAACTGTGCCTGTGTGGTGAGCATCGGTGTTGCTGTAGCCCATAACGTTCTTGCCGTAGGGGAGGCAGTACATAAGAAGGTTATCCCAGAGGATTCTGTCGTAACCGGTTGTACCGTTTCTCTCGTTGAGAGTTTCGATGCCGAGGCATGAATCGTATTTAAGGATAAGATCGCCGAAGAATTTAATCTTTTCGGGGTCGTTTACAACATCGGGGTTTGAGTTACTGTCAAGCCAGTCGCCGGGGTGGTTAATGTGTGAAAGACCGCCGTTTTCTTCGATAAAGCTTATTGCCTGCTCAAAGCCGTACTCATTTTCAAGACCGATAAAGCCGCTTCCTGTATTGCCTTCAAGGAAGAAGCCGTTGACGTGGTTTTTGGTGAGCGAGAGGTTATTGAATTCGTTTGCACCGAGAACGGGAACCATCTTCTTGCCTCTGGGTGTTGTGCCGTCTCTGAGAGGATATGTACCGTTCTGAATCTGCTCATATTCTTCATCGGTAAGATGCTCATAGGGATTGTCTATAATATACTGATAAAGATAGAGGGGCTGGATTGCAGGTGTTTTGTTCCAATCAACGCCGGTTATGCCATGGTCGGAGATTGTAAGGAAATCATAATCCTGATAATAGGCTTCTTTAACCATAACGGGAAGTGTGTCGTCTGCGTCGCTGTAGGTTGTGTGTGAATGGAGAGTGCCTTTGTATGCGCCCCAAGCACCGTCACCGCTCCAGATAACTTCTTCATAGGGGTTGACGATTGTGTAATCCGAGCCTGCGAAGGCGCAGATGCCGAGCTGTGCAACAAGAAGTGCACAAAGGATAATGCTTATTGTTTTTCTGAAAGTTTTCATATAAGAAACCTCCTGTTTAAGATATTACTATTTAACCAAAATTTTCGCGATATGTCAATAATACATTTTATATAAATTTTATATGCTTGTTTTCGGCATAGGTCTGTGTTTGGCGGTATAGTCCGAAACATCTATTCGGATAACGCTTACAAACGCAACCATTTTATCCTCAAACTCAAAATCCTTGCCCGTCTGCGTTTTCATAAGAACAGACAGAGCCTTTTTCTTTTCCTCAACATCCTCGATCAGCGTTGCAATGCCCTTGCCCATAATTGAAGAATAGGTGATTCCGTAGCGGCAGGCAATGTCGCCCTCAAACGGTTGAATACCGTATTCCGCCTCAAAGAAAACCTTTGGATTTTCTCTCATAACATCGATTTTTCTGCCTCTTTTTGCGCCGTGAAGATAAATTGTGAGCTTGCCGTTTTCCATAATGTAGCCGTAATTCATCGGTACAACATACGGCTCATCGCCGTCAACAAGCCCGAGATGAAGCACCTTTGCATTGTCGAGTATTTTTATTATTTCATTTATGTCTGTTACCTCACGCTCTCTGCGTGTCATTCCGTTTGACATGATGTTTTTCTCCTTTTTATTATGTTTTACGCACTAACACCGCAACCGTCTCGACGTGCGTTTCGTTGTCCAAACAAATCTCCATATCTTCTTCTATGATAGGGAGTTTGAATTTTATGGATTTCAGCCACTGACCGTTTGGCTTACGTTCTGCATAAACGTGGACTTCGGAAACAAGAGATTCCATAAATTTACGTCGTTCATATTCATCCATAACGGCGTACAGCTTGTCAAAGTAAATCAACACTTTGTAGATGTTGTCGGCAGTCAGCTTTTCGGCTTCGATTGCCGTTTTCTTTGCTCTTGCTGCAATCAAC
>JAFQRF010000056.1 GCA_017410195.1 Clostridia bacterium | reverse complement strand
CGCTATTGCAGCAGAGGATTTCAGAGCTGCAATCCAGCAGGCTTATCTCAAGCAGAGAAAGTCAATCCAGATTCCCGGCTTCCGTAAGGGCAAGGCTCCTCTCATGATGATTGAGAAGCTTTACGGTCAGGAAGTTTTCTTTGAAGATGCTCTTGATATCGTATTCCCCGAAGCAGTTCAGGCTGCATACGAAGAAGCAGGCATCGTTCCCGTTGATTCACCCAAAGATTTCGACGTTAAGACCATGAGCAAAGAAGAAGGCGTTGTTATGACCTTCAACGTAACAGTAAAGCCTGAAATCACTCTTAAGGCTTATAAGGGTCTTACTGCTGAAAAGGCAGATGTTAAGGTTGCCAAGGAAGAAATCGACCATGAAATCGAGCATATGCTCGACAGAGGCGCAAGAATCGTCAATGTTGACGACAGAGCGGCTCAGAACGGCGATATCACAGTTATCGACTTTGAAGGCTTTGTTGACGGCGTAGCATTCGACGGCGGCAAGGCAGAAAAATATGAGCTTACAATCGGCTCAGGTTCATTCATCCCCGGCTTTGAAGATCAGATCATCGGTCACTCAATCGGCGAAGAGTTTGACGTAAACGTTACCTTCCCTGCAGAGTATGCACCCGAGCTTGCTTCAAAGGATGCTGTTTTTAAGATTAAGCTTCATGAAATCAAGGTTAAGGAGCTTCCCGAGCTTGATGACGAATTCGCTAAGGATATGGGCGAATATGAAACAGTTGACGAGCTTAAGAAGGGCATCGAAGAAGATATGCTCAAGAGAAAGCAGGAGAGCGCTCAGAATGCATTTGAAGATGCAGTTATCGAAGCTCTTGTTGAAAATGTTGAGGGCGAAATCCCCGAATGCATGTATGACAACAAGGCTAAGGAAAACGTTGATTCATTCGCTCAGAGAATCGGTCAGCAGGGCATCGACCTTGATACATACCTTATGTATATGGGTATGGATAAGGCGATGTTCGAAAGCCAGATGAGAGAGCGTGCGGTTGCAGACGTTAAGATTGAGCTTGCTGTTGAAAAGATTATCGAGCTTGAAGACATCAAGGCTACCGACGAAGCAATTGCAGAGGAATTCACAAAGATGTCAGAGATGTATAATCTCGACGTTGAAAAGATTAAGGAACTCGTTCCCGAGGCAACCGTTGCAGCGGAAATCGCAAGACAGCAGGCAATCAAGCTTGTAATTGATTCCGCAAAAGCAAAGAAGCCCGCTGCAAAGAGAGCAACAAAGAAGAAGGAAGCAGCAGAAGGCGATGCAGAAGAAGCAAAGCCCGCAAAGAAGCCTGCAGCAAAGAAAACAACCAAGAAGGCTGCAGAAAAGAAGGAAGAAGCTGCTGAATAATTCTTCCGGAATTTAACTATACTTAATATGAGCAAAACAAACCGGTGTAAAAACCGGTTTGTTCATTAATGAAATTTATTTTTATTGCGGAGAAAGGATTGATTTAAAATGGCACTGGTACCTTATGTTGTTGAACAGACAAACAGAGGCGAACGTTCATACGATATTTTTTCACGTCTTCTTAATGACAGAATTATCGTTCTCTCCGACGAGGTTAACGACACTACGGCAAGTATTGTTGTTGCACAGCTTCTTTTCCTTGAGGGTCAGGATCCCGATAAGGATATCAGCCTTTATATCAACAGCCCCGGCGGCTCCGTAACCGCAGGTATGGCTATTTATGATACAATGCAGTACATCAAGTGCGATGTTTCAACAATCTGCATGGGTATGGCGGCTTCCATGGGAGCATTTCTGCTTTCATCAGGCGCAAAGGGTAAGAGATTTGCTCTTCCCAACAGCGAAATCATGATTCATCAGCCCCTTGGCGGCGCAAGAGGTCAGGCAACCGAAATAAAGATTGTTGCCGACCACATTCTCAAGACCAGAGAAAGACTTAACAGAATCCTTGCTGAGAACACAGGCCGTTCAATCGAAGAGATTGCAAGAGATACCGAGCGTGACAATTATCTCACAGCTCAGGAAGCTATGGAATACGGTCTTGTTGATAAGGTAATCGCTAAAAGATAAGTTCTGACCTCGATAAATGCGGCGGAGTGATATATTATTATAATGTAGGGCGGGATGCCCACATCCCGCCGATTTGTTTGCAGGTCAATTAATAATAAGGGAGAAAAATATGCCCAGAGACGACGAAAGACGCGAAAAGCCGCTTGTTTCCTGCTCATTCTGCTATAAAACGCAGGATCAGGTTGAAAAGCTTATCGCAGGTCCGAATGTATATATCTGCAACGAGTGCATCGACCTTTGCTGCTCAATAATTGAATCTGAGCCTAATCACCGTCACGGTGATTTTGATTCGGATTCATTGCCCAAGCCTCAGGAAATCAAGGCTATGCTTGACGAATATGTTATCGGGCAGGACAGCGCAAAGGTTGCTCTCAGCGTTGCCGTTTATAATCATTATAAACGTATTGCAAGCAAGGGTGCTACTGATGTCGAAATCCAGAAGAGCAATATTCTTCTTCTCGGTCCGACAGGTGTCGGCAAGACAATGCTTGCCCAGACCCTTGCGAAAATACTCGATGTTCCGTTTGCAATCGCAGATGCAACAACGCTCACCGAAGCAGGTTATGTCGGCGAGGACGTCGAAAACATCCTTCTGAGAATTATTCAGGCGGCTGATTTTGATATCGAACGCGCGGAGAGAGGCATTATCTACGTTGACGAGATTGATAAAATCGCCCGTAAGAGCGAAAATCCGTCGATAACGAGAGATGTCAGCGGCGAAGGCGTTCAGCAGGCACTTCTCAAGATAATTGAAGGTACGGTTGCGAATGTTCCTCCTCAGGGCGGAAGAAAGCATCCTCAGCAGGAGTTTATTCAGATTGATACTTCAAATATTCTCTTTATCTGCGGCGGAGCATTTGACGGCATTGAAAAAATAATCGAAAAGCGTTCCGAAGGTTCGGCTCTCGGCTTTGGCGCGCAGGTCAAGAGTAAGGCTGAATCCGCGAGGGAAAACCTTATCGGAAAAGTTGTTCAGCAGGACCTTGTGAAGTTCGGCATCATCCCCGAGCTTGTTGGCCGTCTGCCGGTTATAACAACACTCAAAGAGCTTGATAAGGATGCGCTTATCAAGATTCTCACAACCCCCAAAAATGCAATCGTAAAGCAGTATAAAGAGCTGTTCAGACTCGACGGAGTTGAGCTTGAATTTGACGATTCCGCACTTGAAGCGGTTGCGGATAAAGCGCTCGAAAAGAAGACGGGCGCAAGAGGACTGCGCTCAATCATCGAAGGTGTGCTTATGCCTGCTATGTATGATGTTCCTTCCGATACAACGGTTGAAAGAGTCTGCATAACTGCGGCGAGTGTCAATGACGGCGCAGAACCGCTTATCGAACGCAACCCCAACAGCAAAAGAGCAAAGCTTGCACCGCCCCCGAAGGTTACAAAGCCCGGTAAGGTTGGATAAATAAAAATCACGGACTGTTCATTTCGAACAGTCCGTTTTGTTATACATTAATAAAATTATACTCCCGAATATGCCGAGAAGCCGCCGTCAACTGCAAGAACAACGCCGGTAATGAAGCCGGAATACTGTTCGTCGCAGAGGAAAACAAGTGCGCCCGTGAGATCCTCAGGTACGCCGAAACGTCGCATGGGTGTGTGGGTGATAATCTTGTTTGAACGCTCGGTAAGTGAGCCGTCTTCATTGTAAAGGAGCTTCGCATTCTGGATAGTTGAGAAGAATCCGGGAGCAATTGCATTGACTCTGATGCCGACATCCGCAAAGTGAACAGCCATCCACTGCGTGAAGTTCGAGATTGCTGCCTTTGCTGCCGAATATGCAGGGATTCTTGTAAGCGGCTTGAAGGAGTTCATCGATGAAACGTTAAGAATCGTTGCGTTCTCTCTGCCTACCAGGTCCTTTGCGAAGCATTGTGTGGTGAGGAGCGTGCCGAGAAAGTTGAGGTTGAAAACAAATTCGATTCCCTTTGCATCAAGGTCAAAGAAGGTCTTTACACCCTCTGCCTTTTCAGCCATATCCTTAAGTTCAAGAGTATCCTTTGTTGTTGTGCCGAGAGGGGAGTTGCCGCCCGCACCGTTGATTAGAATGTCGCAGATGCCAAGCTCTGCGGTAACCTTTGCCTTAGCTGCTTCAAGGCTTTCCGCTTCAAGAACATTGCAGCCGACTGCAAGAGCCGTGCCGCCCTCGGCTTTTATTTCGTCAACAACCGTCTGAGCCGCTTCTTCCCTGAGGTCAAGAACAGCAACCTTGACTCCGAGCTTTGCAAGGTCCTTTGCAAAGCCGCTGCAGAGAACACCGCCGCCGCCTGTGATAACGGCTACTCTTCCTTTTAAGTTTTCGTGAAACATTTTAATTTGCTCCTTCCGTAATTTCAATGGGTTTGCCGCTTCTTGAGGATTCATAGCATGCAGCAACAATCATCGCTGCTCTGCTGCCCTCAACGGCATTAATTTCGAATTTGTCGCCCGATTTCAGGCAGTAATAATAATCGTTAATGAGAACGGAATGACCCGAGCCCCAGTAACGCTGACCGTGATAAACGGCATCCGTTTTGCCCGTGATCTCGGTAAAGTTTCCGTCTTTGTCAATTTTATAAAGCTTTTCACCTTCAAGACGGAGCTTTCCGTTTTCAAGTGAAATTTCAATAAATACCTCGGAGTTTTCCGCAAAGGCAAGCGTTGCGTAGAAAACAACCGATGCTCCGTTTTCAAGCTCCAGAAGAACATTTGCGGTATCCTCAACCTCAATTATTCCCCTGAATTTGTCGGTTGAAACGTGAGCGGTTACTTTTTTGCACTTGCCGCCGAGATACTGAACCAAATCCATCGTGTGGATAGACTGATTTATCAGCACACCTCCGCATTCTTTATCGAGAGTGCCGTGCCAGTCGTCGCTGTAATATTTCTCATCACGCATCCAGGTTACAAATGCCCTTACGGATTTGACTTTGCCCATCTCACCCGAGTCAATGATGCGCTTTGCATCACGCACACAGGCATTGTATCTGTTCTGAAAACAGATTCCGAGCTGTTTCCCGCTTGACTTTTCAGCGCTTCTGAGTTCTTCGATTTCTTTTGTTGAAACTGAGCAGGGCTTTTCAAGCAGGACGTTTATGCCTTTATTGAGAGCCTTGATTGCCATTGGAGTGTGGAGATAATGCGGAGTGCATATATGAACACAGTCAAGCTCTTCATTTTCGAGGAGCAGGTCAAAGTCATAATATGCTTTTGCGCCGAATTCCTCGGCTTTTTTATCTGCCCTTTCGGGCTTAATGTCTGCAACTGCGACGATTTCGGTGTCGGGATTATCCCGAAGTGCATTGAAATGCATGACCGAAACGTTTCCGCAGCCGATAACGGCAACTTTCATACTGAAGTTCCTTTCGGTAAGGGTTTAGAATGTTGACGACATGTCACCCTGAACTGTGGCAACAACATTATCCTTTTCTGCTTTACCTGCTGCAATTTTCTTTTGAAGCTCTGCGTAGTAAACATCTTCATCGACGGGAAGCTTGATTTCCTTGCCGAGCCATGCTGAAAGGTGAGCAGCGTTGGAGATTGAAAGACCTCTGATGCCTTCTTCACCCCTTGCGGTGAGTTCCTCACCTCTGAGAACAGCTGCTGCAAATTTGTTGCAGACCTCGGAATGCTGTTTGTTCATTCCATCGGTTTCAACCTCAATCCATTCGCCGTCAATTGAGCCGAAGCCTTCCGTGGCATTTGCGCAATGGTCGGAAACTCTGCCATCGAGCTTGTAAAGCATGAGCTTATTATTTTCGCAGACGAGCTTACCGCCGTCAAGAGTGATTTCGAATCTGTTTGTGCCGGGGCAGTCGCCTGTTGATGTTATGAAAGTACCGGTTGCGCCGTTAGCGTATTCAACGTAAATTGTAACATCATCTTCAACCTCGATGTCGTGCCACTTGCCTTCATGCAGAAATGCTCTGACCTTAACGGGCAGACCGCAAATCCACTGCCAGAGGTCAAGGTTGTGGGGACACTGGTTGAGCAGAACGCCGCCGCCTTCGCCTTTCCATGTTGCACGCCATCCGCCTGAATTATAGTATGCCTGAGTTCTGTACCAGTCGGTGATAATCCAGCTTACTCGTCTGATTTCGCCAAGCTCGCCGCCCTGAACAAGCTCACGCATTTTTCTGTAAAGGCAGTTTGTTCTCTGGTTATACATGATGCCGAAAACAAGGTCTGTTTTTGCAGCTGCATCATTCATTTCACGCACCTGCTTTGTGTAAACGCCTGCGGGCTTTTCGGTAAGAACGTGAACGCCTTTGCTGAACGCATACTGAGCAATGGGGGAGTGGTCATAGTGCGGCGTTGCGATGAGAGCAACGTCAACCTCACCGCTGTCGATGAGAGCTTCAGCGCTGTCAAATGTTTTGAGTGAGGGCATAAGTTTTTTTGCCGCCTCAAGTCTTGCAGGGTCAATATCCGCAACGGCTGTGAAGCGAAGCTCCTTGTGTTTGCCCTGAAGATGCATGTTAATATGTGAAGTACCCATATTGCCGACACCGATGATGCCGAATCTTACGGGCTGAATCTTGTTTTCAATGATATTGTGGATTGCCGAGCATGCTGCAGCAAACGAGGTCATGTTGTCGGGATATACAAACTTTTTGTTCATTGCGTTTGCGGTCGCATCGTCGGGTTCAAGGTTGTCAAGTCCCTCAAAGACTCTGAGATGAGGTTCAACTGAAAGGAAATAAACGCCTTCCTTATCATCGAGCATACGCATGATTTCAACGAGGTGACCGTCACCTTCGCCTGCGGGTACAACGGTGTCAATTTCCGCAATGCAGTCCTTGACGTGGAAATATGTAACGTAATCCTGAAGAAGCTTGAAGCCTTCAAGAGTATCCGAGCCGCACTGGATGTAGTTTGACGGGTCAAAGATGCAGCCCATTCTGTCGCCGAAATATTCGGCAAGCTCGAGGCATCTATCGGTTATGTCGCCGTAAATGCCCTTTTCGTTTTCATGGCAGCAGAGGATGCCGTGCTCGTTTGAATAATCGACCATGGCATTGAGTCTGGCATAAACTTCATCCTTATATTCCTCACGGCTCTGTCCCTTTGTGAAGAAAAAGCTGAACATTCTGATATATTTTGTTTCAAGAACTTTTGCAACCTCAACGGTCTGCTTGAAAGCTTCAAAATGAGGCGCAAAATCGTCATCGATTTCGATTTTACCGTAGTGAGAACCGATTGAAGAAACTTTTATTCCGTTTTCATCAAGAACCTTTTTGAGATCCTTTGCTTCTTCAACGGTGAAGTTTGAAATGTTCTTTCCGTTAACGTTGCGAAGCTCGATATATTCGATTCCGTTAGCCTTGCAAGCGGATATCTGCTCAAGAATATCGGGCGATGCTTCATCGGCGAACGCCGAAAATAAAAATTTTGCCATAAAAATATCCTCCTAAGGTTATTTTTGTCTATACAAAGGTATTTTACCATTTTTAAATGAGAATGCAAGAGTTATATACAAATTAAATTAAAATATATTTAAACAGCAAAAAGAATATGAAGATTACGGATTTCGGAGTCGGTAATTTCATTGTTGACCGCATATGCATGACCCTCTGCCGAATCACCTGAAAAATCCGAATAACCTTGCTTTTTTACTTCGTAAATTATATCCGCACATGTTTTTTCGATTAAATTTGATTTCTCGGTTGCTTCTTTTTCTTCGTTGCCGCTTGAAATGAGATATTCAAATGAGACGGATTTTTCCGAAAGGAGCGGAAGTTCACGTAATGCACGGAAGCTCCATTTATAATACGGCATGTAGGCTCCGTTGAGCAAAAAAATGCAGTTCAATGCGCTTTTTACAAATTCAAAAACCGCAAGCTGTGCGGCTGCATTTTCGCCGTGAGCAATGCAGCGGGAATAATTATACTGCCCCGACTGACTCATTATCAGCAGATTGCCTGCAAGCTTTTTGAGTCTGACGTTTTTCGGCATATTTGAGAGATGGCTGCGGATTTCGGTCACCATGCCGAGGTTATCGCAGAATATTTTTCCGTTAACCGCTTCCGCAAGTGAATATTCGGGAATCGCCAACCATTCACGGACAGATAGAATGCCGCTTCTGCTGCCTGTTTTTGACTCGAAAAAGTCACCGATGCGGATAACACCCGTACGTTTGCCGCCGACGGGATTCATTATGCTCCGCTTATATCCCATGAATTCCTTCGGGAGAGAATTATAAGCTTTTTCAAGCTGAAATGCGGTTTGTCTGTCGATGATATCCTCATCGGGAATAAATATGCAAAAGCCCGGTTCAAAATCATGGTCGGCGGAGATTTCATCATCAAAGCCGAAGCATTCCGAGCCGCTTCCGCAAAGACCGACGGCGAGCATCGGCTCAATTCCGGAAAACTGCGAATGAATCATCGGTGCGCCGAATTCGTTATAAAATTTTTCGGAAAGCTCAAGACCTTTCATAAATCTTCTTTGACCTTCTTTCAAGCTCTTTCTGATAGAAAAAATATCCGTAATATCCGAAAACCGAAGCACATTTTTCGCAGACAAAAGCATAGTTTCCGTCGGTTTCGCTGATGCTGACGTCAAGCAGTTCAATGGCTTTTTCAAGATATTCCGTTATGATGCTTTCTGCGTTTTCAATACCGAATTCAGCCTCAGCGGCATTTGCCATATTGAGGTAAGTAATTGCCTGCTCGGGTTCACCGCCGCCAATGCTTTTCATAACTTCAAGAGCCTTTCGGTAAAACCCATTTGCCTTTGAAAACTCATTTAAATCAACATATGCAAGCGCCATGTTATTGTAAAGTCCTCCGAAGCGTTCATCATTTTCGGCAAGGCTTGATTCGTATATATTTTTGGCTTTTTCAAAAAGCGGAATTGATTTTTCTGCCATTCCGAAAGCTTTGTAAACCGTTGCGCAGTTGAGATAAGTCGTTGCTGCTCCGATGTTATCGGACAGTCTTTCATTTTTGATTATTTCAAGTGCTGATTCGGCACACTCCAATGCTTTTTCTTTCCTGCCGAGCTTGCGGTAAAGCCCCATCATTTCGTTTCTCATCAGCAGACAGCCTCGGATATCTCTGCCGTTATTGGCTTCGTCAAGCCAATAGAGAAGATGTCTTTCGGCGGCAAGGTAATCATCCTTGCTTAAATGTTCATCGAGCTTTGCGAGAACTCTTTCGGTCGGGATGCTCCTTACGGGCGGCTTATCTTTGTGATGCTCCACGCAAAACGGACATGCAGGCTCAAAATAATCTTCGGGTTTTATAATCCTGTTTTTTTTCATCGTTCTGCCCCCCTTTTTTTGATGAAAATATTATACTTTAAATGTACCTTACAATGCAAGATAAATATAAAAAAACAAGGTTCATACCTTGCGGTATAAACCTTGTTTGGTGGAGCGCTATGGTTTAAATCCGAACCGAAAGCGGCTTCTATTTCCTCGAGTGTGATGGTTTCCGTACCATCTTTGAAGTTGTATGTAAACACAAGTTTATCGTCATAAACATATACCGAATTGACGAAGGTGTCTATTATCTGTCTTTGATAGTTTCTGTTGTTGGGATTGCCGCCTTTGAATCGGCTTATCCAATTAACAATT
>JAFQRF010000055.1 GCA_017410195.1 Clostridia bacterium | reverse complement strand
TATCTTAAAACCTGCAGATTATTCGGCTCTTGAAAAAGCTATTGCCGCAATTCCGTCAGATTTGTCCCTCTACACAGAAGATAGTGTTGCTGAACTTCAAGAAATAATTGACAGCATAGACTATTCGCTTGATATCACTCAACAAGAACAAGTTGATGAATATGCCGAGCAAATAACCGAAGCAACGAACAACTTGAAAGAAGAATGCTGGCTTATCAGGTTGTTTAAAGCGATTATAGCGTTTATTAGAAAAATTCTTATTAGGGTGACAATACTTTTTGTATAGGGTAGCGAGTATTCAAAATCATAAAAATGCAATGAATTTTACAGTATATAAACAAACTCCTCTGCTTTAAACGGCAGAGGAGTTTTGTGATATGATGATATTATTTGCAGCTTTTTATAGTATTAGTTGGTTGTAATTTGTTTTAGAGGGAAAAATTCAAAAAATTCCAAGAACTCTTGGCTCTTGGATTTTTATAAAAATTAATTAGATAACATAGAAGATAATGAAATAACAATATATAGTCTTATGACGTGAAATACACTTACAGATTAATAAAATCAAAAAAATCGTCAAAAATTTATCGTTTTAGTCGAAAAGCAATTCGTTTTATCCTTAAATGTGTTTGAAGAAATTATTTGTGTTAAAATCCTTTTTATAATACAATTCACGTTGGCGACGGCAATTGATATGGGGAGGATAGATGTGAAAAAAGCAATAGACAAGGTAACTCATAGATCGCAAAAAGCTTTTATAAAAGTGTTGTTTTAAAACAAAAAATGTAGTCGCACAATATTAGATCTGATTATATCAAGAAGGTATAACAAACTCGAAGGAGTTGAATTGAAAAAGAATTCAAGATAGGTCAAGCTTGCCTAAAGACATTATATTAAGTTTAGTTAGATAGAAAAATTTCTTGAAAGAACCAATATAATATTTGGGGTAAAACGTAAATGGTATAGCCAACAATGGACAACTTCGTACTTTATGTAAGAAAGTCTGTTGTTGGTTTTTGTTTTTGACGATTGTAAACAGTTTGTAAACATCATTTTAACTTTTTAACAATTGTTGCAAAAATTGCAACCAATAAAGTTTATGCTTCATTTACAACAATTTGGAGAGGCGGTGTATGGCTATTTCAAACTCGGCAAAACGACAAAGTAGAATTCTTGAAATTTTAAGCATTCGTCGTTTTGATACGATTGCTAATCTGGCTGATGAGTTTGGAGTTAGTCGATACACCATAATGAGAGATATTAGAATCTTGATTGAATACTCTCCTATTTATACTGTGAGAGGTCCGGCTGGCGGTGTTTATTTTGAAAAAGATTGTTTTCACACAAAAAGTGAATATGCAGCAAATAAATATTTGTCGGACAAGCAAGAGAAAACCATTCGAGATATAATTGAAGGTTTGCCTCCCAATATTTCGGAACTACATAGTATATTAATTGATTTTGCTAGACCTAAATAGATATCTGCTTTCTCCTCCATTGAACATGAAAAAGAAGTTCTTTTCATCTCAGCCAAAAGGAGAAATGATATAATTTTTATCTTTTTAGTAGGTAACAGTTTAATTCCGGCTAATTAGATTTTTGAACATTGACAATAAAATAAAAAATTATTCTTGCAACAAATTCAAGAGATGAGCCTTTTTGAAAGATACGCCATGACCGTTAGCGAGCGAGAAATATCTTATTCAAAAGAATCAATTTGCAACTGATTTGGCGATGATATCCTTGGATAGAAAACTCTCCATCGGCTGTATTTCGAGCGTGATAACAACCGTCGCAAGATACAGGGTGCGTGACCTCGTAAGTAAATCGGGGGTGTAAAGCGAGTGCAGAAGCAAAACTGCAGCATGAATAATTAGAACAAAGGCAGAAAAATATGTCAGCATTATTAGGACATATTTTTGTGCTTTTGTTCTATACAATACGATTACTTATGTGGAGTGATTTTATGAACGGTTTGTTGAATAAACAAATTTTAAACAATTCATCGATAGCATATTCAGATGTGATGAGTGTTGAAGAAATGTGTTCTTTTTTGAAGATTAGTAAAAAAACCGGGTATAAGCTTTTAAAAGAGGAAAAAATAAAGAGCCTAAGAATTGGCAGAATATATAGAATTTCTAAAATTCATATTTATGCTTATTTAAATTGCAATATGTGACATCGTTGTGTTTTGTTTTAAACCCTACTATAATGGTTACATAAACATTCAATAACAATGTGCTACATAAAAGGAGGTTAAACAGATTGGTAGCGGGACATCTTTCTGAAAAGAAAGGTTATTATTATGCGGTTATCAGTTTTAATGATAACCAAGGAAAACGAAAGACAAAATGGTATTCAACTGGTCTTCCTGTGAAAGGAAATAAAAAGAAGGCAGAAGCAATGCTTACTGACATCAGGTGTAATTTCAAAATTCCCAGAGGGAACGAGTTGAATGATGATATGCTTTTTTCGGATTACCTTGAAGTATGGCTTACAATTGTAAAATCTACTGTAGCAGTTACAACATATTCATCATATTGCAGTATGGTAAGAAATATTATTGCACCATTCTTCAGAGAAAAAAATATCACATTGCAGGATCTTAAAGCTAAGGATATTCAAGAGTTTTATTTGCAACAACTTGACCGAGTAAAAGCAACGTCAGTAATTCATTACCATGCTAATATTCACAAGGCGTTGAAATATGCCGTGAAAATTGACCTGATAGATTCAAATCCTGCTGATAAAGTTGAACGTCCCAAAAAGGAAAAATTTGTAGCAAATTACTACAAATCGGAAGATATTAATAAGCTTCTTGAAGTTTCAAAAGGTACACATCTTGAAATTCCGGTGTTGCTTGCAGCCTTTTATGGATTGAGAAGAAGTGAAGTTATCGGACTAAAATGGGATGCGATTGATTTTGAAAACAACACCATTGTCATAAAACACACAGTAACGAAAGCTATCATAGACGGTAAACGAGAAACAATTATATCTGACACAACAAAAACCAAGTCAAGCAGAAGAAGTTTGCCTCTTGTTGATTTCGTAAAACAAAGACTTTTATTGTTACAGCAGGAGCAGGAAAGAAACAGATATCTTTGCGGAAGATGCTATAACAATGAATATGATGGCTATTTATGCGTGAATGAAATCGGTGATATAATTTCTCCTGATTATGTGTCAAAAGCGTTTAAACAGCTTCTGAGAAGGAATAACCTTAAAGAAATTCGTTTTCACGATTTGAGACACAGTTGTGCCAGTATGCTTCTTGCAAACGGTGTACCTATGAAACAGATTCAGGAATGGCTGGGTCATAGTGATTATTCAACAACTGCTAATTACTATGCACATCTTGATTTCAGTTCAAAATTATTGTCTGCGGATGCGATGCTTTCGGGCCTCGGTATTGAAAAAACAAAAAGTTCAACATATTGAACTTAATAAAATGGAGAGAACTGCAGGAGAGAACTCAATAAAATGAGTGGTTTTTCAAGGTTGTCTCAAAAAAACAAATCCCTCAAAAACCTAATGTTTTCAAGGGATTCGGTCTGGCGGAGAGTTAGGGATTCGAACCCTAGGTGAGTTTCCCCACACAGCATTTCGAGTGCTGCACCTTCGACCACTCGGACAACTCTCCAAATATTGAGTTTTTCAACTCAAATATTCTATCAAATTAAATTTATTTTGTCAATTGCTTTTCAAAATTATTTTATAATTGCCCAAAGAACAAGGTTGAATGCGAGGAATATGAGATTTACAACAGTAAAAACAAGCATGTATTTTCCTGCGGAAACCTTTTCTTTAACAACATATTTGAATGAAATCAGGCTTGCCATGGAGGCTATGAGAGTGCCCAGACCGCCGAGGTTGACTCCGATAAGAAGGTCGGTGACATTCTCCGTGAAGCCAGAAAGAAGAATTGCCGCGGGTACGTTCGAAAAAATCTGACTTGCGGCAACGCCGACAAGCGCCTCGTTGCCGCTGACGATTGAGCGGAGGAATTCGCTGACGGGTGTGATATTTTTGAGGTTACCTATAAATATGAACAAGAAAGTGAAGGTCAGCAGGAGCGAATAGTCAATCTTTGCAAGCGTTTTGCGGTCAAAAATCAAGATTGCTGCCGCCGAAACAACAAACGTGATTATGTACGGTATAACACGGAAAACAGTAAGCAGGGAAGCGACAAATAAAACAGAATAGACTATGCAGAGTTTTATATTTGTTTTGCCCGTGTCGGTTTCGGGAGCAAATTCAAGCCTTTCTTTCTTCATGAAGAATGCGGAAATGACTGTCAGAATCAGTGAAAGCAGGGCGTAAGGGAGCAGGACTCTGAAAAAATCCGCTGTTTTCATTTCAAAAGAAGAAAAAAGAAAGAGATTCTGAGGATTGCCGATGGGAGTGAGCATACTGCCGAGATTTGCGGAAACTGTTTCAAAAGTCACAAGCGGAATCAGCAAATGCGGTTTATTTGAAAGAGTGAGTATTATAATTGAAAAGGGAACAAAGGTTATCAGTGCCACGTCATTTGTGATAACCATTGACGAAAAGAAGCACAGCAGGCTGAGAATAAGGCACAGACTGCGTGAATTCTTCGCAAATGAAAGCAGCTTAGAGGCAAGCATTCTGAAAATCCCGAGCTTGTTGAATCCCGCCATGACTGCCATCAGGCAGAAGAGTAGGGCAAGAGTGCGGAAATCTATGTAATCGATATATCCTGAATCGGGATGAACGATGAATGCAGATATCACGGCAAGAATGAATGATATAATAAGTACAATTTCGTTTTTTAAAAAATTTTTGACAGAGGTCATTTCGGTTCACCTTCAGCAAATGTAATTGACGGAATATTGATTTGCAATAATTATATCACATATAATCAGAAAAAACAATTATGGACAGATGTAACGTCCACAATAAGCTGAAAGTTCTTTCGGCGATATTCTGATATTACGGTCAAAGTGATATTGAACCCGCAGCAATAGAACTCACCGTGAGGAGAATAAAACAAAAACCTACAAGTTACTGTTGAAACTTGTAGGTTTTTTGGAGCTACTGGTCGGATTCGAACCGACGACCTGCGCATTACGAATGCGCTGCTCTGCCAGCTGAGCCACAGTAGCATATAAAATTATCTGCATGCTATTATAAATGATATTTAATAATTTTGCAAGAGTTTTTTTCTCTTTTTTATCTTTTGTGTTCTTGTGGTAACAATTTGTCAACAAACATTTCACAAATTAGTTAACAAATATTATAAAAGAATACTTGATTTTATCTAAAAAATAGGCTATTCTATATGAGAGGAATTCAGATTCCGTTATTATTTCCCTTTTGGAGGAGAACATATGAAGAAAAGTATTACAGCAATTATTCTTGTTTTTGCGTTGCTTCTCAGTTTTGCGGCTTGCCGTAAAATTGATACCGAAAGCATAATCATCGAAAGCAAGGCCTACATCGTTGACGATGAAGGTGTAACCCGTGATATTTATAATGTAGGTTCGGACTACTATTATTATGATGCTGACGGCAACAGAAAAGAAGCTAACTCCAAGGATGTTGTTATTGAAACAAACAAGGTTGTTATTACCGAACCCCCTTCACTTACCCCCGAAGCACAGTCGTTCTTTGATTCATTTGGAGATGATGTCGATTCAATCGAAGATATGATGGAAGCTGATGCAACGATCCCTGATCTTGAAAACGGCGAGCTCATTCCAGACGATGCGTTCAATGACCTTGAACTCGAACTTGATGCAGACGGTAACCCTATCCATAATGATGTTGAGCTCAGTTATGAAGAAATTCTCGCAAGCGATAAGTTTACAATGGAAGCAAATGTAAAGACCGTTGCAGGCGGAGTTGAAACGGTTGCTCCCATGAATGTCATGCGCAACGGAAAAAATCTTTGTTTTGAAACCGCACTTCCCCTCAAGGAGGGTGTAGGCAGTACACGTGTTAACATTCTTTTCCTTGACAATACATGCTATATCATCATTCCCTCGATGAGAGCATATATGTCAATTCCCAAGGAAACCGCAGGTGAAATGATTCCCAGCGATGCTTTCAACAATTTTGAAGAGGTTGAGGGAACCTATATTTCAAGCGGAGAGGTTGTTCACGACGGTCAGACTTATGTTTGCGACGTTTATGATAACAGCGGAGCAACAACCAAATACTATTATCAGGACGGTCAACTCAAGAGAGTCGAAACCGTGAGCGGTGATGATTCAAGCATTCTTGAGTTCAAGAAGCTCTCAACCTCCGTTGATGATTCAAAGTTTGCCGTTCCCAAGAACTATATTGATCTTTCAACCGTAATGGGCGAAGACTATTTGTCCGTTCTTAGCTGATAATATGAAAAAATGTGCATTGATTACCGGAGCATCCGGCGGAATCGGCAGCGAAATTGCTCTCCGCCTTGCAAAGGACGGCTTTGATATTGCAGCTTGCTACAATTCCGATGAAAACGGAATTAAGGAGCTTGAAAAGAATCTGTTGCAGACGGGCGTCCGTTATAAAATTTATAAAGCCGATGTTTCCGATTTCAACACAATCAAAGATGTTTTTGCAGACGCCACCGATTTTTTCGGCGGCGTTTCTGTGCTTGTCAATAATGCGGGAATCGCGCAGCAGAAGCTTTTTACGGACATAACCCAGGAGGATTTTGACAGAATAACCGCTGTAAACTTCAAGGGGGTTTTCAATTGTTGCCAATGTGCTGTGCCGTCAATGATTAACAAAAAAAGCGGAAAAATAATCAATATTTCCTCTATGTGGGGAGTCTGCGGCGCATCGTGCGAAACCGTTTATTCCGCAACCAAGGCTGCGGTTATCGGCTTTTCAAAGGCTCTTGCCCGTGAGCTTGCGCCGAGCAATATTCAGGTTAACTGCATTGCACCCGGAGCGATTGACACCAAAATGAACGATAATCTCAGCGAAGAAGATAAAGAAAGCTTTGCTCGGGAGATACCCATGGGAAGGTTCGGAACGGCGGCGGAGATTGCAGGCGTTGTTTCGTTCCTTGCGAGCAGCGATTCGGATTATGTTACCGCTCAGGTCATAATTGCCGACGGCGGACTGATTTAGTTTTTCTAATGGTCATAATGCTGAAAATAAATGCGGCTTTTTAGTTATAGTTCACAATTGATTTAGCGGCATTAATATGGTAAAATAAATAATATTGATAAACTATTATAAAACTTGTTTGGAGGAGAAATTATGGCTAACTGCCCGAAATGCGGAAGAAAGCTCACCATACTTGACTGGAAACCCAACTGCCCCGGTTGCGGTGTAAACCTTGTTTATTACGGAATGGAAGAAAGACTGCTCGATGAAGCCGATGCGGCTGAAGCAGAGCATGCCAGACTTCAAAAGAGAATCGACAGACTCAAGACTGCTTTCATCGGTTCAAAGCTCACAATAGTCAGAATCATTCTTTCTGTTCTTCCTATTGCTATGCTTATGCTTCCGCTTTGCAGCGTAACCTACAGCGGTCCGTTCATTGAGCAGACAACAACCAATATCAATGCAATTGAAATCTATAATCTCGTTTCATCACTTGATTTTGATGCTCTGTTTACGATGATCGGTTCATCGCTTCTCGGAACAAGCTTCATCGGCTATGCAGGCTCGCTCGTATGCCTTCTTCTTTCGCTTGTTTTTGTTATTGTAAGCCTTCTTATGCTTATGATTGCATGCGGACCCAGAGGCAACTCAAGAAACATAACTCTTAACATAATCACTATTGTTCTTGCAGCTGCATCGATTGTTTTCTTTAACGAATTTGCAAGCAACATTTCCGCAGTTTTTCCCGAATTCATCAGCGGCTCAATCGGCTTTGGAATTTTCGCTTATATCGCAGCTCTTGTTGCTCTTCTTGTTATCAATATCGTTATTGCAAAGAAGGGTCTTGAAGTTAAATATAAGCAGTGCTATGTCGGAGGTATTCCCGCAGAAGAATATTTTGAGCTTGTTGAAAAAGGAACAGACAAGGCAGTTATCCGTGAGATGATGACAAAGGCTCTTGAAGAAAAGGAAGCTGCAAAGGCTTCAGCAGAAGAAGTTAAGGAAAAAGCTGAGGTATAAAGCTTTCTCATTAAATGAATATTAAAACATAAAAGGGGCTGTAGAAAACGTAAGTTTTTTACAGCCCCTTTTAAGAGGATAAGAAAAAAGAAGAACGGACAAAAATACGTCGAGTTGCGAAGTTGGTTCGCAGCATAAAACATTGTTTTTTCTTTATTTTTTTGAGCAAAATTTTAGGGTTCTGCAGGAATTAAAATCCTGCAGAACCCCTTGTTATATATTGTTTTATGCGGTCTGCGCTTTTTTATAATATGTTAAACGAATTAAATTTCTTGCTGTATGAAATGACACCTTGTTGAATGCAAAGTGCAGAACAAAGGGTGATTTCTCCGATTATAATATATATTGCTTTTTTGAGCTTTTCATCTTTTGTGAGTGTAATCAGTATTCATTTTAAAAAGTATGCATAAGAAAAAAACACTTATTTGTTAGGTTCTTCACTCATCTCAAAAACAAGCTCTCCGCCGCCTGTGAGCTGAGAATGGGTTATGTAGCAGCCTTCAAGCTTTTCACCGTTGAGAGTGACGGAGCTTACATAAACATTTTTATCGTTCTGATTTTTTGCTGTTATTTTAAGAGTATTTCCGTTTGAAAGCTTGATTTCAGACTCGTCAACGCAGGGTGAACCTATCCAGTATTTGTCACTGCCCGCAAGCGGATAGAAGCCCATTGACGAGAATACATACCATGCACTTGTTGTTCCGCCGTCGTCGTTACCGTCAATACCGTTGATATCGGTGCTGAAACGGTTATCGAGAGTCCAGCGCACCCACTTCTGTGTCAGGTCGGGTCTGCCTGCGTTGCTGAAAAGATACGGGGTATGGATATCATGCTGATTGCCCACCCAGAAGCCGTGACCCGGATCGATTGCGGCTCTTGTGAGCGATGCATCCCCCATGAAATCTTCAAGCTCGCTGACAAAATAGTCATTCGAGCCGAACAGCTCAATCATGCCGTCGATATCGTGAAGCGCACTCCATCTCCAATGCCTTGCGCTTCCTTCGCAGTAGCAGTCGGCAAATTTCTTTATCATAACCGCATCGTAGAATTCCGTGATATAAGGGCTGAAGTTCCAAACAAAGCTGCCGTCTGCATTTCTCGCCCGGAAATATTTTGTTTCGGGGTCGAAAACGTTCTTATAGTACATTGACTTTTCAGCATATTTCTCAGCATCGTCATTCTTGCCGAGAGCTTTTGCAAGCGATGCAATCGCCGCATCCGCCCAAGCATATTCAAGAGTACGGCTGACCGATTTGTTTACTCCCTCGGTGTCCTGGGGAATATATCCGTATTTGTTATACTCCTCAACGAAGTTTCTGCCGTCCTTTTCAACAGCGTTATCTGAGGTGTATTTCATAAATTCAAGTGCCGCATGGGCATCAAAATCGGTTATGCCCTTCAGGTAGCTTTCTGCAATCACAATGTTTGCGGCATCGCCGAACATTGAGCCGGTGTAGCCTGCGCCCATCGGCCATCGGGGCAGAACGCCGACACCCTGCTGTGCCATGTTGACAAGGCTTTTAAGGCAGTCAACCTGAATTTCTTCGGCAATCAGAGTGTATAGAGGGTGAGTTGTTCTGCAGGTGTCCCAGAGCGACATATCGGTTCTGTAGGTGTAACCGTCAGCAGTATGCGTCTTTTTGTCGAAGCCGAGATATTCGCCGTTAACGTCGGTGAAATCCGTCGGCATAATCATATTGTGATAGAGTGCAGTGTAAAATTCGGTTTTTGTTTCGCTGTCTGCGCTTATTTTTATTGAGGAAAGGCGTTCCTCCCATGCTTCGGCAGCTTTTTCTCTTATATCATCAAATTTTGAATTCTCCGTTTCTTCTCTGAGGTTAAGGAGTGCATTTTCTGCGCTGACATAGCTGATTCCGACCTTCATCTCAACGCTCTCGTTTTTGAGATTACCGAAATTGAGGTCGATTCCGCAATCGGTTTTGTCCGGCTTTATTTCATACGAAACCACGGGCATATCCGTGACAGCGGCAAAATATACGGGGAGTCCGTCAAACCTGCCGGAAAACTGACCGCTGAGAACACAGCCGCCTGAAATTATGCCGGTTTCCTCGTTATATTCAACATATCCCTCATAGGATTCGCTCTTGGCGGCACCGCTTGTAACGTCGATGTAAAGACGTGCATCGGAAGAATCGTAAAAGCTGTAGCGGTGAACGCCGGTATGAGTATCCGACGTCATTTCGGCAAGGCAGCCGACGGTCGGCAGATAAACGGCGTAATAGCCGGGGGATGCGGTTTCCTTTCTGTGGGAATAGGGCATAACCGCAGGGGCATTGCCGCCGCTGACGGGGATAACTCTGAAATTCGAGTAGTCCTCTGCGCCCGTTCCCGAAAGCCTTGAATGGCTGAAGCCCTTGATATGACCGTGTTCATAGTAATATCCCGAGGTGTTGGTCTTGAATATGTACGCACCGCCGACAAAGCTTGTGTCGGGTCCGAGACGGACTGCGCCGAAAGGAACTGTTGCCGCAGGGCTGAGCATGCCGCAGGTCCACGGGATTCCGCCCGTACCGATGAACGGGTCAACATATCTTCCGTATTCGCCTGCTTCCACCTTCGGCATTTCAACGGTGTTGAAACTCACGCCGTTAATGAGTCCCGTGAAAAGCATTTCAAACGAAAGAAGCACGGAAACAAAGGCTCTGATTATTTTCCACATATAATTCTCTCCCCGATATTTTGATAGTTTAAATATAAAATATATAGCATGAATTGTCAAGCGTATAATAGGGCAGCATCAATAAGTGCGGGCGATTCGTGAATCGCCCCTACGTTGTTGGTGTTGATTTGATGTATAAATTAAGGCGGGCTGAGTCAGCCCGCCCTACGAAATGTGTAATATAATCAAAGCTCGAAATCTAAATCAAATCGGCTGTTCAGGCTTCCGCTCAAACTAAACATTATCAACTTAGCATAATTTGATAATGATGTTTAATGCTTGGGCTTCCTCTGACGAGGAAGCTGTCCGTAGGACTGAAGGAGAGACTGATTTTGCGCAAATCCGCCACAGGTGGCGCATCGGTGCTTCGCCCCTCAAGGGGGAGCCGAAAAAGCGAACTACCGTTCCCATGCAAAATGTTTTTGTAGGGAACGCCGTCCTCGGCGTTCCGCGGAATGTCGGGGACGACATTCCCTACAGTTTCAGAACTTTATTCTCTGCTCGATTATTCTGTTGATACCGAAAAGATTTTTAAAGAATGACACGATTTTCTGCCAGAAGCTTGCGTTTGACTTGATTTCCTGCTCGGAAACGTGTTCAACGCCGTTTGAATCAACATATTTTGCCGTGATTGTGACATCACCCGTTGCGGTTGATGTTACTGCGCAGGTCAATCCGTCAGCCGAAGGCTTGATTGTAACGCCCCCACCCTCAACGCTCCACTCGATTTTTGCTCCCTCGGGGATATTTGCAAAATCAGCGTGGAGAATAAGCGTTTCACCGTATTTAACCGTTGATGTCGAAGGCTTCTTGATGATTTCTTCTTCAACAACGGGCTTAGTTGTTTCAACGGGTTCGGTTATCGGCTTTGTGGTTTCAACAGGCTTTGTGGGTTCAGTTGTTGCAGGCTTTGTTTCAGCCGGTTTGGTTGTAGTCGGAGCTTCAGTGGGTTTTGTTGTTGAAGGAGTTTCGACAGGTTTGGTCGTTGCAGGCTCGGTTACAGGCTTTGTTGTGGTTTCCATAGGTACTACAACAGGCTTGGTTGTAGTTTGAACCTCAATCGGTTTTGTGGTTGAGGGTTTGGTAACGTTAGGTTCTGTTGTTTCAACTGTCTTTGTTGTAGATTCTTCAATAGGTATGGTTGAAGGTTCGTTTACAATAGGTTTTGTCGTGGCAGGTTCAGTTACAACAGGTTTTGTTGTTGTAGGTACATCTGTAGGTTTAACCGTTGCAGGCTCAGTCACAATAGGCTTGGTTGTGGGCTCTGTTGTCGGCGTTTCTTCAACATCGTAATTAAAATGAATTGTTGCGTTGAGGAGAGGATCGTTATATTTTTCTATCGTTATTGTTTTCCAGTCATTTTCTGTTCCGGTGTAATAAACATCTGCAAGGTCGTAACAAGAAAAAAAAGCGCGACTTCCTATGTTTGTTACGCTATTGGGGATTGTTATGTTTGTTAGACTACTACATGAAGAGAATGCCCAATCTCCTATATTTTTCACTCCATTAGGAATAGTTGCGCTTGTGAGGTTGGAGCAATATTCGAACACAGCATTACCTATACTCGCTACAGTATTAGGAATTTCAACGTTTGTTAGACTTTCACAATATTTAAACGCCAAATCACCTATGCTTACCACGCCATAAGGAATTGTAACGCTTATGAGGTTGGAGCAATCGTAAAACGCACCATCGGCTATTGATTTTGTGTTTCTTTTAACAATATAATCTTCTTGTATACTGCTTTTTGCCTTTATTAAATGATTTCCGATGTATAGTACAGAGTTTACCCAGTTAGAGTCATCGGTGTAATATTGGGTTCCATCAAAGGCGTATTCGCCTATATTTGTCACACTGTCAGAAATTATTATATTTGCAAGATTTTTGCAAGAGTAAAAAGCAAAATCACCTATGGTTGTTACACTATCGGGAATTATTATACTTGTGATGCTTTCACAACAATAAAATGCAGAATAACCTACGCTTGTTACGTGATTAGGAATTAATAAGTCTGTACCAAGGTAATAACCGAACGCATAATCACCTATTCTTGTTATACTATCTGGAATTTTTATATTTGTGAGATAATTGTAAGAAAAGAATGCCCAATCCCCTATACTTGTTACACCTTCGGAGATTGATACTGATTTAAGAAAATGCCTAAATTCGTACCAAGGTACTTTTGACGAACCTCCCCAATCGTACATATCTCCAGTGCCGCTAATGGTGAGTTTATTCGTTTCAGTGTTAAGTGACCATGTAAGATTTTCACCGCAGGTACCGGTGGTTACATTGTCATCATCAGCATTGGCTTTCAGAATAAAATCTGCCCAGTCAACATCCGATAATCCGAATGCAAATGAGCCGAAAAGGAGAGTAAATGCGAGGAGAAT
This sequence comes from Clostridia bacterium, assembly GCA_017410195.1. GTDB lineage: Bacteria > Bacillota > Clostridia > Oscillospirales > Acutalibacteraceae > CAG-177. The sequence continues at coordinate 4,921 of JAFQRF010000055.1, read as the reverse complement.
TGACATTGATTTTTTGAGTGTCCGTTTCATTTTGAATTCCTCCGTAAAATAAAAAGTGCGCAGCCGAAGCTACGCACAAAAAACACATAGCCCCGATTGTTGCGACACAAGTTTTGACATACAGTAATTTCGGTTGAATACCAAGTATGCGAAAACAGAGCATGTATTTTTACGGAATATAAAAATACACACTTAGTATTTACCAAAATTACATATTCACTTGTGTCGCACTTTTAGTATATCACATAATTTTTTGTAATTCAATATAAAATATAAAAAACAAAAACCGACCGAAGAGCAAAACTGCTTTTCGGTCAGTTGTTTTGTGTAAGATGGAAAATCAATTACTCTGCGAAGCCTGATTCAACGAGCTTTACAAGCTCAAGAACAGCCTGCTCTTCGTCGGGACCGCCGGCGATGATGCGGATATCTGTTCCGCCCATGATGCCGAGTGAAAGAACACCGAGAAGGCTCTTTGCATTGACTCTGCGTTCTTCTTTTTCAACCCAGATTGATGATTTGAATTCGTTTGCCTTCTGGATGAAGAAGGTTGCAGGACGTGCGTGAAGTCCGACTTGATTCTGAACTGTTACATCTTTAACAAACATAATCTATTTCTCCCACGATGAAAATATTTCTTTCCGATACATTATATTATATCATAAATCTTTGCTTCGTCAACATTTTCGGAAAGAGTTTTGAGCCGCTTTGTAATAATTCGGCTTGTCGGCCAAAGTGCAGGCTTGTTAAAAAATTTGTTTTGGTAAAATTGACGATAGAAAAAAGATTCTTTTGTTGCACATAAACAGATTTTCTGTTTTTCGGCAGTAATATTAGTTTAATCATAAAGCCGATAAAAGTCAATGTGCAAAAGTGATATTGTTTAATTTTCAAAAAACGATAACTCTATCATTTTTAACAAAAAAAGCGGCGCTGTTGCCTGCGCCGCAATGGTTTTGAGTTTTATCAGTTAAGAACGTAAATCTTTACGCCTCTGTTGCCCCAGTCGTCACACATATCCTCGTTGTCCATATAGAGGTCAATATCCGTGTTGCCCATCTTAACAAAGCCGCCGGTGTCTGCCGCTACGCAGTAGCCGTAAACGTAGCTGCCGTCAGCGGAAACAACATAAAGCTCCGTTCCGTAGGGGAATTCCTTGGGGTCAACCGCAATGTGACCGGGCATAGGTGTTCTGCCGGATGCGGTTTCGGGGTCGCCTGTATATGCCGTTGCTTTGCCTTCAACGCAATATGCGTAGTCTACGGGGATTCCGTTTTCGTCAAGCTTGAGGTCTGCAGGCACGGCAAGATCGGAAATCGGCGCATTGTTATTTTTGTGAGAAGCAAGAGTCGCTCTCTTCTTTGTGCCTACCTTTACAACCTCGTTGACAGGCTTTTGGGTAACTCTTTCATATTCGAAGAATTTATCATCAAGCTTGCCGTCAACATATTTTGCGGTATAGAAAACTGTTTTCTCGCCGTCAACGCCCTTTGTTACCACTTCTTTTTCGTCGATATACATATCGTCGCTGCGGATAACCTCGGTTTCGTATTCAACCGGCTGAGTTTCTTTCTTTGTGTCGTACTTAACTCTGAAAATTCTTATATCGGTCAAGCCGCCGAGCGGCGTGTCAAGCGAAGGAACAACGATATCGTCCTTGCCGAGCTTGATTCCCGATTTTTCGATTGCATCTTTAACGGTGCCCTTGGTCATAAAGAGCTTCTGAGATTCGCCGTCAGAACTGATGCTGACTCCGAATGCTCTTTTGATAAAGACCCTCATTCCGTCAAAAACATTCTTTGAAGGGTCTGCACCGATTTCATCATTCTCACCAAGGCTGATGCCTTCCTTGCTGAAAATATCTCCGAGAGTATCGCCGTAGCCGACGAAATAGGATATGATGCCGTTATCCTCTACACGGATGATGTTTGCCCTCTCGATGACGATTTCTCCGCCCTCGCCTGCGGTAAAGCTCGAAAGGTCAAGGTCGTCATTTGCACCGAGTTTGAAGCCTGCCTGTCTGACAAGCTCAAGGGGATTGTTGGTTTTGGCTGATATGCTTACCGATTTTTCTCCGTCGGTTACGGTCACTTCGTAATTGCTTGTTGCAGCAAACGTTGTTACCGTCACCGAGCAAACGAAAAGAACAGTAATAACGGCTGTCAGAATTTTGAAGCTCATCTTGCTTGTTCTTGCGTTTACGGATACAGAATTTGTAATCATAAAACACTCCTTATTTTGCGCATTAGTAGTTTTTTGGATTGGCTTTTTGGTACGGCACGTCTGCCGTTTTTTGGGTCAAACCTCGATTTCCTTTTGCAACGCGTCACATTATATTGACAAAAGTTTGATTTGTCAAATTTTTTTTGCAACAAATTTTGTTCAATTTGCACAAATAACTTTTTGCTTTTTGCTTATTTACAACTTTCGTACTTCGGATATCATGCAACATTTTGTCAAAAACAGTAAAATCTTTTGTGAAAAACAGAAAAAGTTACAAACGGTTACAACGACGCAAAAAACGGCATTATTATTCTAAGATGTAATAATAACTCGCGGTTTGTAATTCTGCCATAATATGACGATGCTTCTATTATTGACCGCTTTTGCCAACATTAAACATATGCAAGACAAGCTGAAAAAATGAATACCCCGTGCACACGGATTTATGCGCACAGGATATCTGTATTTTATAGTATATTAATATACATTATATATAGTTCTTTTTGCTGTTGAAAAGACTTTTTTCGTGACCTTTTTCCGCATCAAGATAGTAGACCTCACCGCCGTCATTTCCTTGAAGAGTGTAAAATTTTCCGTTATCGTAAACGAGGGCAGCGCCGTTTTCAAGAGCAATTCCCGAATACTTTCTGCCCTTGATTGCATCGGCATAGCTCGGCCAGTTTCCGCCCTCAAAATGGGGACAGTTTGAAAACGGAAGAAGTCCGAGGCAGTCAACAAACATGAACGAGTGGTCCTCTGCGCAGTCATCATAGCCTTCTGCAAACCAGCACATTGAGCCTGAGCTGTAGCCCGAAAGGATAATACCTTTTTTGTATGCTTTTTTGAGGATTTTATCTGCGCCTGTTTCGGTCCATGTGTCCATGAGAAATTTAAGATGACCGCCGCCTGCATAAATAATATCCGCAGAAAGAATTTTCTCTTCGATTTCAGCCTCGGTGAGAGTTTTATCGGTCAGAAAAAGTGCGGAAACGCTGCAGCCAAGCTGCACAAACAGCCTGAAAATATGCTCGTCGCCGTTAATGTCGTCGAATCCTGCCGTCGGCAAAAACAAAACAGACGGATTTTTCTTTTTCGCGAGTGATACAAGATGCTCAAAAATCGGAAGTACTTCGTTATCGCAGTATCTTCCGCCGCCGATGCCCATTATAATTCCCATAAAATCATCCTTAATATATAATGTATATATATACTATCATATATATCCGACCTTGACAAGAGCCTCAATTTGTTTTAACATAAAAGCGGTGATTAAAATGTATAAACAAAAGTTGTGTCTTGCTCTCAGCGGTCAGTTCGGAATCTTACCCGAAGAACAGGTGAAGCTTTTCAAAAAGACGGGGTTTGAGGGATTTGCAATCGATATGAGCGGAAGAAATGTTGACCCCGCACCGCTTGTCAGACTTGCAAAAGATGAGAATATGTTTATAGAGTATATTCATGCACCGTTCAACAAATCCGATGATATGTGGACGGAAGGTGAAATCGGCGAAATTGCCGTTAATGAGCTGCTTGAACATCTTGAGGTATGTGCAAGGCACGAAATACTGGCGATGGTTGCGCACACCTTTATCGGTTTTGATAATGATAATATTCCGACTGAAATCGGAGTTGAGCGTTACGGCAGACTTGCTAAAAGAGCGTCAGAGCTGGGAATTAAACTTGCGCTTGAAAATACCGAGGGAGAAGAATATCTTTTCGCTCTCATGGATGCGTTCAGGGGCGAAAAATCCGTCGGATTTTGCTGGGATACGGGGCATGAGCTTTGCTATAACCGGGGCAGGGATCTTATGGCGATGTACGGTGAAAGACTTTTCGTCACTCACCTGAACGATAATCTCGGTGTTAAGGATTACGACGGAAAAATAACGTATATTGATGACCTTCACCTTCTTCCGTTTGACGGTATTGCGGATTGGAATTCAATTGCTCAGAAGCTTGCAAAATATGACTTTGAAGGTCCCTTAACGTTTGAACTGAATACAAAGAGCAAGCCCGGCAGACACGAAAACGATAAATATTCCGCAATGCCGATTGAAAATTATCTTGCGGAAGCCTATTGCAGAGCGTGCCGTGTTGCAGCTATGTATATTAAAGCAAAGGAGAATCTGAAATGAGCGAAAAACAGACACTTACCAAAAAGCAGAATATTATTCAAATAATAAAATTTGCGCTTTTCTCCGCATCGGCAGGAATAATTCAGATAGTTTCGTTCACCCTTCTTTTTGAAGTTGCGTACCTGAACAACACCGTTGCATACATAATTTCGCTTTCACTTTCCGTGCTGTGGAATTTCACGTTCAACAGAAAATTTACCTTTAAATCGGCTGCGAACATTCCTGTTGCAATGGTAAAGGTTGCACTTTTCTATTGCGTATTTGCGCCACTTTCAACCTGGTGGACACATGAGCTTACCGCTCTCGGCATCAATGAATATCTCATCGAAGCAGGCACAATGCTTGTCAATCTCATAACCGAATATCTCTACTGCCGCTTTGTTGTTTACAGAAATTCAATGAATACAGCCGAATAAAAAACTAGGGGCTGTAAAAAAACGCAGGTTTTTTTACAGCCTTTTTGAAGGGGATAGGAAAAAAAGATGCAGAACGGACAAACTGAGCATAACAAGGCTTTAGCCTTGTTATGCTTGCCCGAAGGCGTACAAAAGTACGTCGAGTGG
>JAFQRF010000054.1 GCA_017410195.1 Clostridia bacterium | reverse complement strand
AGGTGCTTTAAGAATGTCAGCAAACATCAGCTATGAGACAATGATGGTTTTTTCAGTTGCCAACGGCGAAGAAGCTGTTCAGCCTCTCATGGAGAAATTCAAGGCTATGATCGAAGCTAACGGCACTCTTGAGAGCGTTGATGAATGGGGTAAGCGCAAGCTCGCATATCTCATCAACGACGAAGCAGAGGGTTACTACGTTCTCTTCAACTATCAGGCTACACCTGAATTTCCCGCAGAGCTTGACCGTGTTGTAAAGATTACAGACGGCGTGCTTCGTTCACTCATTGTCAAGAAGAACTAAGGAGGTCGCAAAATGTTAAATAATGCCGTAATCATGGGCAGACTTGTTGCAGACCCCGAGCTCCGCACTACCGGAAGCGGAATTTCCGTATCATCCTTCACCGTAGCCGTTGACAGACGCTTCAACCGTCAGGGCGAAGAACGTCAGGCAGATTTCATCGACATCATCGCATGGAGACAGACTGCAGAATTTGTCTGCAAATATTTCCGCAAGGGTTCGATGATTGCAATTCAGGGCTATATCCAGACCAGAATGTATGAGGATAAAAACGGCAATAAGAGAAAGGCTGTTGAAATCGTTGCAGATAACGTAAGCTTCTGCGGTTCAAAGGCAGAAAGCAACACCGGCTCATTCTCAAGAGAAGACAGCTATGCAGCTGCTCAGCCCGCTCCCTCATATTCAACTGCGGATGAAGGCGATTTCAAGGAAATCCCTGAAGACGACCTTCCGTTTTAAGGTCGCATCAAACTGAAACTGAAAAGGAGGTTAAATCCAAATGGCTTACGACAGAAGCGAAAGAAGACCCAACAAGAAGGGTCGCAGAAAGGTTTGTGCTTTCTGTGTAGATAAGGTTGAATGCATCGATTACAAGGATGTAAACAGACTCAACAAGTTCACTTCAGACAGAGCAAAGATCCTTCCCCGCCGTGTTACCGGCACATGCGCTAAGCATCAGCGTGAACTGACAACCGCTATCAAGCGTGCACGTCAGATTGCTCTTCTTCCCTATACAAGTGACTGATTATAAAATCAACTCCGTACCTTCGGGTGCGGAGTTTTTGCTTACATACACAGTTTTACCTTTAAAAAAATAAGGGGTTGTTTTCACATCCCCTTATGGATTTCATATTACAAATAAATCGGGAACAAGGATTTCGGCAACATCAACAATCAGATAAATGATTTCCTTGAACGGTTTCAGAAAACGGTTATTGACACCCTCGTAATTGATTACGGGGGTTGTTTTTGTGCCGATACCGAGGTCTTTCAGCGTTTGAAGAACAAGCTTTGCAATAACAACATTGCCCTGAGCATTGGGATGCACGCAGTCATTTGCGATATATTCTGGATGCCCTTTGAATGCTTTCGCAACATCAACAATGACGATGCTGCCGGGGTTTTCATTAAGATAACGTCTGTAGCCGGCGTTGAGTCGGTCAACACCCTGCTGATAGAAGCCTGTGATTGCGTTATCCATAGGGTTGTAAAGAGTCTGCGCAAGGATAACGGCATCGGGGTTAAGCTCTTTTATTTCGGAAATAATTTTGCAATAATTCTTATAAAAACTTTCTGCGATTTTATCAAATGTTGAAAATTTGTCAAGCACGGCGGCTTCAAATCCGAGTTGGACCATGTTGCTTGTCAGAAAATCGTTGCCGCCTATGGAAAGACTGATTATATCTGCTTCTTTGATGGATTTTCTGACATGCGGAAGCTTGATGTGTGCAAGCATTGCACCCGTGTTATAGCCGCTGACGGCGTGATTTTCGTAGTTGTAGCCGTTGGTATCGGCAACGATTCTGCCGTAGCTTGCTTCGCCGGGGTTTATTATTCCGGCACCGACGCCGATTGAGTCGCCCAGAACAAGATAATTAAGGCTGCCTGCGGATGCTGTCACGGTTGTCGGTATAAGAACGGAGAATGCAACGGCAACAACAAGAATAACTGCAATTATTTTAATGAGCTTTTTCATAAATGCGCTCCCTTTCAGCATTGTGGTTTTATACGATTATAAACCAAAGCAGCCTAAAAGTCTACACAAAATCCGAAAAATGCACATTTTTTATAAAGCTGACTATCGGTTCAGGATTATCAAGTCCGTGGGGATGATGAGCGCAGTCTTTTTTGATGTGTACCTCAATCGGCAGTCCGTTTTCTCTGTATGCCTTTTCGAGAAGAAAGCCGTTTTCTTCGTAGGGAACGGTTTTATCGCTGTCGCCCGCAACGAGAATAACGGGAATTTTGTTTTTGACAAGGCCGGGGATTCTGTGCATAGGCATATCAAGATAACAGATAAGCTCCGAAACATTTTTCAATCCGAGAGAATCAAAAATCTCGGGAAAATCCTCGCAGCATACATCGCCGATTCCGAAGCCGCACGGGCAGCTCATGCCGACGGGTACGCACTTGGGAGACATATTTAATAAATTCCGCTTTTCTGTCCAAATCCGAATCTGCACCCCAGCGATTTTCGTTCTCAATGAAGCCGAGATAAAATCACCGCCTCGAAAGCTCAATTTCGGTTTCGGGGAATGTATTCAAATCATTTATTTGCTTCCGATAAGACCTTATCCGCAATTTCGATAAGCTCACGTTCGCTTTCGATATCGGCAGGGTAAGGATAATTTTTTGCGCGTTTTTCAAAATTCAGGAGCTGTTTTTCTGCCTTTTCTTTGTCGTTTTCAATCATTAATGAAAGAACATATTCCGTGCGGATAACCGACGGATAGTTCTTCATGGATTTCATAAATTTTTTCTGAGCCTTGTCAAGAAGCGCATTGATTTCTTCCGCAGCCGCACCTCTTATTAATTTGCAGTAAATAAGGTCGCATATCATAAGGCGGCGGTGAATTCCGTTAATTGCGGAATCCATGGCAAGCAGTTCTTCGGTAAGCTTTTCGGCTTCGTCGAGCTTATGCATATCCATAAGTCTGCTGCAGGCAAAAACGCCCATTGTTGAAATCATGGAATTCTTCATATCCTCTTTTTCGGGAACCTCAAACCATTCCTCCGGCATGTCCTTTGCTCTTACGCCCTCAACAAGAAGAGAATTAATCTTCGTCTGAATCCAAAGTGAGCGGCGGGCTTTCGGGCTGCGTTTTAACTCAAGTGTATTATAGCCGTCATTATTTATTTCACCCGGCTTGAGAGGAATGCCGTTGAGAGCGGCAATCGCATAACCGATAAAAACAAATATCAGAATACCTGTCGACCATGCTTCGGGAAATCCCGACGCAATATAAATCAGCATTGTAATTCCGGAAATCAGAATGTTCATCCATACTCCGCCGAGATTATACATAACATAGGAAATCTCATCGTTATCGGTATCGGGAGGAATCAAAAGGCATTGACCGAGAGAGCCTGCAAGAGAGTAGCGTTTTAATCGCAGCTTCCCTTTTTGTTTTACAAGAGCAATGCTTCCGATTCGGAATGAGGAAAATTTATATCCCGTGGCAAGACCGAAAACAAGATGACCGAATTCGTGCAAAAGAATATGGATAACCACCGATAACAGAAAAATAAGTTCAATATAAATAGGATTATATTCGGTTTCCGATGTTGCTGCAGTAATTCCGCCGACTAATCCCGAAACGCAGCAGGTGACAAAGAAAATAAGATAATACAGAATTTGGTCGCGGTTTATTTTTTTCTTTTTCATAATGAAATCCTCCTTTTAAGGTTCTTTCATTAATAAAGACGATTTGGGAGAAGCTTTGGTCTGTGATTTCAAATTTTTTTCAGTCTTATGCATGTCACGGAATATGCAGGCACGGTGTAATTGAATTTATCCGAGAAGCCGTCAACCGTGAATTCTTTCATGATGCAGTCTTCCTCTGCACCGAGGATATTGTCGTTATCAAGGCTGTCGCCCGCAACCTGATGAACGGTTGCGGAGGATCTGACATCCGCATTTTTGACGTCAACTGCAATAACCCTGCCCGTTCCCGTTGTGTTAACGATTTTGACGATGATATCTCCGCTTTCATCGGTGCTGACAACGTGATATGCCTCTGCTTCGGCGGTGCTTGCAAAATCATAATCAACGTAAAGAACATCATCAATGTAACACTTGACCTGAGTACCCGAAACAACGATTTTCAGGTTATATGTTTTGCCCGTTTCAGCAGTAAAGGGTTTCTGAGTTCCGTTTATCTGACCCGTCTTAATACCGTCTTCAATCTGCTGAAGTGCAGAAACGGTGTTTCCCCAGCCGCCAATATTCCAGAAATAACAGTTATTTGTGTCCTTGACGGCAAAGGGAATGATGAAACCTTCGTCGCCGTCGAGCTTGGTTGCTTCGAGGGCGTAGGTGTAGTTTGTCCAATCGTCACAGCCGTAATAGGCAACCGTGCCCGTTTCGGTATAAGGCATCCATGTGTTGGTCTGCACAAGCTTACCGTTCTTTATTTCAAAATCGTTGCTGTCATAAACGTTTTCCCAGTTCCACCAGAAATCTGTGGGAAGGGAGAAATTCTGCTTGCCGAGAACTTTACCCGTTTCGTTGTCGGTGATTTTTATGTTGTCAAATTCGGCAGAAGTGTACCATGTGCCTATACCGACTCTGCCGCCGAGAGGCGACTGCTCAATCTTTGCACCGTCAAGAGCGGATTTGAGAAGCTTTGCACCTTGATTTACCGAGAAAAGCTTTTGTACGTAGTAGCTGATTGAACCCGTTACCTGATGATTGTTGAACCAGATGAGGTCGGGTGACCAGTGAGTTGCGGTGAGGTTGCCGAAAAGGGGAGCATAAGCTGCCATGCGGACAATATCTCCGTTGCGTTCAAGCCCTGTCATATAAGCCGCTTCCGCAAGTGCTGCACGGAGTCTGTTGGATTTTGCAGCGTATTCGCCGAGGAAAACCTGAATTCCTCCGCCGTAGATTGTGTCCGTCATTTCGTCAACTGAGCGTTTGTAGTTATCTTCATCATAATAATCTGCATTTTTGAAGAACCATGAGGGTTCGTTATAATAATGATGGTCGGTTGCACCTGCGAAGTCGGATGCATTATCCGAATCGCCGAGCTGCTGCTTTGCATATTCATAAGAGGGAAGATAATTTCCGCTGTGGGTGCCGTCGGATGCACCGGAAGAATAAATCAGTTCAAGACCCTCATAGAGGTTGGGGTTTGCTGCTTTGGCTTCGTTGAAAGAATCGAGAAATGCCTGATAACGCTCAAAATAAACTTCGCCCTCCTGCTCGTTGCCGATGCAGATATATTTGAGTTCAAACGGCTCCGGATGACCGAGCGATACACGCACCTTGCCCCATGTTGTATTCTCGTCGCCTCTGCAGAATTCAACGAGATCGTGCATATCCTGAACATACTGAGCGAATTCGTCGCTTTCCATGTCAACGGGACCTCTGCCTCTCATCTGGCAGTAAAGACCGCAGTTGATAACCGGCACACCGATTGCACCGATGTCTTCGGCAAGCTGAAAATATTCAAAGAAGCCGAGTCCGTAGCTCATAAAACAGGGGTTGGGGTCATCAGTTGCGGCAAAGTTTGTCCAGAGATTTACTCCCTGCTTTCTTGCGGCAACATCGCCGTAACCGCCGCTGAATTCAAGCGGCAGACCGTCTTTGCCCGTTGCGATTGAGTCTTTCCAATTGTATGCGCTTTCGCAGTCGTTGCCTTCGATGATGCATCCGCCGGGGAAACGCAGGAATTTCGGCTCAAGAGCCTCAAGCATTTCGCCGAGGTCCTTGCGCATGCCGTTTTCTCTGCCCTTGAAAGTGTCTTCGGGGAAGAGAGAAATCATATCGAGAGCAACCGAGCCTTTATCGGCAAGCACCTGAAGGGTTACGTTTTCGTGTGCTGTTTCGGCGCAGGTGAGGGTGAGATTGTATTTCTGCCATTCGGATGAAACACTTTCGACAGCGGCGTCACCGACTGTTTTTTCTCCTATGCAAAGACGGATATAAAGCTTGCCTGCATAGCCGTCAAGACCTTTTGCGTAAACGGAAAAGTTATATTTTGCATTCTCCTTAACGGACATTCCGTCGAGAAAGCCTCTGTTTTCGATGCCTGACGGAGTTTCGTTTTCATTTGTGAGAACAAGGTAACTCGGGTTGTTTTCGTTTAGAGAGGTTGATTTGTTGTTTGTCACGCTCATATCGGCGTCGTTTACCGCAGACCACGCATAGAGCGAGTCATTCAGCGCAAGCTCGGTGTATTCAAATGAGCGGTTGGCAACCATTTCGGCGTAGAGGCCGCCGTCAGCCGCAAAGTTGATGTCCTCAAAGAAAATTCCGAAAAGCAAATCGCTGATATCGTGGATTTCGTCGCCTGCATCGATATTCAAAGAATAATCGGCTTCTCCGGTGCTGTAGGCGGTAACCGTGTTTGCATCGGGTTTGTCTTTTTCGGGCGGAGTTGTGCCGCCGATGCCTCCCGTGAATGACATTATTGCAGCAACAATCGCCGCAACGCCTTTCTTCAGCCATTGATAAATTGCGTATTTCATATGTTATCTCCTTCCTCAATCAGCAGTTCGAGAAGTGCCTCACAGCCGTCGTAAATATCACGGTAAGCAACGTCAAACCTGCCGCTGTACCACGGGTCGGCAACGTCGCCTCCTCTGTCGGTAAACTCCATGAGCTTTCTGATTTTGCTTTCGGGGTCTGATCCCAGAATGCGGTGCATATTGCGTATGTTCATGCTGTCCATGCCAACAAAAAGGTCATATTTGTCATAGTCGCTCTTTTTGAGCTGAACGGCACGCTTGCCCTCGCAGAAAAGACTGTGCTTTGCAAGCTCGGCTTTGGCAGGCGGATAGACGGGGTTGCCGATATCGCCCCATATCTCTTCCGTGCTTGTGGCGCAGGATGAAACCGAAATTTCATTCTCAAGATGTTTTCGCTTCACCATATCCCTGAATATAAATTCCGCCATCGGACTGCGGCATATATTTCCGTGGCATACGAACATTATTTTTTTCATGCGGATCTCTCCCAGTTTGATATAAACTGATTTTACCACAAATGAAATAACAAATCAATGTTGCGGTTATTTTTAATTTATGTTATATTATAACACGGTGAGATTATGACAGTTGAAGAAGCACTCGAAAAGCTCGGTCAGTCAAAATTCCGTTCGGGTTTTCATCTGAGCGATGCCGACAGATCTTATATAAATGAAAAAGGGCTTGAAACGGTGAGGGTTCACGCTGAGGATTTTATCCGCAAACGGCTTGCACCTGCGGTCGTTCCTAATGACGGGCGGCAGACTCCGATGAAGGGTCACCCTGTATTCAAAGCTCAGCACGCCTGCGCCTGTTGCTGCAGAGGATGCCTTGAAAAGTGGTATAAGGTTCCGCAGGGGAAAGAACTTACGGAATCCCAGCAGCAGAAAATAGTCAATTTGCTTATGGCATGGATAGAAAAAGAAACGGAGGAATAAAAAATGAAAGAATTTTTTTCAACATTGATTGCGGCGGTTATCGCTTTTTTCGGCTCGGGAGTAAACGGTGCCGTCAATGCGGTCAATAACTATGAGTTTACGGTTGACGCAAGCGAAACGGGCAGAGTACTTGCAAATCCTGCAAGCAATGTCAACATATGGTCGATAGACGGGAATCCGTTTGTCGGCGCAAAGGTCAATGAAGAAAACAATATTTTTGATTTTGTCAATTATGTTCAGCTCATGCAATGCACGGGCGGTAACGCCGAAAGGGATTTATTTGTCAATCCGCTGGACAGAACGGTGCTTGATGACTACGATTTCACCGTGCTTATCGAAAACTGCAGAGGTGTTCTGAATCTCGGTGCAAAACCGATGCTCAAGCTCGGCAGTGTTCCGCTCAAATATTCTTCAAAGTCAAATACGGATGCTGAATTCAGCACGAATATCTATCCTCCCGACGATTATGACGTATACTATAATTATATAGCGGCAATTGCACAGGCACTTGTTGACGAATTCGGCAAAGAGGAAGTTCTCACGTGGCGTTTCGGAGTTATGACCGAATATGAAAATGCATCATGGTTTATGGCAAACAGCGGTGACCCTAATGAATCGGCGGCCGAATACTGCAAGCTTTATGACTACACCGTTGCGGCACTTGAGGATGTTATCGGCGAAGTTTTTGTCGGCGCACATTCAATGACGGTTACCGAAGGTTTGTGGGATGAAGCTGAATTTATCAGACATTGCGCAAACGGCACAAACTACAAAACCGGTGAAAAGGGAACACGGATTTGTTATCTTTCCGCATCCTTTTATGATTCAACTCCCGGAGATTATACCGATGGCTATACCCTCCCTGAAACGATTGACTATATCAGAAACGTTGCGGAATCCGAGGGTCTGACTGACCTCACCTACGGCATTGACGAGGGTAGAATTCTTTGCGGAAACGTGAGCGGAAAAGACAGCGACCAGTTGCTTTCAAGAACCTGCGGCTACACCTATCAGGCAGGCTATGATGCAAGAATGTATAAGCAGATGTTTGAGAATGACATCAACTATTTTTCATCTTGGTACTATCTTTCAAACGGACTTCTTGACGGCAATCCGACGGTCAGCTATCACGTTGCACGCAATGCTGCAAAATTCGGCGGTGCAAAGCTTGCACAAACGCAAAGGGTGAAAAAAGGCTGGCTTTGGAAGGCTGAGGTTGATGCGGTTTCGGCGTTTGATGAAAGCACGGATACCTTGCGCATAATGGCTTATAATTTCAAGAACGATGTTGATTACAAACGAAATGCCGATTTGAAATTCACCGTCAATGCTCCGCAATTCGAAGGCAAGCAGGTTAAAATTACAGCATATGTAATAAACGACGACTGTAACTATTTTGATGAGTGGATTGAGGACAGAGAAAAATACGGCATCGGAGATGATTGTTTTGCTTGGTCACCCGATGACCCGATTATCGATAATCCGACAACTCTCAATGACCCCGAAGCAAGAGAAATCTATAAAACCGAGCTTTATGATAAATATACCGAATGTTCAAAACTCGTTCCGACGGAGCAGACCGCAACGGTTGAAAACGGCGAAATTGCTCTTGGAATAACTCTTGACCCGAATGCAGTTGTTTTTTATGAAATTGTGGAAATTTAAAAAACATCTTGCGTTATATTAAAATTTCTTGTAATATAGAAAGAACTAATGCAAAAACAAAAACAAAGGAGAAACATATGCAGGACAATAATCAGTTCAAACCCTATGTTCCCGCAAGCAAGGTAACTCCCGAGCTTACCGTAACGTCTGTTGTTATGGGTATAATTTTGGCGGTTGTTTTCGGTGCGGCAAATGCATATCTCGGTCTGCGTGTCGGCATGACGGTTTCGGCTTCAATCCCTGCCGCAGTTATTGCAATGGGTGTAATCCGTGTTATCATGCGTAAAAATTCAATTCTCGAAAGCAACGTTGTTCAGACAACGGGTTCTGCAGGCGAATCGCTTGCCGCAGGAGCAATTTTCACTCTCCCGGCTCTTTATCTCTGGGCGGCAGAGGGTAAGATGGAAAAACCCGGTCTGATTGAAATAACTCTCATTGCCCTTCTCGGCGGTCTTTTGGGAGTGTTCTTTATGGTTCCGCTGAGAAACGCACTCATCGTCAAGGAGCATGCAACTCTTCCTTATCCCGAGGGAACGGCATGTGCCGAGGTTCTTCTTGCAGGTGAAGAGGGCGGCTCGAATGCGTCGACCGTTTTTGCAGGCATGGGCTTTGCGGCATTCTTCAAGCTTATCATTGACGGACTCAAGGCTGTACCCGGCGAGATTTCGTTCAGAATCAAGGGCTATGCAGGCGAAATCGGAACTCAGATTTACCCTGCCGTAATGAGCGTCGGCTATATCTGCGGACCGAGGATTTCATCCTACATGTTCGCAGGCGGCATTCTCAGCTGGCTTGTACTTATTCCGATGATTGTTCTTTTCGGTGAAAATCTTGTTCTCTATCCCGGAACATCATCTATAGGCGAAATGTTTGCCGCAGGCGGCGCAGGCGCAATCTGGGGTTCATATATCCGTTATATCGGCGCAGGCGCACTTGCTGCAGGAGGTATTATCAGCCTCATCAAGTCGCTTCCGCTTATCATTCGTACATTCAGAGATGCTGTCAAGGGTATGAAGGGCGGCACGGATGTCGGCTCGGAGCGTACAAATCAGAGCATCAGCATGAAAATTGTACTTATCGCAATCGCAATTCTTACAATTCTTGTCTGGCTTGTTCCCGCAATTCCCGTTTCGCTTCTCGGCGCGGCAATTGTTGTTATTTTTGGCTTCTTCTTTGCAACCGTTTCTTCAAGAATGGTCGGTCTTGTCGGCAGCAGCAACAACCCCGTTTCGGGTATGGCTATCGCAACCCTTCTTATTGCAACGGTTATTCTTAAAATTACAGGCGACACAGGCGCTCACGGCATGAGAGCGGCTATCGCTATCGGTTCAATTATTTGTATTGTTGCCGCTATTGCGGGCGACACTTCGCAGGACCTCAAGACAGGTTTCCTTCTCGGAGCAACACCCAAAAAGCAGCAGATTGGCGAAATCCTCGGTGTTGTTGCGGCAGCTCTTGCAATCGGCGGAACCCTCAACCTTCTTGATTCGGCTTGGGGCTTCGGCGGCGATGAGCTTGCAGCACCTCAGGCAACACTTATGAAGATGATTATTGAAGGCGTTATGGACGGCAACCTCCCTTGGGGACTTGTTTTCCTCGGCGTATTCATTGCAATTGTTGTTGAAATCATCGGAATTCCCGTTCTTCCGTTTGCAATCGGTGTTTATCTTCCCGTTCAGCTCAATGCGTGCATCATGGTAGGCGGACTTGTGCGCCTTGCGGTTGACAAGATGAAGAAGCCCGAAGAGGAGAAGAAGAGAATTACAAACGACGGTATCCTTTTCTGCTCGGGTATGATTGCGGGTGAAGGTCTTGTCGGCATTCTTCTTGCACTTCTTGCGGTATTCGGCGTTAATAAGTTCATCGATATTTCGGGACTTCTCAATCTTCCCGAGGGTGTTGCAAAGGCTGCGGGACTTGTTGTGTTCGGTCTTGTAATTCTTTCACTCCTCAAATTCTCCGTATGGAAGAAGCAGAAGAGCAAATAAGCCATGAAAAAGAAAAACGATACGAATTATCTTGATAAAATCCCCGTTCATCCCGACATTAAATGGTCAGCGGACGAAAACGGAATCGTAACTCTCGAAATTGAGAACAAGGGTGCGATGAACAGAATCGCACAGAAGCTTTTCAAAAAGCCGAAGGTGAGCTATATTCATCTTGATAAGACGGGCAGCTTTGTCTGGCCGCTTATCGACGGCAAAAGAAGCATCGCCGACCTTGCAAAGGATGTCGACGCTCATTTCGGTGAGGAGGCGCATCCGCTTTATGAAAGACTTGCTCAGTTTTTCAGAGTTCTTGACAGTTATAAGTTCATAAACTGGGTTGAATAAGATAAAAATTCCTTCGATGAATAATCGGAGGAATTTTTTGTTGCAATATTGTTTGAATTGTGTTAATTTATTATTAAAGAAAGGGGTAATAAAAATGAAAAACATCAAAAGAATTCTTGCAATCCTTCTGGCAGTAACCCTTATTGCCGCTTATCCCGCAGGCGCATCGGCGCTTTCTCTTGAGGGCGGAATCGAGCCGATTAAAGAACAGTTCGTTTCCGGGGAAGGACCCGTTGCGGGAGATTATTCAATCGATTACCGTTATTTTTCGCCTGTAAAGGAAAATGACACAACCAAGTATCCCCTCGTTGTCTGGCTTCACGGCATGGGTGACGGTAAAGAAGACGGAACACAGGTCGCAAAGAGCAACATTGCCTATTGGGCGAGCGATGAATTCCAGTCACGCTTTGAACCTTCGGGCGGTGCGTTCATTCTTGCCGCACGTTCAAGAGAAGAGAATAATAACTTCTGGGGCAACGATCTTGTTGAGCCTCTGCGTGCCGCAATCGACGATTTTATCGAGAAAAACAAAGCCAACATTGACCTGAGCCGCATTTATGTCGGCGGTTATTCGATGGGCGGTAAGATGACCTATAAAATGGCAATTGCTTATCCCGAGCTTTTCGCAGCGGCATTTCCGATTTGCCCTGCATGGTCGCCTTCCGACGAAATGCTTGAGAAAATTGCGGATATGCCCATATGGCTTACATCGAGCAGACGTGACCCGCTTGTCAACTATTATCTCGCAGTTTCGCCTACATGGGACAGACTGGTTGAAATTTCAAACGTTCCCGAGAAATGCAGATTTTCAACTCTCACAAAGGTTTGCTATGAGGACGGAAAGGCAACTTCAAGCAGTCATCATGCATGGTTTGCCGTAAATCACGATTTATTCTCGGCTGAAAACGGTGATTATCCCTATATGACAACCGTTAACGGCGTCGGCGAAAACGTGAAGCTTGAATATCCCGACGGAATGATTTCGTGGCTCAGTGCTCAGACCTCGGATTATGACGGCGCAAAGGGTGTCGGCTCGGGCAACGTCAGCGTTGACGATTCGACAAGCATGATTTATGTTGACAGCTTTTTCGGCTTCTTTGAGCTGCTTTTCAATGCCGTACTTAAACTTCTGAGAATTAAATAAGAGGAAGCAGAAATGTCGTTTATTATTGTCGCATTAAAAAATGTTGTCCATGCTTTGACTTTGGTTGTTACCATAATTCCCATGATTGCAACCATGTGGCTGCCCGGAAATCCCAACACACCCGTTATGGTCAATGCCGAGGCGGAAAACCCCTATATTTCGGAGTATCTTGAAACCGAGGTTTCTGCTCATCGCTCGGGTGCGGGAATTGCGCCGCAGAATACCTTGATGGCGTTTGAATATGTTCTGAAACAGAATAAAGAACTCGGCGTTGATGTTTTTGAGTTTGACGTTCATATAACGGCAGACGGTGAACTGATTTTGCTCCACAACAAGACCTATGATGAAACATCGAATGCCGTTGAGGCTTTCGGTTATAAAAACGTCAGGGTTTCCTAGCTGACATATAAAGAAGCACATGATGCACTCAATCTGGGTGAAAACTTCACGGCTGACGGCGAAAAATATCCTTACAGAGGACTCAGAGGGGCTGAAATTCCCGAGAATCTGAGAGTTGTAAAATGCGAAACGGTTATTGATTATATCGAAGCAAACTGCGGCGATAAAAACTTCAGATACATAATAGAAATAAAAAGCACCGGCAAAGACGGCATGAGGGCTGCCGATAAGCTTTATTCAATCATTACCGAAAGAGAGCTTGAAGACAGAGTTATCTGGGCTTCGTCAAAGGAGCTTGTTTCGGTTTATATGGAGCATAAATATCCCGATATGCCCCGCTCCGCACGGACAACCGAGGTTATTCTGTTCTATATTTATTCAAGAATGAACTGGGATTTGAACGATATTGACGTTTCGTATATTGCCCTTCAGATTCCTTGCGGAAAAAGCAGTGCAAACAATCTTATAAATCTCGGACGAGAGAACTGATAAACTATGCTCATAAAAACGATATAGCCGTTCAGTACTGGACGGTCAATGATGCGCAGGATGCGGAGCTTCTTGTCAGAAACGGTGCGGACTGCATTATGTCGGACTATCCTCAGATGGTTTATGAAGCGGTGAAAAATTGCAAATAAAAAACCGGAAACTGTTACACAAAGATGAAAAATCCGTTTTTTTCGATGCCGGTGTAACAAAATACTTCAAATCAAAAAACTGCGGAAAAGAAATTAATAAGTGTTTTAATCTGAATCAGGATTAAAGGGGCTGTAAAAAAACGCAGGTTTTTTTACAGCCTTTTTGAAGGGGATAGGAAAAAAAGATGCAGAACGGACAAACTGAGCATAACAAGGCTTTAGCCTTGTTATGCTTGCCCGAAGGCGTACAAAAGTACGTCGAGT
>JAFQRF010000053.1 GCA_017410195.1 Clostridia bacterium | reverse complement strand
GCACTCCCGTTATTGCGGGAACTACGGTACATTTTAAAATGCGCTGAATTTCGGGACAATAATCAGGAAGACTGATATCGGCTTCGAGCGACTGTTCTGCCGGTGCTTCTAAAACGGTTTCGCAAAAACCGATTTTCATAGTTTCATTACTCAGGTTCATATTTACCTCTCCTTGATAATTATTTCAATTTAAATATATTCGATACATGTCCGCATTATTACCTGAAAGTCTTTTCTTTTTTATAAAAAAATTTAAAATATATATTTACTTTTTTATTTTTATATATTATAATAACAATGTATAAAACATGAAAGGAGCAGCATTATGCCCGAATTTACTTATGAAATAGTTGAATCCGTAGCAGTTCTTTCCGAAAATCCCAAGGGTTGGACAAAAGAACTCAACCTCATCAGCTGGAACGGAAGAGACCCCAAGTATGATATCCGTGAATGGGCACCCGACCATGAAAAGATGGGCAAGGGCGTAACCCTCAGCAAGGAAGAAATGGCAGCACTTAAGGATGCAGTCAAAAATCTTTAATGATTCAACTGGCTTTGCGGTTTATCTGCAAAGCCTTTGTTTCTTTCATTATTATTTAAGGGGGCGTTAAATTGAATTCCGGTTTAGAAAAAACTCCCGAAAGGCAGGTTTCCGAATTCAAGGTCTATGACCGAAGATATGTCGGAGCAAAAGAAACTTTTGCATATCTGCTTAACGACTTTTCAAATGCATTCAACATCGGTCAATACACAGACCGTTTCATATGGGATGTTGTTAAAATTGACTTCAAAACAAATGCGCTTGTCAGCCTTTTCACTGGTGCATGGGATATTATCAACGATCCGATAATCGCCACAATTGTTGACAAAACAAGAACAAGATGGGGTAAATTCAGACCGTATCTGGTTGCATTCCAGATTCCCATAACTCTTCTTGGTGCACTTTATTGGTTCATACCTTTTATTTTTCCCGGTACATCGGGAACTCATCTGCCGAAGCTTATTTACTATTTTGCGTTCAATGTTGTAAATGAAACGGCAGGCACATTCACAAGCATAGCAAAATCCGGTTACATGACAACGGTAACACCTCACCCGAATGACCGTGCGCGGCTCATAACTTTAGCAGAGCTTCTTACGGGTTTCATGGGTGAAGATATGCCGAATTACATAATGGGTGTTCTCATCGACCTTATCAACAACGGCATACTTAAATGGAAACTTGAAAATGTTTTCCTTGCCATGGGGCTGGGAACAAGCATTATATCATGTGCATTCACTCTTTATTTCTTCTTTGTATCAAGAGAAAGAGTCATGCAGTCAATCGAAGCGCCGAGCGTTAAACAAGGACTTAAGGCGGTTATAAACAACTACCCCGTTCTTCTTATAACAATATCCGATTTTCTCGGAGGCTTCAGCGTAGGTTCAAGCAACACAAACTATTTTATTGATGTTCTCGGTTCAGCTTCGCTTCTGACGATACTCAATCTTCCTTCAGGAATCAACGGTACACTCAGCTACGGCTTTGTAAAGCCAATCAGAGAGCGTTTTTCAACAAAGGCTATCTGGGTATTTGAAGACCTTTACACTCGCTTCTGGGTAATTCTGTTGTTCATTATCGGTTCGATAAACAAGAACTACGAAAAGCGTTTGCTCATGTGTATTCTTTTCGGTGTTCAAGCGTGGTTTGACAAATGGGCATTCGGCATCAGAAAAGTTGTCAAAGCAGAGCTTTATAATGAAGCGATGGACTACTGTGAATGGAAAAACGGTTACAGAGTTGAAGCGACAATCGGCGTTGCACGAAACCTGATAACCAAAATACAGAATGTTGCCATGACATCAATAAAGAGCCTTATTCTTGACGGAATCGGTTATACTCAGGGCATTACGGTAGGTACACAGTCGGACAAAACAAAATGGTGGCTGTTTGCTCTCTGCACGGGTATTCCGCAGATAACGGGTATTCTTGCCGTAATTCCGAAATTCCTCTATCCCCTTTCGGGAAATCTCAGAAATCAGATGTATTCCGAGCTTATGCAGAGAAGACATGAAATGAACGAAATCATGTCCGAAAAAAATAACGAAATCAAAATTTCAATTAACGAAAGCGTATAAATATGGAACTTAAACCCTTGAAAACAATAATTGTAGGCGGAGGTCACAGAAGTCTGACTTACGCAAATCTTGCAAATATCGAAAGCGATAAAATGAAAATAGTCGGAGTTGCCGACCCCGACGAAAACCGCAGAAATTCTATTGCAAAGCTTTATAATATTCCGCCTGAAAGATGTTTTAATACAGCAGAAGAACTTGCGGAAGCTCCGAAATTTGCCGATGCCGTCATAAACGGAACAATGGACCATGTCCACGTTAAAACAACCATACCTCTTCTCAAAGCAGGTTATGATGTGCTTCTTGAAAAGCCTTTTTCCGTTAATGAAGAAGAAGCAAGGGAGCTTGTTGAAGCTGCAGAGAAATACGGCAGAAAGGTTATGGTTTGCTTTGTTCTCCGCTATGCACCTTTTTACAGAAAAATCAAAGATTTGATTCTGGCGGGTGAAATCGGCGAAATAATCAGCATTCAGACAAGCGAATTTGTCAGCTATCATCATATGTCAACAAGCCATGTAAGAGGCAAGTGGAACAACTCCGAAAAATGCCACAGCTCTATGCTTCTTGCAAAATGCTGTCACGACATTGACATCATGATGTGGCTTATGAGCGAAACAAAACCTGCTCTTGTTTCAAGCTTCGGATGCAACAAACAGTTTATAAAAGAAAATGCACCCGAGAATTCGGGTACAAGATGTTTGGTTGACTGTCCTCTTGTTGATGAATGTCTTTACTCTGCAAAGCGAATTTATATTGACCACCCCGACAGATGGTCATTCTATGTCTGGGATGCTCTTGAACATCTTGAAAATCCCACAATAGAAGATAAAATCGAGCTTCTCAAAACAAGCCCCTACGGCGTTTGCGCATATAAGAGTGACAACAATGTTGTTGACCATCAGACCGTCAGCGTTATGTTTGAAAACGGAGCAACGGGCACTCACAACATGGTAGGCGGTACAAGCAGCGGCACAAGAACCATTCACATAACAGGCACAAAGGGTGTTATTAAGGGTGATTTTGAAAAAGGTGAATTTACTCTTTCAAAGATTGACCCCCGTCCCGGTTGCGAGCATGAAGACACGGTTTACGATTTGAAAATCGGTGACGATACCCACGGTGGCGGCGACCTTGACCTTGTGAGAGATTTTGTTGCCTACGCAAGAGGCGAAGAACTCTCCGTTTCATGCACATCAATCACCGACTCACTCTCGGGACATCTCGTTGTTTTCCTTGCGGATAAGTCAAGAGAAAATAACGGAATGCCTGAAAAAGTAATTTTATAGATGCAAAAATCTCCTCTGTCATAAAGGCAGAGGAGATAATTTTTATTTTGAATCAATATATCTGCAAGCTGCAAGTGCGGCAACAGAGCCGTCTGCGGCTGCGGTGGTTATCTGTCTTATCTGCTTTTTACGGCAGTCACCTGCAACAAATACGCCTTCTGTTTTGGTAAGACAGCTTTCATCTGAGTCTATATATCCCCATTCATCAAGACCCGCAATATCTGCGAACATTGAATTGTTGGGAATAAGTCCGATTGCAACGAAAAGACCGTTGACCTTGAGTTCGGATTCACTTGCGTCAGCTTCCTTACGGAGAGTCAGACTTTCAAGAGAGCCGTCTCCGTTGAGTGAAGAAATAACCGTTCCCATTATGAACTCAACATTATCCTTTTCTTTGAGCTTTTCAACAAGCCTTGCTTCGCCCGTGAAATAATCAAGATTCTGGATAACATAGACTTTTTCGCATCCTTCGGAAAGAAGAACAGCCTCCTGCAAAGCGGAGTTGCCGCCGCCGAGAACAGCTACGGTCTGTCCCTTGAAGAAAGCACCGTCACAAACAGCACAGTAGGAAATGCCTTCACCGACAAGCTCATTTTCGTTGGGAAGCCCTGTCTGTCTGTGCTTAACGCCCGTTGCAATGATAACAGCCTTTGCTTCATGCTCGCCGTCTTCGGTTATAACGGTTTTGGTGTCACCGTTGTCACGGATTCCGGTTACGGTTTCCATTTCGATATCCGCGCCCTGACTGATAACCTGGTCAACAAGCTTATCCGCAAATTCATTGCCGCTCATTTTGGCAAATCCGGGATAATTTTCAATCTGCGGTGAAAAAGTTATCTGACCGCCAAAGGTTGCTTTTTCAAGAACGAGAACAGTTTTATCTGCTCGCAGTGCATAGAGCGCTGCGGTTAATCCCGCAGGCCCTGCACCGATAACAATTATATCATACATTATAATGTCACCTTATATTGTCACATTTTATACAGCTGCACCCTTTGCAGCTTCAATGAATTTTTTAATTTCGGAAACACCTGCATACTTCACAGCTTCGCCGTTTGAAACAACAACGAGTGTGGGTGCCTGCTTAACGCCGAGCTGCATTGCAAGAGCTTCGTTTTCATATGCCATGAGTTCCTGAACAGCGATTTCTGCCTTGCCGAGAAGCGAAAGAGCTACTTTGCAGTTGGGGCAGGTTGCTGTTTTGAAGAGATAAAGACCATCCGCAAGACCGCAGCCGAAATCATCAAAATCATCCAGATTT
>JAFQRF010000052.1 GCA_017410195.1 Clostridia bacterium | reverse complement strand
CTACCTCTTCTATTGTTTTGCGGACACCCGATGGGCGCCCCTACGATTAAATATTGAGCAAACCTGAAAGGTCAACGCCTTCGAGGCTGAGGCTTTCGCCGAGAGCTGCCGTTGCTTCACGGACAAGGAATTCCATGAAGTTTTCGCCAAGGTCCGCAAGCTCTGTTTCGCTGGCTTCGCCTGTGTTCATATTCTTGATTTTTGCCTTGCCTTCGGCAATTTCGTTGTCGCCGAGAACCATTGTATATTTAGCACCGATTTTGTCGGCAAATTTCATCTGTGCTTTGAGTGAACGGCCAACAACATCTGTCTGAGCAGAAACGCCGTTTGCACGAAGGTCGCTGACGATTCTCATTGCTTCAAGCGAAGCGGCATCGCCCATGGGTGCAATATAAAGGTCGCATCCCGAGGGCTCGGGAATCTCGATATTCTGTGCTTTGAGGAGAAGCAGGAGTCTTTCGATACCCATTCCGAAGCCGAGTGCGGGAGTGTGGGGTCCGCCGAGTTCTTCAACAAGACCGTCATATCTTCCGCCGCCGCAGACAGTGCCCTGTGCACCGATTTCGGTTGAAACAAATTCAAAAACGGTTCTTGAATAATAGTCAAGACCTCTTACGATTCGGGGATTTACCTTATATTCGATGTTCATTACATCAAGATATTTCTTAACGCTTTCAAAGTGAGCCTTGCATTCATCGCACACATAGTCGAGAATAACGGGCGCATCCTTTGTTATATCGGAACAAACGGGACTCTTGCAGTCAAGAATTCTCATGGGATTCTTTTCGAGTCTTTCAAGGCAGGTTCCGCAAAGATTTTCTTTCTTTGACTCAAAATATTCCTTGAGAGCATTATGATAATTCTTTCTGCATTCGGGACAGCCGATTGAGTTGATTTCAAGCTGAAGATTCTGAACTCCGAGAAATGCGAAGATTTCGTTTGCAACGGAGATTACTTCCGCATCTGCGGCAGGTGCACCTGCACCGAAAACCTCAACGCCGAACTGGTGGAATTCACGCAGTCTGCCAGCCTGGGGCTTTTCGTAGCGGTAGCATGATGTGAGGTAGCACATCTTTGAGGGGAGAGCTTCGTTGAAAAGACCGTGTTCAAGGAAGGCTCTTACCGCACCGGCGGTGCCTTCGGGACGCAGGGTAATTGAACGCTCGCCCTTATCGTTGAAGGTATACATTTCCTTCTGAACAACGTCGGTTGTTTCGCCGACACCTCTCTGGAAAAGCTCGGTATGTTCAAAAACGGGAGTTCTGACTTCTCTGAAGCCGAATTTTGAAGCGATATCAAGCATTGTTGATTCGATAAACTGATTTTTATAGCTGTCGGCAGGGAGCAAATCCTGAGTGCCTTTGACAGCCTTTGTAACTAAAGCCATGTTTTTTCTTCCTTTTTAGACTTATAATTTATTTGGCAAAAAAGGAGCCGCCGTTATAAGCGACTCCTTTAAAATCACAGGTATGCCCGAAGGAGTGCGTTCCGAAGATTATATCTTCTTGGGGTTGACGATTTCACGCCAATCCAAATCTCCTCTGGCAAGTGAATGAATCAGAGCTTCCGCCGTTGCGATATTTGTTGCAACGGGGACATTGTGTACATCGCACAGCCTGAGAAGCGTTGCTTCGTTAGGCTCGTGAGGCTTTGCGGTCAAAGGGTCACGGAAAAGAAGGAGAACGTCGATTTCGTTGCAGGCGATTCTCGAAGCAATCTGCTCGTCGCCGCCCTGAATACCGCTTAAGAAACGGGTTATTTCAAGACCTGTTGCCTCTGCAACGATTTTGCCTGTTGTTCCTGTTGCATAGAGATTATGACGGCTTAAAATTCCGCAATAAGCGATACAAAATTCTGTCATAAGTTCCTTTTTGGCATCGTGTGCAATTAAAGCGATATTCAAAAAATCATCCCCTTTTTATCAAATGCGACCTTATTTTACTGCTTACTCTTCAAATAATATCAAATATTATTTAATATAGCAAGTATTTATTCAAAAAAATTTGCAAAATATTGTATAAATATTCCGTCAATTATTCTGTAATTTCCTCTGCGGAATTTTCGGCATTCTCTCCGTCGGTATCTTCGGGAATTTCATCGGCATCGCCTTCGTTTGCAACCGAAACAACCGTGATAAGTTTTTCGCCCTCGGTAACCTTCATCACGCGGACACCTTTTGAGGGTCTTGCGCAAAGGCGTACCGTTTCAAGCGGAATTCTGATGATGATACCGTCGGAAGCGATGAGCATAAGGTCGTCTTCGGGGTCAACAACCTCGATTGCGGCAACGTCGCCGTATTTTGCAACATGGTAGTTGGTGAGACCGGAACCGCCTCTGTTCTGGAGTCTGTAATCTTCGATATCGCTCAGTCTGCCGTAGCCCGTTTCGCTGACGGTGAGAACCTTCTTGCCCTCGGTGAGAATATCCATGCCGATTACGCAGTCGCCCTCTTTGAGTTTGAGAGCTTTAACACCTCTTGCGGTACGTCCGATAACTCTTGCATCGTCTTCACGGAATGCGATGCTCATGCCCTTCTTTGTTGCAATGATGAGGTTTTCGCCGCCCTCCGTGAGCTTAACCCATACGAGTTCGTCATCGTCATCAAGATTGATTGCGATAACGCCGTTGCGGCGCACATTCTTATATGCATCAAGCTCGGTACGCTTGATAATGCCGTTTCTTGTGAGCATGCAGAGGAAATAGTTGTCTTCGCCGAATTCGGGAACTCTTATCATTGCGGAAACGCGTTCGCCGTCTTCAAGAGGAAGAAGATTGACGATGTTCATGCCGCGGCTCTGACGTGAACCCTCGGGAATTTCGTAGCCCTTGAGTCTGTATGTCTTGCCCTTTGTTGTGAAGAACATGATATAGTCATGGGTTGAGCAGGTGAACATGGTTTTAACAATGTCCTCGTCTCTGCGTGTGAGACCCTTGACGCCTCTGCCGCCTCTGCGTTGCTGCTTGTATTCATCCATGGGTATACGCTTGATATAACCCATATCGGTGAGAGTGAATACGCAGGTTTCTTCGGGAATGAGGTCTTCGATATCAACCTCGCCCGAAACATTGACGATTTCGGTTTGTCTTTCGTCTGCGAATTTATCACGGACAGCCATTGCTTCCGTTTTGACGATTTCGAGAACCTTGGATTCGTCTGCGAGAATATCAAGGAATTCCGCAATCTTTGCCTTGAGTTCATCAAGCTCGTTCTGAATTTTGAGAATTTCAAGACCTGCCAACTGACCGAGACGGAAAGCAACGATAGCAGCTGCCTGAGGCTCGTCAAATTCAAATTTATCCATAAGAGCCTGCTTTGCTTCCGCCTGACCGCCCTTACAGGCTCTGATTGTTGCGATGATATCGTCAACGATATCAATAGCCTTTGCAAGACCTTCAAGGATATGCGCTCTGTCCTGCGCTTTTTTGAGGTCATATCTTGTTCTGCGGGTGATAACCTCTTCCTGGAACTTGATATAGTGACCGAGAACTTCCTTGAGAGTGAGCTGCTTGGGTTCGCCGTTGACAAGAGCAATCATGATAACGCCGAAGGTTGTCTGAAGCTGTGTGAAGCTGAAAAGCTTGTTGAGCACAACCTGCGGATTTGCGTCTCTCTTGAGGTCGATTGAAATGAGCATGCCCTTCTTTGACGAATAGTCATTAACGTCGGAAATGCCTTCTATTCTCTTTTCTTTGACAAGATCCGCAATGCTTTCAAAGAGCTTTGCTTTGTTTACCATGT
>JAFQRF010000051.1 GCA_017410195.1 Clostridia bacterium | reverse complement strand
TAACGGCGGTGTTTGTCTGTGTACCTCCGACAAGAAAATGAACATCGCTGTCGGGAGAGTTACAGGCATTCTTTATCAGTTTTTTTGCTCTGTCGCAGTGAGGGTCGCAGCCGTAGCCTGCGGTCTGTTCCATATTTGTTTCAACAAGTTTTTTAATTATTTTCGGGTGTGCGCCTTCAAGATAATCGCAGTCGAATCTTATCATTTTATTTCTCCTTCATTTTTTTCTCGCTTAAAATACCGCCGAAGCAGATGCAAGCTGCAGCTGCGCAAACGCCGAGCATTATCATAAACACGGCATTCCAGCCGTAATTCTGCGAAACAGCACCGAGAGTATAAGATGTGACGGTGCTTCCGACATAGCAGAAGGTATTGAGAAGTCCTGCTGCAAATCCTGCGTTGAGCATTCTGCGGTAATCAAGGGCAAACATACTTGTGATAACATTGTTTATCATCGACATTCCGCATGCAACGCAGATGAAGCAAACCATGATAGTGACGATGTTATGTATCTTCATCGAGATAAGAATTCCGCCGCAAAGGATTGCCGAAAAAATATAGAAAATGCAGTTCATAGCCGCATGAGATTTGATTTTTTCATGAACCTTTTTTGCGATTGCTGCACCCATGGTCGAAACCATAGGCAAAAGAAGCGTCAGAAGGATTGAAAACGACTGAGAAACACCGAATTCTTCATAAAGTACGGAAGGAACCCATGTATTTATGCCGTCTTTGATGAAACCGTTTGCAATTCCCGCAAAAGCAGCAAGAAAAAGCGCAAGAAGAACGGGCTTTGCCATTTTAACCTTTTCGCCCCTGATTTCTTCAACTTGAGCAATTTTTTCGGGAGATTTTCCGAAAAGAATAACCCAGATAAATGCACTTATAACGAGAACAACAGATGCAACGTAAAAAACAATCTGCCAGCTGCCAAATTTGACCGATACTGAAGAAATGCCATAGGCGACAAGTGTACCGATTGCAACGGTTGTACTCATTGCAAGAATAGCTTTCGGAAGTTTTTTATCTGAAACATAATCCGAAAGAGTTTTAATGAGTGTACTCCATAATACAGACTGAACAATGCCGTTGCCCATCCATATGAATTTCATAACCGAAATATCATTGCAGAGCGGCATCATTATGTTGAAAACGGCAGAGCACATCAGCGAAAGGAATATCATTATTTTTGCATTGTATTTTTTTGAAAGAATGCCGTTTACAAGCTGACCTGCACCGTAAGCAAAGAAAAAGAATGAGCTTACAAGCCCTGCCTCAGCCTTTGTAACCCCGAGGTCGGATATAATTGCAACGATTGATGCGTTGAAGTTGAGTCTGCCGACATAAGCCGCCGTATAGGCAAGCCAGCAGATAAATATGATTTTATTTTCGTTTTTTTGCTTTGTTAATATTTTCATTTTGTTACCTTCTTCCAATCGGATAGTCTATCACTTTTATCTGTTTTGGTCAATACTGTCATTGACTTTTAATTTAAAACATAATATAATATAAATACAATCCTGACATAAGGAAATATCCGAGTGAAAGGTGCAATTCTGACTGTCGATAAAGTCGCTGAAACATAGAGTTTTTCAAAAAGCTGAACTGCATCTTTTTCAGGGTGCAGTTATTTTTTTGGAGGCAGTTATGGAAAAAAGAATTGCGGTTATCGGCATAATTGTCGAAAACAAGGATTCGGTTGAAAAACTTAATTCGCTTCTTCATGAATTCGGTGAATATATTGTCGGCAGAATGGGTCTCCCATATAAAGAACGCAATCTGAGTATAGTCAGTATTGCTGTTGATGCTCCTCAGAATACGGTTTCGGAGCTTACGGGTAAAATCGGAAAGCTTGACGGAATAAGCGTTAAAGCGGCTTATTCAAACAAGATTTTCAATGATTGAGTTAATTAATAAGCTCGAAAAAGAGCGTGGGTTGACCCTTGACGAATATGAATTCCTGATTGAAAACCGAAACGAAGAAGCCGCGAAATTTCTTGCCGAAAAGGCTGTTAAAAAGCGAAAAGAAGTTTACGGAAATGATGTTTATATCAGAGGATTAATAGAAATATCCAACATCTGCAAAAAAGACTGTCATTACTGCGGAATCCGCAGAGGCAACAAAAACTGCGAGCGGTACAGACTGACAAATGAACAGATACTTTCGTGCTGCGATGAAGGTTACCCTCTCGGCTTCAGAACCTTTGTTTTGCAGGGCGGTGAGGATGCATTTTTTACCGATGATTATGTGTGTGAAGTAATTAATTCAATAAAATCAAAATATCCTGACTGTGCGGTAACTCTTTCTCTCGGTGAGAGAAGCTTTGAAAGCTATGAAAAACTCCGCAAAGCAGGCGCAGACAGATATCTCCTCCGTCATGAAACAGCTGACAAAGAGCATTATGAAAAACTTCATCCTTCGGATCTGTCATTTGACAACCGCATGGAGTGCTTAAAAAATCTCAAAAAACTCGGATTTCAGACGGGATGCGGATTTATGGTCGGTTCACCGTATCAGACGAATAAAACCATTGCAAAAGACCTGAAATTTATTGAAGAATTCAAACCCGAAATGTGCGGAATCGGTCCGTTTATTCCGCATAAGGATACGATATTCAAAGATTATCCCACAGGCAGTGTTGAGCTGACTTGTTATCTTCTCTCGATAATAAGACTGATTTCTCCCGATATTCTTCTTCCTGCAACAACTGCACTCGGTTCGATTGACCCTATCGGAAGAGAAAAGGGAATTCTTGCGGGAGCAAACATTGTTATGCCGAATCTTTCGCCGGAGGATGCAAAAAAGAAATATACACTTTATAATAACAAGCTTTCAAGCGGTGCGGAAGCGGCTGCAAACAAGCGTATGCTTGAAGAAAAAATGAAAGCGATAGGATATAAAATAGTAACAAATATCGGTAATCATAAGAAAGGAAATTGATATGGCAGTTTATAATCCCAAATCACTCAAAGCAGAGGAATTTATCAATCACGAAGAAATTCTTGCAACAATAGAATATGCAGAGCAGAATAAGCATAATGTTGAGCTTATCGACAGTATTCTCGAAAAGGCACGTCCAAAGAGAACTGCGGAGGGAACAACCTGCGCAGGTCTTACTCACAGAGAAGCATCCGTTCTTCTTGCTTGCGATATCCCCGAAAAGGTTGAAGAAATGATGAAGCTTGCAGAGGAAATCAAGCAGGCTTTCTACGGCAACAGAATCGTTATGTTTGCCCCTCTTTATCTTTCAAACTACTGTGTCAACGGCTGTGTTTACTGCCCTTATCACCTTAAGAACAAGCATATTGCACGCAAGAAACTCACCCAGGAAGAAGTAAGAAAAGAAGTTATCGCACTTCAGGATATGGGTCATAAGCGCCTTGCAATCGAAGCAGGCGAAGATCCCGTTAACAATCCCATTGAGTATATCCTTGAATGTATCAAAACAATTTACAGCGTTAACCACAAAAACGGTGCAATCCGCCGTGTTAACGTTAATATCGCTGCAACAACCGTTGAAAACTACCGTAAGCTCAAGGATGCAGGAATCGGCACATATATTCTTTTCCAGGAAACCTATCACAAGGAAAGCTATCTCAAGCTTCATCCTACAGGACCCAAGCACGACTATGACTATCATACCGAAGCTATGGACAGAGCGATGGAAGGCGGAATTGATGACGTCGGTCTCGGCGTGCTTTTCGGTCTTGAGCTTTATAAATATGAATTTGCAGGTCTTATGATGCATGCGGAGCATCTTGAAGCGGTTCACGGTGTCGGTCCTCACACAATCAGCGTACCCCGACTCAAGAGAGCTGATGACATCGACCCCGACGCATTTGACAACGGTCTTGCGGATGACCTTTTTGAAAAGCTTATTGCTTGCATAAGAATTGCTGTTCCTTATACGGGAATGATTATCTCAACACGTGAATCGGAAGCCGTCAGAGGCAGAGCACTCCGTCTCGGTATCTCACAGATAAGCGGCGCATCAAGAACATCTGTCGGCGGCTATACCGAAGAAGAAAGACCCCATGATTCCGAGCAGTTTGATGTTTCCGACCAGAGAACTCTTGACGAGGTTGTACGCTGGCTTATGGAACTCAAGCACATCCCCTCATTCTGTACCGCATGTTACAGAGAGGGAAGAACCGGCGACAGATTTATGATGCTTTGCAAGAACGGTCAGATTCTTAATTGCTGCCATCCCAACGCACTTATGACTCTTACCGAATATCTTGTCGACTACGCAAGCGAAGAAACCAAGAAAATCGGTTTTGAAATGATTAAAAATGAATTGAAAAAGATTCCGGGTGAGAAAGTCAGAGCGATTGCGGAAAAGAATATTGAAGATATCAAAGCTTCAAACCGCAGAGATTTCAGATTCTGAGGAGATTTTTATGAGTCTTAATGGAACTGTTTCCGCCGAAAGAATTCACATCGGATTTTTTGGCTTGCGCAATGCGGGCAAATCAAGCGTTGTTAATGCCGTCACGGGTCAGAGCCTTTCGCTTGTTTCCGATGTCAAAGGCACAACAACCGATCCCGTCAAAAAGGCAATGGAGCTTCTGCCTCTGGGTCCTGTTGTTATCATCGATACTCCCGGTATTGACGATGAGGGCGAGCTTGGTGAAATGCGTGTGAAACGTGCAAAGCAGGCGCTTAATTACTGTGATATTGCCGTTCTTGTTGTTGATGCATCAAAGGGTCTGCAGTCTGCAGACAGAGACCTGATTTCTGCGTTTAAAAATAAAAAAATCAGCCATGTTATCGCATATAACAAAGCCGATTTGCTTGAAAATATTCCCGAAAAAAATGAAAATTCAATATATGTCAGCGCAACAAACGGAACAAACATAAGAGAACTCAAGGAAATGATTGCACAAACAGCAAAAGGGTGGGAGAGCGGCAAAAAGATTGTTGCTGACCTCATCGAGCCGAATGATTTGGTTGTTCTCGTTGTTCCGATTGATGAATCTGCGCCCAAGGGCAGGCTTATTCTTCCGCAGCAGCAGGTTATCCGTGAGGTTATCGAAAGCGGAGCGGTTGCGGTTGTCTGCCGCGATACCGAGCTTAAATCAACACTCGCTTCTCTGGGTAAAAAGCCGAAGCTTGTAATAACCGATTCACAGGCATTCGGCAGAGTATCAAAAGATACGCCTGCCGATATTCCGCTGACTTCATTTTCAATTCTTTTTGTAAGATATAAGGGCGATCTGACTGCTGCTGTTCACGGCGCAGCGCAGCTTGATAAACTTAAAGACGGCGATGCTGTTCTCATTTCCGAGGGCTGTACTCATCACAGACAGTGCAACGATATCGGTACAGTCAAAATGCCGAATTGGGTCAGAAATCATACAAATAAAAACATTGAATTTGAGTTCACAAGCGGCAAGGATTTTCCCGAGGATTTGTTGAAATATTCGCTTGTTATCCATTGCGGAGGCTGTATGCTCAATAACCGTGAAATGCAGTACAGAGCGGGTCAGGCAAAGGATAATGCAGTTCCGATGACAAACTATGGAATCGCAATTGCACATATGCACGGAATACTCAAAAGAAGCATTGAACTCTTTCCCGAAGCATTGGACGTTCTTGATAAATAACAATTAACCGCCGAGCTTGATTCTCGGCGGTTATGTCATATCTTATTTAAGTTTCCATGCAAGGTCATTGAGGAAGAGTTCGTTTTCAAGACCTTCGGGAGTTGTGTCTTTATTAATGTGAACAAATTCAATGTTCATAATGCGTGCAAAGTCGCGGAGCATCTCTGCGTCAGCATCATATGAAAGTACGGTGTGATGTGCGCCGCCTGCGATAATCCAGCATTTTGCGCCGGTGCAAAGGTCGGGCATTGCTCTCCACATAACTCTTGCAACGGGGAGGTTGGGCATGGGAAGGATTGGTTTAACACATTCGATATCCTGACAAATCATTCTCAGTCTGCCGCCCATGTCAATCAGGCTGACAACAACAGCCGAGCCTTCTTTGCCTTCAAAAACAAGTCTTGCAGGGTCGCCCTTGCCTCCGATTCCGAGCGGATGAACTTCGATTCTGGGCTTATCTGCCGCAAGTGTGGGGCAGACTTCGAGCATATGAGCGCCGAGCGAATATTCCGCACCGGGTGCGAGATTATATGTATAATCCTCCATAAATGCAGAGCCGCCGTTCATACCCTCGGTCATAGCCTTGAGGATTGCAGTCATTGCGGATACTTTCCAGTCGCCTTCACCGCCGTAGCCGTAGCCCTGCTCCATAAGTCGCTGGCTTGCGAGACCGGGAAGCTGCTCCATTCCGTGGAGATCCTCAAATGTGTTTGTGTATGCCTTGCAGCCCTGCTCATCGAGCATTTTCTTCATTGCAATTTCTTCTTTAGCCTGATATCGTACAGCGTCAAGATTATCTGTCGCAAAGTCATATTTCTCTGCGTATTCAGCCATAAGAGCATCAACCTCGGCATCTGTTACGGCATTGATGTATTCAACGAGTGTGCCGACGGGCCACGTGTTGACTTCCCAGCCGAGCTGCTCCTGAACGCCGACTTTATCACCTTCGGTAACGGCAACGTTCCTCATGTTATCGCCGAAACGCATAACCTTGAGTCCCTTTGAGAATGCCGCACCGACTGCCGAGCGCATCCATTTGCCAAGCTCTGCAAGAACCTTTTCGTCTTGCCAGTAGCCCATAATAACTTTTCTGGGAGTGCGCAGTCTTGCAGCGATGAAGCCGTGTTCTCTGTCGCCGTGAGCCGCCTGGTTGAGGTTCATGAAGTCCATGTCAATTTCTTCGTTGGGGATATCACGGTTATACTGTGTTGCAAAATGGCAGTAAGGCTTCTGAAGCTCCTTAAGACCATTGAGCCACATCTTTGAGGGAGAGAATGTGTGCATCCAGGTGATGATACCTGCGCATTTGTCGTCAAAATTGGCTTCTTTAACAACCTTTGATATTTCTTCGCTTGTTTTTGCTGTAACTTTATAAACAACTTTGCAGGGAAGAAGTCCGCTTGCGTTCATCTTCTCTGCCATTTCTTCCGCTCTTGCGGCAACGGTGTCAAGTACTTCGGGTCCGTAGAGAAACTGACTGCCGACCACAAACCAAAATTCATAATTTTCCATATACATAACAAATCATCCTTTGCATATTTAATGAACAGTTAAATTTTATCATCCGAAAAACATAAAGTCAATAAAAACTCTGTATTTATATCTTGAATTATCGGCAATATTCTGTTAAACTTTAAATGTAAATACTAACCATGAAAGGTGATATAAATGGCTTGTAAAGTAATTTCTCACAGAGGTGCCAACAGACGTGCGCCGCAGAATACTATTCCTGCATTTGAGAATTCAATAAAAATCGGTGTTGACGGCTTCGAAACCGATATTCACCTTACCAAAGACGGTGTGCCGGTTGTCTGCCACAATTATACTATTGATGAAACATCAACGGGTAAGGGCGAAATCCGTAATATGA
The DNA here is from genome assembly GCA_017410195.1 of Clostridia bacterium. GTDB lineage: Bacteria > Bacillota > Clostridia > Oscillospirales > Acutalibacteraceae > CAG-177. The sequence continues at coordinate 32,975 of JAFQRF010000051.1, read as the reverse complement.
CCCTTGAAGAACTTCGTTCTTATGATTTCGGTTCGTATTTTCACGAGAAATATGCTGGTACAAAACTTCCGACTCTTGAAGAATTCCTCAAGCTTTGCGAAACTGCAGATATCGAGATTATGAATATCGAAATCAAACCGCCTCTTGACGGTAATATGGAAATTGTAAAGAAAACAATCGATGCCGTTAAGGCACACGGTCTTTTTGAGAGACTCCTTATCTCAAGCTTTGATGCAAAGGTTCTTGTTGAATGTAAAAAGGTTGAACCCGAGTGTAAAACAGGTTTACTCTATTGCCCCAAGCAGAAGGAATTCTATACTAAACTTCTTTTCGGCTATGTCAAGGTTGCAAAGGAAATCAAAGCGGATTATTTTCATCCCCATTTTTCATCGGTCAATAAGCGTTTTGTAAGAAGACTCCACTCAATCGGTGTAAAAGTTAACGTGTGGACAGTCAACGACGAGAAGGTTGCAAAATATCTTCTCAAATGCGGTGTTGACGGTCTTATTACAGATGTGCCCGATGTTATGAATGAACTTGTATAATAATTATGAAGTGTCTGGATTTTGTCTGAAATTCGGACACTTTTTTGTTTTTAACCCTATTAATAATTGACATGAGTGCAGAAAATATGATATTTTTAGATAAAGGAGGCGCTTTTTATGCTGAAAAAAATAATTGCGGTTTTACTTTGTGTTATTCTCGGTGTTTCTTCATTCTCTTTGTCAGTATTTGCGGCTGAAGAAAAAGGCAACGATTATCCCTTTGTTTTTGTTCACGGACTTATGGGTTGGGGCGAATATCAGGGAATTGACAAGTTTATGCCCTATTGGGGTACAACATCGGGTGATATCCCGAAATATCTTGAAAAGCAAGGCTATGATGTTTATACCGCTTGCGTGGGCGGTGCATCATCTGCTTGGGACAGAGCTTGTGAGCTTTATGCACAGCTTGCGGGAACAACCGTTGACTACGGCGAAGCGCATTCAAAGGAACACGGTCATTCACGCTACGGCAGAACATACGATGAGCCTCTTTGCCCGACCTTCGGCAAGACTGATGAAAACGGAGATATCATCAAAATCAATCTTATCGGTCACAGCATGGGCGGTGTAACGGTTCGCCTGTTTGCTTCGCTCCTCGAATACGGCGATCCTGCCGAAAAGAAAGCAGGTAATGATGTGTCTGATTTCTTTAAAGGCGGAAAAGGGGAGTATATTCATTCAATAACAACTCTTTCTGCACCTCATAACGGCTCTCTTGCAGCCGATAAGGACACATATCCGATTATAAACATTATGGTTCATTCTTTCTATTATATCTGGGGTATTCTCGATAACACACCTCTGCGCCCGATATGGGATATCCAGATGGAGCATTTCGGTCTTACCGATTATCCCGATGACGGTTTTGAAGGTGATTTTGATATGGAACTCATTGAAACCATGCTCAATTCCAAGGACTCTGCATATTATGATTTAACCGTAAAAGGAGCGGCAGAGGCTAACGAAAGAATAAAAATGCTTGATGATGTTTATTATTTCTCATATTCATCCGAATGCGTTTTTGAAGGACCGATTACGGGTAATCTTTACCCCGAGCCTACTATGAATCCGCTGTTTCTTCTGACTTCTCCTCCCATATGCAGCTATGACAGAGATGAGCTTTTCGGAATTGCAATTGACGAAAACTGGAGGGTGAATGACGGTATAGTCAGCACAAATTCCGCCCATCATCCCGACGGAGAACCCTATAAGGATTACGATGATAATAATCTTGAGAAGGGTATCTGGAATGTAATGCCGGTTATGGAATCCTTTGACCATACAGACTACATGGGTGTTTTTACAAATCCGATTGAAATAAGAAAATTCTATAAAGAGGTCTGCGGTCTTGCCGCATCTCTTCCTGCTTAATAGGTCTATCAAAAAAATATGTCTTACGGTTTGATTTTACCGTAAGACATATTTTTTTATTTTGCAAGAAAATCAAATGATTTTGCTCCGCTTACGCTGTGTTTACCGTTGAAAATATCAATTGTCAGTTTGTCCGACGCACCGACAAGTGAATAAATCCTTTCAACTTCCTTATGAGCCTTGATGCTTGATTCAATCGGAAAAAGTTTATCCTTTTTACCTGATTCAATCAGAAGCTCTCTCGGAGCAAGGCTCGAAGCAAAGTCGTATATTTCTCCGATATTAAGCATACCGGGAATATAGTTATCAGGGCAATGCCAGAGAGAAAGAATGCTGTCACGGAATGTGTTGATATATCCGCTGATAACAGTTTTTTTGAATCTTTTATCAATAACCGAGGCGTAAAGCGCAGTCAGTCCGCCGCCCGAAATCCCCATGCACGAGAGCTTTTCGGAATCAACATTTTCATTTTTTAACAGTATTTCCGCACAAGCGATTGCCTGAAAAACTCTTACCGATGCAACCGTCAGCCCGTATGGGAGAAGATGATGTGAAAGCTCATCACACGAGCTTATGTAGAAAGGCTTGATAAGATCTTTTTTCAGTCTTGCCTCACCGAATCCGAAAAGCTCGGGTGCCGCAACGATGCATCCTCTTTTTGCAAGCTCAACGGCGAAATTTTTTTGGTAATTGTCAATGTACGGGATGAGTTTTTTATTTCCTCTTTTTGTTATATTCAGTATTTGTCTTACTCCGTAGCCGTGACCGCAGAGTGCAACAACTCCCGGAGCGGGCTTTTTAATTTTCTTCGGAGTAAGAATGTAAACAGAAGTTGAAAGCCCCTCGCATAATTCAAAACTGTATTTTTGAAGTGAGTATTCGGGGCATTCGAGTTTTTTGCCGACGGGAACGGGATTAAATTCCGATGAAAGATTTCTCAGTTTGCTGATATTCAAAACCTGTTCGGTTTTCTTTCGGATTATTTCACCGACTTCAAGTGCAGTGTCTTCGGTTGCTATATTCTTATATGGTTCGGCACGAAGCTTATCATATATGCCGTTCATAAAGTCATCGGGTGAATACATGCTTTGTTTCATGCTTCACCTCGGAATGATATTTTACCGGAGGCAGCGGCATTTCTGCTGTCCGTGCCGATATAAACGGTATATTCGTTGTCGAGCATCCATTCACCGCTTTCGGGGTCATAGAATTTAAGGTCATTAATATCAATGTCAATGTTTACTGTTTCTGTCTTTGATGCCGCAACGCCTATGCGTTTAAATCCTTTGAGTAGCTTGACGGGTCTGTCAATTTCCTTGTTATTGCTGCCGATATAAATCTGAATGACCTCATCTCCGTCGCAGCTGCCTGTGTTTTTAACATCCGTACATACATGAATACCGTTTTCGCTTTGGCTGATTTCGGTTTTGCCGATTTCAAATTCTGTGTAAGAAAGACCGAAGCCGAAGGGATAATCGGGTACAATATCCTTTTTATCAAAGAGAGTGTATCCGTGATAATACCCGTATTCGATTTCTTTGTTCTTTGCGCCGATATGAAGAAAATCGGGATAGTCGTCGTCTTTTTTTGCAATTGTAAATGGAAGCTTTCCCGCAGGGTTTCTGTCACCGCTGAGGATATCTGCAAGTGCGTTTCCGCCCTCAATTCCGCTGTAGAAAGACATAAGAACGGAATCGGCGCAATCTGTCCACTCGTTGATAACATAAGCACTGCCGCCCATTATGTTTACGATGATTTTTTTGCCTGTTTTTGATAACGCTTTAATGAGAGCAACATCCTCTTCGGGCAGACGAAGGTCAACTCTGTCGCCGCCCGAACCTTTGGGCTTTTTCTTAACGTTGCCGAGATTTACGAGAAATTCACCCTCCTGAAGCCAGTCGCTTCCGACGCAGATAACAACATAATCGCTGTAGGCCGAGGCGGCAATCGCCTTTTGAGGATTGCAGCCGTTATAAAGAGCGACATTCTGCGCTCCGAATCGCTTTTTAAGTCCCTGATAAGGGGTGATTGTGTACGGGCTGAAAACATTGCTGCTGCCGTGGTCACCCGTATTGATTTTATCTGCGTATCTGCCGACAACTGCAATGCTTTCGCCTTCCTTTAAAGGAAGTACATTATCTTTGTTTTTGAGAAGAACCGTACCCTTTGCGGCAACCTCTCTTGCAAGGTCGGTATGTTCTTTTGAAAGGATAACATTTTTGGGATATTTCTTATGCTTCGGCAGAGTTCTGAGCATAGCTCTCAATATTCTTCCGACGGAGATATTGATCATTTCTTCGGAAACATCACCTTTTTTTACTCTGTTTGCAAGAAAAGCATATTTGAAAGTATACGGCATCTCAATGTCAAGACCTGCATTTACGCTTCTTGCAGAATCATAAATTCCGAAGAAAAAGTCGGATATGGTAAATCCGTCGAAGCCCCATTTGTTGCGGAGAATATCGGTGAGAAGTACTTTGCTTTCGCAGCAATAAGTGCCGTTAAATTTATTGTAAGCACCCATTATTGACATTGCACCTGCATCAATGCACTTTTTGAAATGCGGAAGATATACTTCGTGAAGAGTTCTTTCATCTGCCTTTGCATCAACGCTGAAACGCAAATCCTCAATGCTGTTGAGCGCATAATGCTTCGGGCAGGCGATTATGCCGTTATCCTGCATTGCTTTTGTGAGAGCAACGCCCATTTTGCCGAGCAGAAACGGGTCTTCTCCGTAGGTTTCCTGCGCTCTGCCCCACATCGGGTTTCTAAGAAGATTAATGCAGATACCTGCAAAAAGATTTGCGCCGCCTGCGCTTGCTTCTTTTGCAAAAACTTCTCCCACTTTGTATTCAAGTCCATCGTCGAAGGTTGCACCTCTGAGCATTGATACGGGAAAACATGTGCTTTTACCGAGAACAACTCCTCTCGGACCGTCCGAGAAAAGCACTTCGGGTATTCCGAGCCTTTTGCAGCCGCCTGCAGCATAAGGTTCAGCATTATAAAATCTGCCGTTTTTAAGAAAGTTTTTTGCAGTTACAGCCATTGCATGTCCCTGCATCATGCGAATTTTTTCTTTAAGGGTCATTTCTTTTACAAGCTCTTCGGTTACGCTGCGAAGCACTTCTTCGGTAGGATTCTTGCGGTATAATTCCGATGCTTTGATATAATCCATAAATTTGCCGCCTTTCTTATAATTCACATTCCTGAATTGTATTCAAATATGATTCAAACGGTTTGTCTGTTACGGGGATTGGTTTAACTTTTTTAAAAACGATTCCGGAGCCGTCTGTTACGGTAAGATAATTTCTGTATTCCTTGTTTTCTTTTATTATTTTATCGTTGTCAATGAAAACAGAACCGCCTCTGCTGCCGGTCAGCGGCATTTCAGCAAGAATTGTTTCAAGCAGAGCTTTTGCAGAGAGAAGCATGTCAAAATCACGGAAATAATCACTGAGCGATTTATGCCGCAGGGGATAGCTGCTCAGTATTCCGTTTATTTCCGAAAGCAGGGAAACGCAGCCGTTTTTATCTCTGAGAAACGACGCACATTCGCTCATTTTTTCGGGAATACGTTCATAGCTGATCTCATTGCTGATTTCAAATCCGTTTAAGCCTTCGTTTATGCGCTTTTCCGCATTTTCAATTGCATTAAATGATATTTGAGAATAAGAATTGCTTTTTATGTGCCGTGTACATATAAGTCCGCCGACCTGAGTGTCGTTAAGTGCTGTCCCGCCGGGTCGGGCAAGACCGAAGGAACCGGCTGCTTCTCCGATAACATATAGTCCGTCAATGCTTGTCTTATAGTTACGGTCGGTGTCAATTCCGCCGTTGTTATGCTGTGCGCAAACGGCAATTTTTAACTTTTGAGTGTAAAGGTTTATGCCTTGACAGGAGTAAACATCAATCGCTTTTGGATTTAAGAGCTTCAGTCTTTCAATCGGTGTTTCAGCTGTCGCTCCGTTGGCTTTAAGATACTCTTTTGCTTCGCTTGAAAGAGCGTCAAAATCGTATCCTTCGGGGTTTTTTGTGAAGTCAAGATAAACGGTTTTATCATTGCTAATTTCTTCGTGAACAGCGACGTCAATCCTTGAAGAATAAGGGATTCTGTCGAAACTGAACGGCCATTGATACCCTTTCAGGAAAACGTTGTTACATGTTTCGGAAACACTTGGGAAGTGTTTGCTCAGAAATTCGTTTTCCGCACCGTTTTTGTCAACACTCACGAACCTCGGAATGACCTGCATGAAGCTCCCCGAGACATTCCAGCGGAAGTCTGTTGAGGCTAATCCGTACTGCCATTGCGTAAAGTTACAGAGCTTTACACCTGCTTTCAGAAGGATTCCGGTCATTCCGTGCTGTGATTCGGGATAAACCGAGTTTTTATAGATACATGCGGGTGCTCCGGTTGCCGCAATAATGTTTTTTGCAGCGATAACTTCTGTTGAATTTGTTTCTTTATTAAGCACGGCAATACCGTGAACACGGTTATTGTCGGTGATGATTTCAATAACCTGTCTGTTGTCAAGCAGAGGAGTTTTATTGATTTCAAGAACTCTTTTTTCAAGCACCTGAGTCATGATTTTTGATGTCAGCGGACCGACGGAGGTTGCTCTTGTTGTGTTATCATGGTCGGTTTTATAGCCGGGATATCCGCCAAATTCGTCCTGCGGAAATCTGACTCCGTAATCGCAAAGTCGCAGAAAGCATTTTGCGCTGTTGAGAGCTTGTGTATATGCTTTTTCTCCGTCGCATGAGCCGAGTGAGCAGATATCTTTTGCCATTCTGTAAGGGCTGTCATCAGAGCTTCCGTCCATGGATATTTTATAGTAGGTCTGTTTGTCGCTGCCGGTGTTTCTTGATGTGCCGGAAAGTCTGTTTTCGGTGACAACGGCAATATTTGTTATGCCTTCTTTGAACAGCCAGTCTGCGGCGCTGTAGCCTGCTGCACCGCTGCCGATAATTATTGCATCGTAAACTTTTCTCATAATCTTCTTACGCTGAATCCTCCGTCGCAGTCAATGACCGTACCTGTGCAGAAATCGAAATTTCCGTTGGCAACTGAAAGCACGCATTTTGCGATATCCTCGGGCTGCCCCATTCTTTTTATCGGTGTTATTCCTTCGCTGATAAGCCTATCGTATTTTTCTTTCACCTTTGCCGTCATATCCGTTTCGATAATGCCGGGTCGTATTTCAATAACGCTTACTCCGTATTCGGCAAGTCGGGATGCGAAAAGCTTTGTTATCATTGAAATTCCTGCTTTTGAAATACAGTATTCCCCTCGGTTGACCGATGCGGTATATGCAGACATTGAAGAGATGTTAACAATTCTTGAATGCTCATTTTTAATCATCAAAGGAACGAGCTTCTGAGTAACGAAAAATGTTCCTTTGAGGTTGATATCGGCAACAAAATCAAAATCATCTGGAGTTATTTCAAGGATGTCTTTGCGTATTTTAGGTGCAACGCCTGCGTTATTGACAAGCAAATCAATTTTGCCGTATTTTTTTTCAGTAAATGCCGTAAGTGTTTCAATATCTTCGCTTTTTGAAATATCAGCAGCGATAAAATCAATTTTATCGGGATAACTTTGGATTAATTCTTCGATTTTTTCACTTTTATTTCTTGAAGCGACAATGATATTAAATCCGTTTTGAAGCAGCGTTTCGGTTATGCCGAGACCTATTCCTCTGCTGCCGCCTGTTATAATCGCAACCATTTCCGATTCCTCATTTCTTAAGTACATGTTTCCGATAATACGGCATGTAAACTTCGCTGTCCCTGACCGGACAGCCTGCAACGCTTGCATTTCTCATCAGCTGAGAGCATTTGCTGCATTTAAGGCATACTTTATTCTTTTCAAGTCTGCCGTTTCTGATAAAGTCTTTATAAAAATCGGGATATGCGAATACCATTCTGCCGAATCCCGCAAAATCCGCAACACAGTCTTCGATGATTTTTGCCGAGTAGTCAAGTGCATTTTCGCCTTCAAAGCTGAGTCCCGACATAACAAATTTTATATCGGGAAAAGCAGCGTTAAGTTCTTTTGTGATCTCGTATATACGCTTAATGCCGATTTTTCCGTCCTCTGGAGCATTGATGCACGGTCGGTTGATATGAGGAATAAGATAAGGATTTCCGAGAGTAAGGTTTATCAGCTCAATGCCTTTTTCGTCAAGGCTTTGAATGATGATTTTTGTTTCGGAAAGGTCAATGTTATTCTCTTTATCAACACCGAATCCGAAAGGATACGGGAAACAGTCACAGGCATTGAGTCTTGTTGTGACAAAAGTGTTTTTAACCGAATTTTTAACGCTGTCGATGCAATCAAAATAAAGCCTTGTTCTGTTTTCTAGAGAACCTCCGTAAATGCCTTCACGTTCTTTTGCACTCAAAAATTCATTGAATAAGTAACCGTGGCAGCATTTGATATCAATTCCGTCAAATCCAACCTCTTCCGCAAGCTTTGCCGCTTCGGAATATCTTTGAGGAATTTGGCGGCAGTATTCGTCTGTTGTAATGATATATGGCTGTTCTTCCTTACCGATTTCCCAATGACTGTTGCGATAGGCAACTATAGGCTCGGGAGTGCCGTTCGGCTTGCTGAATCTTCCGCTGTGAGTAAGCTGAACTATAATTACGGGGGCAAAACCGTTTTCATTTAATGATATTTCACGGATTTCATCAATCAATTTTTTGAAGCTTGATTTTGTTTTATTATTCAGAAAAAGCTGACGGGGATTCGCTCTTCCTTCAGGGCAGACAGCCGTTGCCTCAAACCAGATTATTCCTGCACCCGATTTTGCGAATCTGTGGTAGCGGCGTCTTGTAAGTTCGTCAATTGCGCCTTCGGCAGTTCCGTCACAGCCCTCCATCGGATGAATAACTATTCGGTTTTTAATTTCTTTTTCGTAGATTTTTATCGGCTTTTCAAAAATATTTTTCATTTTCTCATTCCTTGAAAATTTTATACTATCAGCATAACAGAAAGAAGCACGGAATGCAAACAATTCTTTTTGAAAAATTAAAATATGCTTGAATTAATTTCTGTATTGAAATATAATTAATATGGAAAATTCCGAAAGGGGATTAATAACGATGAAATATGATATTGTTATTGTCGGTGCATCGACTGCGGGCAGCTATTTTGCAAGAAGAATGTCGGAAAAAGGCTTTTCTGTTCTTATGATTGACAAAAGTACAAAGGAAAGAATAAGCCCTGATTACGATATATTTCATATGGGGAAGGATGAGATGGAGCATTTCGGACTTCCGAAGGTTGAAAAGGGCGACGGAATATATGCTTTTGAGTTCACAGAGTCATATATGTATTCTGCTTTCGGCGGATATCCGAAGCCGTCACCTGCACCCGTTGTCGGAATGCATAAGCATGATTATATCGTACGCATGAATGAATGGGCGGAAGAAACGGGCGTACAGATAGTATATGAAGCATCTTTCATTGAATGTCTTTATGATGAAAACGGAAAAATATGCGGTGTTACATATGAGAAAAACGGAGAAAAGACAAGCGTTGAGTGCCGTCTTGCTGTCGATTGCTCCGGTATTCCTGCAGTTGTAAGGTGCAGTCTGCCCGACGGCTACGGCATTGAGAAGTTTGAGCTTACTCCCGATGACATACTTTATGTAACACTCAGATATGTTGATTTTACCGATAAAAAAGAGGAATGGATGAAATCGTATTTCTGGATTGCGTATAAATCATGGGTTGCGCCGAGTAAGGGCAGCGATGCCATTATCGGCATGGGTTCATGTTTCGGTTTTGAGTATGTTGAAAAGGTCTATGAGCAGTTCACAAGAAATGTTAAACTTCCTGCCCATAAGGTAAAAAGAGTTGAAAAAGGAAGAACTCCTTACCACAGAGCGCCTTATTCGTTTGTTGCGGACGGATTCATTTGTATGGGTGATGCCGCATGCATGACGAAACCTAATTGCGGCGAAGGATGTACTGCTGCGCTTGTTCTTGAGGATATTGCAATTGACATTGCATCAAAGGCTATGGAAAACGGCAATTATCCCACAAGAGAATCGCTTTGGAGTATCAATAAAAAATATAACGATACCCAGGGTAAGGAATTTGCAAGTCTTATGGCGCTTCTTGCTTCCATTGTCAGACACAGCCCGAAGGCAAATGAATTTTTGTTTAAGCACGATGTTATTTTCAGCAAAAAGATACTTGCAGGCATGAGCGGAGGGCTTTCGCTCGATATTACCGATTATCTGAAAACTCTCGTTTTTGTGGTTATCGGTCTTGTTTCCGGTAATATTAAAATCTCCGAAATCAAAAGTATTCTTGCCGGTGTTATCAACAGCGGCAAGCTAACCGAGCTTTATGAAAAATTCCCTGAAACTCCCGACGGATTTGACGAATGGGTAAAAGAAGCAGAGGAGCTTTGGAAAAAAGCAGGCAGGCTGGCAGATTGGAGGCCTCTTGGATAACACCGAAAAACGGTATGCGGTTTTGTGACCGAATACCGTTTTTGTTTAATAATGACAATTTTGTAAAATAATAATGCACAAATTTTTAAAAAAACATTGATTATTTTATTATAATAGTGTAAAATGTATCTTGATATATTACATTATAAAGAGGAAAGAGTGCTGTGAAAAAGATTTTTTCTGCTTTTGTTGTGGCGGTAATGGCTGCGGTTCCGATGCTGTTTTGCTCATCTTCGCAGTCGTGTGTTTTACCCGAAATAATGACTGTTGAAGCAATCGAAAGCGGTAATTACGGCTGCGTTGATTACAGCTGTATTGACAGTAACGGTAATGAGCTTGAGCTTTTCAACCGTTCTTATGTTCCGGAGAGGAAGACTCCTTCGGTTTCTCTTTTTTCATCGTCTTACAGTGCAATGTCAGAGTTGCCGTCTTCATATGATTCGAGAACCAAAAACTGCATTACCTCTGCAAAGCAGCAGGGTGCTTCTGGCAATTGCTGGGCGTTTTCTGCAATGAGTATGCTTGAGAGCGACGCGATACTCAAGGGGTTTGATGATATTGAAAGTGCTGATTATTCCGAGGCTCATTTTTCTTGGTTTACCTCAAGAAGTCTGACAGATAATGCGGATGACCTTGCATACGGCGACGGATATCTTAATGATACTCCGTTTATGACTGGAGGTAACTGGATAATCGCTGCAGGTTCACTTGCAAGATGGACGGGTGCGGCAGAGGATGCGGATTATCCGTTCAATTTCAGGGATCTTACCGCAATGGGTAATTATGATGAGAGCTGCCGATATGATACGGGCAGCGGTACAGTTATTGAATCTGCCCAGGAATTTCTTGATATAAGCGATGCAAAGAACTGGATAATGGATCACGGCTCCGCTACCTTTGCGTTTTATTTTGACGATGCATATTATAACTCGAATTCTTTTTCTTACTATTATGACGGAACGGAAACATTAAACCACGAAATAACGGTTATCGGTTGGAACGATAATTATTCCCGATATAATTTCAACGAAAGCTGCAGACCCGCAAGCGACGGTGCGTGGCTTTGCAAAAACAGCTGGGGTCTTAATTGGGCGGATGACGGATTTTTCTGGATTTCCTATTATGACCCGTCAATCGAGCAGTTTGCGGGAATTTCCGCAAGAGATGCCGATGAGCTTTACAGAAATTATACATACAACGGTACGGGCTGGGAGTCTTATATCAGTCACGGCGGAAATGCGAAAATTTCCAATGTATTTACTTCAAAGGGCGATGAGCTGCTGACTTCTGCTTCGGCTTATACGATGTTGCCCGAGCAGGAAATCAAGGTTTATGTTTATAAGAATCTTGTGAATAATTTTACAAATCCTGAGCAGGGTGAACTTGCATCGGAATATTCAACGATACTCGACAGACCCGGATATCATACAATTAATTTTGTCGACGAAATTCCGCTTGAACAGGGAACGGTTTTTTCAATTGTTGTTGAATATCTTACTGACGGAACGCTTTATATTCCCGTTGAGGTTGACGGGCAGGGAACAAATTCATATTCCGCAAATGCAAAGGAAAGTTATGTTTATCTGCCGTATTATAATGCAGGCTGGTATGATGCTTTAAGATACGGCTTTAAAAATGTTTTTGTTCAGGCGTTTACAAAATGTGACCATATGATTTCCCATGAAATAACCGATGCAACCTGCACTTCCGATGGAATTGAGAAGAGTATGTGTTCGGTATGCGGAAAACTTGTCAGTGAAGCTGTAATTCCGGCATCAGGTCATGATTTTTCTGAGTGGAGCAATTATGTGCATGATTTTGAAACGGATACGGAGATTCGTTCAAGGGAATGCATAAATTGCGGTTTGCTCGAAACCGACAGCATTGTATATGCAAAAAATACAATTAAGCTTGAAGACTTTATTCAGATGATTTTTGACAGAATATTTGAGATGTTAAAACAGATTTTCAGATAAAAGGAGTCGGCAGACTATGAGTAATAAAAAATCGGTTTTGCTGAAAACTGCGTGCGCTACCGCAGGTGTTGTCGGGGTACTCGGATTTACAGTTTTTCGTGAGATAATGCACAGAGATGCCGTACTGACGGAAAAAATGAGCAAAATTATCAATAAACAGCCCGAACCGGTTGAACCTCCTGCGGAGGATGAAAGGGCTGTTTGGTTTAACAAGCAGGCACTTGATGAATTTGAAATCATAAATGCAAAAGGATTTAAGCTTAAAGGATATCTTCTTCCTGCTGATGAGCCTTCGGATGTTTATGTTTTCTGCAGTCATGGCTACAGAAACTGCGGTGCAGGTGAATTCCGTTGCATGGCAAAGTTTTATCATGATAGGGGATATAATATTTTTCTTGTCGACCATCAGGCGGCAGGGATGAGCGAAGGTAAGTATATCGGATTCGGATATCATGAATACCGTGACTGTCTTCAGTGGCTTGATTTTATGAAGAATCATTTCGGTAAGGATATTCAGATTATTCTTCACGGTGTTTCAATGGGCAGTGCAACTGTCATGCTTATGGCAGGCAGCGGAAGGCTTCCCGAAAATGTTAAGTTTGCTGTTGCTGACTGCGGCTATACTTCAGCATATGATCAGTTTGTCCATAATGCAAAAGGGATGCATGTTCCTTCATTTCCGATTATTGATGCGGCAAACTTCTTTAACCGAATGATTTCGGGTTACGATTTCAAGGATGCAAGCCCGATTGATGCTGTAAAAAAAGCATCGGTACCCATGCTTTTCATACATGGTGCGAATGATGATTTTGTTCCGACCTATATGGTTAACGAGCTTTATAATGCATGCTCAAGTGATCACAAAGAGCTTTTGATTGTTGAAGGTGCCGCACATGCGGAAAGCTATCCGACAGACAGTAAAGCTTATGAAGCGATGATTAACGGTTATGCTGAAAAGTATATAGATTAATATTGAAAATACGCTGATGACAGAGGTATATCATCATGAATTTAGAACCGTTTAAAAATAAAATATGGCTTTCTACCGCAACTAAACATGAAGATGAAATGAAATATATCCAAGAAGCGTTTGACACTAATTGGATTACGACAGAAGGAACAAATCTTGTTGAAATCGAGCGTCAGATTTGCGAAAAAGTCGGATGCAAGTATGCGGTGTCGCTCACAAACGGAACGGCAGCGTTGCACCTTGCGGTTAAACTCGCCGGCGTAAAAGAGGGCGATACGGTATTCTGTACCGATATGACTTTTGATGCAACTGTGAATGCGATTGTATATGAAAAAGCGGTTCCTGTATTCATTGATACCGAATATGATACATGGAATATGGATCCTGCGGCACTTGAAAAGGCGTTTGAGCTTTATCCGAATACAAAGGTTATTGTGATAGTCAATCTTTACGGAACGCCTGCGAAATATGATGAAATCTGCGCAATAGCAGAAAAACACGGCGCAATTATAATCGAAGATGCTGCAGAGTCGCTGGGTGCTACATATAAAGGTCGGCAGACCGGAACTTTCGGTTTGTATAATGCTATTTCTTTTAACGGCAATAAAATCATTACCGGTTCCGGTGGCGGTATGTTGTTAACAGATGATTTGGCTGCTGCCAATAAAGCTCGCAAGTGGGCAACGCAAAGCAGAGAGGATGCGCCGTGGTATCAGCATGAAGAGGTTGGATTCAACTACCGTATGAGCAATATAGTAGCCGGTGTGGTGCGTGGTCAGATACCGTATTTGGATGAGCATATTGCTCGTAAAAAAGCTATTTACGAAAGATATAAAGAGGGATTCAAGGACTTGCCTGTAACTATGAATCCCTATGATCCTGACACGATGGAGCCAAATTTCTGGCTCTCTTGTATGCTGATTAATGAAGAAGCAATGTGCAAGCAGGTCAGAAGTGATAACGACACTTGTTATATCAAGACCAGCGGTAAGACCTGTCCTGATGAAATTTTGGACACTCTTGCAAAATATAATGTCCAGGGAAGACCGATCTGGAAACCTATGCATATGCAGCCGCTTTACAGGATGCACGGATTTGTAACGAGAGAAGGAAACGGACGAGGTAATACAAACGCTTACATTGCAGGTAATGGTATAGATGTAGGTGCTGATATATTTCAAAGAGGGCTTTGCTTACCGAGTGATATTAAAACATCTGATGAAGATTTTGATAAGATCATTCAGATTATCAGAAGTTGTTTTGAGTGATTAGTTAATTTGTGGTGTTAACATGAGAGAATTCAATTTGTTTTTAAAAAGAGCTTTTGATATTTTGGTCAGTTCGTTTATTCTTATTTTTATGACCGTTATTCCCGTTATTATCATTATTCCGATTGTAATTAAACTTGATTCAAAAGGTCCCGCTATATATAAGCAGAAAAGAGTCGGAAAAAACGGGAAGACTTTTATTATGTATAAATTCCGTACCATGATAACAGAACAATATGACACCGATGGCGCAGAAATTATGTCTGAAGACCGCATTACAAAAGTCGGTCGGATTCTCAGAAAAACAAGCCTTGACGAATTGCCTCAGTTGTTTAATGTGTTTAACGGCACTATGTCGCTGATAGGTCCCCGACCCATGCTTGATTATCAGGCTCCCAGATGTATCGGTGAAGAAAACCTTCGATTTGAGATGCGTCCCGGACTTACGGGTCTGGCACAAGTAAAGGGACGCAACAATATTCAATGGGAAGAACGGATTCAATATGACATAGAGTATGTCAAAACGTTCACATTCTTGCTTGATATTATTATTTTGTTCAAGACGGTTCTTCTTGTATTTAAAAAACAAGGAACCGATGTTAAACCCGAATACCGAGGGGTCAGCCGTTTTTCAAAGTTTTATGTACCGGAAGAAAACGCAGAAGCAGTAATATCTGCGGATGTGACAAGTGATAGCTAAGGAGAAATATATGAAAGCACTGGTTGTAGCCGGCGGTATTTCGCAGGCAGCACTTATTCAAGAATTGAAATCCAGAGGTATTTATACCATACTTGCCGACAGAAACCCCAACGCCGTTGCAAGACCTTATGCAGATGCGTTTTATCCTGTCTCAACATTGGATGAGGAAGGTATTTATCAGCTTGCACTTAATGAAAAAGCGGATTTGGTTTTAACTGCTTGTGCCGATCAGGTTTTGCTGATTACTGCAAAGGTATCGGAACGTCTTGGCTTGCCTTGTTATATTGATTATCATACCGCAACTTTGGTATCCGACAAAAAATATATGAAGGATATTTTTATTAAAAATGATGTTCCGACTGCGAAATATGCGGTCATGGGTGTTTTTGACCAAGAAAAAGTCAAAAATTTTCAGTTCCCGATGATTGTAAAACCTGTGGATTCATACAGTTCACGCGGAGTAAGAAAAGTTCTGAACTTTGAAGAAATGAAAAAGGCTTTTGATGAAGCAGTGGAGATAAGCCGTACAAAGACAGCCATAGTTGAAGAATTCTGCTCGGGTGAAGAGCTTACGGTGGATGTGTATGTCGAAAACGGTGTGGCGCACGTTCTGGCGTTGTCCGTCAATGATAAGATTGCTGATAAAGACCGTTTTGTTATTTATCGGACAAAGAATCCTGCTCCCGTTTCCGATGCTGTTAAGGAAATGGTTCGTGATACGGCGCAAAAAATTGCAGATGCATTTAAGCTTAAAGATTCACCTATGCTGATTCAGATGATTTCTGACGGTAAAAGGATTTGGGTTCTTGAGTTCTGCGCCCGTACAGGCGGATGCATCAAGTACAGACTAATCAAAAAAGCAAGCGGTTTTGATGTAATTAAAGCAGTCGCGGATCTGACGCTTGGCGAGAAGCCGCATGTCGGTGAAATGACTGCCGAAAACAAATATATTGCTAATATATTCCTTTATTGTAAACCCGGAGTATTTGACCATGCCGAAGGTTTTGAAGAACTGAAAAAGGAAGGTATCATTTCCGAATACTATATTTTTTCTTCAAAGGGTAGTGAGTATAAAACCATTACTTGCAGCGGTGACCGCATGGGAGGTTTTACAGTACAATCGGATGATTTGCAAGAGCTGCAGAAAAAATATGAAACTGCAGTCAGCAGAGTAAAAGCTGTCGGTACTGGCGGCATTGATCTTATAAGGCACGATTTGCTGGCTGAGTTGAAATATTAAAACAATAATATTTTGGTATCGTGACAAGGATGACTATGAATAGCCGATGGCTATTGTAATAACATAGTATAAATTTTTCTGAAAAGGAGAAGGAAAACATGAAGTCAAAGGTTTTTTCAAAGGCAGTTTCGTTGTTTCTGTCTGCAGTACTGATTGTGGGTATTTTGCCTATGTCGGTATTAGCGATCGAATCCGAAATTGCGGAGCTTTCGGAAGATGAGCAGGTTATGACATATCAGTCGTTTGAATCCACGCTCGCTCCCGGTATCGTTCAGTCCGTTAACAGCGGTTACGGTGCGGACGGTAAGCTTATCAATTACTACATTGCGATTGCCGATATTAATCGCGATGACGTCGGTGTGCAGGCTTCTTATAAAGATGCACAGTGCGAAAAACTCGGCATGTCAAAGATGACCGAGCAGGCAGCAGCGATGAATGCAAAGCACACAAATGCAGATGATGAGGCAAACTATATTCCTCATTATGCAGTAGTTGCCGGTGTAAACGGTGACGGTTATAATACCGGTACCGCTATGCCTTCCGGTGCACATGTTATGAACGGTGTAAGCGGATTCGGCATTAACAAGGCTGCAAACTCTTCATGGTTTGCAATTTTTGAGGATGGAACAGCACTTTGCGGTGCTAACAATGCGGATTGGGATGAGGCTGTTGCTGCGCACGGTGCTGCAAAGGAAGCAATCGGCGGATTCCAGCTTGTCAGAAAGAACGGAACGAATATTGCATATTCAAACAGCAGTTATCTTAATGATGGTCGTTATCCCCGTTCATTTGTAGGCGTTACTGCAGATAATAAGGTTGTATTTATGGTTGCAGACGGCAACGGCTCGGGTGGTTCGGCAGGTACGAACTATGCGGAATCGCTTGAAATTATGGATGAAGCTGGTTGTACCTATATTCTTTGCCTTGACGGCGGCGGATCGGCAACATATGTTTCACGTTCTGCGGGCAGTAATGATATTCAAGTAACAAGCAATCCTTCCGACGGTTCAGAGCGTGCAGTTTCAAACGGTCTTGTTATGTATACCAGCACACCCCCTTCAGATGTTTTTGAAAAGGCAGAGGTAAGCGCTGAAAATTACTATGTAACTCCCGGTTCAGAGGTTAAGGTTTCGGCTATCGGTATCAGCCCTGCCGGTACTGCAGCTGAGATTCCGGAGAATGCTGTATGGACTGCCACCAACGGTATCGTTGAAAACGGTGTATTTATTTCTGACGGTACTATAGGTGTTGCAGAGGTATCGTTGACAGTTGACGGAGCTGTAGTTGGTTCTGTAAAAATTAATGTTGTTCTTCCTGATACAGTTGCATTTACTCGTGATGTTATTACAGTTCCTTTCGGTGCCACCACAGAACTTGAAGTTGTTGCTAAATATGGTCTTTATGACGTAGCAGTTAAAGACAGCGATTTCACATTTACCGTTGCAGATTCTTCTGTCGGTACCGTTTCCGGTAATAAATTTACGGCTGCAGAGTCGGGCGTGGGAACAATTGTTACTGTATCGGCAAACGGTACAGATCCGGTAGTTTTTGATACAATTGAAATTAAACTCGGTAAGGGTTCTGAAGTATTATTTGACTTTGAAAAAGGTAATATCGGCGCAGACCTTGGAAACTGGAGAACCAGCCATCATGGCGGTTATGATGTTTCCGATCTTTCCATTGTTACAAAGGAAACCGGTATGGTTCATAGCGGCGATCAGGCGCTTGCATTCCACTATCCCATGGACCAGGCTCTCCATGGTACGGAATTCTGGGCAGGTAACTCTCTTGTCTGGACTGGTGATTCAGTTGAAATATTAAATGCCACCAGCATTGGTTTCTGGGTATATATTCCCGAAGATGCAGTACAGTTTTCAATTTACATGAGCGTTTCCACTCATGATGCAAACGGTGACTTTTCCGGAAAAACCGGATCAAGTATGGAAATATATAACGAGGAATATGTTAACGACAGGCAGTATTCGGGTTGGCAGTATTTTGAAATGCCCGTCAATTTCAGCAGTGTATATATTGAAGACAATGCTGACAAGATAGGTCAGTACTTCAACGGATCACAGTTTAAACTGAAAGCAAATTGCTTTATTGAGTTTTATGCTGTAAATATTGATTCATGGAAATACAACGAAACCAACTATGCAGGTGACTTCACATTCTATATTGATGATGTTACTATAGATTATTCTGATGCGGTTGCTGACCGTGAAAAGCCCATTTTTTCGGGAATGACATATGCGGTTGAGGGTATGAGTGATGCTGCAATGCTGAACGGTCAGACAGTATCCAAAAATACTGTTAATTTCGCCGGTATTGTTTCCGAAGATATGACAAATACGAACAATGCAAGTGGCTTGGATACTTCATCTGCGGTGACTTACATTGACGGTGTAAGTGTTGATTGCGAATATTCTGACGGTCTGATTACCGTTTCCGATGCAGTTCTTGCTGACGGAGTGCATACAATTCGCATGGGAATCAGCGATAAGACCGGTAACTACTCGGAAATCAAACGTCAGATTACTGTTAATGCAGAAGATAATGATAAATCAGTTCGTGTTCGTCCTCAGGACAGCAGCCTTATCTATATGCTGAATGATTCGGTATACTGGATTGATGTTGAGGTCGATGCAATTGAAACTGTTAAGTCTGTTGAAATGAGACTTGATCTTGACAGTATGAATAACTGGGAACTTGAACATATCGAGACTCTTTACGGATTTGATTGTGACTATAGCTTTGCAACGGGAAATGATAAGGCAGAAAATATTTTGACAGTTAAATTCACACGTAACAGCGATTACCTTTCAAAGAGCGGAACCGCAGTTGTTGCAAGCATTCCCGTTCGAATTTGGGAATTTGTTTCCGGTGATGACCATAAGCATGCTAATGCTGTAGAAGCATGGAATTGTAAATACGTCTGTGCTCCTGCGCTTTCTGTTGATGTTGATACAGAGATGGGTGTCGTTACATACCTTGACGGTACAAGCCATACCTTCTCAAGCGAAGACATTCATACCCTTTGCGTTTCTTACACTTATGGCTTGAGAATGCGTGATTATGACAATGCATATTATACCTCGCACAGTTATCATGTTCATTCCGCTTCCGCTATTGCAGATAAGGCTGCAACTTGTACAACTAACGGTTATACAGGCAGAACATGGTGCGAAACCTGTGATTCTCCCGTCGATTGGGGTGTGACTGTTGAAGCAACAGGTCACAAGTTTGAACTTACTGACGGCATTCTCAAGTGCGCTTGCGGTGAACTCTTTAACGGTGTTTATACTGACGGCAAGACCTATGTTGACGGTGTTGTTAATAACGGTTGGATTGCTGACAGCTACTGGGCAGACGGCGTAATGCTTACCGGTATTAAGCTTGTTGACGGCTACTACTACAACTTTGGTGAAGACGGCGTTTGCGCAGGTCAGACCAAGTTTACCGGAAAATTCTTCAATGAAGCTGCAAACGGCTATTGCTATGCTGTTTCCGGTGAATTAAAGAACGGCTGGTATCTTGTTGACGGTGTCTGGAACTATTTCAGATGGGATGAAAAGACTGCAATTACCGGTACATATAAATTTGTAAACGGCAGCTGTGCGGGAATCACATATGTATTTGATGATGAAGGTAATCTGACAGACGGTGTATGGCATACAACGGAAGACGGCAATATTCAGTATTTCTACGGTCCCGATTGCTATAAGTGGTCAAACAATATGCTTCAGGAAATCGATGGAAAGACATATTGCTTTGATAAGGACGGCTATCTTTACAGAGGTCATCAGGTTGTCAGAATCGGTGCTTTTGCAGAATACAAACTGTATCATTTCGATGATGTAACAGGTGAGCTTATCAAGGTCTATGAAGATGAAACAGGTATTTTCTCTGTAAGCGGAGGAAATTACTGCTATCTTGTTGACGGTACTGTTCAGATGGGTCTCGGTATGATTACCGTTGACGGCGCTCAGTATTATGTAAGAGGCAACGGTCTCCTTGCGGTAGGCAAGTATTACATCGGTGCAGGTTATACAGGCTGCGGACATCTTACACCCGGATACTATGATTTCGGTGAGGATGCAAAGTTTGTCGGTCCTTGGATTGATGAAACTGCATTTACAGGAATCAAGGCTGATGACGAAGGTGATCTTCATTATTACGTATACGGTGTAATTCAGAAGGGTCTCGGCATGATTACTGTTGACGGCGCTCAGTATTATGTAAGAGGCAACGGTCTCCTTGCAGTAGGCAAGTATTACATCGGAGAGGGTTATACAGGCTGCAGCCATCTGTCTCCCGGTTTCTATAACTTTGGTGAAGACGGCAAGTTTGTCGGACCCTGGATTAATGAAAATGCGTTTACCGGAATCAAAGCAGATGATGAAGGAAATCTTCATTATTATGTATACGATGTAATTCAGAAGGGTCTCGGTATGATTACACTTGACGGCTCTGAGTATTATGTAAGAGGCAACGGTCTCCTTGCTGTAGGCAAGTATTACATCGGAGTAGGCTATACAGGCTGCGATCATCTGACTCCCGGTTACTATGAGTTTGGTGAAGACGGTAAGTTTGTCGGACCTTGGGTTGATGAAAATGCGTTTACCGGAATTAAAGCTGATGACGAAGGAAATCTTCACTACTATGTAAATGATTTAATTCAGAGCGGTCTCGGTATGATCACGGTTGACGGTGCTGACTATTATGTAAGAGGCAACGGTCTTCTTGCTGTTGGCAAATATTACATCGGTACAGGTTATACAGGCTGCGGACATCTTACTCCCGGCTACTATGATTTCGGTGAAGACGGCAAGTTTGTCGGACCCTGGACTGATGAAAATGCGTTTACAGGAATCAAAGCTGACGATGAAGGAAATCTTCACTATTATGTAAATGACGCTATTCAGTATGGTCTTGGTATGATCACTGTTGACGGTGCTGACTATTATGTAAGAGGTAACGGTCTTCTTGCTGTAGGCAAGTATTATGTCGGCGCAGGCTATACAGGCTGCGGACATCTTACTCCCGGATATTATGATTTCGGTGAGGACGGTAAGTTTGTCGGACCTTGGTCTGAATAATTATCTTTAAATTCAATCTTATGATTGTCCCCAATCTTTATGATTGGGGAGCCGCACACATCAAAGCCTCCACGTGGCGTGCGGCGGGCAACAGAGAAATCTGGCTGATTTGATAAAAAACGTAAAGGAAATTTTATGGTACATATTACTGAAATATTGTCACGGTTTATTGCAGATCTTCGTTACGAGGATCTTCCCGAAGCTGTTGTAGAAACTACAAAAAGGTTTATTCTTGATTACTATGCAGCTTGTTTTGCAGGAATAAAAATCAACGGTAAATTTAATAAGATCACGGAGGAAATCTTTTTTGAAGAAGGCGGAAAAGAAGATTCCTCTGTTTTGTGTAAGGATATGAAGATGCCCGTCGGAAATGCTGCTTTCATGAATGCTGTATATGCTCACGGTGCCGATATGGATGACGGAAACCGAAAGGCGATGGGTCATGTTGCAGCTCACGTAATGTCTGCAGTTTTTGCTTTGGCTGAAACTATTGATGTTTCGGGAAAAGACATTATTACCGCAATAAATGTCGGCTATGAGGTATATAACCGTGTTGCTGCAGCTGTTCAGCCGGGGCTGGTTCGGAGAGGATTTCACTCTACGGGAACTGCCGGTGCTTTAGCTTGCGGTGCTGCTGCCGCAAAGCTTCTCGGCTTAGATGAAAAAGGAATATATAATGCGATTTCTTTGTCTGCAATTCAATCCGGAGGACTTATGCTGATTACCGAAAGCGGTCAATCCTGCAAACCAATCAATCCTGCAAATGCGGCACGAAGCGGTATATTGGCGGCACAGTTGGCGAAAAAGGGAATTGAAAGCTCATTATATCCTTTGGAGAGCACCAAAGGTTGGTTTCATGCAATGTCCGATTCGGTTGATGAAACGGAAGTGACTGATACTCTCGGTGAAAGCTTTACCATCTGTGAAAGTTATTTGAAACCGTATCCGTCATGCAGACATACCCATTGCGGCATAGAAGCTGCGCTTAAAATTCGTCAAATGTTTTTGGATAACTATGGCAGAATTGATTTTCGTAACGTGGAAAGGATTACTGTGTATATTTATCCGAATGCAATTCGTGTTGCAGGAAACATTCAAATGCCGCAAACAGACGAGGAGTCAAAATTTTCCGTTCACTATGCATTAGCCGTCGCATTTTTGAGGGGACACTTTGATTTGGAGGATTTGAAAGTTTCTGACGTTGAACCTGAAATTTATGAAATAATTAAAAAAATTGACATCATTCCGGATGAAAGCATGGAAAATGCAAAGGCAGGAATCCGTGGTGCAAAAGTTTGTCTCAGATGCATTGACGGTACGGTTTATGAATCGGATATTAAAATTCCTAAGGGGGATGCGGCAAATCCGTTTACCGTGCAGGAATTACACAGAAAACTTGCGGCATGTGCAGACGGCGTTATTACGGAGAAACAGCAGAGCTGCTTGATATCCTTCGTTGAATCATTTGAAAATATCGAAAAGTATTATTCAATTAATTCTTTTCTTGAAGCTGAAAGGAAATAAAAATGCCACTTGATATTGTTTCTTTGCTGATTTTTATCGGCTGTATCGTTCTTTTTGTATGGGATAAGCTTCCTATGGCAACAACAGCTATTCTCGGTTGTGTTGCTATGGTTATTTTTGGAGTATGTGATTTTAAAACAGCGTTCGGACAATTTGCATCAAGCACCGTAATTCTTACAATCGGCGTTATGGTTATCGGTGCTGCCATTTCTGAAACCGGGTTGGCTGCAGCAATCGGTGAGTGGATTGTTCGGGTTTCAAACGGCTCTGAACGAAAGCTTATCGTTGGCACATATTTGGTATCAGCGATTATGTCGGCGTTTTTGACCAATTCTGCGGTGCTTGCTATTTTTATTCCTATTATTATGGGTTTGTCAAATAAAAATATTAAATCCAAAAATTTAATTATGCCTATTGCATACGGCTGTGTTATCGGCGGAGCTTCTACTCTTGTCGGCTCTACACAGCAGATGACAGCGCAAGGCTTGTTGGAAGAAGCGGGTGTTCGTACATTTAAAACCTTTGATTTTACACCAATAGGTGCTGTATTGGTTTTGCTTGGTTTGCTTTATTGCCTGTTTATCGGTTATCGACGCGGTGAAAAAATTTGGGGAGACCGAAAAGACGAAGCGGAGTACTCTTTATCGCAGACCAATGTTAAGCGTGACAAGAAGAAAATGGTTATAATGGCAGTAATTTTTGTTTTAACTGTCATACTTTATATAACCGAATGGATTCCGCTGGCGATTACCAGTTCTTCTGCAGCGCTACTGTGCATTGTGACGGGCTGTATTTCTCAGCCCAAGGCAATTTCGAGCGTAAACTGGAATATTGTAGGAAGACTTGCGGGCTGCCTGGGAATAGCCAAAGCATTGGAGGCAGCGGGAGGTACCAAGCTTATCAGTGAGGGCGTTCGCGCTTTGGTAGGTGATTCCGTTAATCCCATGCTTCTGTTTTGCGTTCTGGTGTTGATGGTGCAGGTGGTAAGTGAGTTTATCTCTAATTCAACCGCAATTATGATTGTTGTGCCTATTGTGTTGAGTATTGCGCCCGATTTAGGTCTGAATTCATATGCTTTTGTGCTTGGTATAACAATGGCTTCCGGAGTTGCATTAAGCTGTCCGTTGGCAAGCTCAACGCTTGGCATGTCTATGAGTGTCGGATACCGATTCAATGATTATTTTAAGTATTCGATATTTTTTGATATAATTGCTTATTTGACGATTATTATATCCGTTCCGCTCATTTACGGTCTGACGGCATAATATAAACTGTAAATCGACAGATAAGTTTTAAAGGAAATGAGTATGAATATTATTTTATTGACATTATCGAATTTTAAATCGTTTAACGAACACAGTATTTACAGCGATTTACTCCTTTCGTTTATCAGGAACGGACACGAGGTATATTGCATTTCTCCTGCAGAAAAACGTACCGGAGTGGAAACTCATTTTGAAGAGAACGGTCATCTTCTTAAACTGAAGATTGGCAATACCCAGAAAACCAACATCATCGAAAAGGGGATTTCCACACTTCGGATTGAATCTCAGTTTATTTCAGCTGTTAAAAAATATTTTTCTGATATAAAATTTGATTTGGTAATATATTCTACACCGCCCATTACACTTGCTAATGCGGTGCAATACATAAAAAAACGTGACGGTGCAAAGACTTATCTTTTGCTCAAGGATATTTTTCCTCAGAATGCCGTTGATCTTGGTATGATATCAACAACGGGATTAAAGGGATTCATTTATAAGTATTTTCGTAATAAAGAAAAAAAGTTATACTCACTTTCGGACCGCATAGGTTGTATGTCGCAGGCAAATGTTGATTACATATTGAAACACAATCCTGAAGTTAATCCGCAAAAAGTTGAAATTTGTCCGAACAGTATTGAGGTAAGAGATGTTCGTTTGACGGAGCAGGAACGCCTTGATATGCGTGATAAATATGATATTCCGCGGGATAAGACCGTATTTGTGTATGGCGGTAATCTCGGTAAACCGCAGGGTGTTCCGTTTATAATCGATTGTCTTAAAGCACAGATGACAAACAAAGAAGCGTATTTCCTGATTTGCGGTGACGGAACGGAATTTTTAAAATTGCAGGATTTTTTTGATACAGAAAAACCGTCAAATATGAAATTGATGAAACGTCTTCCCAAAGAAGATTACGAACGAATGATTGCTGCTTGCGATGTCGGACTTATCTTTTTGGATCATCGTTTTACCATCCCTAATTTTCCGTCAAGACTGCTTTCTTATATGCAGGCAGGTCTGCCTGTGTTGGCATGTACCGATCCGAACACTGACGTAGGTAAAGTAATTACGGAAGGCGGATTTGGCTTGTGGTGTGAGAGCAATGACGTAAATATGTTTTGTAAATGTATAAACGAAATATCGGTTGATGCGCATAAATACGGTGAAGCAGGCTTCAGATATTTAAAAGAACATTACTGTTCTGATGAGGGTTATCGTATAATTTCAGATTTGATATTATAATAAAAGGGAATATACAATAATTATATGAGAGTATTAATGATAAATTCCGTGTGCGGTATTCGCAGCACAGGACGAATATGTACTGATTTGGCTGACAAATTCGAAAATGAAGGTCACACGGTAAAAATTGCGTACGGACGTGAAACCGTTCCTGATAATTATCGCAAATATGCTGTTCGTATCGGAAGCGATGCGGACAATATGCTGAGCGCTGTTCATACCCGGTTAACGGATAAACATGGCTTTTCCAATAAAAAAGCCACGGAAAAGTTTTTGCAATGGGCAGAGAATTATAATCCAGACCTGCTTTGGTTGCACAATCTCCATGGCTACTATATAAATGTTGAAATGCTGTTTGATTGGATAAAATCCCGCCCTGATATGCAGGTGAAGTGGACACTGCATGATTGTTGGGCGTTTACGGGTCATTGTTCGCATTTTACTGTTGCACGTTGTGAACAATGGAAAACTCATTGTATGCATTGTGTTCAGAAGAAGCGTTATCCTTCCAGTATTATATCAGATAACTGCAAAAGTAACTTTGACAGAAAGAAAGCTGCATTTACCGGTGTAAAGAATATGACTCTGATTGCACCCTCAAAATGGCTTGCCGATCTTGTGAAACAGAGTTTTTTAAAAGAATATCCTGTTGAAGTTGTTTACAATACTATAGATACCAATGTGTTTAAACCTACTCCGAGTGATTTCCGTGAAAGATTTTGTCTGCAGGATAAGAAAATCATCCTTGGTGTGGCAAGTGCGTGGGGAGAGCGTAAAGGTTTAAATGATTTTATAAAGCTGTCAGAAATGCTTGATGACCGTTTTGCAATTGTGCTTGTTGGTCTGACGGACAAGCAGATTAGTCAGATGCCAAAGAAAATAGTTGCTTTAAAACGCACAAACAGCACTAAAGAGCTGGCAGAAATCTATACGGCAGCGGATGTGTTTTTTAATCCTACATATGAGGATAACTATCCGACTGTGAATTTGGAGGCACAAGCATGCGGAACACCGGTTATAACGTACCGAACAGGCGGAAGTCCCGAAAGTGTACCCGATGCGAATGTAATTGAGCCGGGTGCCTTGAGTGTTGCTGCTGAGAAATTTTCTGAGCTGCAGTTTGGTATCAATTCCGATCTGCAATGATTTATGATGAATTATAATTTGAAAGAATCGAGTTAATAATCAATGAAAAAATTTGTTTTTCTTGGTCTGTTATATCCGTATGAGCGAGAAGATGAAATTCGAGAGAACATGATTGTAAATATCAGCAATGCTCCTAATGTTTTTCAATGGAATTTGCTGCACGGAATTCAAAAATTGGTTGGTTCAAAATTAAGTGTAGTTAATGTTTTGCCCGTCGGTATATGGAAAAGACAATACAGAAAGTTTTTTCTTAATGATTCGGATTGGAAAAGCAAAGGTGTTTTGGGGCATGAAATCGGATCAATAAATCTGCCGTTTCTGAAACAGTGGCAACGTTCTGTAAAAATTAAAAAATATTTGAAGACGGTTGCAGATGAGAATACGGAAATCATCCTTTATTCAGCATATATGCCGTTTCTGAAAGCTGTTTATAAATTTCCGAAGAATATCAAAATTACAGCGATAATTACTGATCTTCCCGATTATTATGATCTTGGGCAGACATCAAGCATCCGAAAATTTTTGCGTTCTGTTCAAAACCGAATGATTAAGCGTTACTTAAAAAGAATAGACAGATTTGTTGTTTTGACAAAACAGATGTGTGAACCGCTTGAGGTCGGTGACCGTCCGTGGGTTTGTGTTGAAGGCATTTGCGATGCTGAACAAAAAGTAATATCAAATGAAAAGAATGATAAACATATAATCTTTTACAGCGGCACATTGCACTATCAATACGGAATAAAAAATCTTTTAGATGCGTTTTCATTAATGGAGAATGAAAATATACAGCTTTGGATTTGCGGCGGCGGTGAGGCGAAAGCGGAGATTGAGTTACTGGCACAGAAGGATAACCGAGTGAAATTTTACGGCTTTTGCACTCAGTCCGAGGTTGCCGAATTGAGAAATCAAGCGGACATTCTGGTCAATCCTCGTCCCAATGAGGGCGAATATGTCAAATATAGTTTTCCTTCCAAAACCATGGAATATATGGCAAGCGGAAAGCCTGTGGTGATGTATAAGCTGGATGGCATTCCGGATGAATATGACAGGTATCTGAATTATGTAAATCCTTTCGGGGATAAATCAACTCAGTTTGCAGCAGCTTTGCAAGAAGTGATATATAAATATGATGATGCATTGAAAAAAGCCGAAGAAGCGAGAGAGTTTGTTATAAAAAATAAAAATGCTGTTTGTCAGGCACAGAAAATATTAGATCTTACAGGGGTTATCAATGAATAAGGTGAAGTTTACGGTAGATATTAAATACTCAATTAAACAGTCATTAATCTTGTTTCTGCTTTTTTTGAGCAGTATGAATTTATTTGCCAAAAGCTTTTATTTTGTTTTTGCGGCGTTTATTGTTTTGTTGTTATTGGGAAAAAAGATCCGTGTGAATTTTGACGTTTTATTGCTGCTGATGTTTTCTTTAACATACGCTGTTTTTGCCGGATTATATAATAATGTTTTGTCTTTTTTGCGTGTTTTTGCGATGCCTCTGTGCTATTTGTTGGGCATTAATTATTTTGAAAACAGAGATTGGAACTCAACGGATAATAATTTGGTTGACAGAAAAACGGTGACGGCAATATGTATTCCTGCAATGGGAGCTTTTGCTCATTACTGTATTAATTATTTAACAAATTCTCAGTCTGCATACAGAAACACCATTGATATCTGGACCGGAGAGTCATTGAGTGCAACCGGGCAGGCGTGCTTGGCAATTATAGCCGTCGGTGTATTTCTTTATATTTCATTTGAGAAGCATAATATGATTTATAAAATCCTTTCCGTTATAGGTTTGATTATAATTTTGCTCTATAACCTTGTTTTAGGCGGCAGAGCATTGCTTCTTATCCTTAGTACAGAATTTGTTATTGCGTTTATATGGAGTTTAATTCACAGTAAGAATAATAACAAAAAGGTTAAACTGACATTATTGCTGTTAGTGATATTCATTGCTTTTGCTTTGGTTTATTCGTTTGATATTTACGGTCTGCGCACGATGATATTAGGTTCAAATTTATCTCAAAGATTTGAAACAAGCTCATTTCTGTCCGATTCAAGAATTTATTTTAAGTTGGAATATTTAAAGCATATGTTGGAATATCCGTTCGGAGGCGGGCATATTTTCAATGCTGTCGGACAATATGCACATGAATTATATTTGGATGTATACAGCGATGCCGGAATCATACCGTTTATTTTGGTTTTAATTTTTATAATAGTTTCCGTTATTCGGATTATTCTGTATTCAAAAACAGAGAGTATTCCCGCAGAAACAAGATTATTAATGCTGCTCAGCAATGTTTCAATACTGATAACATTCTGGATGGAACCCATTATGGTTGGTATGCCTTGGATGTTTTGCATATTCTGCTTTTATCAAGGAATTCTTTGCAGTAGCAAAAAAATTGCAAATGATGCTGTTTAGGAAATATTTAAACTTGAATTGGAGAAAAAATGACTATTGTATATGTTTCTGATTATGTAACTGCACATATCCGATATTTTTTAAACGCTGTTTTCGAATTGCCGAATGTTAAATTGTATTTTATAGAAACACAGGCAAGAAATTCTGCAGATTATTTTCAGCAAGGTTTTGCCTATTATATAGCAAAGTCCGAAAAATGCGTTGAGAATTTTGAGGTTGTATCTTTTTCCGCATCAGAGGAAACAAGAAAGCAGTCGGAAAAATTAATTGCGGAAAGTGATGTTGTTATAATCGGTAATGCCAATGATCAGTCTGTTTTATCACGTCTGAAAAGCGGAAAGCTTACCTTTCGCGCACACGAGCGTTGGTACCGTAAGAAGCTGCCGTTGATGAAGCGGCCGCGTGCTGTTATCGGCGGATGGTTGCACCATTCCAGATATAAAAATTTATATTTGCTATGTGCCAGCGGGTATACCGCTTTTGATGCAAGCAGAGCATGGTGTTTTCGCAATAAAGCATATAAATGGGGCTATTTCCCCGAAATCAAACGATATGAAGATTTTTCGAAAAATATAGTGCAAAAAAAACATTGTTCTTCCATTCTTTGGGCTGCAAGACTGATAGACTGGAAGCATCCCGAAATTCCTGTCCGCATTGCCCGAAGACTGAAAAGTGAAGGCTATAAATTTGATTTAAAATTAATCGGTACCGGAGAACTCGAGATCGATCTCCGTAGCATGATAAATGATTATGACCTGCAGGATTGCGTTCATATGCTCGGCTTTATGAAACCGGAGCAGGTTCGTTTACATATGGAAGTGTCGCAGATATTCTTATTTACTTCTGATCGTAACGAAGGTTGGGGTGTTGTTTTAAACGAAGCCATGAACAGCGGATGCGCCGTGGTGGCAAGCCACGCTATCGGTGCTGTTCCGTACTTAATTAAAGACGGTGAAAACGGTCTTATTTATACGGATGGCGACGAGGAAGAGCTTTACAGAAAGGTTAAAATGCTGCTTGATGATAGTGAGCTTTGCAGTTTGTACGGTAAATCCGCTTATGAAACAGTTATGGATGAATGGAGTGCGGAAGTGGCTGCAGAACGATTTATTAATTTGGCTGAGCATATTTTGTCAGGTGATGAACATCCTGATTTGTATGCTTCGGGACCTTGCAGCAGGGCCGAAATTATAAAAGATGATTGGTATTGTAAAAAATGATAAAACATTTAAAAACATTACTTAAAAACAATGAAATAAGAAATACCGGATGGATTATTATCGGTAAGGCATCGCAGATGGTCTTGTCGTTTCTTGTGGGTGTATGGTCGGCGCAATATTTGGGACCGTCTTATTACGGTCAGTTGAACTATGTATTGGCATATGTTGCTCTTTTTACCTCTTTATGCACTTTGGGGATTACATCATCTGTTTTGATAAATGAATTGACAAAGCATCCGGATGAAGAAGGAAAAACATTGGGTACTGCCATAGGTATGCGGTTGGTATCCAGTATATTTTCTGCGATAATGATTGTTTCCATAGTATTTCTTGTGGATGACGGTGATCCGCTGCTTGTTTGGATTGCCGTTTTGAGCAGTTGCGGCTTAATTTTTAAGGTTTTTGATTTAATTGAGTTTTGGTTTTTAAAGAGATATTTATCAAAAATAACATCAATTGCTTCTTTTGTAGGATATTTTGCAACATCTTTATATAAAATTTATTTGATTATTTCTGAAAAAAATGTTGCATATTTTGCATTGTCAACCTCTGTTGATTATATTGTTATTGCAATTATTTTGTTTATAGCATATAAAAAATACGGAGGTGGAAAGCTGGGATTTTCGTTAAAGCGCGGAAAAGAGATACTCTCTGCCAGCTATCATTTTATTCTTTCGGGAACAATGGTTGCGCTCTATGGACAAACTGATAAGGTTATGCTTAAAATAATGCAATCAGAAGCAGAAGTCGGTTATTATTCAACAGCATCAACAATCAGCAATATATGGGTATTTGTTCTTTCTGCAATCATATCCTCGCTTTCACCGGCAATTGTTCGGTTTAAGAAAGAAGGAAACGAAACTTTATATCGTCAAAAAAACAGGCAATTATACAGCATTGTCTTTTATTTGTCTTTGTTTGTTTCTTTGATGATTACGATTTTTGCTCCTCTTATAATAAAAATATTGTACGGAGAAGCGTATTTGGGTTCAATTGCTCCGCTTCGTATAATAACTTGGTATGTAGCGTTTTCATATTTGGGAGTTGCTCGCGATGTGTGGTTAGTATGTGAAAATAAGCAGAAATATTCTACATACATATATATTTTTGCTGTGATTGCTAATATAGGACTGAATGCCTTGTTTATTCCGAAATTCGGAACATCGGGTGCAGCGTCAGCCAGCTTGATTACGCAAATCCTGACAAGCATGGTGCTTCCGATTCTGTGGAAAGATACCAGGGAAAATGTTAAGCTTATGGTTCAAGGAATAATTAATTTTGATTTTTTAAAAATTCACAAGGGGAGGTAAAGAAATGTCTTTATTCGAAAACAAAACTCTTCTTATCACCGGTGGCACAGGTTCTTTTGGTAATGCTGTCTTGAATCGTTTTCTTGCCACAGATATAGGAGAAATAAGAATTTTCTCAAGAGATGAAAAAAAGCAGGATGATATGCGCCATGAATTTCAGGCTAAAATGCCTGAGGTTGCACATAAAATAAAGTTTTATATAGGCGATGTACGTGATATTTCGTCTGTAAAAAACGCAATGCACGGAGTGGATTATGTTTTTCATGCAGCGGCATTAAAGCAGGTTCCTTCTTGCGAATTTTTTCCGATTGAAGCAGTAAAGACTAATGTGATCGGAACTGAAAACATACTCACTGCTGCGATAGATGCGGGAGTAAAAAATATTGTATGTCTTTCAACTGATAAGGCAGCGTATCCCGTCAACGCAATGGGAACTTCAAAAGCAATGATGGAAAAGGTCGTTGTTGCGAAGAGTCGTACTGTCAGTCCTGAAAAAACAAAGATTTGTTGCACACGCTACGGAAACGTAATGTGCTCTCGCGGATCAGTCATTCCTCTTTGGATAGAGCAGATTCGCTCCGGAAATCCTATTACCGTTACTGACAGAAACATGACCCGTTTTATCATGTCGCTTGACGAGGCTGTTGATCTTGTATTATTTGCGTTTGAACATGGAGAGTCGGGTGATATTCTTGTTCAGAAAGCTCCGGCTTGTACTATTCAGACTCAGGTGGAGGCGGTTTGCGAGCTTTTTGGCGGTGATAAAGATAATATCAAGGATATCGGTATACGTCACGGTGAAAAAATGTATGAAACCCTGCTTACTAACGAAGAATGTGCAAATGCAATTGATATGGGTGATTTCTACCGTGTTCCTTGCGATAAGCGTGAACTAAACTATGATAAGTATTTCAAAGAGGGTGATGTTCTTCGAAATACATTAACTGAATTCAATTCCAACAATACGAAACTTCTTACCGTTGAAGAAACAAAAGAGAAGATTGCTTCTCTTGAATATATTCAGCAGGAGCTTGCAAAATAAAAATCACACAGGACAATCGGAGGATTGATTATGAAACACTACGACGTGGTAGGTTTGGGCGAGCTGCTCATTGACCTGACACAAAATGAAATGAGCGTCCAGGGCAACCCAATGCTGGAGGCCAACCCCGGTGGTGCACCCTGCAACGTGCTGGCGTTGC
>JAFQRF010000050.1 GCA_017410195.1 Clostridia bacterium | reverse complement strand
CACACAAGAGCGGCAGAATCGGCGAAGACCCCAACGGCATTCCCAACAACCTTGTTCCCTACATCACTCAGGTTGCAATCGGTAAACTTGACCACCTCAACGTCAACGGCAACGATTATCCTACCCCTGACGGCACGGGCGTGCGTGACTACATCCACGTTGTTGACCTTGCTCTCGGTCATCTCAAGGCTGTTGAAAAGGTTCTCGGCGAAAACGGATGCTTCACTTATAACCTCGGCACGGGCAACGGCTACAGCGTGCTTGAAGTTGTCAAGGCATTCGAAAAAGCTTGCGGCAAGCCCATCAAATATGTTATCGCACCCAGACGCCCCGGCGATATCGCAACCTGCTATTCCGACCCCTCAAAGGCAAAGGAAGAGCTTGGCTGGGAAGCTGTCAGAGGCATTGACGAAATGTGTGAAGACTCTTGGAGATGGCAGTCGCAGAACCCCAACGGCTACGGTGACTGATTATGCAGAACTACATCTGGGATTTTGACGGTATGCTGTTTGACAGCTACCCCCACATAACCTCGGCTTTTCTCAAAGCACTCGGCGAATTCGGAAAAGAAGCCGACTACGACGAAGCAAAGGCACTTCTCGAAATTACTTTTGCCCACGCTTTTGAGCATTATGACGTCAGCGAAGAAGAAAAAGCCGTTTTCCGCAAATATGAACACAACTACAATCTCCGCCCCATTGCCGTTCCGTTTGAGAATACATATAAAACTCTCGAAGAACTTTTCAACAGCGGCAAAAAGCACTTTTTATATACCCACAGAGGCTTTGAAACCTCTCAGCACTATCTCGAAGAGTACGGCATGAAGAAATTCTTCACCGCTTTTGTCGATTCATCGATGAATTTCCCCTCAAAGCCCGCGCCCGATGCGGTCAATTATATCTGCGACACCTACGGTCTCGACAGAAGCGAAACCGTCATGATAGGCGACAGAGAAATTGATGTTTTATCAGGCAAAAACGCAGGCACCTACGGCTGTCTTTTCACAAAGAAAGAAAACATCAATTCTGCTGCGGATTTTGTTGTTAAAGACATCATCGAAATTTTAAATATCAAATAAAACGGTCATAGGCGAATCCTATCCAAAATTATTCATTTTTCATTCTTCATTATTAATTTAAATCGGAGGCAAACCATGCGTGCAGTTATAACAGTTATCGGCAAAGATATGGTCGGTATTCTTGCAAAGGTATCAACCGAATGCTCAAACCACAACATAAATGTTCTCGAAGTTACCCAGTCAATCCTTCAGGATATGTTCGCTATGATTATGATGGTTGACATCACAAAGTCCGACATTCCTTTCACCGAATTTTCAGATATGCTCCAGAAAATCGGTGATGATATGGGACTCTCAATTCATGCAATGCACGAGGATATTTTCAACGCAATGCATACTATATAATGTGAGGTGAAAATTCCGTGCTTAATGCAAGAGACATTCTTGAAACAATAACCATGATCCAGGACGAACACCTGGACGTGAGAACAATAACAATGGGCATTTCCCTTCTCGACTGCTGCCACAGCGACATTGATGTTATGTGCCGGAAAGTCTATGACAAAATCACACGCTACGCAAAAGACCTTGTTGCAACGGGCGAACAGATTGAGAAGGAATTCGGCATCCCCATCATCAACAAAAGAATTTCCGTTACTCCTGCGGCGATGATTCTCGCATCATGCGAAAACAAAGACGCTGTCAAACTCGCAAAAACGCTCGAAAAAGCGGCTGTTGCCTGCGGAGTCAACTTTCTCGGCGGTTTTTCCGCCCTTGTTCAGAAAGGCTTCGGCCCCGGTGACAGAGAGCTTATCGAAGCAATTCCCGAAGCTCTCAGCGTGACCGACCACATCTGCTCATCCGTCAACATCGGCTCAACAAAGGCAGGCATCAATATGGATGCCGTCGGTCTTATGGGCAAGGTTGTCAGAAAAAGTGCGGAGCTTACCGCAGACAGAGACTGCATCGGTCCCGCAAAGCTTGTTGTTTTCTGCAACGCACCCGAAGATAACCCCTTCATGGCAGGTGCATTCCACGGTGCAGGTGAACCCGACTGCGTTATCAACGTAGGCGTTTCGGGTCCCGGTGTTGTAAGAGCGGCACTCGCAAAGGCGGGCGGCTGTGACCTCACCGCTGTTGCCGACCTCATAAAGAAAACCGCATTCAAAATCACCCGTATGGGTCAACTTGTTGCAAGCGAAGCTTCACGCAGACTCGGCGTACCCTTCGGCATAGTTGACCTTTCTCTCGCTCCGACTCCCGCTATCGGTGACTCGGTTGCATACATTCTTGAAGAAATGGGTCTTGAGTGCTGCGGATGCCACGGCACAACCGCCGCTCTCGCTCTCCTCAACGACGCAGTCAAAAAGGGCGGTGTTATGGCATCGTCGCACGTCGGCGGTCTTTCGGGCGCATTCATTCCTGTTACCGAAGACGCAGGTATGATTCACGCTGCAAGATGCGGCGCTCTCAGCCTCAACAAGCTCGAAGCGATGACGGCTGTCTGCTCTGTCGGTCTTGATATGATTAACATTCCCGGCGATACGCCCGCAGAAGTTATCTCCGCAATCATCGCAGACGAAGCCGCAATCGGTATGGTCAACTCAAAGACTACCGCGGTCAGAGTTATTCCCGCAATCGGCAAGAAGGTCGGCGAAGAACTCAGCTTCGGCGGACTTCTCGGAAGCGGACCCGTTATGCCGCTTTCAACCTACTCCCCCGCAAAATTCATTAACAGAGGCGGCAGAATCCCCGCTCCGATGCAGAGCCTTAAAAACTGATCAAATTCATATCCCCCGAAAAAATGAAACATTTTTCTCGGGGGATATATTATTTCAATCCTTTTACCGACGGATTATCAATCAGCTTTCCGTCAACATCAAATCTTGACCCGTGGCACGGACAGTCCCAGCTTTTAAGCTCGCTGTTGAACGAAAGACGGCATCCGAGGTGTGCGCAATTCGGGTTCGTAATATGAAGCTTACCGTTTTCATCTCTGTAAGCGGCAACCGTTTTTCCCTCATGCCTCACTATATCACCCTCACCGCTTTTAAGCTGTGAGGAGTTTTTTTTAGGCATTTTCAGCTTTTTGACAGCAAGTCCGTTGACTGAGCGCACCGCATGACGGCACAATTCACCCGTTGCCGCAGAAATATTTCTCTGCGGAGAAAAGATTTCAGCATTCTCATTTTCAACTCCGCAAACCATGTCGGAGATGATATCCGCCGCAACCATTGAGCTTGTCATTCCCCACTTCTGAAAACCCGTTGCAACATAAAAATTTTCCGTACTTTTGGAATACCTGCCGATATACGGCACGGAATCGGGTGGCATACAGTCCTGCGCCGACCACCTTGCGACTTCGGCTGCGCCATCCCAAATTTCTCTTGTCTTTATAACGATATCGGAAAACTCATTTCCCTTGCCTTCACCCGTTATATGCGAACCGCCGCTCGCAATAATCATATTCCCGTATTCTCTGAATGAAAGTGTGTCCGGGTCAATTCCGTAGTACATTCCGCCGATTTTACCGCAATTTTCAAACGCAACGGCATATGACCTCGCCTGATGCAGACGGAGAAAATAATATCCCGGGGCATTTATGAACGGATAATGCGTTGCAACAACAACATTCTTTGCTTTGACGGTTTTACCGTTGGCTTTCAGAATTCCTTTCTCGGCAGACATGACCTTTGTTTTTTCGTATATTTTCAACCTTTTTGAGATTTCAGCCGTGAATTCAAGCGGATTGAACTGCGCCTGATTTTCAAAACACAAGGACTTTTTGACCGAAAACGGCAACGGCGAACCGTTTATAAGCGTTAACGGAATTCCGAGTCTTTTTGCGGCTTCATATTCTCTGTTAAGAAACTTCTCTTCGTTCTGCGTGTAAAGATATGACGGCAGCCGCTTGAACGAACAGTCGATTTTTTCTTTTCTGATTATTTCTTCATATTCTCCGATTGCCCTGAGATTTGCAGCTGCATATTGCCTTGCACGTCTTTCACCGAATGCATCAATCAACCTGTCGTAAATCAATCCGTGCTGGCATGTGATTTTGGCGGTTGTATTTTTTGTCTGTCCTGAGCATATTCTGTCTGCCTCCAGAACAACGGCATCAACGCCCTTTTCCCTGAGCTTATATGCCGTCAGAAGTCCCGCCATTCCTCCGCCGATAACGGCAGCATCAATCTCCAAATCCTCATCAAGCCTTGAGAATTCTGGCATTTCAACGCTTTTACTCCATAACGATTCCATAAATCCCTCCAAACTGCAATATATAACAGTATTCGCAGGAATCACAGCAGTATGCAAAAACGGAGCTGTTTTTTACAGCCCCGTAATTTTTAATTAATATTCGATATTATTATATTCTGCGCTAACCTCTATTGAGCCTGTGCCGCGAATAGCGACAACCGCAGTAAGGTCAATCTCGGCATCCATTGCGTATGAATATTTAATATTTGTAATTTTACCTTCAACAACAGTAACCTCAACTTTGATATCATCGTATTCTGCGTTGGTTTTTTTAACTTTTATCGCTGTTGTAACCTCTGTGATACCGTCAACAACCTCTTCATGTGTAACGAAATCGTTTGTAAATCTTGAAAGGGCTGTTTCACCGTTCTCCTTGGGATTTGTTGCAGCGGGAAGAGTGAATGTGTAAACACCGCCTTCTTCGCTGAAGGAAGTAATGTCTTCTGCTTTGAGAGTACCTGCTTTAAGAAGGTAGTCTTCATAAAAAGAAGAAAGATCTTCGGGAGCTTCGACCTTTATTGTGCCGATGCCGAGGAAACTGCCGACAACGCTGTCAAGATTTGAGTTTTCATCGATAGCGGAAATAAGCTTGTTGAGTATATCCGTTGCAGAACCGACGTCAATAGGCTTTGTGTATGAACTGCTTCTGTTTATTGCGTATGTGCCGTTTTCAACGATTTTTGCGGTTTCTGAATTGTAAAGCGCAACGAAATCAGCAATTGCTTCCTTATCGAGCGCTTCTGTTGTTTCCTCAGGAAGAGTGGTTTCAATAACTGTTGTTTCGGGTTCAGTGGGAATAATATCGCCGATGCCGATAAAATTACCGAACGCATTGATTGCAACAACGATTGCAAGAATAAATGCCGAAATACCTTTGATGAAATTATCCATGATATACAAATCCTCTCTTTCGGGTCATGCCCGTTTATTGTGATTTGATTTTATCGCCTTCATCGGATAAAGTCAAGAGAGTTTATTTCATCTTAATAATTTTAAGAATTTATTAAGATTCATAGGACCTTACAACCATTTTATAATGGTTGCCCTTATCCTCAAAATCCTTATATACGTTATAGCTTGATGCTGCAGGCGACATAATGCAGCTTTTACCCTTTTCAGTTAATCTGAATGCCGCATCAACCGCTTCAGCCATCGTTTCTGCAAGAACAATGTTCTTTTTGCAGCCTTTTTCAATCAGTCTGTTGCAGATATCAAATCCGGTATCGGGCATGCCGATAAGATTTCTCACCTTGCATTTTTCAAGATATTTTTCAAATCCCGAATAATCAATTCCTCTGTCCATGCCGCCGAAAATGAGAGTATCAACATCCTCAAGTGCCTCAACAGCACATTCAACCGCATGGGGAATTGTTGCAATGGAGTCATTGTAGAACTTGATTCCGTGATATTCGCCTATAGGCTCCATTCGGTTTTCGATTCCTTTGAAATTTCTGACCGCTTCAATGATATCCTCATCCTTTATGCCGATGCATCTTGCAGCAGCGGCGGCAAAAAGAACATTCTGCTTGTTGTGGATACCTTTAAGGCGCTCGTTTTCGGCAGCGGCGGCGACGATTTCTTCGTCACCCTTTCCCCCGTTTTCGCAGACCTTGATAACTGAGGTTTCCGTCTTCGAGAAATTATAATATTCATCAAAATTCTGCCATGCGTTGCATATGAAATAGTCGCAGCCGACCTGATGACGGATTATGTTGAGTTTAGCGGAAACATAGCCGCCGAAACCGTTATAATGATCAAGATGCTCGGGGTAAATGTTCGTCATAACAGCAACATGAGGTGAAGCGGTTGTATATTCAAGCTGATGCGACGACATTTCTATAACTGCCGCAAGCGTGCTTCCGCTTTCAAGGCTGTCAAGCACAGGTACTCCCATGTTGCCGATAAGGCAAACACTCTTACCCGCCTGCTTTATCATTTCATAGATAAGAGTCGAAGTCGTGGTCTTACCCTTCGTACCCGTAACGCCGATACACACACCCTTTGAAAAACGCAGAAACAAATCCGTCTGACATGTTACCTCAATATTACTTGAAACGGCAACATCCCTGAACGAAATTCCGGGAGTTTTGATAACGGTTTCGTATTCCTCAATTGCATCAAGATAATTTTCTCCGCAATGAAAAGTAACGTTCGGGTCGTCAAGTTCAATTTGCCGCATATCCGCAATACCGATTTTTTTATCGGGCAGATTTCTTCGGATAATATTGTATGTAGAGCGACCTTCTCTGCCAAAGCCGAGAATCAGCACCCTTCTCTCCCTTAAATATTCAATCAACATCTGAAACATAGCCATACTTCCTCCGAGGATTTACAATTGTATTACATTATACCAAATTTTTTTATTATATTCAAGAAAAAGAATGTGGTTTTTATCTTTCTTTCAAGACAAATTATTACAAATTAATTAAATTTTCACAATTGCAGTCATTTTTCTAAATTGTAAAATTAAGTTTCATTTCAGGGAATATAATATTACTACATTCGAAAAACGAGGGACAAATTGATGAAAAGGAAAAATTTTGCCGTAATCACGGCTTTGTTTGTTGCATTACTGATAATTTTCGGCGGATGCGTTGAAAAGAATCCGTCACCTGAGGGCGAAGGCGGTTCGGATATCGCAGTTCTCCCCGAAACAACTGCCGCAGAAGCCAAGCCTCTGCTTTCCGAAAAGGACAAGCTGATTGCGCTGACCTATGACGACGGTCCGCATTCTCAATACACTAACAGAGTGCTTGATATTCTCGAAAAGAATGGTGCCAAGGCAACATTTTTTGTTGTCGGCTACAATATCGATAAAAATATTGAAACCATCAAGCGCGCACAGGCATTGGGATGCGAAATCGGCAACCACACAAACGACCATAAAATTCTTACAAAATGCGATACGGCAACCTTGCGTGAACAAGTGGACAAGCCTAACGCACGCATAAAAGAGCTTACAGGTTCCGAAATGACTCTTTTCCGTGCACCCGGCGGTGCGTTCAAGGGTGTAACCGACGATATCGGCATGCCGCTTATACAGTGGTCAATCGATACCGAGGATTGGAAGTCCAAGGATGCGGCACATAAAAACAGAACCGAGGAAGAAAGAAACGCCGAGCTTCGCAGAATTGCGGATGAGGTTGTTCAGAACGCCAAAAAAGGCGATATCATCCTCATGCACGATATATATAATTTCACCGCAGATCTGAGCGAAATTATCATTCCCGAGCTTACCGAAAAAGGCTTTAAGCTTGTTACGGTCAGCGAAATGTATAAAGCCTACGGCAAGCCGCTCAACGACGGGAAGGTTTATTATAATATTGAATTCCCCGAAGCTTCAAGTGCAGTTCAGAGCAACGTAATTCTTGAAGCTGGAAACTACAAAGTCAAAACCAAAGGCGGAAACCTCAATATCAGAATTGAACCTATGCAAGAAAGCATTGTTATCGGCAAGCTTTCCAACGGTGACACCGCAAAGGTCATAAAATCCATTCCGGGCTGGGCATTGGTCGAAGCTGCCGGTGCAAGCGGATGGGTAAATGCCGCATATCTCTCACCGCAATAATCAGTTAAAGTCAATGTGAACACAAAGCAAGCTTCTTTCAAAGCTTACCCCTGAAGAAAGAAGGCTGCCGGCGAAACTTTAAGAAAAGCGCACAAAGAATGTATTTATTATTCTTTTAATGGCATTTATTAAATATTGTTTGAAAGAGCAAGTTTGTGAACTTTTTGTAAACTCTGCGTTTTTTTGCGAAACATTTTTTAAAATCCTTCATATATATATGAAGGAGATAAAATGTAATGATTTTGAATTTAAATGAAGGGAGACGGACAACCAATGAAAGGTGAGCGCATTCCTGCCGCTGAAAAAACACTTGCAAAAAAGAGCAATACTTTATTTAAAAGCAAGCAAAGACATTTCGGAAATGGATGACGACCCGGTTACCGAGTGCGCAACTCCCTCATGGTTCTATAAACCACGCGTGCTTTATAGAAAAAATTCGCACGGAAATTGATAAAATCCTTGCCAAAAGCTCTTATAAACCAAAGAGCTTATCCCTAAAGCACCTGCTCATCATAGAAATACTTGCAGTTCCATATCTGTTTGCAGATAATTTTCAGACCTGCAACCGCAGCGATTGTATTATATTGAAAATTACAGTTTCAGCCTGCAATCTGATGCAGCTGACACGCTGAATAATGCATAATGTCTCCTTCAACGCAGTGCTTCCGAAACGGATGGCACTGCGTTTTTGGCAAAAAAACACTTTCCTCAAGGCGAGCTTTAAAGGAAAGTGTTTTTTTAATATTAATTTAAATAAAAGATAAAACTATAAAAACAATCCAGAGAATAACCGTTACGGCATATTTTTCAAGATATGCGCCCGCATAGGCTATTATCGAGGGAATAAAAGCAAAGATTCTTCCGATAATGTTCATCTTTTTCTGCGCGAAAGCAACATCATAAAGATTCATCGCATCCTCAACAAGCGGAAAAATGTTGCAGAGCAGCGAAATTCCGACATAGGTGAGAAGAACATATAAGATGAAAAATCCGATTGAATCCGAAGGTCTGATGCCAAGAAACACAAGATTAATAAAACCTGCAAGGAATATCGGGAAACCGGTTACAAAGTTCATAAAACCGGGTCCCGTTGCCATAAGATAAGCGGCAAAGCCCTTCTGAGCAAGCCCGTGTTCAACATGGCCGCAGGCTTCGTCAATTCTCAGATAACCGGGAACTTCAACCGGCAGACCAAGAATCTTGCATGTAAGCTGCTCCCAAAAGCCTCTGAGATATGCCCCGGGAAATGTGAGAATTTTTGATGCAATGTAAAGTGCCGTCATGCGAGATCACACACTCCTTCCGTAAGAACTTCCTTAGCGGTTTTTTTGCCGTCAAGAACCTCGGAAACCTGCTTTGAGGGAACGAAATCCTTGTAGTAATCAATAATCTGATCAAGATAAACTGCATTTGCACTGCTTGTAAGACCGTGCTTTTTGCAAAGATTAACGCAAAGATAAATAGTGTTGTCGAGCTGAGGAGTGAATCCGCTGCTGTCCATATAGTAATTCGCCATATAAGATGCGTTGGAGTCTGCAGTAAAAGCTTCTTCATATGCATCACTATATTTACCGTTTATAAGATGCAGGAGCGCAAGCTGACGGTGAAGCTCAGAGGATGAATCGTTTTCAACAAGACCTTCTTCAATAACAAGCTTGCTCTTTTCGAGGTCACCCGTACAGCGGTGATAGGCCGCCTCAAGCGCATATGCACTGTCAAAGCCTTCGTTATTGGTTTTGAATTCGGCAAGAATCTTGCTTGCGCCGTCCGTGTCGCCCTTTGCAATTGCAATTCTCATTTTAAGGTCATATGCTCTGTAATTTGTCTTATCATTTTCAGCAAGAACATTGATGAATTCAAGCGCATCATCATATCTGCCTTCGTGGCAGAGAATATCTGCAATCTCAAGGTTATAAAGCCACGAAAAATCTCTTCCCTGAGCCTTTGCGATTTCATCCGCCGCCTTGATATAGGCAAGTCTTTCATCAACGCTGAGCTGATAATAATCTGCCGCATTAAAAAGGAAATAGTTGAGATAAACCTCATTTACGCCCTCTGTGCCTTTAAGTGCATTGAGAGCATTGAATGTTTCGTCAGCAGTTGCACCGGCAAGCATAGCATCAAGAGGCTCACCCATAAGCGTATAGTTATTATAGAATTCATCGTAAATATCGACATATTCCTTAACTCCGGGGAGAACATCCGCAACGTTCTCGCCGTAAAGCATCATTGCAAGATAAGCAGCATCAAGCGGTGAACGGCTCTTTGCATAGCATATAATTGCTTTTTCGTCTATTCCCTTGCCTGCCGCCACAAACGGACTTTCTGCGCCGAGAATAGAGCTTATTTCATCAACAACCGATGAAACCTGCGAATATTCAAGATAAGCAGAATACCAGCGTTTCTGAGAAGCATAGGTTTCTCCCCTTGCAGCCTGAAGTGCGGGTGCGCTTGCAAGCATCGCAATAACAAAAGCAAAAATGCTCACGCAGATAACCGCAATGCCCGAAATCCATGCAAGGAACGGAATTTTGCTTTTATACATTACTGCTTCGCAGTCGGGACAATAATCGCTGTCTTCTCCCTTTCTGTTTTCCCCGCAAACGATGCAAAGAATATCCTCGTCGGGTTCCTGTTC
This sequence comes from Clostridia bacterium, assembly GCA_017410195.1. Lineage (GTDB taxonomy): Bacteria > Bacillota > Clostridia > Oscillospirales > Acutalibacteraceae > CAG-177. Next base: position 25,166 of record JAFQRF010000050.1, on the reverse strand, counting down.
TTCTTCGGAAGCCTCAGAAATTTCATCTCCGGATTTTTCGTCAGCTTTTTCTTCGGAAATTTCGGTGCTTTCCGAATCCGCATCCTCCGAAGCTTCATTTTCCTCCTGAGGCTCCTGCGATTCGGCCTGAACGGCATCTGCAGTTGCTTGTTCCGAAACTTCAGCCTCGGCGTTTTCCTCTTCCTCGGGAATGCCGTTTATGAGTTCTTTATCCAAGAAGTACACCTCCTTATTATTTTAACTTATTTATTTTAACATTAAACGGATATATTTTCAACAAAAATATAAATTTTTGCATTTTATTCATATTTAACGTTCCCCTTGATTTTCTTGCAGGTATGTGATAAAATTTAAAACATGAATGTCAAAAACAAAGCCGAAAGGATTTTAACATGAAAAAGATTATATCAGTCATTCTTATCATTGCAACTCTCACGGTGCTTTTTGCCTCGTGCAAACCGAACAAAGAAAAGATCATGGTTTCAGGCAATTTTACATATGTTGCACTCGAAGATAACACCGCCAAAATCACAAAATACAGCTGTTCAGATGAAATGGCAGAGCTTGAAATCCCCTCTGCCCTTGATGACATGACGGTTACGGTTATCGGCACAGGCGCTTTCAGCGGAGTTCAGAATATCGGCGCAGTCAGATTTCCCGAAACAATAACGCTTATTGAAACCGATGCTTTTACCGGCAGTTCAATCAAAAAGGCGTATCTCTATAAATGCTTTGCGCTCACCGAAATTCAAAGCAAAGCCTTTGCGGAATGCCACAGCCTCGTTCAGGCAGACTTTCCCCGCAATCTTGAAACAATCGGCGAAGGCGCTTTTTATTATTGCGACAGCCTTAAGGTTGCAAATTTCAGAGGCAACACCGCCAACATCCATCAGTTTGCGTTTGATGCCTGCCCCAAGGTTAAAATCTACGCTAAGCAAGACTTGACAAATGTTATCAACTTTGCAGAAATAAATCATATTGAGCTTTCCGTTTCGGAATAACAAAAAAAGCCAAAAAACAGCTGAAACCCGAGTTTGAAATGCACCCCAAATGTTAGACATTGTGGTATAATGTTTAACAGGAGGGGTGATTTTTTATTCCCAAAGGAATACCGAACAAATATATTATAGGCATCACTGAAAACTCGGGACCAATAAAAATCATCCCCGACAGCCACTAAGACTGCCGGGGATTTATCATATCATCAGAACGGATTAAAGAGTCTGTCGAAGGTTATGGGATTATAACCGAGAGCAAAATACTTGAAAATCCAGATAATGGGATTGACTCTGAAGAACACGAGGTCAACAACCGTAACGAGCTTTCTGAGGAACCAGGGAAGGTCATAAACGGTTTCGGGAACCTCAACAGGCTCGAATTCTTCGCCCTCAACGTTGAGAACGAACGGCTGTGAATAGCAGATGCCGTTTTCACCCGTGATATAGAATCTCACGAAGAGATAAGGCTCGTCAAGAAGCTCTGCAGAATGAAGATCAAGAGTTGCATCGCCATCGTTAATGTTGCTTTCGCGAAGGATTACGTTTCCGTTTGAAACCCAGGTGATTTCGTTGAAGTTTGTACCTTCGATTGTGATTGTATCCTTATCCTGATTGACAGTTACTCGGGTAACCATCGGAGTGTTGTCGAGAAGATAGCTCTTTGAATCCTCAACATCCTTCTCAACAAAATCGGGCATTTCCTTCATACCGTTAAGCTCAACGCCGTTTGAATAGTGAGAAACCGAGAAATATTCACCCTTTTCAAGGCAGGTACGGAACGCATCAACGCTCAATTCAGGCATAAGCGACATAGTATATGCATCATTGATTGAACGTTCATTGTGAGAATCCGCAAAAGTGTTGCACCAGGGTACAACGCCGTTGGGGATTGTCTTCTGAAGAATCTGGTCGTAAAGAATTCGGTCACAGCGTGTGTGAGCATCGGTTGCGCTGTTGATGCCCATACCAAGGCTTGAACCTTCAAAATCCATGAAAAGGCGGGCAAACTTTGTGGGATAATAGTCATCAATAAGCTGACCGACATAGTTTTCGCTGTCCTTATCGGTATAAACGTATTCGCCAACATGTGAAAGCATGGAAATGCCGCCTGCTTCCATAACGCCCTTTGTGGGAGTTTCATAGTCGCCGAAAACGCCTGCAAGGCCCTGGCCGTACTCTGCATAGTAGCCCGTCAGATGGCAGTCCGCAACAGGAGTAGCCATATTAAGCTCAATACCGAGAGGAATATCAATCATTCCGTTTTTGTGGGTTCTTGTTTCGGAAGGAGCCGTACCGTTGAGATACTGCTGATAAAGCCCATCGCTGATGGGAACAACGGGAGCATTCTTCGTGCGTTCTTTTTTGATTAAACGCATAAGCGGAACAAGATCCGGCTCTCTGTTCCAGCCTCGATTGAGTGTACCGTGGTCGGTAAGAGCAACGATATCAAAGTTAAGGTCATAGTGCTTCTGAACAAATTCATCGATGGTAAGGAAACCGTCACTTGCAGTTGTGTGGCAATGAAGCTGTGTTTTGTAAACGCCCCATTCATCCCAGTCAACATCTGCATACGGGTCGGTGATTATGAAGTTCTTTTCGGGTACCGACGGTGCATCACCGGGAGTTGCGCTCATACCCATCAAAGGCATAACCATGAGTACCGCAAGAATAATTGCCGTTAATTTTTTCAACATTTTAATACCCCTTTCACGGAAGAATTCTGTTTGTTGTTATATAATTCACACCGAGAGCGGTGAGAATATCCATAAGAGGAAGATAATCAACCGTCCACGCCGCAAGAGTTAATCCCTCCTGCTTTGCGGATTTTATCATCTTATAATTGACAAGCTTTTTGTGGTTAAAAGCGATTGCCGTATTGTTTTCCTTGGCAAACTCAACGGTATCTTCGTTTCCTTTTGACACCAGATACCAAAGCTCAATTTCAGAATCAAGCCTTCTGAGCTCTTTAAGTCTGTCCGCATCGAAATCGATGATTAGAGCATCCTCAACGCCCGACATTCTGACGGCGTTAATCACGCTGCGCATATCCTCGGGGCTGCCGCCCTTGACTTCGATCATCGGGCGCATGGAGTATTTTCTGCATATAGCAATTGCATCTTCAAGAGTGATTATTTTTTCATCGGGATAATCTTTAACGCCGTTGCCACCGTCAATTTTCAATTCTGAAATTTCTTCGTATGTAAATGAACTTATCTCGCCCTCGCCGTCGGTCATTCTGTCAACCGTATCGTCATGCATCAGTATCCATACACCATCGGAAGTGGGAGAAATATCAAACTCGGCAGCGTAATATCCTGCCTTGCCAGCCTGTTCAAGAGCAACGGCGGTATTCTCAGGTGCTACGGATGAAAGACCTCTGTGCGCCGTAAGATAAAACTCCTTGTTCGTTAACGACGAGAAAGAAAGCTGAGATTTGACCGTATCAACAGTATTTGTATAAGCAAATATCATTACAACTATTATACAAACCGGAATTATTATCCTGATTAATTTCTTCACAGTTTTCTTAACCTCCGCTCAGCCGTCGGCAACAATACTAAATACTCGATGCATATTTCAAATTTTATGTATAATTTGCATACAATACAGTAATTATACCACATTTAAATCTAAATGCAAGAAAATATTTGCTTCGGATAAAATTTTTGCAGTAACAAAAAGACTGTCGAGAAAGAAGGCTATTGTGATTGTCATATTATCTTTTCGTTTATATTTCAGCGACTTTATCGACAGTCAAAAAAGGACTGCACAAAACAGTCCTTTGTTTTTACCACACAACATTAACCGTCAGCCCGTCAACGGTATAAGTCATGTCACGCATATAATGCTTGTCAACTGCGTTACAGAATGCATCCAGCATCTCCTTATCTTTCATTTCAACAGAAAATTTCAAAGTCATTGAATCGGCAGGATAAAGATTGTATGAGATTTTAAATCCTGTAAGCCACCAATGAAGCTGCCCGGGACGGGAGAATATCAGATCATCACCATGATAAAGCTCCATCGACATCTTCATCATCTGTTCATCGGTTGCGCAGTCATAGTAAGTACCGAAACTGCTCTCATCCCTTGAATAAATACCGATTTCCGCACCGTTTGAGATAAAATAGTTTCCTTTCCATATCTGAACCATCCACTCAAGTCCGTCATAATCAAACTTTATTCTTCGGGTTTCATAGAAAAAGAACGGAGTAGTGTAGGAAAAGATATCATAAAACAGACAAAATCCGAAATCTCTTGTCCAAGCATTGATCTGCGCATAAAGCAACACTTCGGGAATCGAGAAAGCATATCCCGTGCCGAGAATTCCGTTGCCGCTTTTGCCGTATGCCTGACCGGTTTCCGAATTGAATACAACACCCGTGGTTATTGTTTCAACCGTACCGTCTTTAAGCGTGATATCAAGAGCGATTTCATAAACATTTTCTTCATCTAAAGGAACACAGTATGCCTTGCATTCTTCCATAACGCTGAAATAAAGGCCCATAAAATAAAAGAGAACTGCCATCGGCTGATTACCCTTCTCATCCATTTTAAACCTTATTTCATATAGCGCTTCTCTCATAGCCGCAGTATCAATATCAAATGTTTCAACAACAAAGCTGACAGCCTGATTGGTTTCGGGAACCGATGTAATAATCCCCAAAATATCAAGACCAGATTCCTCTTTGATGTATTCACATATTTCTCCGACCATTTCATCGGTCACAAAATTGAAGTGCTTTCTTAAAAGCCAATCCTTGCCTGACGGTGCTTTGAATTCAATAGGTGTATTTCTTTGAACGGAATATCCCTCCTGTTCAAGCCAATCCTCGTATTCTTCAAAATTACTCGGCTGAGTTATCTTCTTTTCAGATGCACTGACAGTTAATGCCGAACACACAGTCAGGACAATCGCAAAAACCAGTATCAATGAAATAATTCTTTCTGTAATTTTTTTCATGCCAAACTCCTTTGAACAGTTGATTTTTATATTATATGCTTTTTGTCTTCAAAAAGCAAACATAAAATTTCTGTTTTGTTTATATTTCGTTAAAAAGATGTAAAAAAATCAACATTACAGCCATTTTGACTATAATGTTGATTCTTTTTCTGCAATAAAATTTGAGTTTATGCAACAAAATATGCGTTTTTATTATCCTCAACAACCGTAAGAACAGGTTCCTCAAAATAAGCATCTTCGGGCGCTCTCATCTGAACTCTTGCGCTGTATTGCCTCGCCGCCTCCCTCTGCTTGCGGACACGGCGGTTGCGAAGATGAATTTTTATTGCCCTTGCAAGCTTAACCTCAAAAGCAACAACCTTTTTCTCGTTAACAAAACCTATTATAAGCAGTACTACTGCTGCCAATTCAAAAAATGTCTTTATTATTTCTGCAAATGCCATTGTCAAGTCCTCCTTAGCCGAACAGATGTTAAACATTTGTTCTGTGTGATTTATTATAGCAAACAAACATTCGTTTGTCAATACATTTGTTCGATTTTTGTCGAACATTTTTTCGTTCTTCTTTTGTGATTCCATTTTACCACAACATATATGCGCTGTCAAGCGATGCGACCACAATTTGTGCTATCCGACATATTATATGTTTTTTCTCAAAAGCTTTTTGATTTATTTTCACAATCCGTTTTTTGTTTTATGAATTTTCATTTTTGCTCCTCTCACGCTAAGAATTCATTGGCTTTTTACCTTACAACTGCATTATAGGATATCTTGTGTCCAATAAAACTCCCTTTTGAATTGTATTCGCAAAAAATAATATTATTCCTCAAATCATTGACAAAGAAAGCACTCGGCAATATAATTGACTTATCAAAATCAAAGGTGGTTATATATAATGTATAAAGCATGGGGCTTTGTTCGGCAGAGCGCAATCAAGGCGTATCTTGCTGCGGCAAATGCAGTATACAAAGCAACAGACGGAAAGAAGCCGTCTTTGCTCTATTGCAAGGCGGACGATTCTCACAAAATCAAAACAGACGTAAAAATTATTTCTCAGGATGATAATTCAACAACAATCGCAAAGGTTGACAAAAACGGCAATCCTACGGACAAAGACTTTGTTATCGTGACAACAACAGACCTCCATTTCAGCGATGATAATGCACAAAACAGAAAGATCGTTGAATACTTCACCAGACATATCAAAGAGGTCAAGCCCGACCTTGTTATCCTCACGGGCGACGTTATTCTTGGCAAATTCCAGCAGATTGAGGCAATCCAGTTTGCTCAGATGATGGAGGAAATCGGCGTTTACTGGGCGGCGGTTTTCGGCAATCACGAAACCCGTGAGGACAGAGGCTTCTATAAATGGCTTCTCTGGAAAAGCTTCACCGATTATGACCACTGCCTATGCAAATTCGGTCCCGAGGAGCTTTTCGGCTACGGCAACTATACAATAAACATTCTCGGTGAAGGCGGCAGGCACAGACAGACTCTTTTCCTTTTTGATTCGGGCAGAGATATGCTTGAAAGAGACAAGAAAGCATACGGAATTCCCGCCGATGTCAACGGCTATGACTTCCTCAAAAAAGAACAGATTGAATTCTACAAAAACGAAACCGATGCTCTTATGAAGAAATACGGCCACGCTGATTCAATGATGTATATGCACATCGCCTTCCCGGAATTCGCTGATGTTTTCAAAGAGGTTGAGGGCGGAAGATATGCACCCACGGGCGAATACGAAGTCCTCTACGGTGAGCAGTGGGAAAGCGTCGGATGTTCACCATATAACAGCGGAATGTTTGCCGCAATCGAAGAAAAAGGCACAACCAAGGCAGTTTTCGTCGGTCATGACCACGTCAACGACTGGTGTGCATTATATAAGGGCGTTTATTTTGTTTATAACCTTCCCGGAGGCTATCTTTACCACCACGGCACAAATTTCGGCTTACCGGAAAGCGAATGGGTACTCGGCGTTACCGTAACAACTCTCAAGGGCGACGGCTCGCTCGACATCAAACCGAGATACAGCAGAATGTTTCTTGAAAAATGAGGTAAACATATGACGGAAAAAGAAAAAATGCGAAGCGGAGACCTTTATCTCCCCAACGGCGACGAAATAATGACCGAGCAGCTTCAATGCCTTGAAAAGCTCTATGACTACAATATGACCCGACCCACAGAGCAGAAAAAGCGTACGGAAATGCTTAAAGGTATGTTTGCCGAAATCGGTGACGACTGCTACATCGAACCTCCGCTTCATGCAAACTGGGGCGGAAAGCACGTTCACTTCGGCAAAAATGTTTACGCAAACTTCAATCTCACTATGGTTGACGATACCGATATCTATGTCGGCGATTATACAATGTTCGGCCCGAACGTGACCGTTGCAACTGCGGGTCACCCGATAAATCCCGAGCTGCGTGAGCAGGCTTATCAATTCAATATGCCCATTCATATCGGCAAAAACTGCTGGATAGGCGCGGGCGCGGTTATCACTCCCGGCGTTACAATCGGCGATAACACCGTTATCGGCGCAGGCAGCATAGTCACGAAGGATATTCCGTCAAATGTTGTTGCTGTCGGCAATCCGTGCAGGGTTATGCGTGAAATCGGCGAACATGACAGAGAATATTACTTCAAAGACAGAAAAATAAAACTTTAATGATTGATAATTACTTATATGTATGCTATAATTAATTGATAAAATCAATCCGAAAGGGAAATATATATGGCTAAGTATCTTATTGTTAACGCAGACGACTATGGCATGTGCAACGCCGCAAATCAAGCTGTCGCAGAGCTTTTTGAAGGCGGATTTCTCAAATCCGCAACCATTATGATGCCCTGCCCCACGGCTGCAGATGCGGTTAAATTCTCAAACGACCACCCCGAACACGCAATCGGTATTCACCTCACAATGACAAGCGAATGGGGCAAATACCGCTGGAAGCCCCTCACAAACGGCAAAACGCTCATTGACGAAGAAGGATTTATGTGGCACGAAAGCGACCAGGTTGAAAAGAACGCTTCTTACGAAGACCTTGAAGCAGAAATCCGTGCACAGATTGACCTTGCTCACAGCATGGGCATGAAACCTTCTCACACCGACAACCATATGGGGTCTCTCTACGGTCACTACACGGGCAGACTCGGTCTTGCAAAGATGACTTTGAGAGTTTGCGGTGAATACGGCTATGCTTACCGTCTTTACACAAAGCACGATAAGAGAATCTGCCCCAACGGCACTCCTTATTTCCTTTATGCCGCAATCACATTACTTTCAAAGAGATGGGGCAAGAAATACAATGTTGTTATCCCCGATTATCTCCTCTTCCCCGACTGGAACGACGATATGCGCAAAAGTTACGAAACATACAGAGACACTATTCTCAAAATCTGGACAGACATTCCTGAAGACGGTGTAACCGAAACCTTTATTCATCCCTCAATCGAGAACGATGAACTCAAAGGCATCACTTCCAGATGGCAGGACAGAGTATGGGAATATCAGCTTATGAAAGACCCCTATACTCACAAGTATCTCAAGGATCACGGCGTTGAACTCATCAGCTACCGTGAGCTTATCAAAATGAAGGGCGGCACAGTTAGAGGATAACTGAAAATTTATATCCCCCGATAAAATTCGGTCTGAATTTTATCGGGGGATATTTTACTTAGAATATTTCATCAAAAAGTATTCCGATTTCTCTGAACCATGAGATGATATATCTGATAACATCTCCGAAAACACCGTCCATGATGCTTTCAAAGGTATCGGGTTCGGGTTCGTTACCGTCGGTAAGGAGCCATACCTGGCATGCATAGAAGGGGTTTGCCGTTCCTACCATAAGTCCGTCTTCCGAAGCTGCAAGAGTACGGCAGCCGTGGTTATAGGGATCGCCGAAGCCGTCAATCGTAATTGTTTCAAAGTTGATGCCGTCCTCGGTAACATAAAGGTCAAAGCCTCTTTCGGCATCCTTCATGTAGCCTGCAGTAGTCATAAATCCTTCAAGAGTGTTGAAAAGAGCGGTAATTGCAAGCTCGTTTTCAGGCTGAGCATCGCTTGCTGTCGCCTTTGCCTGAGTTGATGCCATTCTTGCAATTTCGTTTACGCTGTAATCATTGAAAAGCTTTGTAAGAGCCTGAGTTTCGGCATCGCCTGAATCGCTCTGAAGTGAAATGAACTTCTTGATATAACCGATAAGACTTGCCCATTCCGAGGGAGTCATTGAAAGAAGGTCGCCGTTTGCAAACTGACCTACGGGTTCAAGAAGGCTGCTTGTATCGAATGTACCGACGTAAAGCTTGCCGTTATATTCTTCCATTCTCCAGATATACTGGTTTTCGTTGCGGTCAAAGCCTGAGCCGAAGCCCGACTTTCCGCCTTCGGGGAACATCTTTGTTGCATCACCCATGATAAGCTCGATATCCTCGTTCTTATCCATTCTGTAAAGGCTTACGGACTGTTCAAGGTTTCTGTTCATGAAGGTGAAATCAGCCTTGAAAAGAATGTGTTCAAGGGGGATTTCTTCATCGTTGTATTCACCTATGTAGAGGTAATCATCATAAACATAGATAACGCCTGCACCCGCTCTTGTTCTTTCGGGGTCAATGCCGAAGGTGTACTTTGCTCCGTCAGCCTTGTCGCCGATAACCGGTGTCCATGTCCAGTCTGTTGCACTTTCACCCATTTCGCCCTTAACAAGTGCAAAAGACTGCATTGTGAATTCATCGGGCTTGTTATCCGGTGTACCGGTGCAGATTGAAACATAGAGGTCATCGTTATATTCAACCATTTCCCAGATTGAGCCGCCGTAGATGCTGTCGGGGAAATGATAAGCGGGATAATCAAAAAGATCCTGCTGATCTGCTATTACGGTAAATGCATCCTGACCTTCGGAGGGGTTCTTTGAAATAAGAATCTGTGCGCCGCCGAGAGTTACCATGCTTACGATAAGATAATCTTTATAAGCGCAAAGACCTCTGATACCGGTGCAGATGCCTTCAAGATAAGCTGCATAGTAATCCTTCTGATTAATGCCTTCATAAACGATTGTGCATTTGTCATTATTTGCTGGGTCAACCTCGATAATCTTGGGAAGACCGTTAACGGAACCGCAGAAATACAGCTTATCATTGAACTCGCAGCAGTTGCGGAGCTGAACGTTGTTGCCGTCATGCGATTTGCTCATAAGAACGGTTACTTCATTTGTTTTGAGATTGATTTTGGTAAGAACGCCGCCGGTATTTGCGCCGTCGGGTTCACCCGTATAAAAATGACCGTTGAACATAACATCGAGAGTTGCGTTCATTTCCGAAGGGTCAAAGTCATTTCCGAGAACGGAATCCATAAAGCCGAGAGTAAGTCCGAGTGAGTTGTAGTTGGTCGAAACATAAACGCTGTCGCCATATGCTATTGCAGACCATGCGTAGTTCTGACCTCTGTCACCCTGTCCTTCGTCACTTGCAGAAACAACACCGTTGCCGACATAGTCAACAATGCCGTCAACCTCGCCCGAACCTTTTTCGGGGTGCGAGATTTTTTCAAGGGCGTATTCGCCCGATTTGTAGGTAATTGTTCCTGCCGAAGCAAGAGGGCTGACTGCCATGCCGAAAATCATGGTTACCGCCATGACAAGGCTGAGCAGCTTTGAAATTCTTTTGCTTTTCATGTGTGTTCTCCTTCGTGTGTTAATATGGTTTTATTATATTACATGTACGCTATTGTTCATATGTTGCCGAAATGTTAATAAGATGTTAAAAATCCTATATAACGCTATGAAAATGTTGGATTTTGAGCCTCAAATTAACATCATTTCCATATTCCGAATAACATATTGGTAGATAATTGCAACAACATTCGGAGGTAAGAATATGAGCAAACCAATCGCTATGAACAATATAGAAATCAACGCGACCGCAACGGTCAGGAAAATAAACGCGCCCGAGGGCATCCGCAGAAGGCTTATGGATATCGGGCTGACAGAAAATTCGAAAATCGAATGCATCGGCAAAAGTCCCATGGGCGACCCATCCGCTTATCTAATATGCGGTGCGGTTATCGCAATAAGAGCATCAGACTGTGCCGATATCCTCGTTGAGGTGTGACGGCATGGGTATCACCGCAAGCTCAGTCGGCAGAAACGCTGTTGATTCGGGATTTGAAATAAAAAAGCATGGTGAAAACGATTGCACAATCGCACTTGCGGGCAATCCGAACGTCGGAAAAAGCACGGTTTTTAATGCATTGACAGGCATGAATCAGCATACGGGCAACTGGCCGGGCAAAACGGTTGCAATTGCTCAGGGCTGTTGCCGTACACAAAGCCGTAATTATGTTATGGTTGACCTGCCGGGAACATATTCGCTCATGGCGCACTCCGCTGAGGAAGAGGTTGCCAGAAATTTTATCTGCTTTGCCTCGCCCGATACGGTTATTGTTGTGTGCGATGCAACCTGCCTTGAGCGAAACATGAATCTTGTTTTGCAGACGGCAGAAATATCAAAAAATGTCATTGTCTGCATAAATCTTATGGACGAAGCAAAACGCAAGGGAATAAAAATCAATACAACTCTTCTTTCCGAAAGGCTCGGAATCCCCGTTATCGGCGTTACGGCAAGAAAAAAAAAGAGCCTCGCTCCGCTTGTTGCCGCTCTTGACGGGATAAAAGACAGTTCATATTTTCATATAAATTATCCCGAACCGATTGAGGCTGCGGTTGAGATAATCGAAAGTGCAATTCCCGAAAGTATAAGGGAAAAAATCAATCCGCGCTGGCTCAGCCTGAGGCTTATTGACTCTGACCCGACCCTTGAAGCTGAAATCGAAAAGCGCATCGGCAGCTTTTCGGATATTCCCGAACTTCGCCTTGCACTTTCGAAGGCAAAAGCAGTCCTCGGCAAAGCCGGATTATTGCCCTCGGATATCTGCGATGCCATTGCACAAAGCCTTATTTCAAAGGCGCACGAAGTCTGCAAGGATGCCGTTGAAATCAGTAAAGATTACAGCAAAACAGACAGAAGGCTCGACAGATTTTTCACAAGCAGAGCAACGGGATATCCCGTTATGGTATTATTGCTTCTCCTGGTTTTCTGGCTGACGGTCACGGGCGCAAACTATCCGTCACAAATTCTGTCCGATTTGCTTTTCGGCATCCAGGATAAGCTTTCGGAGCTTTTTTATTCACTCGGTTCGCCCGAGTGGCTGCATGACTGCCTTGTTCTCGGTGTTTACCGTGTCCTCGCCTGGGTCGTTTCCGTAATGCTGCCGCCCATGGCAATTTTCTTCCCGTTATTTTCGCTTCTTGAGGATTCGGGGTACCTGCCGAGGGTTGCATATAATCTTGACAAACCGTTCAGGCTTTGCAATGCGTGCGGCAAGCAGTCGCTTACCATGTGCATGGGCTTCGGCTGCAATGCGGCGGGAGTTGTCGGCTGCAGAATTATTGATTCGCCGCGCGAAAGACTGCTTGCGATTCTCACCAACAGTCTTGTACCCTGCAACGGAAGATTTCCGACGCTGATAACAATAATTACGGTATTTTTTATCGGCACGGCATCGGGATTTTTCGGCTCGTTTTTATCGGCATTGGCATTGACGGCGGTTATTGTTCTCGGCGTGCTCGCGACCTTTGCCGCAACAAAAATTCTTTCGGAAACGGTTCTTAAAGGCGTTCCGTCATCGTTTATCCTCGAGCTTCCGCCCTACCGCAGACCAAAAATCGCCGAAACCCTCATACGCTCAATATTTGACAGAACTCTTTTTGTTCTCGGCAGAGCTGTTGCCGTTGCCGCACCGGCAGGTCTTGTAATCTGGATTTTTGCAAACATCAGCATCGGGGATGCAAGTCTGCTTTCGCATTGCGCTGATTTTCTTGACCCGTTTGCAAGGCTGATCGGTCTTGACGGAGTTATTCTTCTCGCATTCATTCTCGGATTCCCCGCAAATGAAATTGTTATTCCGATTATGCTTATGGCATATTATTCGCTCGGCACTCTGCCCGACCTCGGTACGTCCTACGAAATCGGAGCAATGCTTATTGAAAACGGCTGGACCGCAACCACAGCTGTCTGCGTGATTCTTTTTTCGCTTATGCATTGGCCGTGTTCAACAACGCTGATGACAGTAAAAAAAGAAACGGGCAGCATAAAATACACTTTTCTTGCTGCCGCTCTGCCAACGGCAATGGGCATCATCGCCTGCATGATAGCGGCTGAGATCGGCAGAGTCATGGGGTTATAGCAGAATTTTGTTGACTTTCCCGTTGTAAAGTATTAAAATTCAGAGTATAAATCATTTTCGGAGGAAAAACAGAAATGACGGGAACCATCGTTAACTGCGTCGCGGTTATAATCGGCGGACTTATCGGTCTGCTTTTCAAAAAAGGAATAAAGCCCGCTTATGCGGAATCAATAAACAAGGCGCTCGGTCTTGCGGTGCTTATCATCGGTATGAACGGTGTCATTGCGAATATGTTTACCGTTGAGAACGGCAAAATTTCAAGCAGCGGTGAGCTGCTGCTGGTTGTTTTTCTTGTTGTCGGCACGCTTATCGGTGAACTTCTGAAGCTTGACGAGCGTTTCAGCCGATTCTGCAATAAAATCGAAAACAAATTCAAGGCAAACGGCTTTGCATCGGGCTTCATCAACGGTACCGTTCTTTTCTGCGTAGGCGCAATGTCGATTATCGGTTCAATAAACGACGGTCTGACGGGCGACAGCTCAATTCTTTTCGTTAAAAGCGCACTTGACGGAGTTAATGCTATTATTTTCGGCGCAACGCTCGGCTTCGGCGTCATTTTCACCTGCATTCCGATGCTGATTTATCAGGGCGGTATTTCCCTTCTTGCAGGTACACTCAGCGGAATACTTCAGGGTGAGCTTCTGGAGCAGGTCTGCATGGTCGGCTATGCGGTTATTATGGCGATCGGTTTTAATTTTCTTCTTGAAAAGAAATTCAAAACGCTCAATATGATTCCTGCGCTGATTCTGCCCGTGGTTTATCATTATATTCTCATCCTTATTGAATATATAAAAGCATAGACCTTTTCCTGTTTTTATTCGTCTTTATTATAAAGGAGATGAAATTCATGAAGCTCAAAGGCTGTTATATATATGAACCCGATAACGCCGGAACGCAATTTACGCCCGAAGAAACTGAAAAGTTAGGAAAATATCCCTATAAAAAAATATTTTTTTATAATAACGGCATAACCGAGAGAGCCGTTGTTTATACCGAACTGACCCTGAAGGAGATTGATGCTCTTGCCGAAAAGGAACCCATATTCCGCACCGGCTGGCGCGGTCACAGACTTTATGAATACAAAGATGGAAAACTGAAATTCCAAAGACTGTGGCATTTCACGGCAAAGCAAAATTTCAATTCCTGGAAAAGATGCTTTGAAAAAGTAAAGCTTTACAAAGATAAATATGCTTCGGTTGATAATGATATCGTCGTAAACCGAAAAACAAAGATTCTCGGCTTTGAAAGGCTGCGATATTGCAACAATGAGATGCCCTATACGCTTCCGTTTGCTGTTTATAAGCCAAAGAAAATTCAAGGTAAGCTTCCGCTTGTTATCTTTCTTCACGGCTATACAAACGGCGGCGAAGAAAACCTTGTTCCGTTTACGCAGTGCTTTCATTTTTCAAACAAAATCAAACGCAACATGAAGAAAAATCCCTGCATAATTCTCGTGCCGTCAATTCCGAGATACTGCCATTATTGCACACCGCAAAAGGATGACTGCGAAAACCGTAAGGATTTTGACGGAATATTCAACGGACTTTTCGAAAAGCTCAAGGAGAATTATCCGATTGACGAAGACCGCATTTATATGGTCGGAAGCTCGAACGGTGCGGGCGGAGTATGGTCGCAGCTCAGGCTTCATCCTGACCGCTATGCCGCCGCAATTCCGATGATGGGCTTCAGCGATGTTGTTGATGATGAATATTTTGAAAGCATAAAAGATGTTGCCATATGGGCAGTGCATGCAGAAAACGACAGTGCTGTAAAAATCGGCAAGAACCGTGATGACTGCTACGGCAGCGATGTTATCGTTGAAGGATTAAAAAAAGCGGGAGCAACAAAGCTTCGCTACTCACGCTATAAAAAATTCGGCCACAGAGTGTCGGGTGTTTTCCTGCACAACGAGGACTGGTATTCATGGATGTTTGAACAAACCAAATAACGCAAAAGGAGCTGTCTCACGAAACGAAGACAGCTCCTTAATTTTTATCCTATAATCTTTAACGCACCCGTCGGGCAGACCTCAGCACACTTGCGGCAATCTTTACAAACCGCAATTCTGTCAGTACCCTCGAATTCGGGTTTGATAACAGTCTTAAAGCCTCTGCCGACAAGACCGAGAATGCTTTCATTTGCAACCTCTTTACAAGTACGTACGCAGAGATTACAGAGAATGCACTTACCCTGGTCTCTCTCAATTGTAACAAGTCGGGTTTCCTTGAAGCACTCGTGCTTTGCACCTGCAAGACGTGCGGGGTCAATCGGGTCTTGGTTTGCATAGCGGATGAGCTTGCAGTCCTTGAAATCGTGGCATCCGCATTCAAGACATCTCTTTGCCTCTCCCCTTGCCTGCTCCTCGGTAAATCCGTTGAGAACGGCTTCAAAGTTGCCCTTTCTGTATTCGGGAGCCTTGACAGACATAACCGCTCTGGGCATCTTTTCTCTGTCCGCAAGCATCTCGGGAGTGACGTTTCTTTCGGAATAATAGGGCTTCGGGAAGTCCATGGGCATTCCAAGAAGATATGCATTGATTGCTCTTGCGGCAATATTCGCCTCGGCAATTGCATCGATTGCGATTGATGCGCCGTTATTTGTGGCATCGCCTGCTGCAAAAACGCCATCGATATTTGTCAGGCAGGTTGCTTCATCAGCCTGAATTGTACCCCAACCGGTCACACCGATTTCTTCAAGACCCGAGGGAGCATATTTCTGACCGATTGCGGAAATAACGGTGTCAACTTCAAGGGTCTTGAATGCACCTTCAACGGGAACAGGCTTTCTTCTGCCCGATGCATCGGGTTCGCCAAGCTCCATAATCTGGAGCTTAACCGCCTTGACCTTGCCGTTTTCACCGATAATTTCATCGGGATTTGTGAGGAAAAGGAATTCAACGCCTTCTTCGATTGCTTCTTCGATTTCTATATCCTCAGCAGGAGCTTCCGCTCTTGTTCTGCGGTAGATAACGTAAACATTCTCTGCACCGCATCTGACAGCCGTACGGCAGGCATCCATTGCGGTGTTACCGCCGCCGACAACGGCAACATTCTTGCCGATATCGGGGATGTTGCCCATGTTGACTTCGCGGAGGAAATCAATGCCGCTGAGAACGCCTTCAAGCTCCTCACCCTTGCATCTCATGCTGCTGCCCTTCCATGCACCGACGGTAACAAGCACGGCATCGGCACTGTTTTTGATTTCTTCAAAAGAAATATCATTACCGACTTTGACATTGTTTTTCATCTCAACGCCGAGCTTTGCGATTGCATCAACTTCCTTTGCAAGGACTGCCTTGGGAAGTCGGTATTCGGGAATACCGTAGCGGAGCATGCCGCCCATTTCTGGCATAGCTTCGTAAATTGTTACATCGTGACCCGAAAGTCTGAGATAATAAGCCGCAGTCAGACCTGCAGGACCGCCGCCGATAATCGCAACTTTCTTTCCGCTTGCTTCTTCACAGACAGCGGTGAAGGGATTTTCGGATGCGAGGTCATTATCCGCAGCAAAAGCCTTGAGATAGGCAACCGAAAGAGGTTCTTCAACCAAACGTCTTCTGCAATGCGATTCGCAGGGATGGGGACAAACTCTGCCGATTGATGCGGGAATGGGAATTTTTTCTTTTATAATGCGCACGGCTTCTCTGTCATCACCGTTTGCAATAGCTTTGAGATAACCCTGAATATCGGTGTGTGCGGGGCAATTGAGCGAGCAGGGAGCAACGCAGTCGCCCTCGTGGTCACTCATGATAAGCTCGAGTGCGATTTTTCTTGCTTTGACAACTCTCGGAGTCTGTGTGCTGTAAACCGCTCCGTCCTGAGCAACGGTTGCACATGCTCGCATGAGCTTCGGCATGCCCTTAGCCTCAACAAGGCAAAGTCCGCACGCACCGTAAAGCTTGAGCTGACCGTTATAGCAGAGATTGGGAATTTCTATTCCGTTGTTTGCGGCAATGTTGAGAACGGTTTCACCCTTGTTACCAACGCATTCCTTGCCGTTGATTATAATTTTAATCTGTTCCATTCTGCCGCCTCCTTATTCTACGATAATTGCACCGAAACGGCACGAGCTTACGCACTGACCGCAGCGGATGCAGATGTTTTCATCAATGATATGCGCCTTCTTAACTTCGCCGCTGATTGCCTTTGCAGGGCATTTCTTTGCGCAAAGAGTACAGCCCTTGCACTTATCGGCATCAATCGAATATGTGAGAAGGTCAACGCACTCCTTGGCAGGGCATTTCTTCTCTCGGATATGTGCTTCATATTCGTTGCGGAAGTATCTGATGGTTGTGAGTACGGGGTTGGGAGCAGTCTGACCGAGACCGCAGAGCGCACCGTCTTTGACTGCATCGCAAAGCTCCTCGAGAAGCTCGATATCGCCTTCCTTGCCCTCGCCCTTGACGATACGGGTGAGAATTTCCTGCATTCTTGCGGTGCCGATACGGCAATGAACGCACTTTCCGCAGGATTCGAGAGCTGTGAAATCAAGGAAGAATTTCGCCATACCGACCATACACGTGCTTTCGTCCATAACAACCATACCGCCCGAGCCCATAATTGCGCCAGTCGCGGCAAGCGCCTTGTAGTCGATAACTGTATCAAGCAAATCCGCAGGAATGCATCCTCCTGAAGGTCCGCCCATCTGAACAGCCTTGAATTCTTTGTTGTCACGTATTCCTCCGCCGATGCCGTAGATGACATCGCGCAGAGTTTTACCCATGGGAATTTCAACAAGACCGCCCTTGCGGATTTTACCGGTGAGAGCAAAAACCTTTGTACCCTTGCTGTTTTCGGTACCCATAGCAGCAAATGCCTCGCCGCCGTTATTTATAATCCACGAAACGTTCGCAAATGTTTCAACGTTGTTGATATTTGAAGGCTCATCCATATAGCCTTTCTGCGCAGGGAAGGGAGGCTTGAGTCTGGGCATACCTCTCTTGCCTTCAAGCGATTCGATAAGTGCTGTTTCTTCGCCGCAGACGAATGCGCCCGCACCTGCCTTGATTCTCATATCGCAAGAAAATCCCGTACCGAGAATGTTTTCACCGAGAAGATTTGCTTTTCTTGCGGCATCGATTGCAATTTCAAGGTTTGTGATTGCAAGAGGATATTCCGCACGGACATAAACTATCATTTCGCAAGCACCGATTGCATACGCGCCGATAAGCATACCTTCGATAAGGCTGTGAGGGTCGGATTCGATAACCGCTCTGTCCATGAATGCGCCGGGGTCACCCTCGTCGGCATTGCAGATAAGATATTTTCTCTCGCCGACGCTCTGACGTGCCGCATTCCACTTGAACCAAGTCGGGAAGCCTGCACCGCCTCTGCCCGCAAGACCCGAAACTTTGATTTCTTCGATAACCTGCTCGGGAGTCATAGTTTTGAGAGCTTTTTCAAGAGCCTGATAGCCGTCTGCATTTCTGTAATCGTCAAGCGACACGGGGTCGATAAGACCGCAATGACGCAGTGCAATTCTCGTCTGGCGGTTGAGGAATTCTTCGTCCTCTGCCGATATAACAAGCTTTTCAACGCCCGAAAGATCGCCGCTTCTTGCCGCTTCAACAATAACCGCTGCATCGTCTGCGGTGACTTTAACAAGACGCTTGATAAGAATTTTTCCGTCATAAAGGTCAACAATGGGTTCAAGGAAGCACATGCCGATACAGCCCGTGCTGCCGAGAGTAAAACTTTCGTTTTCGGTCATAAGAGCTTCAATCGCCTTATGCACCTTCGCCGCACCTGCCGCAATACCGCAGGAGCCTTCGCCGATAACTATACGCATTATTTGCCCTCCTTTTCCTGAATGCCTTTGATAACCGCAACCGCCGAATCGGGAGTGAGATTACCGTAAGCCTCGCCGTTTATCATAATAACGGGTGCAAGCGAGCAGCATCCGAGGCACGCAACATTCTCAAGAGTGAAAAGCCCGTCAGCAGTTGTTTCTCCGTTACCGATTCCGAGATATTCGGAGATTGCGGCAGTCACTCTTTCGCTTCCGTTGACGTGACAAGCCGTACCCTGGCAAGCCATAATAAGATATTTACCGATAGGGGTAAGTCTGAACTGCGAATAGAAGGTTGCAACACCCATAACATCAGCAGGCGCAACGCCGACCTTCTCCGCAATGCAATACATAACATCCTTGGGCAGATATCCGTAGATATTCTGCGCCTTCTGGAGAATAGTGATAAGATTACCCGATGAACCGCCGTATTCCTTCAGCACATCGTCAAGCAATGAGAGGTCGCTTTTCGGACCTTGACAGCTGCAGTTACACATAATTATTTCCTCCTGAAATCATATTTCGACATAACAATTTAAATATATCATAAATATATAAAATATTCAAGACCGCAAAAACTGCAAAAAAGAACCTGCGGAATTCCGCAGGTTCAAAAAATGTTTTTTAGAAACCGAATACGTCTCCGAGCCACTCGTTAACCATTGCCCAAATGGGATTCCAGATAGGAGCAATAAGAGTGAGAAGCTGACCGAGATAGTCAAAGTTAATCTCTTTGATGTCAAACTCGGAGAGATACTTAAAGAAAGCAAGGATGAGTTCCTGAGCTCCGCTTGTATCAATCTCGCCTAAAAGTGTACCTAAAAAATCCATTTTTTTGTCCCCCTAAATTTATTTCCTTATATGTAACAAGGATAACCACGGCCGATACGAACAGCCGTAGTTCTATTATAATGCAAGACAAACCCGTTGTCAATACCCGAAAGTTTTAATAATTTGTGACATTTTTTGAATAATCACACACAGTAATCCTTATATCTGTCAATCATTGCGACATCTGCAACAAGATCGAAAAACAGTCCCTCCGCCCTGTATTCTTCAAAATTAATAATACTGTCCTTGCGAATAACAGCCGCCGCACCGCCGTCGGAATAAGGGATAAGCATTTTCACCTTTGCCCTTGTCGGCGGCAGCGCCTTTGCAATCGCATTGAGAAGAGTATCAAAGCCTTTTTCTTCGAGTGCGGAAATCATAACCGAATTAGGCTCAAAAAGAATATTCTCTTTTGCTTCAGGCAAATCGCACTTGTTGAAAACTGGAATAACAGGCTTGCCCGAGTATCCGAGTTCATCAAGAAGCTCGTTTGTGACCTTGATATGCTCCGAGCATTCGGGGTCTGATGCATCACAGACGTTGAGAATAACCTTTGCGCATGCCGCTTCTTCAAGAGTTGACTTGAAAGCCTCAACAAGATGATGCGGAAGTCTGCGGATAAAGCCAACGGTATCAATCAGCATAACCTTTCTGCCGTCAGGCAGGGTTAATGCTCTTGAAGTCGGATCAAGAGTTGCAAAAAGCTTGTCCTGCGCAAGCACACCCGCCTGAGTGAGTGCGTTCATAAGAGTTGACTTTCCCGCATTGGTATAGCCAACGATAACAACGGTTTCAACGCCGTCCTTTTCACGCCTTGCTCTTGCAAGACCTCTTCTCTTTTCGAGCGCTTCAAATTCTTCTTCAAGGGATTTGATTCGTCTTCTTATGTGACGTTTATCGGATTCGAGCTTTGTTTCGCCCGGACCTCTCGTACCGATACCGCCGCCAAGCCTTGAAAGCTTTACGCCCTGACCCGTAAGCCTCGGCAAAGAATAGCGAAGCTGAGCAAGCTCAACCTGAAGCTTACCTTCATTGCTCCTCGCTCTTTCGGCAAATATATCAAGAATCAGCGTTGTTCTGTCAATTACTCTGATTTTGGTTGCTTTTTCAATGTTGCGAAGCTGTGCAGGAGAAAGCTCACTGTCCGCAATAACAAGGTCAACCTCATTGTTCTCGCAGAATTCGGCAAGCTCTTCAAGTCTGCCGCTGCCGAGAAAGGTTGCGGAATCGGGCTTATCCCTTTTCTGCCATAATCTGCCGACAACCTCGGCGCCTGCGGTTTTCGCAAGCTCCTCAAGCTCGTCAAGCGAAGACTCGCAGTCATAATCGCCCGTATCTACAGCAATAAGCACCGCCTTTTCAGGCTCTTGTTTGTTTTCATAAAATTCCATAAACTCACCTTAAAGTGTAATATCATAACTTTAATGCAGATATAGCCGTACCTGCTGATATTATTTGCATCGTTCAAATTTAATATATCATATATTTGCCGATTTTTCATCTGTTTTTTTATAATATTGTAAAGTTTTTAAGTTTGTTAGGTTTTCCGGATATATTTTCAGCATCGGATGAAGCAAAAAGCGGCGCACCCTTTCGGATACGCCGCCATGGTTATTTAATTAAATTCTTGCGCTAATTCAATCAAATAAACGATTGCGAACTTTAATTAGTTCTTCTTTGTGCAAACGTAAGCTGCTGCTGCTGCAACTGAAACAGCTGCGAATACAGCGATACCTACTGATGCTGAACCTGTGTCTGCGGGAGCAGCTGCAGTTGTTTCAACAACTGTTGTAGCTGTTTCGCCTGCATACATAGCCTTGATCTTTGCCTTGAGAGCATCAAGGAGACCGTCGATGCCGGGGATGTTGAAGCCTTCGAGCTCAGCGATAGCGCCGTTAACGTCTGCTTCTGATACGAGACCGCCCATGTTTTCAACGAAATCGATGATACGGATGATAACGCTCTCGATTGAATCCCACTGGCTCATTGATGACTTAGCGATGTCGATGATCATTTCAAGGATGTCCTTAACTGTAAGGTTAACGTAATCCTTTGTGTCACCTACTGTGCAAGCTGCAACGTGCTTGTTGTATTCAGCTTCGCTTGCGAAGTCTTCGCCACACTTGTCACATACTTTGATGTCGCAAAGTGTGAGGTGGTTGTTGTACTCTTTTTCGCTGTAGAACCATCTGCCGCAGTTGGGGCACATGTTGTTGTTAGCTGTTGCATCAGCGGGAGTAGCTTCTGCTGCGAATGCCATAGCGCCCATTGAGAGAGCCATAACGAGTGCGAGTGCAAGTGCAAGTACTTTCTTCATTTTGAACCATTCCTTTCAAATTTTATTGCAAGAGCAACAATTGTTACCTAATAGTAACATATTGTAACCGTTTTGTCAACACTTTTTAATATTTTCTTCGTATAAAAATTAAAAAGTTCTTAATTAAATATGTGCAAATTGCATAATCGGGTCGATTTTTCCTGAAATATCAGGGATTCGAAAGCTTAAGAAGCAGCGTTTTCGCCTTTGTTCTCAGCATTTTCGTTCGCCTTGTTTTCCTCAGACTTGTTGTCTTCTTTAACGGGTTCAACAGTTGTTTCTTCTGTTATAGGCTCTGTGGGCTTAACGGTTGTGGGCTCTGTTGCTTTAACCGTTGTAGGCTCGGTAGCCTTAACTGTTGTAGCGGGGACTTTGGTTGTAGCGGGGGCTTTGGTTGTTGCGGGAGCCTTGGTTGTTGCGGCAGGCTCGTTTCCGCCGTCCTGCTTAACAAAGCAGTCGTGATAAATAGTTGACCAGAGAACCCATACATCAGCACCGCTCTGATAGTAGGAGTCATCAACAAGCTGACCTGAGCCTGCAGCTCTTACAAAGCCCGAATCTCTGAGACCGTAAACAAAGAGGTTTGCCATTTCGGTTGACTTGAATGTAATTCTGCCTTTAACCTTAAGCTCGGTCTTGGGGATTGTGTACTTTGTGAGCTGACCCTTAACGAAGCCCGTTGCCCACCAGTACTTACCGTATTCTCTTGTGAAAATCTTCTTGTAGTGACCGTTGTTGTTTTCGCTCCAGTAGCAGTCAAGCTGCATATTGAGCCAGTCTTCCTGGTCTGCACAGTTATAGTGGTTAACACCGCTTGTGTCGCCCTTATATGTTCCGCCGGGAGCGGTATAAACACCGATTTCGGCGCCGACAAGAAGGAAGCCGTACTGACCCTTCCAGAACTGAATCATCCAGTCCTTACCGCCGTAATTGAAACGGATACGAACCTGGTCGATGAACATGCCGGTTGCGGGAGCCATATTATCGTAAACTTCGTTGTAGCCCGCATTCTTCTGCCAGCAGTCCTTATCGTCTGTGTAGTAGAAGTCACCTGCAGAATTATATCTGTAGCCTGCGAACTGGCTTCCGCCCTCACCGATTACATTATCAACAAGCTTGTCTTCCTGATTGGGGTGCTTGGTTGTTGCATTGTTTGCACCGCCTGCGTTGGGGTTCTTGCCTGCATTTGCGGCAGGCTTCTTGGTTGTTGCTTTGTTATTGGCAACTCTTCTTGTTGTCTGGACAACTCTCTTCATTGTTGTGAGAGCATTTCCCGAGGGGTCTGTTACGGTTGAGTTGTCTTCGTCTGTAACAAAAACGGGAACATCGGCAAAATAAGTTTCTTCAACATACTGCTGAACGGTTGCCGAGGTTGTTGTATCTTCCTTTGCCTTATCGGTATTTCTGAAGATAGCAACGGCTGCTACCGCACCGCCGATTACAACGATTGCACTGATAGCCAGAATAAGTATCTTTTGCTTAGATAAGTTAAACTTGTTCATTGCAAATTCCTCCTTCGGGCATCGCCCGGATAATATTATATTAAACCCTTAAGGTTTTGTTATCTGATGTTCTGCCAAAGGAAAATAACATCCTTGCCGTAACGCTTGTAGGTATCAATCTCATAAGGTGAGAATTCTTCAACCTTTGTGAAGCCCTTCTTTGACATAGCTTCATCAAAAGCAGCTGCCTGTTCTTCGCTTTCAAAGGTGATTCTTCCGAGAACACGGAGAGTGTTGGAGTCCTTACGGTCCTTAAGCTGACCGTCAACAAATCCGGTTGCCCACCAGAAATCGTTATAGTTTCTTGTAAACTGAGGAAGATATTCGCCGTTATCAAATTCATCCCAGTAAACCGTCATTTCCATCTTAAGCCAATCATCTTCGGTTGCGCAGTTATAATGCTCACCGATTGAACCCTTGGGTCTGGTGTAAACACCGATTTCACCGCCGACAGTACCGATTGAACCGGAAATATACTGACCCTTCCAGAGCTGGATTCTGTACTGCTTGTTATCATAGTTGAAATCAAGCTTTGTTGTTTCAATGCTGAAATCGATAAACTGAGCGCCCCAGTCATAAAGAGGGTTATATCCGAAATTCTTCTGGAAGCATTCAGGGTCTTTATCATCATTATATATGTATGCCTTCTGACCGATTACATCATAGCCCATAAGGCTCAGACCTGCAAAAGACATATCCTGAGGAAGATTTCCGCTCGGAGTAACCGCAGAACCGGTATTTGCTCCTGCCTGAATCTGAGGAACTGTCACCTCTTCGGTAGTCGGCTCTGTTTCAGCAGGCTTGGTTGCCTGAGTCTGAGGCTGAGTTGCCGCAGGTTTTGTTGTCTGAGGCTTGGTTGCCTGAGTGGGTTTATTCGGTGAAGTCGGAGCCTGAGTGGGTACATATGTATCGGTTATAACCTGAGTTGTGAGGTCAAAAATGGAACCGACCGTCTGCTGAACCGTCTGAGGCTCTGTTTCGGGGAAGTAATAATTGTTGCCGATGCTCTGAGTGAGTTCGGTATTCTCTGCCGGGGGCATATCAACTCTCGCCTTAAGAACGAGTGTTGTTGCGACCGCCACAAGACATACAGCGACTGCAGCAACGCCGATAACCGGAAGATTTGCGCTTCTCTTTTTCATCTTTTTTCCTCCTTTTTGGTTTTATGCGTGTTATTATTTATAATTTTCATAGCGAAGCTGTTTCATCCGTTTGAAAAAACGGATTTTATTGACATTATCTTGCATTGAAGCAAGATAATGTCCTGGTGGAGATGGCGGTAATCGAAACCGCGTCCGAAAAACCCTTGCAGGGACTTTCTACGAGTGTATCCCGTCTTTTAACATTCCCTTACACCGACGCCGAAGGGCAGGCTTCGGTGCTTGGTAGACAGATTATGCATGACGGGCTATCCGCCGTTACCCGTTCACGTTCACTGCTCATCGACGCCTCTTATGCGGCCGCAGTCCTCCGCACAGAGACGGCTGCTTAGTTAAGCAGCAAGTGCAACTTTATTGTTG
>JAFQRF010000006.1 GCA_017410195.1 Clostridia bacterium | reverse complement strand
GTTGTTTAATTTTCAAGGTGCGTTCGCTGCTCTGTTTTTCAGAGCGCTCGACTATAATATCAAATCCTTTCCGTTTTGTCAACACTTTTTTTGAACTTTTTTCGCCAACTTCTCAACCCTTCCGTGTGTTTCATGATTGGGCGCTTCATTCCTTGTTGAACTAAATGCTGAATATTAAAATTTTTAGGGAGACAACTTACAGTCGCCTCCCTATGGTATTATACAATTATATTTAATATCACAAGCTATCCGTTTGTATTTCATTTTATTCTGTCTTTTATACAATCATCCATTGCAGCAAAAAGTGAGATGTCGCTTTTAAAATCAACATCACACGAATAATGCCAGACCATCATACCGCCAAGTCCTCTGCTGATTGCGTATGCGGTTTTATCATAAATTGTCTGCCATGAATTAAAATATGTTCCGCCCTGTTCGGTTTCGGCATAGTCGTTTGTATTAATTTTATCGGCATATTCGTTATAGTTATACCAATAAGCTCCTGCGTTTGCGGGTCTTCCGTAAAAAGGCACTCCCAGGTCAGCTTTTTCTCTCGGGAGAAGATAATCGCGTACCGCATTAAATCCGTCAACAGCCGAAGTAAACGAAGAATGATTTCCGGTATCATCAAACAGATCGTACTGCATTACCTCGACCATGTCGACAGCTTTCATTGCCGAATAGCTAAGACCTATATCCCAATGAGCAACGGCAAGTCCGATTTTTTTATCTGTCGCTTTATCAAGGCGAACAAGGAATCTGCTGAAATCGCTCCAATATTTCATATCAATCGGATATTCATAGTCAAAGAAAATACCGTCAAGTTTATACTCATCCAAAAGTGCGGCAATCTTACCTTCAAGCTTTTTGGTTTTGAACACCTTAGAATGCTTTTCGGCCTGATTATCCATCTGCTCATACCAGTCATCTATTCCGCCGTCACTTCCGGGACCTAGAATGTTTATGTATACATTGACATCCTTATCTCCGATTGCATTGCGGAGATTTGCAAGTGACGGTTCAAGTAAATCTTTATTAACGGTCATTTCAGCATTTTCATCAAAGGTTACGCAGCCGAAAAGGATTGCGTCGGTAACAACCTCAAAAACCTCAGGAGCAATTGCATTTTCCTCTGAAACATATTGCGAAACAAAATATGATGTTACTCTGAAATCTTTATTATCCGATTGTTTTAGACTCACGGTTACCGATTTAACATTTACTCCTCCGCTGATTTCAAGAGTAAGCGCATCGGTTTCGACCGTTCTGAATGCACAAAAACGGTATATGTCACTTGATGAACGCTGATATATCAGCTCGTCACCGTTATAAATCTTCACTTCTGCTGGTGCAGAAGACTCAAGCTCGATTTCAACTGTATTAACAGATTGCTTATCAAAACCAATTCCAATTTCTCCGTTTATGAACGCACCGTTTTCAAATAGCTCTGCCGCAATGATGCTTGTTCCTGTTTCTTCTTCATAAACGGGAATGCCAAGAAATGATGTAACAGCAATAACTGCCGCAAAAACATAACTAAGAATCTTGTACATAGTTCACTTCTCCTTTCAACATTATATATTCTATATCAATTGTATAATAAAATCAATAATTATAATAAAAAAATATTATATTATGTCGCTTTTGCTCTTGACTTAGCAGACCGAATTGCAATATAATTTATCCGTATTGTTTTAATCAGTCAGGAGGATTTATTAATGGGAATGACAATAGGTCAAAAGCTGATAAAGAGCCATCTTGTCAGCGGAGAAATGATACCCGGAACCGAAATCGGTCTTAAGATTGACCAGACTCTCACTCAGGATGCAACAGGTACAATGGCGTATCTTGAATTTGAGGCAATGGGCGTTGAAAGAGTTCGCACGGAACTTTCGGTTTCATATATTGACCACAACACTCTTCAGAACGGCTTTGAAAACGCTGATGACCACAGATTCATTCAGAGCGTTGCAAAGAAAAGAGGTCTTCTTTTCTCAAAGCCCGGCAACGGCATCTGCCATCAGCTTCACCTTGAACGCTTCGGCAAGCCCGGCAAAACTCTTATCGGTTCAGACAGCCACACTCCCACGGGCGGCGGTATCGGTATGCTTGCAATCGGTGCAGGCGGACTCGACGTTGCTGTTGCAATGGGCGGCGGCACATATTATACAACCATGCCCAAGATGACACTTGTCCGTCTTTCGGGTAAGCTTTCACCCTGGGTCGGCGCAAAGGATATCATCCTTGAAGTACTCAGAATTATGAGCGTCAAGGGCGGCGTCGGCAAAATCATCGAATACGGCGGCGAAGGTGTTAAAACTCTTTCCGTTCCCGAAAGAGCAACCATCACAAATATGGGTGCGGAACTCGGCGCAACAACATCCGTATTCCCCTCAGACGAAACAACAAAAGCGTTCCTCAAGGCACAGGGCAGAGAAGAAGACTGGACAGAGCTTCTCCCCGATGCTGATGCGGAATACGATGAAATTATAGATATCGACCTTTGCAAGCTTGCACCCATGGCAGCTATGCCTCATATGCCCGATAACGTCAAGACAGTTGAAGAAATCGGCAACATCGAAATCAGCCAGGTCTGCATCGGTTCATGCACAAACTCGTCACTTCTCGACCTTCTCAAGGTTGCGGCTATACTCAAGGGCAAGAAGGTTGCTCCCAACGTAAGCCTTACAATTTCACCGGGTTCAATGCAGGTTCTCAATATGCTTTCGCTCAACGGCGCACTTTCAGACATTCTTTGCGCAGGCGCAAGACTTCTTGAATGTTCCTGCGGCCCCTGCATCGGTATGGGTCAATCACCCCAGTCGAAGGGCGTTTCACTCCGTACTTTCAACAGAAACTTCGAGGGTCGTTCGGGTACTGCAGATGCGGGAATTTATCTCGTAAGCCCCGAAGTTGCGGCAGCATCAGCTATCACGGGCCATCTCACAGACCCGAGAACACTCGGTGAAATGCCCGAAATCAATATGCCCGAGCGTTTCATTATCAACGACAATATGATTGAGCATCCCGCTTCTGTTGAAGAAGCTGACAGCGTTGAAATCAAGTACGGTCCCAACATCAAGCCCTTCCCCACAAGCATTGAACTCCCCGATGATATCGAAGCACCTGCAATTCTCAAAGTTGGCGATAACATCACAACCGACCACATTATGCCCGCAGGCGCAAAGATTCTCCCCTACCGTTCAAACATCCCCTTCCTTTCAAACTTCTGCTTCAAGCAGTGCGACGAACACTTCGCAGAGCGTTGCAAAGCAGCAGGAAAAGGATTCATCATCGGCGGTGCAAACTACGGCCAGGGTTCATCGAGAGAACATGCAGCACTCGTTCCCCTTTACCTCGGAATCAAAGCAGTTATCGCAAAGTCATTCGCAAGAATCCATTGCGCTAACCTCATCAACGCAGGCATTATGCCCTTCACATTCGCAAATCCCGACGACTACGACAAGATTGACACTGATGATATGCTCGCACTCAAGAACATCCGTGAAAACATAAAGAACGGCTCAAAGGTTGTTCTTGAAAACCTCACGAAGGGTGAAAAGTACGAGCTTGCATATGACTATTCGGACAGACAGACTGCTATGATTCTTGACGGCGGACTGCTCAATTACACTAAAAATATCGGCAAATAAGGAGAAATAAAAATGACAGAAGTACAGATTAAAGCTGCTGTTGAAAAGTTTGAAGCTCTTATCAGAGAACAGGATGCAAGAAGCGAAGCAATCAAGCAGCAGGGCGATTTTATTGACTATTCAACTCTCGACAAGCTCACAATCGGCGTTTGCGGCGGCGACGGCATCGGCCCCATCATCACAAACGAAGCCGCAAGAGTACTCGAATTTCTTCTTAAAGAAGATGTAGAGGCTGGCAAAATTGAGTTCAAGACAATCGACGGTCTTACCATTGAAAACCGCGTTGCAGTCAACAAGGCTATTCCCGACGATGTTCTTGAAGAACTCAAGAAATGCCCCGTTATCCTCAAGGGACCCACAACCACTCCCCAGGCAGGCGACCCCTGGCCCAACATTGAAAGCGCAAACGTTGCAATGAGAAAGGCTCTTGACCTTTTTGCAAACCTTCGCCCCGTTAAGGTTCCCGAAGAAGGCATTGACTGGACATTCTTCCGTGAGAACACAGAGGGAGCATATGCAGTCGGCTCAAAGGGTATCAACGTTACAGACGACCTTGCAATGGACTTTGTTGTTACAACAACAGAGGGTACCCAGAGAATCGCAAGACTTGCTTACGACTATGCAAGAAGAAACAAGAAGGACAGAGTTTCAATCATTCAGAAGGCAAATGTCATCAAGACAACTGACGGTAAATTCCTCAACCTCTGCAAAGAAGTCGGCAAGGAATATCCTGAAATCACAACCGACGAATGGTATATCGATATCACAACTGCAAAGCTTATCGACAAGAAAAGAAGAACAGACTTCAAGGTTTTCGTTCTTCCCAACCTTACGGTGATATCATCACAGACGAAGCTGCTGAATTCCAGGGCGGCGTAGGTACTGCAGGCAGCGCAAATATCGGCAAGAAATACGCAATGTTTGAAGCTATCCACGGCTCAGCTCCCAGAATGATGAGAGAAGGCAGAGGACAGTATGCAGACCCCTGCTCAATGCTCCGTGCAGCGGTTATGCTTCTTTCACACATCGGCAAGCAGGCTGAAGCAGACAAGCTTGAAAGAGCGCTCGACATCTGCATGTACGAAGAAAAGAAGCTTAAGATTACAGGACGTGCAGACGGCGCAACCTGCGAGGATTTCGGCAACTACGTTATGGAAACCCTCACAACTCTTTAATATATAATGTAATATTATAAAGAACGACCCCCGAGAAGGATAAAACCTTTTCGGGGGTTAACTGTTATTCAATCGGAGTTAAATATTTCTTTTCAATATAACCGTAATATTCTCCTGAAATAACCCGGGCTTTATATCCGCTGTTGTCAGTCACAAATATTTCTGCGCCGTTCGGAATCGTTTCAACCACTGTATCTCTTTTTGAAAACAGCTCTGTGCTTCTGAGCTCTATCGGAGAACCGTCCGTAACTACTTTATAATTGTTTTTTACATTTTCTGCTAAAACATATTTTGATTTTACGCTTTTCATGTATAAATTACCGTTGTCATCATAAGCAACCGTCATCGTGAAATCTCTGAGATATTCTTGCGTATAAGAATTTAACTGTTTAAGTGAACTCGCTTGAATATCCTCAAATGTATCCGATTTTTCAAGATAGTTTTCCGAACCGGAAACAGCCTTGACAACATATGCTCCGTCAACGGTCTGTATATCGTATATATAAGCCGCATTTGACTCAAATCCGGTTGTTTCAAACATAAAACACGCAACAAGTCCGCATTCGGGAAGATACGTGTATCGGTAAGAAAACAAATCAAACTCTTCTGTTATTGAACCGTCACTAATCTTAACTTCATTATATGTATCAAAATCAGATGCTTTAAATTTTCTCACTTGCGGACCAAATCTGTCTTCTAAATAATTATTGATGCTTTCTATATCGGTTATAACGAAATCATCCGATATACTATAAGGATTCTTTTGCATTTCATTGTATGCTGCTTTCCACTGAACGGTATCCGAATCATATCGTTCAAAGAACCAATTATTTCTTGATGCCTGCATACACCACAAGGCATCATTGATAACCTCATTGGGTGTTCCGTTCCAATTATAATAATCATCATAACCGTATAACATCGGGACAAGATGTGTTATATCCATCAACAATTCTTCTGAATAATACTTTTCAAAATCTGTTTTTTGAACAGTAAAACGATATTTTTCATTTTCAATTTTTATTTTTTCGCTTTTAACGTACACAATAGGTTTTTCCGTTGTTTCCTCTTCTGTTGAAGAAATTTCGGTTTCTGTTTCCTTTTCAGTCTGAATCTGAGTTGCAACCGCCGATGTTGTCGTTTCATTTTCAGCTTCGTTTTTGCAACCCGTAATTACAGAAAACAGCAGCGTGACAATAACCATAACAGAAATAAATCCTCTCATTTTTATACCTCCGCTTTTACTTGTATTTTCCTTATTCTAATTATATTGTAGAATAATGAGCATCTCATTTCAAGTTACAAATAATCACAAATCAGTTACAAAAAAACGGCGGGAGCAACGCCCCCGCCAATCAAACGTTAATCATATATCGGTGTCACAACAGGTTTTCCGTCACGGTCAAGAAGCGGTGTTAATCCACCTGCGTGTCCAATCTGACGGAACAGATAGTTCACGCCTGTTTCTCTGTCAACCCAAATCTCCATCGTTTCGAGCGCACCTTGTGAATACACCTTTTCAAATCTCTTTTCTTTTGACAAAACAAATTCTCCTTTCTCAGCTTATCGAATAATCGCTTGCAGGTTCAAGATGTGCGTTTTCGCCGAAGCCCTTCTGCCTGAAAATCTGCTCTCTCGAAGGGCAGTACATATCAAGAACTCCTCTTTTTCCGCCGCCGAGAATAATCATTATCTCGGAAATTGCGGGAATCAGAAGCGAGAAGAAGTCATCGCCGGTAACCGAATCCCACATGGAGAACGAGAAGGTTGCGCAGTTTGCAACAACGCCCCAATAATTAGGATAATTTATAAGGCTGTGCGTCAGTTTTTCAAGTTCGGCAGCATCAAGCTCCTCCGAAATCGACCAAACCTTATTCATACGTCCTTTAGTATTTTCTTTATAGGCTTCGATATTATAATAAATCCCCCAGCCGTCATATACGGAAAAAGAAAACGCGCCTACCGAAACGCCCTGACCGACCGGCACCTCATAGTGACCGACCTTTATTGGCTTATCTGAGTTGTTTTCAACGTAAATCCATGTATGCCCCGAAACAGGCCACAGATAAACGCAAGAGCAAAGCGACAGCGTTGCAACTGTTTCTTCTTCAACGGGTTCGGTTTCTTCCTGAGCAAAAACGGGAATTCCTGCCGAAACCGCAATAATCAGCGCCATTAAAACGGCTGTTAATTTCTTTATAGGATTTTTCATTTTTATCACCAACCGAAACATTGATGGATTTATTATACAGTTAAATGTTAACGTAATGTTTAAGTTTTTGATTTATTTTTTCTTTCACACCGTTATTTTTTCTTGATTACCGCTCTTGCAACACCCGCTGCAACAGTCGCAGCCGTTGCCGCACCTGCAATAGCCGTGTACTTTTTCTTTTCAAGCTCATCGGCATCCCAGAAATAGCGTGCTTTTGCCGCAACTCCCCTGCCGCAAAGCTCGTCATAGTTGAAGAAATAGGTAATATATTCTTCGGGGGCTCTTTCGTCGAATTCAAAGATTCTTACACCCCTTGTTTTGCCGCCGTAGCATCTGAAAGAGGCACAAGAGGTCTGAATAAAGTCAATGCCTTTATATTTGCCTTCAAAGCAATTTGTGTGGTCGTGACCCGAAACAATACCCTTGACATCGCCGCATTCGAGAGCAGCTTCAAAAATTCCGCCGTCATCCTCAATAATGCTCGGAAGCTCACCCATAGAGCCTCTTGCAACCTCGGGTATGAGTCTGTACCATCCTCTGTGAGTTTTGACAGCTCCTATGTCATTCTGACCGCATTGCTCGATAAGATTGTTAATCTGAGGCAGAGGAATATGCGCAAACATCAGCGAGGGTACGGGTACTCCGCCGTTTTTTTCTTTAAGCTCAGCCGATGTTTTCTTATACCACTCAACAGTTTCGGGCTTTATTGCCTGATAACATTTATCCTCTTTTTTGTCATACCAAGCGCTGTCAAGCATCCAGAAATTAAAGAGAACTCTTTCTCCGTCGGAAGATAAAACGGGAATATTATAAGTATCGCAATCAACCTTGCCGTTCCTCGTATTCATCGGCAGGCACATAGGGCTTTGGCGGTAAATTTCCGCCTGCTCGTCCTTTGTAACAAGGTTCATATCATCATGGTTGCCGTAAATCATTGCAAAGGGAATTTTTCTTTCGTCAAGCGGCTTTGTTATGTGTTTGATTGATTCCTTCATTATCTGCATTGTTGCCGCCTTGCCGCTTGCAATCTGACGTGAGCCGAAACGTGCATCGAGCAAGTGATTGCCGAGAATGTTATCTCCCGTAAAAAGAACAAGATCGGGTCTGAGCTTGTCATAAGCCTTATTTAGCATATTGACCATCGCCTTGCGGACATATTTCATATCCTGAGGATCGCTGACCTGCATAACAATGAGTTTGCCGTCAGGTCTGAA
This sequence comes from Clostridia bacterium, assembly GCA_017410195.1. GTDB lineage: Bacteria > Bacillota > Clostridia > Oscillospirales > Acutalibacteraceae > CAG-177. The sequence goes on along the minus strand of JAFQRF010000006.1, from coordinate 63,080 downwards.
TCTGATTTCATTTTTATTCAACATATTTTACCTCAAAAGGACAGAGTGCACCCGTGTGCACTCCGGAATTAATTCAAAATTCTGAATCTGCCGATTACGGGAAGCTCTTTCGCTTCACCTTTGACAGCATTTATGATTCCTATGATAAGCAAAGCGGTTGTGAATACATTAACAATCGCTCCTGCCGCCCATCCGGCATACGGAATCTGAGTTGCGGCAACTCCGACCGCCTGAACGATAAACAAAAGTATCCCCTGGTTTGTATGATACCGTGCAAACGGAGATTCCTTTGCTGCAAGAAGCGGAACAAGGAAAAGCAGACCGAGATATGCAAGAATTGCCATGTGTCTGTTTTTATTGATATCATCGACAGAATAATCCGCAGTCGTATTGGCAGTATTCGTGAAATTATTTATAAAATCTTCAAGCTTCGTCTGAAAGGATGAACCGGCTGACGACTTTTCGGTTTTTGCGCCGCATACGGGGCATATTTTTGCCTTTTCATCAATATGATTTCCGCACGATGAACAGTATCTCATGTTACTGCCGCCTTTCCGTAGATTTTATTTATTTGCAAGTCGTTCTTCTCTTTCTTTAAGGAACTTTGACTTTGCGGGAACAACATAAACCATTCCTTTTTCAACGATTTCAAAAGAAGTATCGGTTACATATTTGATTTCGCCGTCAACATTAACCGCTGCAGGCGCATCGCTGTGGATAACAAGCTTCTTGCCCCTTTTGAAATTGGTTATATCCCAATCAAGATGCTCGCCTCTTTTATACTTGTTAAGAAGTGTTGCAAGCTTAAGTCTGCTTACGCTCGCTTCAACAACAACAAAGTCAAGAAGATTATCATCGGGCTGTGCAAGAGGTGCAGCCATAAATCCGCCGCCGTACCATCTTGAATTTCCGCAGAAGCAGAAAAGACAGTCTTTTGTATACTCCTCGTCATCATCGATTTTAATAGTAAACTTATTATGGAACTTACGCATAAGCGCATAAAGGCAGCCGATATAGTATGCTCCCTCACCCGTTACAAGCGGAAGCTTCTTAATTTTGCCCTGCATTGCGCAGACCTCTGCATCCATGCCCATTGAACACTGGTTGATTGCAATTTCGTTGTCACACTTGATAAGGTCAAGCTCAACGGGAACACCGTTAACAACATCATCAAGGTTCATGTAATCTTCTTTTGTTCCGAAAAGACGGATGAAATCATTTCCCGAACCGAGAGGGATGACCGCAACCTGAACGTTCTTATAGCCGTAAGCGCCGTTGACAACTTCATAGAGAGTGCCGTCACCGCCGCAGGCATAAAAACGAAGTTCTTCGCCCGATTTCGCTTTTTCCCTGACGAAATTCAGACCGTCATTCTTCTCTTTGGTAATAAAAAGCTCATATTCAAGAGAATATCTTTTGCATAGCTCTTCGATTTTGGGCTTGATAAAATCAAGAGCCTTTCCCTGACCTGCCGCAGGATTAATAATAAAAATATGTTTCATTTATTTTTTCCTCTCTGCCTTATTATTTGAAATACATAAACAACTGACATTTAATCATGCCGTTATAAAGTTTTCTTCTCTTATCGGCTTTTCTTCCGAAAGCCTTTTCAAACTCCTCATCGGGGCTGATAATACTGTAAGACCAGCCTTTTTTCTGAACAAAAACATTGCCAAGCGTTTTATAAATCTTTTCACATTCGGAAATATCAAGCAGTCTTTCGCCGTAAGGAGGGTTACAGATGAGAGTTCCCCTCTCCGTTGACGGCACAAACGATGCAACGTTGCCGACCTTGAAGCTTATTCTCGAGTCAACCCCTGCTCTCTGTGCGTTAACCTTGGCAATTTCGATTGCCTTTGCATCTATATCCGAACCGAACGCCTCAAAATCATTGGGTTCTCTTTCAAGGCTTCTCGCTCTTTCTCTTTCTTCATCCCAGATTTTTCTGTCGATAAAACCGAAACGCTCAGCAGAAAAACTGCGGTTAATGCCCGGAGCGATATTCGCCGCCATCATCGCACCCTCAACAAGAATTGTTCCAGAACCGCACATCGGGTCGTAAAATTTGTGATACGGTCTTAGATGCGACAAGCTGCAGAGAGCAGCTGCAAGGGTTTCTTTTATCGGCGCATCGTTGGCATCAAGCCTGTATCCCCTCTTATGAAGCCCGTAACCCGAGGTATCAATCAGAAGCGATACCTTGTTTTTCATAATTGAAAACTGGATCTGGTGTATCGGTCCGGTTTCTTCGAACCATTCTATTTTATATTTTGATTTCAGCCTTTCGACAACCGCTTTTTTGATAATTGCCTGGCAGTCACGGGTGCTGAAAAGATCGGAATTTATAGAATAACCTTTAACGGGGAATGCATCAAGAGAACCTATCCATTTCTCCCATTCAAGAGCCTTTGTCCCCTGAAAAAGTTCCTCAAAGCTTCTCGCTTCAAACGAACCTACAAGAATCTGGACCCTTTCAGCAAAACGGGAGCAGATATTGACTCTGGCAAGAATGTTTTCATCGCCGCTGAAAAGAACTCTTCCGTTTTCGGCAACAACATCCGATGCGCCCATATCCTTAAGTTCGCCTGCTATGAGTGATTCAATTCCGAGCAGACAAGGTATAACAAAATTAATGTTCATTGAGTTTCACCCGTTCTTATTATTTCCATAAAACAAGCGGGAACCGGAAAAGCTCGATTCCCGCCGATATTCAGAGTGCCGCTAAATTCGGACAAATAAATTATTATTCAATCTCAGGTGTGATGAGACCGTAGCCTCCGTCATTTCTCTTGTAAACAACACAAACTTCTCCGATGCTTTCCTCAACGAAAACATAGAAATTATGGTCAACAAGATTCATCTGGAGAATCGCTTCGTCAACGCTCTGAGGCTTGAGATTTACCGTCTTTCTTCTTACAAGGTCATATTCGACCTCTTCGATTATTGCATCGGCTTCATCCTCAAAGGCATCAAAGCTTCCCGCACGCATTTTCTTTTCAATACGGGTCTTGTTTTTTCTTATCTGTCTGATAAGGGTGTCAACACATTTGTCGAGAGCTTCGTTCATATTCTCAGCTCTCTCCTGAGCTCTGAAAATCATTCCGTTGTTGTTTACGGTGATTTCAACCGATTGTGATGACTTTTCAACAGTTACCGTAATTTTCGCCTCCACATCGGAGCCGAAAAAGCGCTCAATTTTGGCGAGCTTTTTCTCTGCGTGTTCTTTAAATGATTCTCTCGGTGAGCACTTACGTCCTGTGATTGTGATTTTCATACAGTCATCCCCTTTATTAGCTATTGAAGTATTTTTACTTCGGCTTTATTATAGCATATATAAACAAAAAAATAAAGGGTTTTTAATAATTTTTATAAAAAATTACATAAAAATTCACAGTCTATATAATTTTTGCCGCATGACGTGTCACATGACAGCCGACATTTACCGCAACCGGCAGACCTGCAATATGGGTTGGTCTTGCTTCAATCGCAACGCTCAGCGCCGTTGTTTTCCCTCCGAAGCCCTGGGGACCGATATCAAGGGCATTTACCCTTTCAAGAATCTCGGCTTCCATAGAGGAATAATATTCGTCGGCATTCTTTTCGCTTACGCTTCTGCACAGAGCGGTTTTTGCAAGCAAAGCACATTGCTCAAAAGTTCCTCCGATGCCTATTCCGAGTACCATCGGAGGGCAGGGATTGCTTCCCGCCTTTCTGACGGATTCAACAACATAATCAATTACGGTTTCTCTCGTTGCAGAAGGGGTGAACATTCTCAGAGTACTCATATTTTCGCTTCCGAAGCCCTTAGGCGCAACGGTTATCTTAATCTTATCCCCGTTAACAATTCTTGTATGAATAACGGCAGGAGTGTTATCGCCGGTATTAACACGTCTGAGCGGATCTTCAACCACGGAGCACCTGAGATAACCTTCGGTATACCCTCTTGATACACCCTTGTTGACCGCCTGCTCAAAACTGCCGCCTGTCAGATGAATCTCCTGGCCTATTTCAGCGAAAACAACCGCCATTCCCGTATCCTGACATATCGGGATATCAAGCTCCTTCGCTGCTTCTATATTATCCTGCAAGGACTTCATTATGCTTTTGGGCAGTTCTCCGCATTCGCAATCCGCACAGCAAGCAATTCTTTCTTCAAGCTCCTCAGGCAGGTGCTTGTTTGCTTCTATACATAAATCACGGACAGTCTGCTCAATAATGCTGACATTTATTTCACGCATATTTTTCACCGTCTTAAGAAAAAACGGAGGCACTGCCCCCGTTTGAGTCAAATTATTTTGCACCTCTGCGGGAATATCCGCCGCTGCCTCTTTTGGAATCGCTGGCTCTTTTGAGGTCGGTCATCTTTTCATCGCTGACCTGCTTGAATCTCGCCATCATATCTTCAAAGGACTGCTTTTCGCCTTCAGCGGGAGCATTGCTCTTCTGACCGTTCCATACATTGGGACGTCTTTCACTCCTCGGTCTTTGAGGACGCTGCTCTTTAGGCTGCTCCTCCAGTCTTTTGATTGAAAGGCTGATTTTCCCTTCGGGCGATACTGAAATGACCTTGGTTTTCACTTCCTGACCGACAGACAGATGGTCTTTAATATCTTTAACATAGTTGGATGCAACTTCCGAAATATGTACCATTCCGGTCTTTCCGCCTTCAAGCTCCACAAATGCACCGAAATCTGTCAGACCCGTTACCTTACCGCTGAGTATTGTTCCTTCTTCAATCTGCATAAAATAAAATGATCCTTCCGTTATAAAAATAATCTATATAATCAAACTGAAAAAATCAGTTTATGATGCAGAGGAGTCGTAATAAACTCTTTCGTCAGGTTTTGCGTAGCCGTATTGCTCTCTGGCAACCTTTTCGATATAATCCGATTCATTGCCGTTTTCGATTATCATTTCAAGCTCGGCATTTTCATTAAGCTGCTGCTGATATGAAGTTTTCAAATCTTCAAGCGCATTCTCTTCCGCGTTAACTTTAGTCTGAAGACTGATTAAGGTTGCAACAAAATAACACACAAGGGCGCAAAAGAGCACTCCGAGTATGATACTGTGTTTTCTGTTTTTTAATTTTACTGCAGCCATCAGTCAGTTCCTTTTTTCATCATTTTTTCGTTTTTCAGTATAACCTAGTAAATTATACACTATACTTCTATACTTTTGCAAGTTAAATTTTGCTTTTTTATCGGATTTTCTTATATTTTTTTTGCAAAAATCAGCAATTTTCCGTGTTTTTTTCAAAAATCCTTTAAGCAGGAGTTTAAAAGGCTTAAACAAAGCTGAAAAAGCATTCCTGAAAAAACGGGTTACGGCGCTGCTGACACGCATTGCAATTGCTCCGAAAGAAAAATAATACACTATCCAGCCTAGAACAATCCCCAACGCAACATAAGCACGGATTCTGCCGCTGTCAACAACGAGAATAAAACAAAATATCATAAATGTGCAGACAGCAAAATAAAGCACATCCATAAAAAAGATGAAACCTTTTGACTCCGATATTATCATTCGCAGCGTTCTGAACACATCATAAAGTATTCCGAGCAGAAATCCGAATCCGAGCGCATAAAGAAATATCTCTGTCTGGTCGGCAAGACCCTGAATATAATCCATTTATCGGAACACCTTACTGAAAAATCCGCTGTTTTTCGGAGTATCATCGGAATAAATCAAAGCGGCAATATTGCCTTCAACGGTCAACTCGCCAACCTCAACGCTCAGTCTGTTAATATGAAGATTGGCACCCCTTATCGTAAGCTCGCCAAGGTCGGTAAATACAACAACCGTTTCTTCATCAAAGCTGTCAACATCCGAAACCCCGGAAACGGTCAGCATCCGCCTGTCCTCAAGAACAAGATTATGAGGCATCGAGTTCATCTTTTTTTCCTCTGGCATAGAAAAACCTCCCTTTTAGCATCTCAGTTAAAGATATGCTTCGGGAGGTTTTATTATTACAGTTGTCTGAACATGAGAGCAGCACTCTCTTTTGTTGCATGTTCCGATACATTGAGTACCTCAAATTTACTGGTGTTTGAGCCGAATGTAATTTCAATTATGTCACCAACTTTAACGTCATAGGATGCTCTTGCAACCTTTCCGTTTACAGTTACATGCTTTGCATCGCATGCATCATTTGCAACCGTTCTTCTTTTGATGATACGGGAAACCTTTAAATATTTATCGAGTCTCATTTAAATCCCCCTCTAAAATTTCAAGGGCTGCAATAAAGCAGCCCTTATGTGAAATATAATTATTTTGCAACCTTAGCCTTAAGAGCTGCGCCAGCCTTGAAAGCGGGAACCTTTGTTGCTGCAACCTTGATTGTTTCGCCTGTTCTGGGGTTACGAGCTTCCTTCTCAGCGCGCTCACGAACCTCAAATGTACCGAAACCGATAAGCTGAACCTTTTCACCTGCTGCAAGAGCATCTGAGATAGCTGCTACAACAGCATTAACTGCCTTTTCAGCGCACTTCTTTTCGATACCTTCGTTCTTAGCGATAGCGTTTACGAGTTCTGTCTTATTCATTTTTCTTACTCCAATCTTTTTTCTTTTTCTATTTTATGAAACACCCGAAAGCGTTCATATTCAAATTAAACTTTCGAAGCTTTTGCTTCATCCCAGAGCAAATCAAGCTCTTCAAGGCTTGACGTTTTCATGTCGATATTTCTTTCCTGAGCAAGAGCCTCAACCTTAGTGAACCTTGCGAGAAATTTATCACTCGCAGCGGTAAGTGCCTCTTCTGCGTCAGTTTTAATAAATCTTGAAACATTGACAGCCGAGAAAAGAACATCTCCGAGTTCTTCCGCCATATTGACGGAGTCTTCATTTGAAATTGCCCGCCTGAGTTCCGCAATTTCTTCTTCAAGCTTATCGAGAGCGCCCGAAACGTCACTCCAATCAAAGCCGACATCCGCCGCCTTCTTCTGAAGCTTTGTTGCTCTCATAAGAGCGGGAAGCTCTCTTGGTACGCTGTTCATTGACTGTGTGGTTGTCTTCTGACCCTTGGTCTTTCTTTTAATTGCATCCCAGTTGGTGAGAACATCGTCAACACCCGAAATGCTGACCTGACCGAAAACATGGGGATGGCGTTCGATAAGCTTTTTGCACACTCCGTCGGTAACATCGTTAAACTCAAACGCACCGACTTCCTTTTCCATCTGAGCATGGAAAACAACCTGCATAAGCAAATCGCCGAGTTCCTCACAGAGAAGCTCCTTATCGTTTTTATTGATAGCCTCAATAACCTCATAGGTTTCTTCGATAAGATTTTTCTTTATGCTTTCGTGAGTCTGCTCTGCATCCCACGGACATCCGCCGGGTTCTCTGAGGATTCGCATTATATCAATCAAATCCTGCATATCATAACTGTTTTTTTGCTTAAAGTCAACCATTTTTTTACACTCCAAGTGAACGCAAATTCTATTTTAACCTAAAAGTCCGTATTTTTCAAGGGTTTTTGCAATTTTTTCTCCTTTTGGCAAAACAATTACGTCTTCACGGGCAATTCCTTTTATAAGGAGAAGAGAAACCGCATAAACAATTACCGCAAGACCTATGGAAATTACGGCAGAAATTGTTCCCATATTGATAATGCTCTGTGACGGGTCGGAAGGGAAAAGAGTTGTTAAAAGACCGTTTGCCGCAAAAGCGGTGATTCCGCAGAGAGCAGCGCAGATTGCGGGTTTGACAAAAACGGATTTCCAGTTAACCTTCACCTGCGAAATCTTTATAAGCGAAGTCAGGTTGCAAACAACAATTACAACATAGAAAAGAACCGTTCCGACAACTGCTCCGTAAATATTGATTTTGGGATTACCGACAAGGACAAAGTTGCAGATAATCTTTACAATTGCACCGACAACAACGGATTTAACCGGAATATCCGTTCTGCCGATTGCCTGAAGCATATTTGTTGTGGGCGTGGAAATTGCCATAACGGGAGTTGCAAGTCCGTAAGCGGCAAGAATGGGAACAACGCTGGGAATAGCATCGGAGCTGAGTCCTCTTGCATAAATAATCTCAAGAATAGGCTTCGAAAGAGCAGCCATACCGATACCTGCAGGCAGAGCAACAAGCATGCTGATTCTTATAACAGTTTCAACCGTTGATTTAATTGATGATTTTTCCTTGACTGCCCATGCAGCAGCAAGAGCAGGCAATGCGCTGACGCCAAGCTGAATTGTTATGGTCGGAACAAGATTTTTGAAGTCAAGCGCCGTTCCGTAAACGCCCCAAAGGTAGTTTTTAACTTCCTTTATATCATTGATGTTGAGTCTTGAAAGTCTTACAGCCTCGTTGAATGCTTCGGAATGCATCTGCATTACGGTATTGAAATCCGAATTAAGGGCTGAAATAAGTCTTGACTGAATGGTCACGGTATCAATAAGATTTGTTATGTTGAGAACAAGAGCACTGATAACCATGGGGATTGCAATTTTTATCATTTCCTTTGCAATCGAATCCGAAGGAGCCGCTTTCGGAGAATTGACAAGCTGAACTCTCGTAAATCCGTCACCCTTCAGTTTGTGACGAATTATAAGAAAGACCGTGCTTGCAATTGAACCGACCGTAACACCCATAACCGCTCCTGCGGCAGCCCATGGAATAATTACGCTGTTTGCCTCGGTATCGCTGGTTACGGTATTGCCGAAAACAACTGATGAAACATTTCCCGAAGCGAGCATGCCGGCTTCATACTGATTCACACCGACGGAAATAACGATTTTTGCAAGTGCAAGCCCTATAAGAAGCTTACCGAGTGCCTCAATAACCTGAGAAATTGCGGTGGGAGTCATGTTGCGCAAACCCTCGTAATAACCTCTGTAAGCCGACATATAGCAGCAGAAGAATATTGAAGGAGCGACACACAAAACCGCAGGAAGGCTCTTTGAGCCGGCAACAAAAACGGTATAAGGATAGGCTGCAAGAAGCAGAACAAGAGTTCCGACTATGCCGACAAGAATAAATATTCTTTGCGAAACCCTGAAAACCATTCTCGCATCTCTGTACTTATTGAGGGCAACGTTTTCCGCAACCATTCTTGAAACCGCAACGGGCAGACCCGCCATTGAGATTGCAAAAATGGGTGTATAAACTTCATATGCCGAGTTGAAATATCCTCTGCCGGTTGCGCCAAGCATATCCGTCAGCGGAATTTTGAACAATGCGCCGATAAGCTTGACAAGCACAACGGCAAACATAAGCATCATTGCGCCGTTTAAGACTGACTGTTTCTTTTCGGAAGCCAAAAGGCTCACACTCCTTTTTATCCCGTAAATTCTCTGAGCAAGGAATCCTCGGGAAGAATATTATAATCTGTATCTTTAAATAAGCTGAGCTTTCTCAGCAGCAAATCCGCATTTTCTTTGAATTCACCGCCGACATCAGCCAGGCGTTCAACCGCAGATTTCGAAAAAATGCACGGTTCACACGGATGAAACGAATTGATTCTGACATCCGCAAGATTTTCAAAAGGAAAGAGATATTTATCCTCACCGCGCATGACGCTCCCCCAGATTTCAAAGGTGCGTTCAACAGGCATCGAGCGGAACTGATAATCTCTCAGCATTCTTCTGACAAATCTTAAATCGCGTTTTGAAAGAAGAACCTCACCGACGTCATCATAAACTCTTGACGATACGCTTATATAAATTCTGAAAAGCTTTGCTTCATCAAGAGTATCGGTTATAACGGGATTCAAGGCATGAAGCCCCTCAACAATTATAACATCATTTTCATGCAGTTCAACGGTTTTTGAATTTTCAACTCTCATTCCCGTTTTGAAATCAAAAACAGGGAGCATTGTTTTTTCGTTGCGTGCAATACTGCGCAGCGAAGAATGCAGCAAATCAAGGTCAAGTGCCTCAACGCATTCAAAATCGGGTTTACCGTTTTCATCAAGCGGATACTGAACGTTCCTCGGCAAATAAAAATCATCAAGAGATACCGTATACGCCTTTCCGCCAAGCCTGTTTATCGATTCGGAGAGAACTCTTGCGGTTGTCGTTTTGCCCGATGAACTCGGACCTGCAAGCATAATAATTTTTCTTGCATGATTTTTGAATATTGCAGTCGCAACCTCATCAACCGCATGACGGTATGCACGGGAGCATTCCGAAACGAATTTTTCCGGTTCCTGCGCAAGTCTGTTTATTTCTTTGTAAGTAAATTTTTTATCCATTTGTCATCACCCTATAAAATTTAGTATGACAAATAAAAGCTCTTTATTCCGTTTTTGCGTTCAATGATTTTGTCAAATCCGGAAATATATTCATAAGGATATTTATAATTAAAAATGCGTTCAACGTTTGTTGTACCCGGCTCGCAGAGCTTTGTCACCGCACCTGCGCCGACGGCAATAACGGTGTGGCACTCTTCCATCATAAAGACATTATAAAGGCAGTCTTTGCCATCTTTGCACCAGCCGACATTTTCGAGGTTGCCGACACATTTGCTCTGCCTATACATATAGTATGGTGCATATCCGCCTTTCCCGAGCCTTTCTGATGCATATTCGAGCATCTTTTTTGCGGTGTTGCCTCCCGTAACCTCTGCACCCGATGTACCGAGATTTGACGAACGCTTGAGAGCAAGAGTATGTACTGTTATGTTTTCGGGAGAAAGCGAAATCGCCGTATCAACGCTTGAACGGAAATCCTCAAAGCTTTCGCCCGGCAAACCCGCTATCAAATCCATATTGACACTGTCGAAACCGTATGCCTTTGCAAGCTGATATGCCTTAACTGACTGCTCAACCGAATGCCTTCTGCCGATTTCCTCAAGAGTTTTCTGATTGAAGGTCTGAGGATTTATGCTGATTCTGCCGACATTGTGAAGCCTGAGAATACGCAGCTTTTCGGGAGTTACGGTATCCGGTCTGCCGACCTCGACGGTATACTCCCTGAGCGTTGACAAATCAAAGCTCTTTTCGATTGCTCCGAGAAGTCTGTCCATCTGCGGTGCTTCAAGAACACCCGGAGTACCGCCGCCGAAATATATGCTTTCGAGTTTCAGACCGAGTTCGGATACGATTTTTCCCGTCAGTTCGATTTCCTCGGCAAGCTTTTCAAGATAATCGGGAAGAATTCTTTTTGCGTTCGCATTATCTATCGAATGCGAAACAAAAGAACAATAACTGCATCTTGAAGGGCAGAAGGGAATCGAAACATAAAGACTGAACGAATTATTCCGTGAGAGATTTATTATTTTTTCTTCCGCTTTTGCAACGGTATGGGCAAGGGCGGTTTTTTCTTCGCTGACGAGCAAATCCTCTTTGAAATAGCAGAGCGCATCTTCTTCGCCCATTTCGTCAATGAGGCGAAGCATCAGCTTTGAGGGGCGAACGCCTGTCTGAATGCCCCACGGCGGAGTATAGCCCGTTATATCCGAAAGTGCCTCAAAGATAAGCTGACAGATTCTCAGCTCACTTTTATCGTGAAGCTCGGATTCATCGGCATAAACTTCTGCGGTCAAAGATTTCTTCTCACCACCGATAACCGCTTCAACCTCAACATGGTTTCCGCCGTCAATCGGTGCACAGCGGGTAATAACGGTTTTATCGTCCTCCCCGCTTTCGTCATAAACTATATTAATTTTTTCGTTAGGGAAATACACCCTGCACAGACTTTCGCATTCATAATGAAAATCGTGACCGAAAATTCTTAATATCACTTATTTTACCATCCTTCTGATATACCAATTGCGTGTTCTTTCTCTTTCAAGAGTTGTTTCTCTGTTGTGACCGGGCAGAACTCTGTAATCGCCGTCAAGGGCGATAAGTCTTTTGAGCGACTGAATCATAAGCTCGTCGCTGCCGTCTGCAAAATCGGTTCTTCCTGCGGTCATGCAGAAAAGAGTATCGCCGCTGATGATAACTCTGTCATCTTCAAGAATGTAGCACACGCCGCCCATTGTATGACCCGGAGTATGCATAACCTTGATTTTACTTTCACCGAGTGTGATAACGTCACCCTCATCAACTAAAAGATCAGCTTCGACCGGTTTCTGCGGCTCGGGCATATTGCCCTTTGCAAGGCTCTTGCTTTCATCGAGAAGGTGACCTGCATCATTTTTATGAATTGCAACCTTTGCACCCGTCGCCTCTTTGAGTCCGTAAACTCCGAAAATATGGTCAAAATGACCGTGTGTCAATAATATGTATTTCAAATTTGCACCGTTTTCGGCAAGCGTGTTTTTTAATTCATCCGTATACCATGCAGGGTCAACAATCGCCGCATCCCCCGTTGCTTCGTCAACGAGCAGATAACAGTTTGCGAATATCTCATGACCGAGATACAACTGAGTTATTTTCATTTTCTCACCTTTTTTCCCATATATCTGTATCCATAACAATCGTTACGGGGCCGTCATTTTCGATTTCTACCTTCATTTCCGCCGCAAAAACGCCTGTTTCAACCTTTGAAATTCCGTTTTCACGCAGCTTTGAACAGAAGAATTCATAAAGGCGGTTTGCATCTTCGGGAGGTGCGGAATCGGTAAACGAAGGACGGTTGCCTTTCTTTATATCTGCACAGAGAGTAAACTGCGAAACAACAAGAATTTCACCGCCGATATCAGTTACGCTTTTATTCATCTTTCCCGCTTCATCCTCAAATACACGGAGCTTTGCAACCTTTGAAGCAAGAAGCTCTGCCTGCTTTTCGGTATCTCCGTCCATAACGCCGAGAAGAATGTTATAGCCCTTGCCGACACTGCCTTTTATTTCACCGTCAACGCTGACGGAGGATTTGTTTACACGCTGAATAACTGCTCTCATTTTATTACCTCTTAAACGCCGCTTCTTTCGATGCTGAGTACGCCGTCAATTTTATCGATTTTTGCAACAAGCGAATTCAAATGCTCAACGCCGTTGACCGAAACGGTGACCATAACGATTGCTCTGCCGTCACTTGTATTTCTTGTACTGATATCATTAATCATAATTCTCATACTTGCAAGAAGGCTTGAAACATCCGCAAGAAGCCCGATTCTGTTAAGGCAGAATAGCTGCAGAGTACATTTAAAATCTTCTTTGACATTGGTATCCCAGTAAGCGGTAATCCACCTTTCAGGCTCACCCGCCTTGCCGATATCATCCGGTACATTAGTACACTTTTTAGTATGAATTGAAACGCCGTGGCCTCTCGTGATAAATCCGATTATATCGTCACCGGGAAGAGGATTGCAGCAACGAGAGAATTTGATAAGGCAATTGTCGATACCCTCAACGATAACGCCCTCGTTGCTCTTTGTTCTCTTTTTGACAGGTGCCGTTACAATAACGGGTTCATCGGACTTTTTGAGTTTGCCGTAATCCTCCTTGATTCTGGGCATAAGGCGGATAAGCGAAACGCCGCCGTAGCCGATTGCAGCATAGAAATCATCCAGAGTCTTGCAATGCTGTCTTTCGGCAATTTTAAGAACAAACTCCTCATATTCATCATCTGTCAGGCGGATAAAATTACGCTTGAATTCACGTTCAAGCTGAGCCTTACCCTCAACGATATTTTCATCTCTGCGCTCTTTTTTGAACCACTGGCGGATTTTGCTTCTCGCCTGACTGGTTTTGACAATGTTGAGCCAATCTCTGCTGGGACCCTTACCCTGCTGAGATGAAGTCATAATCTCTATAATTTCGCCCGTTTTCACGTTATAATCAAGCGGTACGATTCTGCCGTCAACTTTTGCGCCGACCATTTTATTGCCGACCGCAGAGTGAATGGCATAAGCAAAATCAATAACAGTCGAACCCATGGGAAGGCTGAAAACATCGCCCTTCGGAGTAAAAACAAAAACTTCCTCGGGAACAAGATCACTCTTGATTGTCGAAACAATGTCCTCAACGTTTTCGTCATCGCTCTGATTTTCAAGAAGCTGTCTTATCCATGTAAGACGCTCCTCGAACTTTGCCGTTCCGTTGATTCCGAGCTTGTATTTCCAGTGCGCCGCAATACCGAATTCTGCGGTATGGTGCATTTCCCATGTTCTTATCTGAACCTCAAACGGAATGCCTTCTTTACCGATAACGGTTGTATGAAGCGACTGATACATATTGGGCTTCGGCGTTGAAATATAGTCCTTGAATCTGCCCGGAATGGGCTTGAACATATCATGAATAACGCCGAGACAGTTATAGCAGTCGATTACGGTATCAACAATAATTCTGACTGCGTAAATATCATAAATTTGGTCAAAATTCTTATTCTGCATATACATTTTTCGGTATATGCCGTGAACGGATTTGATTCTTCCGTTAACTTGTGCACCGCTGACAACGGATTTTATTCTGTCTTCAATTCTTGTTTTGGTTTCTTCAAGAAATTCATTTCTGGTTTTGCTCTGCTTTTCAAGGGATTCCTCAATCTCGTGATATGCCACATGGTCAAGATAGCTGATAGAAAGATCTTCAAGTTCTTCTTTAATGGGTCGGATACCGAGTCTGTGCGCAATGGGAGCATAAATTTCAATCGTTTCAAGTGCAATCTCCCTGCGTCTTTGCTCAGGCTTGAACATAAGTGTTCTCATATTGTGAAGTCTGTCGGCAAGTTTGATGATGATAACACGGATATCTCTCGACATCGCAATAAGCATCTTGCGGATATTCTCCGCCTGCTGCTCTTCTTTTGTCTGAAGAGGCACCTTTCCGATTTTTGTGACACCCTCAACAAGCTCTGCAATCGTTTCTCCGAATTCACGCTTGACCTCTGCGTTGGTCATCTTGGTATCCTCAACGGTATCGTGAAGAATTGCCGCAATGATTGAAGCCTCGTCCATACCGAGACTTGCAAGGATTATCGCAACGCTGAGAGGATGCACAATATAAGGCTCACCCGAAAGGCGTTTCTGCCCCGCATGCGCTTCATTTGCAATCTGATATGCCCTTTTTATATCGCACGCTTCCTTTTCGGTGCAATTATCACCGATAAGCTCAAACAAAAGCTCCATGCATTCTTCGGGAGAAGAGCTGCTGCATACACTTGTCTTTTTAAAGTCTTTCATATCTCTTCCTCAATTCAAATCAAAGAAAACTTCTTAACCTCTTCATAATTTCCGACTCCTCGAGATTTACCTTCGGAGGATTTTCGGGAACATATACTGTATCTTCCAATGTTTCTTCAAGAATGCCCATTTCAAGCATTATATCTATAACCGCATTTATTTTTGCAAGGTTTCCGCCGTCATCGCCGAGTCTTACGCAAAGAACCTCGCATTCCTTGTCCTTCAGCGGCTTTGCTTTTATCGCTTTGAAAACCTCAACCTGAAGCTGTCTGTCGGGCAGAATTGCTTCTGCTTCTTCAGCAGTAAGGTTTTCATGCCTTGAAAATTTATCGTAAAGCTCTATTGAGCGGAGAACCTTTTCATCGTCGGTCTGCGAAGGCTTGATTCCTCTTATTATAACCGAAACCCTTGTTTCTCCGTTATAAACATTTCTGTCAAGATTGACTGCAAGGTCAACCGTGTCGCCCTTTTCATAAGGAAATCTTCTCTCGGGCATTCCGAAAAATACAACACCCGTTCTTGCACCGTTTTTGGAAACAACCATTCTCATATGCTTACCTTCGGATACGGATGCGGTTTCTTCTATTTTAACACCGAAAAGCCCGAAGCACGGCTGAGGATTTCCCGAGCCAAACGGCTCAAGAAGGCTTATCGCTGAAAGCATATCAAGACTTATTGAAGTCGGAAGCAGACGGCAATCGATTTTCTGCAGAGCAAAAGGCATCGGTTTATCCGCTGCATATTCGTTTATTCTGTGTCTGAATTCTTCGATTCTTGACGATTTAAGTCCGAGGCCCGCTGCAAGAGTGTGACCGCCGAAATGATCAAGGCAATCGGAAACAGCTTCTATCGCATCGTAAATCGAAAAGCCCTCGATGCTTCGGCACGATCCCCTTGCCGTATCGCCCTCACGGGAAATAACAATGCACGGTCTGCCGTATCTTTCGGTTATTCTTGCGGCAACAATGCCGATAACACCCTGATGCCAGCCTTCACCGTCAACAACAATAATCTTATCATTGATTATTCCCGTTTCGGAATTAATCATTGCAGCTGCACTCGAAAAAATGGAAGTTTCCGTCTGCTGTCGCTCCGAATTCATTTCATTGATAACCTGAGCAATCTGCTCTGCCGCAACATCATCATCGCTGAGGAGCAAATCAAGCGCCTTATTTGCTGAACCCATTCTGCCTGCAGCATTGATTCTCGGGCAGACGGTAAATGCCGCCGTAGATGCCGAAAAAATCTTTTCGCCGACACCCGCAATCTCCATAAGCGCATTGATGCCGGGGCGGGGGCATTCATTTATGAGTCTGAGACCTCTGCGAACCATAACACGGTTTTCACCCGTAAGGGTAACAACATCGCCTATCGTGCCGAGCGCAACAAGATCACCGTATTCTTCGATAAGTATATCGCCGTCATCACCTTCAAGCGCACATGCGAGCTTGAAAGCAACTCCGACACCCGACATTTCCTTGAAGCTGCTGGGACAGTCCTCACGGTGAGGGTCAACAACCGCAACCGCATCGGGCAGAACATCGCCGACCTTATGGTGGTCGGTGATTATCAAATCGATTCCGAGCTCCTTTGCTCTTACCGCTTCATCAATCGCCGAAACACCGTTATCAACCGTAACAATAAGCTTCACGCCCATTTCACACAAGTGTTCAATTGCTCCGATGTTAAGGCCGTAGCCTTCGGTAAGTCTGTCGGGAATATAACGGATAACATTCGCACCTCTCGTTTCGAGATACGAATAGAGAAGCGCCGTTGCGGTAACGCCGTCGGCATCATAATCGCCGAAAACGCATATCATCTCGAAATCGTCAATGGCTCTGTTGATTCTGTCCGCTGCCTTGCCCATATCGGCAATTGACAGCGGTGAAAGACATAAGGGGGCATCCGGGTCAAAAAAATCAGCAATTTCGTCTGTATTTTCAAATCCTCTTGAGGTAACGAGCAACGCGGCAAAAGGATCAATGCTCAGCTCCTGTGCAACCTGAGCCGCCAAATCCTTATTGCCTTTAGTTACTATCCACTTTTTACGTCTCAAAAGCAATCATTCCTTTCAATATCCTATTAGTATAGCACTATACTGAAAATATTTCAAGAAAAATAAAAAAAATATAAAATAATATATAATACACTATCATCTGAATCTCAGTTTTTATATTGAATTTATAAAATTCGTGCAGTATAATGAAGTAAAATCAAACATTTGGAGAATTACAATGAAGCTAAAAAAATTATTTGCATTTGTCCTTTGCGTTTCTGTTATTTTCGGTTTATCTGCAATTGCTGCTGCCGAAACGGCTGAAAATAAAAACAAAATTCTTCCGTCAACGTGGGCTGCGGTTGACGGTCTCGGACGCACCTTATCTTTATCCGATGATGTCGGCAACAAAAGAAATGAAAAATATGTCGCCATGTTTTATTGGACATGGCATTACCCATGGATAAATGACCATGAACCGATAACAACAGGCAGCGTGCTTGACAAGTATCCCGAAGCTGTAAATGACTGGGATCATCCGGCATGGGGCGGCACATATGACGGCAGACCCTATTTTTGGGGTGAACCTCTTTACGGTTTCTACACAAATACTGATGAATACGTTCTGCGAAAACATGCCGAGCTGCTTGCCGATGCCGGTATCGATGTTGTGTTTTTCGACACTACCAACGGTACTCAGGTATTCACCGAGGGTTATGAAGCGCTTCTTGAAGTATGGAGCAAAGCGAGAGAAGACGGCGTTGATGCTCCCGATATTTCGTTCATTCTCAACTTCGGCGGCTCTGATGATACACGTACCCAGCTTTACGATATTTATGACAATCTTTACAGCAAAAACAGATACAGCGACCTTTGGTTTATTTGGGACGAAAAACCCATGCTTATGGCAGACATAAGCGCACTTGACCTTTCCGTTGAGAAGGACAGAGAGATTTTCAGCTTCTTTTCATTTAGGGATAATGAAGCAACATACTTCACATCCGATATCCCCTACTACAAAGATACGTGGGGATGGTGTTCGGATTACAAGCAGGCAAAATTCGGAAAAAGACTTTTCGGCAGTGCCGAGCAGATGTGTGTATCGGTCGCTCAGAATGCGAATGAAAACGGTCTCGCTGCGATGAACAGCCCCGAAGGAACCGTTCAGGGCAGAAGCTTTGCGGACGGTGATTATTTCTACAGCTATACCTATGGCGGTAAGGATATCATTGTTGATAAAAGCATTGAAAACTCTCTTCTTTACGGTCTTAATTTTCAGCAGCAATGGGATTACGCGATTTCTCAGAATCCCGAATTGATTTTTGTTACCGGCTTCAATGAGTGGATAGCAGGCAGATGGGAAAGCTGGAACGGCACTGAAAACGCATTTCCTGATCAGTACAGCGCCGAATACAGCCGTGATATAGAGCCTTCTGCCGGAATACTCAAGGATCACTATTATTATCAGCTTGTAGAAAACGTACGCCGCTTCAAGGGTGCGGATCTTCTTCCCGAAACCGATGCCGAAAAAACGATTGACATAAACGGTTCTCTTTCACAATGGGACGATGTTTTGCCCGAATATAACCACTACAAGGGCGGCGAAGCCCGTGACAGTGCAGGCTGGAAGGGATATTATTACACCAATGATACCCTGCGCAACGATATTATTCAGGCAAAGGTCGCTTACGACAGCGAAAATATATATTTCTATGTCAAAACCGCCGAAAACCTTACACCGTCAGACGATACAGACTGGATGCGTCTGCTGATTGACACCGACACAAGCGGTATTTCTCAAAACTGGGAGGGCTTTGAATTTCTGATTAACAGAGAATCTCCTCAGAACGGAAAAGCCTTGCTTGAAAAATCCTTGGGCGGTATTGATTTTGAAAAAGTCTGCGAGGTTGATTATTCGGTCAGCGGCAATGTTCTTCAAATTGAAGTGCCACGCAAATCACTCGGACTTACAAACAAAGAGATAAAATTCAATTTTAAATGGTCTGATAATCTTCTCGGCAGCGATGCAACCGCTTTCTACGTCAACGGCGACGCTGCACCCGGCGGACGTTTTGCTTTCGTTTTCGACAGCACGGCAACAGGAGAAGAAGAAGCGGAAGAAAGCAATGAATTTTTCAATTTAATAGAATTTTTTATTCAAAAACTTGAAAGAGCATATGCGGATTTAAGAAAGCTTTATAATAATATTTTCGGATAAATATTCAGCAATTCTCACGAACAAATTCTGACGGAGTGATAACAATGAATGCTTTGAACGGCAAAATCAAATATCTCCTCGGCATTGACGGCGGCGGTACAAAAACCGAATTTCTTTTGACCGATTTAAACGGAAACGAAATAAAAAGAGTTATTCTCGGTGCATCAAACCCCATAAATATCGGCATAGAAAACGCAAAGTCGGTTTTGCTGAACGGCATATCCGGCATATGTGAAGGGATAAACCCTGCGGAAATTTCCGCTTTTGCAGGAATTGCGGGCGGAGGTTCGGAAAGCATGAGAGCGTTGATTACCGAATGCATGTGTTCCGTCGGATTCGGCGCCTTCGGAAACGGCAGTGATGCCGATAACGCTCTGCAGGCAGCTCTGAACGGAGAAAACGGAGTTGCGGTTATAATGGGTACGGGCATCGTCGCCTTCAGCAGTCTGAACGGAGTTCTTCACCGTACCGGCGGTTGGGGATATATGATTGACAAAGGAGGCAGCGGTTTCTGCTACGGCTCGGATGCTCTCGACAGTGCATTTAAAGCCGTTGACGGCAGAGGCGGCAGCAAAATTCTGCTCAGTCTTATTGAAGCCATGATCGGAAAGCCTGTCAGGGAATCGCTTTCCGATATATATGCAGGCGGTGCGGTATATGTCGCTTCAT
Organism: Clostridia bacterium; assembly: GCA_017410195.1. GTDB lineage: Bacteria > Bacillota > Clostridia > Oscillospirales > Acutalibacteraceae > CAG-177. Next base: position 43,184 of record JAFQRF010000006.1, on the reverse strand, counting down.
TCGCCCCTGCCGTTTTTGAAGCTTACAAAAAAGGTGATAAAGATGCCGAAATAATAATTGACCGTAATGCAAGGGAAGCGGCAAAAATAATCCGCACTGCTTATGATTTTCTCGGTAAAGAAAACGGTAAGGCTGTTATCTGCGGAGGATTATGCCGCCAGCAAGATATTCTCAAACCGTTTTTGCTTAAGTATCTCGGTACGGATTTCCCGCTTGAATTTTCAGAAAATCCGAACATCTTCGGAGCTGTGTCACTTGCAAAAACTTTAATCGGAGTGAATAAACATGCTTAAAACCGAAATGAGAAATCCGAATACATATGATATAGGAAATATGACATCGGTTGAAATAATAAAAACAATAAATGACGAAAACAGCAATGTTATTTCCGCAATAGATAAGGCTTTACCCGAAATCGGGGAAGCCTGCGATGCCGTAACGGATGTGATAAAAAACGGCGGCAGAGTTTTTTACATAGGCAGCGGCACATCGGGCAGACTTGCCGTATGCGATGCGGCGGAATGTCCGCCCACCTTCGGAGTTCCGCATGATTTGTTTAACGGTATTATTGCAGGCGGTGAAAAGTGTATGTTCAAAGCGGCAGAAAACGCCGAGGACAACGCCGAAAACGCCGTTGCAGACCTTAAGGCTCACGGCTTTTGCAGCAAAGATATACTTATCGGAATTTCCGCATCAGGATCTGCCGCATATGTAATTTCAGCGGTCAGATACGCATCGGAATCAGGAGCAAAAACTGTTTCGATAGTAAATAATACCGATACGGAGCTCGGCAAATCCGCCGACATAAATATATGTGCAGACACAGGTCCCGAGGTCATAACCGGTTCAACGCGAATGAAGGCAGGCACGGCACAAAAAATTATTCTTAACATGATTTCAACCGCTTCAATGGTAAAATGCGGATATGTTTACGAAAATCTGATGATAAATCTCAGACCCACCAATAAAAAGCTTCGCCGCAGAATGATCGGAATTGTAAGCGAAATTCTCGGTTGCAGCGAAGAAAAAGCCGAACGTCTTCTTGATGAAAACGGCTGGGATATCCGAAATGCAATCCGGGAAGAGAGGGAATAAAATGGGTAAATACAAAATTGCCGAAAACGGCGAAAGCAATTTTCATATAGTCAACCACCAATATTCGGACGAAACGGTGCGATATGCAGCTTCGGAATTGCAGAAATATCTGTTGGCGGCAACAAACGCCGCAATCCCCTATTATTCCGATCGTTGTCCGATGAGAGGTCCTGAAATAAGAATCGGCGCCGATGTAAGAGGAGAAACATCTGAAGAAACCGATTTGCATGATGAAGGCTTCAGAATCCGAGGAGACGGTGAGCATATAACCGTAACGGGGAAAACATCAAGAGGCGTGCTTTACGGTGTGTACCGGTTTCTTGAAATTTTCTGCGGATTCAGATGTTTTACCAAAGACATCGAAACAATCAACAAAACCGATGTGCTTGAAATTGAGCTTGACGAAATAACCGAAGAGCCGTTTTTTGAATTCCGCGATGCATATTTCCGCAACGCCTTTGACGGCGGCTTTGCATCCAAAAACCATCTTAATTCGGGGTTGTGTGATTTATCCAAAGCAAAGGGCGGAAGGGTTAAATGGTTTAATTTTCACCATTCTTTCTGCGACCTTGTACCCGAAAACGAATATTTTGAAAGCCATCCCGAATATTTTTCGGAGATTGACGGAAAAAGAACAAAAAACAGTCAGCTTTGCCTGACTAACCCCGAGGTTGCACAAATTGCCGAAAACACGCTGAGAAAATGGATAAAAAACAATCCCGAATGCAAAGTTTTTTCAGTTGCGCAAAACGATAACAAGCTGCGCTGCACCTGCCGGAAATGCGCTGCACTTGAAAAGGCTGAGGGAAGCCCTTCGGGTCCGATTATTCATTTTGTCAATAAAATTGCAGACTCAATAAAAAATGATTATCCCGACATATTACTGCACACCTTTGCATATCAGTATTCCTTGCCCGCGCCTAAAAACGCAGTCGCAAGGGATAACGTCATAGTGCGTCTTTGCTCAATTGACTGCCGCTACGACAAGCCGTTTGAAATTCTTGCAGAGGAAAATCCCGACGGCAGTGAAGCGGAATTCGTAAATGCTTTGAAAGAATGGAAAAACCACGCAAGCAGACTTTATGTGTGGGATTATGCAGTCAATTTTGAAAATTATCTTCAACCCTTTTTACATTTCGATTCACTGACGGAAAACATCCGTTTTTTCAGACGTGCAGGAGTAATAGGATTGCTTGAGCAGGGCAATTTTGCTTACGGCGGAGGCGCTTGCTGCGATGATCTTAAGGCTTACATCATAAGCAGGCTTCTCTGGAATCCCGATACGGATACCGAAGACGAAACAAAACGGTTTATAAATGCTGTTTACGGAAAAGAAGCAGGCAAATACGTGGCTGAATATGTTGAAACCATGAAAACCGCCTGCACTCTTGCACCGCTGTCAATTTATCAGAATCCCGATGCGGAATACCTGAATGACAGACTTATTGACAAATCGGATGCACTTTTCAAAAAAGCCATGGCATCATCCGAAACCGATGAAATATGCAGGCGCATTGAGCGTGAATATCTCGCAATCCGATTTTTGCAGCTTGCTCGTTCGGAAATAAACGCCAAGGGAAGAACCGAAAATATAGAAAATTTCTTTAACGATGTCAAGAAGTTCGGACTCACCGAAATAATGGAACGTGCATCGCTTGCAGTATCAAAGCAATGCATGATAAACAGCCGCTACGCAACCGATCATACCGGTGAATACAGGGTATACTATATAATGCAATAAAAAGGAAACATCCCTTCCAAAATTCGCAATCAGATTTTTGGAAGGGATATATAATTTATAATTTTATTCCGTAAACAGCGCAGTTTTTCGTTTCTTCAAGCAAGGTAAATCCGTATTTATCATAAAAGCCCCTGCCCTTTTTATTTTTAATCCATGTTGTCAGCATAAGTCCTTTTACGCCTTTATTTTTAAGATGTTCCAGCAATGCATCTGTCATTCTGTGACCCAGCCCCATCCGCTGATAATCGGGAAGAACATCAATATGAAGATGGGCAGGGTATTCTTCTTTATATTTTTCATGGGATACAATCGACCTTAGTGCGGATTTTCTGCGTTTGAACTCCCATTTTGCAATTTTGGAATAATATTCTTCTAAAAAGCTCTTCTTGAAAACATCAAAATCTTCGGTACAAATTATGTATCCTATCGCTTTATTGTTTTCATCGGCAGCAACAAAGCAGTTCTCGGGTTCACGCTCAATATAATAGTCGCAATAAACCGCAAGAGAAAAGTTGATTCCTCTTTTTGTGCTTTTGCACGGTCCGTCGCTGTTAAGACAGATATAGCGCACATTTTCTTTATCTTTTTCGTTATAAGGTCTTATTATCAAACTAATCACATCCGTTCAAAAAAAGTTTATCATTAATACTAACAAAAATCAAGCTGTTAATATGTGTTATTTTAATAATTGTAAATTTCAGATAAATAGTGTACTATTATAAAAAAGGAGGAATAATTATGGCAGTTATAATCAGATGGATATCGGCAATTATGGCGGTTCTCATGGGCTTACCTCTGCTTTTTACAGCACTGTTTCAAAGCTTGACCGGAACGGGATACGATGATAGACCTGTTCAGGCAATCAGCGAAAACTTTCTTGAAGGTTCGGAGAGCTTTATTGATGAAGCATCTGCCGAACGTTGGTCCGTAGGCTACGCAAGAAGCGTTCTCACCCCCGATGACATTGACAGCCACAGATATTTTCTCGGCGGATTCCTCAAATTCCCTGCCCAGGAAGCAACGGGTGTTGTTGATGACTTGTGTGTAAGAGCGGTTGTTCTCGATGATAATTCAGGAAGAGGCGCCGCAGCATTTGCATGGATTGACGGCATAGGCTTTATGAATGCAGACATCAAGGATATCCGTGCAAAGCTCAGCGATATAACCGGCAACGGCAAACTTATAAGCATCAATGTCGGCTCAACTCATACTCACAGCGGCATCGACACTCAGGGGCTTTGGGGCAACATTCCCAAGAGCGGCAGAGACAAGAATTATATCGATTCGATTGTTGAGAAAACAGCAGAGGCAATCAGAGCCGCATATATGCAGCGCAGCGAAGGTATTCTTTATTATGCTGCAAAAGCATATCCCGAGATGTTTGCCGACACTCGCAATCCTTACTCAATTGACGAAAAAATCCACCTCTTCCGTTTTGTTCCCGACAACAGCAAAAAAAGAGAGATATACATAGCAAACTTCGGAGCTCACCCCATCAATCTCGGTTGGAGCAACAGCGAGCTTTCAGGCGATTTCCCCTACTACATCGAGCAGGCGGTTAACAGCAATTCAAACGCTGATTTTCTGTTCATTCAGGGTGCAATTGGCGGCGGAATTCATACCAACATGGGCGAAGAAAACGGCATTGATGCCGAACTGACAAGCTATGAAAAGATGAAGGAATACAGCCTTATTGTTGCAGATATTCTGGCAGATCTTGCCAAGGCTGCGCAGCCCGTTGAACCGATTCTTAACGTTGCTCACGCTCAGGTTGATTTTGAAGTCAACAACTTTATTTTCAAGCTTGCCGAGCGTGCGGGACTCTGCAACGTTTCCGCATTCAAGGAAGACGGAAAGATATATCTGACAAGCGAAATCGGATATATCGAAATAGGTAAAACCATAAAAATTCTTGAAGTTCCCGGTGAAGTGCTGCCCGAAATAGTTTACGGCGGATTCTTCTCTGCGGAGGAAAGCTATAACGGCACTGAATATCCCTATGCAGCACTTAACACACATTTTGAAAGCAACGATGATATCCTTGTTTTCGGACTGTGCAACGATGCTGTAGGTTACATAGTCCCCGACAATGACTATTCCGCATCAAACGAAGAAGGCCACTACGAAGAAACCGTTTCAACCGGTTCAGCGAGTGCAACAGCTCTTTCAAAGGCATTCGAAGAACTTTTTTCTTCTGTCAACAACCAATAAAAGGAGTAAAATAACATGGAAATAGTTCGTTTTCTCCGTATACCGAATTTTGTCAGAGGGCTTATCTCCGCTCTCTTATCGCTCATAATCATTCTCATGCCTCCATCTGTTTTTACAACGGAGGAAGCCTCCTCGGAATTTATGCTCGAGGGTGATAAAACCTTTTCTTCTGCTGCAGGCGGCGAATGGACAGTCGGCTTTGCAAAAAAAGCACTCACCCCCGAGGACGTAACTGCCGACACATATTACATTGCCGGCTATAACGTCAATAACCCTGCGCAGGGAGTGCTTGACGATATGTACGCAAAAGCGGTTTATCTTGACGATAATACCGACAGAGGCGGAGTTATTCTCTGTGCGCTTGACTGCGTAGGCATAAGCCGTGCAGACATAAACGATATCAGACAAAAGGTTATTGAAAGCGGCAAGGTGCCGAACCTTAAGTCAATCAATATCTGCGCAACTCACACGCATTCCGCAATAGATACTCAGGGACTTTGGGGATATGACTTTTACGCAGACGGCAAAAACGAAGAATTCATGAATTCTCTCAAAGAAAAAACTGCCGCAGCAATAACCGCCGCTTACGAGGCGAGAGAAAACGGGAAGCTTTATTTCGGAACTGCGGAAGCCGAAGGAATGCAGGCAGACACAAGAACACCGATTGATTACGACAAAACAGTCACAAGCATCCGTTTTGAACCTGCAGACGGCGGAAACGATACATATATCGTCAACTTTGCAAGCCATGCGGAAATGCTCGGCGCAAAAACAACAGTTGTCAGCGCAGACTTTCCCGCGTATATGACCGAAGAAATCAACAGCCGGACGGGCGGTGCAAACGTTATGTTCATCAACGGCGCAATCGGCGGACTTATCACGGGCGACAAAATCAATGAAATCCTTGATAAAACCATCGACTTTGACTGCCTTACATATACAAAGGAATACGGCAAAAGAGTTGCAGACCTCGTTATGGGCATAACAAACGAAAAAGAGCTTACTCCGATAATCAATATCCGTTCGCAAACCGTCAGCGTTGTTTGTGACAATACAGCACTTCTTCTTGCACGTTTTATCGGTGTTCTCAACAATGATATATCAAGAAACGGCACAAACGAGGTTTCGATTATTTCCGAGGTTTCATATATGGAACTCGGCAGCGAGCAGATCGGAATATTCATGATACCCGGTGAGCTTTATCCCGAGCTTGAAAGCGGAAATTTCCTTTCAGCTGCCGATGCTGCAAACGGAGTTAAAGCGGAATATAAGGTCCTTTCGGAAATGACCGAATGTGAGCATTCGTTTGTTCTCGGTCTGTGCAACGATGAACTCGGCTATATCATTCCGGATAATGATTTTATGCTCCACGAATGGTTTCCGTATTTTAACATTCCATATGATGCCAACGAAAGAAAGCATTACGAAGAAACAAACTCCGTAGGTCCCGAAACCGCACGCACTCTTCTTGAAGCAACTGAAGAACTGATTGCTTCGGTAAAGTGATAACAAAATAAAAAAATGCGCCTTGTCCGACATAACTAAGGACAAGGCGTATTTTTTTGAATTCATCTTTTTTTATAGTTCACAATCAGAACTCCGTCTTTCGTTTCGGCGTTGACAAGTTCGAAATCTGAAACAACGCTGTCCGTAAACAGCGGCTTGCTGTCATTTCCCGCAACGATCGGCGCAGCAACAAGACTCAGCTCATCAATCGCACCTGCCCTCTGAAACGAGCCGTTTATTATGCTGCCGCCCTCAAGAAGCAAAGTTTCACATCCGACAATGTTTCTGAGCTTAAAAAGCGCAAAATCAACATCAATCTCATTTTCACCTGCAAAAATATACGGAATTTCCATTTTTTCAAGATAACCGAGATATCTTTCATCAACCTGCTCCGTGAGCACCTCAATAATCTGCGCACCGTCATATCCGGGATCGCCGTCGGGGTCGATGATTCTGTTTGATTTCCAGCCGAGCCTGCCTTTAGGGTCAAACGCAACGGCATAAAATCCCGTCATATCGTCGAGCATAAAATCCATCTTCATGTCAAGGTCATGGCGCACGGGTTCATATTCCGATAAATCGGGATACCATCCGCCCGTAAAGCTCCCTTCCATAGTGACCCTGCCGCAGATAAAGCCGTTTGATTCAGTATTCCTGTTGAGTTCATAATAAATTTCGGTTGCCTTTTTACATTCGGGTTTAAACAAAAAATCGCCCGTCACCTTGCCGTCGATTGAAGTTACCATGTGGCAGATTATATATGGTCTGTTCATTGATTTTCCTTTCCGTCACGCCATTCTTTCGAGGCTTTCAAGCGTGACCTCATATTTTGTATTTTCACCGCCGATGAATCTTTCAAGCTCTTCCGTCATGTAGTAAGCCATGCGCTGCGGTTCGTTGCCCGTGCTTCCCGCAATATGCGGAGTCAGAATTGCATTCGGACACCAGAAAAGCGGATTTATGTAAGGAAAAGCTTCTTTTTTAAGCACATCCGCAACAAAGGTTCTTGACGGATGAAGAATAAGCGAAAGAGCAAGCGAATATTCCGCAACCTGCGCTCCCCTTCCCGTATTTATAAACGTTGAATGCTTTTTCATTTTTTTGAAAAGCTTACGGTTAAAAATATTTTTAAGCTCGGGTTTATTTGCAAGATGGTTGCTTATTATATCACATTCGGCAAAAAGAGTTTCAAGGTCAACGAGTGTAACCCCAAGCTCTTTTGCTATTTCTTCGGACACAAACGGGTCGCAGGCATAAACTTCAGCATCAAGCTCCTTCAGTCTTTCGGCAACCATGCTTCCGATTGCACCCAGACCGACAAGTCCGACCTTGCAGCCGAAATTACCCGTCGCCGAATTTGCAAAAAAATGTGAACGCACAGGCAGAATGCGATAGCACTTTGCCGACTGATAAAACCCCTTTGCCGCAAGGATAATCTGAGCAAAAGTATATTCCGCAACGGGTACGGCGTTCGCTGCAAATGCACTGAAAACCTTGATTCCGCTTTCAAGGAACGGTCTTGCAAAATATTGCACTGTTCCTGCCGCATAAAAAACCGCTCTGAGCTTCGGCATGTATTTTTTTATTTCTTCTTCAGTAAATTCCGGCATTCCCCAGGTAGAAAATGCGACCTCGCATTCTCCGAGAAAAGCCGAATTTTCTTCGAGATTGCTTTTGTTTATCAGAGGTGAAAGCTCGCCGTATTCGCCGAGCTTTTTCAGCACATCGGACGTAAACACCTTTAAAAAACGGCTTTTGCCTGCTCCGAAAAGAGCTATTTTCATTTTAATTCACCGGCCTTTTTTCTGAGCATTTCAAGCTCTTTTTTCATTGCGGAGGGTATACCGTGATGATACGAGAAAAAAGTAAATTCAACGAGAACATCGCCGTCATATCCGCACTCTGCAAGCTTTTCGAGAAGCTTATCCATATATTTAGGATTGAGCTTCGGGAACTGCTCTCTGAACTGTTCAAAATATGAAACATGAACGCAGCCGATATATTCTGCTGTGCGTTCTATGCGGTCAAGGTCATATTTCAGCCGTCTGTAAAGAGACTGAAAATAGGTTGTAAAATTATCAAAGCCGACATCCTTTCGGATTTTAAGAAAGGCATCGGTGTTGTTGTTAAAAGTATTGCCGTGACATTCGGGGCAGACATCAAGCCCGTATTTCGCCGCAACGTCACACATGGATTTAACATCTTCAACAAGTTTTTTATAGTCTGCTTCACTTGTTTTTTCGCTGTCGGCTTTTCCGAGCCACACACGCACAGTTCTCGCGTTCATTGCATTTGCAATTTTACAGATTTTTTTCCATTCCGACAAATCATTGCTGCCGACACAGTAATAGCTTCCGTAGGAGCATATGCGGATATCGGCTTTATCGCAGAGTTCTTTTGCATGCTTTGCAGTTTCAATGTCTTCAACATGAATATCTCCGCCCCATTCGATGCATTCCGCACCCGAATCGACTGCAATTCCGACGATTTCTTCAATATCTTTAATCTGCCTCAGGGTTGTGGACGTAAAACCAAAATGCATATAAGTCCCTCCGTGTGTCATATTGTTTTCAGTTTATCATATATCCGTTCAAAAAACAATACGGTTGAAATTTTTTGAAATTATATTATAATGGTCATATAAAACTATAGGAGATATGCAATATGCTCAGAAAAAGACAGGTTCATCTTGATTTTCACACCAACGGCACCCTGCCAGTAGGAAAGAGTTTTTCAAAAGAACAATTTCAGTCTGCTTTGAAAGCGGGACACGTTGACTCAATAACCGTTTTCTCAAAGTGCCACCACGGATGGTCATATCACCCCACCGACGTTAACGAGATGCATCCGTGCCTCGATTTTGACCTTCTCGGTGCACAGCTTGAAGCCTGCAAGGAAATTGACGTAAATGCACCCGTTTACATTTCGGCCGGATTTGACGAAAAAGAGTTTGTAAAAAGACCCGAGTGGCGCTATGTCTGCTCACCCGATAAGGAAGAACAGAAAAATTATGAAAACGAAGTTCATTTTCATCTGCTCTGCTTCAACACGGGTTATCTTGACTTCCTTTGTAACCAGATTGAAGAGGTTATGGTTAAATATAATCCCTGCGGAATATTCCTCGACATCATTTCTCCCAAGGTCTGCTACTGCGACAAGTGCGTTGCGGATATGAAAAAACTCGGACTTGACATCAAAAATGAGGCAGACCGCCAAAAGTTCGCAATGATGACCTTTGAAAAATACACATCGGCAACAAACGCCGCAGTCAGAAAGCACAGCGATACCGCAACGATATTCCATAACAGCGGTCATATTCCCAAGGGCGACTACGGCTTCATTGAAAGCAACACCCACCTTGAGCTTGAAAGCCTACCCACGGGCGGATGGGGCTACGACCATTTTCCCCTTTCAGCAGCTTATGTGCGTTCGCTCGGTAACAAGGACTATCTCGGCATGACCGGTAAATTCCACCAGAGCTGGGGTGAATTCGGCGGCTTCAAGCATCCGAATGCTCTGATTTACGAAACCTCGCTGAGCATCGCAAACGGTGCAGGCTGCTCCATAGGCGACCAAATGCATCCGCTTGGCGAAATGAACATGGCAACCTACAACCTGATCGGCAAGGCATATTCACTTGTTGAGGAGAAAGAGCCGTGGGTTAACGGTGCGGTCAACGTTGCGGACATTGCAGTTCTCAGCGCCGAATCGGTGACGGGAATCCGTGACCACAAAGCAGATTTCGGCGCAAACAGAATGCTGCTTGAAAACAATTATCTTTATAATTTCATTGACGGCTCGATGGATTTTTCGAGCTGCAAGATGCTGATTCTTCCCGATATCGGAGATCTTTCCGATGACGTAATTGAAAGGGTCCGGAGCTTTATCAACAACGGCGGCAAGGTTATCGCAAGCGGCGAAGCTTTGGTAAAAGATGGAAAATTCTTCCTTGATATCGGAGCCGAATATAAAGGCAGAAACGAATTCAGTCCCACATATTTTGTTCCCTGCTTTGAAACCGTGAACGGCTCAACGGAATACATTATGCGCTGCAACTCATATAAATTTGAGGCTGACGGCTGCGAAGTCGCGGCATACATGCAGAATCCTTATTTCAACAGAACCTTGGAGCATTTCTGCTCTCATATGCATGCACCCAACAATTCCGAGGAATCCTTCCCCGCAGTTGCAGTCAAAGGCAACGTTGCTTACATAGGATGGGATATTTTTACGGCATATGCACAGCACGGCCATCTCTGTTTCAAGGAGATTTTCACTCACGTTGCGAAAGAGCTTATGGGTAATGACACAACGGTTATCGCCGCTATGCCCGACAGAGCAGTTGTCACCTACACAAGGCAGGAAAATGAAAACAGAAATATTCTTCATCTTCTTTTTGCTCACACAACGGTAAGAGGCGAAAGCACGGAGGTAATAGAGGATACCGTTCCGCTTTACGATGTGAATTGCAGCGTAAAATGCGATGCAAAGCCTTCAAAAATGTACCTTGCACCATCGGGTAAAGAGCTTGAATTTGAATATAACAACGGCAGAGCGGAATTCACCGTTCCCGAGATCAATATTCATCAGATGGTTGCAATTGAATATTGATATAAAATTCGGAAAAGACTATCTCACGAAACGGAAACAGAATAAAATAAACATGGCTTGCAGAGGAAACCAAAACCTTTGCAAGCCATTTTAATTACGATATTCAATTAGAACAAATTATTTCATGTTTCTTTTTAGCCGTTTTTCCCGATTTAACGTGTTTTTATACGCTTTACATAGGAAGAAAACGGCTTATTCATCTCCGTGAGACATCACTTACTGTTGTGCAATTTTTTTCAGATGAGAAGGATTTTTACGTATTACATAACCGACATCATCTTAAGAAAAGACCGAAGGTCAGCATATTTACAAGCATCTGCCAGAAAGAATATCTTACGTTGACCTGCATGGTATCCTTATACTGACCGTAGTGAACGGTTACCGTCTGCTTACCAAGCTTTGTATTGTCATAGCCGCTGACGGTGAGGAGTGACGGGTCATCGATTTTCTTCGTTGTTCCGTTGGAATTCTTGAACATGATTTCTATGCCGCTCAGATCAACTCCGCCGTTCTTGAAATAATAGGTGGTCTTATTCGGAAGCTTTGTAATCTTAATTGACGATGTGATGGCAAAGACCTCAAATTCGCTGAAGCTGCTGACATCAAATACAAGATATCCGTCCTCAACCCAGAGAGTACCCTTTGCGGTCGAAAGCTGTTCTCTTGTTCCGTCAACAAAGCGGTGATAGATAACAAAGCTTGTTCTGTTCTTATACTGCTCGGGAAGCGCAAGCTTTATTCTGACTGTATGACCGTCATTGGGCTGAATGACTTCTTCAATCGCATTGATTGCCTTGATGTTATAAAGACCGACCTGGTTATAGTTTTCGCCGTCAACCATATAAACTCCGCCGGGTTCTCTTTCGCCTTCAATTTCTTTAACGTCAAGCGATACGGGTTCATCGAATGCATCGATTGAATAGGTTGCGGAAACGTCATAATCGGGTGACTGTGAAACGATATTATAGACCGCTGTGAATGAGAGGCTTGATGCGGGCATAACCTCAGGAATTTCGGGAGTCCAGCCTGCAAATACAAAGCCGCTCTTTACGGGTGCTTCGGGAGGAACTATCGTTCCGCCTTCCTCAACGAATGAATATTCAAAGCTTTCGCCGTCAGAAATCCACTCAATTCCGAAGTTTCTCGGTGCAACGGTTACATTGCAGGTTGCTGTGATATCAGTACCCGCAAGTTTTGCCGTGATAACAGCATGACCGGGTGCCTTTGCAGTTATTTTACCGTTTGAATAAACATGAACAATGCTGCTGTCGGATGAGCTGTAGGTGATATCATCGCTGATATTTTCGGTTACGGTTACGGAAAGGATCTTTGATGTTCTATTATAGAGAGTGACATCTTTCTGATTGAACGCAAGTTCAACCTCGATGCTGTCAAAGCCTTCGCCGCAGACGGAACAAACACCTGAGAAGGTGTTGCCGCTTTCATATTCCCAACTGCCGAAGGTGTGAGCAAGCTTGGGTGCGGTTTCTTCATCCTTTTCACCGCACACCGTACAGGTTGTTGATTTAATACCTTCTTCGGAGCAGGTTGGTTCTTTGATTATTGTGTCAGACCAGGTGTGACCGAGAGCCTCGGTTTCGATAACTTCGCCGACTGTTTTGCCGCAGACCGTGCATCTGTTATAGCTCTTGCCGGCTTCGGTGCAGGTAGGTTCAATGACAATCTTTTCAAGAACATGACCTATCGTGCTGTCTGATTTATCATCGTAATATTCATCGCCGCAAACACTGCAGACATAATGCATTGTTACCTTTTCGCATGTCTGCTCAACAATCGTGCCGACGTATTTGTGGTCGCCGTAGTTGCCGACTCTCTGTTTGAGTGCTTTATTACAGTCTGTGCAGTAGACAATCTCAAGCAATTTATTTTTGCAGGTTGCTTCCTGAACGCATTTCCATTCGCCTTCTGTGTGACCTGATGCATAATATATTTCAATCCATTCATCAAGCATCGGGTCTCCGCACAGCTCACAGACATAGTATAAACCGCCGTCGCTTATGCAGGTGGGTTCAATGCGTACGGTTTCGCCCGAAGAAACGTGTTCGAGCATAGGTTCTTCTTCAACATAGAAATCTGCTTCACACATTGTGCATCTGTAATGCGAACCGCCGGGACTGTAGCAGGTGGGTTCGATGTATTCAACGAATTCTTTGTTATGATCTGTCGGTTCAGCATCTTCTTCGAAAATATCAGCCTCGCATCGGTTACAGTGATAAAGGCTTCCGCCGGGATCCATGCATGTGGGTTCGAGATATTCAACGAATTCCTTGTCGTGACCGAGAGCGGGTATATACTGCGTAGCAAGCTCATTTTCGCAAACAGAGCAATAGAGCTTTTTCTGTCCTCTGCTCTCGCATCGGGGTTCGTAGATAATTCTGTAATCGTCTTCGGCTTTATGACCGGTTGCGGGGAGTTCTTTTGTATATTTGTATCCGCAGGAGCAGATAAACTGTTCTTCTCCGCGTTTCAGGCAGGCGGGGTCTTTTACCGTGTGGGATGCAATTGTATGCTCACCGTCGGAATAAGTGCTGAAGGTCTTATTGATATTTCTTATATTATCAATCCAGCCGGAGGGTGACTCAGCGAAGCTGATTTCTTCCCATTCAACCCTTGTTCCTTCATAGCGGATACTTGATATGCGTTTATTTTCGACTGTGCCGAAGGCAAATTCGCCGATATCGGTTACGCCGAGGGGAATATTGACGCATTTGAGATTCTGAACATTGCAGAATGCCCATTCGCCGATTTCGGTTACACCTCTCGGAATGCCGTAGCAGATTCCTTCTCTGCCGACGGGATAAGCAACGAGCTTTGTTTTGCTTTCGTTATAAAGCACACCGCAATCATCGGTGCTGAAATGCTTGTTACCGCTGAGAACGATTATTTTATCAAGGCTTGTTGCATTGACGAAAGCCGAGCCGCCGATGAACTCAACGCTCTTCGGAATAATAACGGTTTTGAGTGCAGTCCAACGGAATGCGGAATTTGCAATCAGCTTTGTGCCGTAATTTATTTGATATGTTCCAATGCCTTCGTCAGCCTTTGTTCTGAGCAGATAACCGCCGTAATAAAAAACTCCGTCTGAATCATAGCTTGCTTTGTTTTCGATGAACTTTGTGCAGTCAAAGGCTTCGTAGCCGATGTATTCAAGAGTATCGGGGAGGGTAACATCTTCAAGTGCCTCGCAGGCATAGAATGCGCTGTTGCCGATACTCTTGACGCCTTCTTCAAGAACAAGCTTCTTTATACTTGCATTCTCGAATGCGAAATCACCGATTTTTTCAACGTTTGAGCTGATTGTTATTTCTTCAAGCTTGTTAACCGAATAGAATGCGGAAGGTGCAATTTCCTTGACTGTTTCTGCAACGGTATAAGCGGTTGCGGAAGCATTCTTAGGATAGAGAAGAAGCTCTGTTTTATCTGCATTATAAAGAACGCCGCTGCTGTCTGAGCTGTAATAAACATTATCGGGAGAAACGGTTATCTTCTGAAGGCTTTCGAGCGCCCAGAATGCGCCGAGGCCGAAATCTCTTAATGTTGCGGGGATAACAATTGATGTGCAGCTGCAGGCAACAAATGCCTTATCGAGAACTCTTGTTACGTCATAGCCGCCGAGAGTTTCGGGAATAATAATCATCTTTGATGATGTTTTGGTGTAGGAAACGATTACGGCTTTTTCGTTGACAACATTATATGAAAATCCGTTCTCATAGAAATCGCCTTCACCGGGAGTGTATTCGGCTGTATAACCGCAGGTACAGACTGTGTGCATTTCATTGCTTACGGTGACTTCGTGTTCACCTGCGGAATAATCATTATAATGGATTTCCGCAACATCTTCAGCAGCGGTTATCTTTTCGTAGTTCAGTTTATTGTGGCGGTTCTGTTCCCAGGAAGCTTCATTTCCGCCGTAATGGATATCCGTTACTTCTTCACCGCCAAGTGCAAGATACGGCATATCCTCAACATCCGAATGAATATAGAAGTTCTTTATAGGGCTGAGGTAGAATGCGTAAGAACTGAAATATTCAACATCAGCACCGACAACATAACAGGTCTGATAAATGCCGTTGGGGTAAGCAATGATTTTGTTACCTTCTCTGAGCACACCGGTTTCATCGGTTTTGAGATTTCCAGTAGAATCAACTGTAAATTTTTCAATATTGCAGCAGCGTGCAAAGGGGTTTGCGGTAATCCAGTTCACGCTTGCGGGCAAATAAACTTCCTTGAGCGAATCCCAGTCAAAAGCACCGCCCGCAATTGTTACCGTGCCGGGTTTGATTTCGTAATAAGTCTTGTCTGCCTCAGGGAGAGTTGCAAGAAGATTGTCGTCGTGGTAAAAAACGCCGTCTTCGTCATATTTTTCGGGGTTATTGATGAAGGGGGTATCTTTGAAAGAATCCCAGCCAAGCCACTGAACGGCACCGTCTGTATCAACCTCTGTCAGCGATGAACAGCCCGCAAAAGCATAGTCGCCGATTGCCAACGCTCTGCGAATAGTAACCTTTTCAAGCTTTTTGGCATTGTAAAATGCATAGTTGTCAATACCTGAACCAATAACCCCGTTTATAGAAACTTCTCTTAAGTTTGCGGCTTCAGAAAAAGCATACGGACCTATCAATGAGGCAACAGCATCACCGTTAGCGGCAAAGGTCTCAGCGGGAGCGTTTTTCGGGTATGCAAAAAGATATAACATTCCAGCATAGTCATCTGTACTGTAGAGTACGCCGTCGCCAATGGTTCTGTACTTGACGTTACCTTGAAGAACATTGAATCTTTCAATATTCGGCATATCGTAGGCAAATGCCTCAGGGTCAATTCTTGTTACCGATGCAGGGATGGTAATTGCAACGCACTTACATCCCTTGAACGATTCTGCAGCAAGAAATCTGACAGGATAGCCGCCGAGAGTTTCGGGAATGATAATTTCATCGGTTGACTCTTTGTCGGTGTAATCGGTTACGGTTGCCAATCCGTCCGTAACCTCATAAACAAAGTTGTTTTCGGTTGCGGTTACCGTTTCTGATGCCGTTTCGGTCGCTTCGGCATGCAAATGCGGCATTTCGGTTATGCCGACTGCGGCAATGCCGAAAACCATCAAAATTGCGAGGAATAATGATAATGCTTTTTTCATATTTATTGCCTCCTTGTAACTTTAAGATATCATTGATAATACGTCATTTCAAGCAAATCGGCGAACTGCCGATTTTTCGTGTCGATTTGAGGAAAATTTCTTTCTCAATCCTCCGTCACGGCTTAACGCCGTGCCACCTCCTTTTCAAAGGAGGCTGAGGGCTGAACAAAGCTTTCTGCTATAGGCTCCTTTGGCAAAGGAGCTGTCCGTAGGACTGAGGATTGGAAATAAACTCAACTACAGCTCCGCCGTAAAATTGTATGTCTGTCCGCTTTCGGCAACGGAGCCTATCGCATCGCCATAGACACCCGCCATGGCTTCATATCCCTTTGAGCTCACAAGAGATACAAGGTAATCACGGGTTATCTCGGTTCCTGCTTCAACAGTTTCCGTTATCGTTGCAACAACATTATTCTCAAAATCCGTAACCTCAATAACAAGCGTTGCAGGCACCTGAGTTGTCGGCTCCGTTGTGGTCGGCGGTACGGTTGTTGTCGGCTTTTCCGTTGTCGCCTCGGCAGTCGTTGTTACCCTCTTGGTGGTTGTGACTGCCTTAGTCGCTGTCGGCTTTACCGTTGTTGTTACCCTCTTTGTCGTTGTCGTTCTCTTTGTTGCGGTAACATTTCGGGTTGTTGTTTCTTCTTCGGTCGTTTCTTCCTCGGCGGTTAATTCTTCCGTTGCGGGCTGCGTGGTCGTTTTTGCCGAGGTTGTTGTCACTTTTTTGGTCGTTGTATTTATCTTTGAAGTCGTTCTGTTGAGCGAATAATCCCTGCGTGTTGACGGAGCCTTGGTTTTAACCTCTTGCGTTTCCTCGTCTGTTTCAATTTTTTCCGTTTCCGCATCGGTTTCTTCTTCTATCTTCGTTTCTTCGGCTTCGGGGAAGGTTGCAGTCGGCTCACGCCTGAGCGTTGTCGCTTCGGTCGTTTCCTGAGTTACGGCTTCGGTCTGAGCGGTTGTTCCCTCCTCGTCATCATTGAGCCACGCAAAGAGGAAATTCTTCGTCTGCGAAGGAGCGGTTGTTATCTCTTCAACTATGTAAGAAGTTGTTGTTTCGGGAGGCGAAATATTCTTTGCAACGGTTGCAACGCCTGCCGTTGAACCGCCGACAACTCCTGCAGCCACCGCACCTACAACAACCTTCTGCGCTACCGAAAGTGCAGCTATTTTTGCCGCTACTCCGGCACCCGTTGCTGCTGCCGTTGATGCCGCCGCACCAGTTGAAGCTGCCGCCGTTGCCGCCGCTGTTGTTGCGGCTGTGGTTGTTGCCGATGCCGTTGCTGCTGTTGATGCTGCAGCAGTTGTTGCCGCTGCACCTGCGGTTGAGGATGCCGCAACGGTCAGGCTGCCTGCCGCACCGACACCTGCAAGAATCTCTGCCGATGCCGCACTCGCCGCAAAGGTTGCCGAAACCGTCTGTGCGCTCTTTCCGAGCGCCCACGCAACAACGCCGACGGGTGCTGCGCTGTAAAGAACGGTTGAACCCTGCTTTTCGAACTTGCTTTTCAAATCCTTTCTCGCATTGAAAAGCCTGTTCTTTACGGTGCTTATCGGCACTTCAAGACTTTCCGCAATCTCGCTGACGCTCATTTCACCGAAATACATCATCATTATACACGCACGCTTTTCGGCTGTCAGTTCATCAATCGCCGCCATAACCTCGTTGCAAAGCTCATCCTGATCAAGACTTTCCTCGGGGCTGAAAGACGGATCCTCTTCGGGTATGGCATCAATAATTTCTTCGTCCTCGCCCTCAAAAACAAGAAGATTCTGCTTTTTAAGAAAATCCTTGCTTTTGTTGGCAACCACCTTATAAAACCATGCCGAAAAATTACGGTCGGGGTTAATTTCATTAATTTTTTCGAGAAGCTTTATATAGCTTTCCTGAAGAATATCCTCGGCATCATGCTCATTACGGACTATTTTCAGCGCTATGAAATAAGCTCTCGGACTTGTCAGTTTATAGAATTCTTCAAAAACATCCTGATTGCCGTCCTTTAGCTGTTTCAAAAGTTCGGCAACTCTCTCTCTTTCATATTCCATATGCTCACCGCTTTATCTGAAAATGAGTATATTTTTCCAAATTAATTATAACATTATATATTCATGCGTTCAAGGAAATTATCGCCTCGTCGCTGCGGTAAAAATTTCCGTTGCCGCCGTCAAGATAGGTAATGCCTTTTTTTATTGCCGTTCTGAGATAATTGCACGGCTCGTCGAATTTTTCCGCATAAATAAACGTCGGCTCACCGCCGTCGGTAATCATCTCCGCAACCACCGTGCAGCTTGATTCGTTAACGGTAACATCAAGCGAGTGCCTTCTGTCGAGGTCAACTCTCGTTTTTTTCGTTCCCATAAAACACCTCCGCATATAAATCCTTCTGCTCTATATACGATTGAAAAACACATTTGGTCTGTGATTTTTTGAAATTTTTTCAAAAAATTTATCTATATGAAAATCCAAATAAAATTCGGCATATTGCATCTCTGCACAAAAAGATCACAGACATGACAAAAGGGGCTGTTTTTTCGACAGCCCCTCTGCGGTTACACTATATTTTTTATTTCATCTGCAGTCGGCATTGAAGCATCGGCGCCCATTCGGCTCACTGCTATGCTTCCTGCCCTGTTACCCATCTCGCATGCGGCATAAATATCTCCGCTGCGTACAAATTCCAGAGCCATTGCAGCCGTAAAGCAATCCCCCGCCGCAGTTGTATCAACAACCTTGCTTTTATATGCAGGCATCATCCGCAGCGTTTCACCGTCCCATACGGAGCAGCCTCTCTCTCCGAGCTTAATAACTGCATATTTTGCCTTGCTTCTTTCAAGAAGAATTTTTGATGCATCAAGAATTTCCGTTTCGCTTTCGGGAAAAATTCCCGTCAGCGCCTTTGTTTCGCTTTCGTTGGGAGTTATAATTGCAGCTCCCTGCATCTTTTCAAGAGAAAAATCCTTCGTCGGTCCGCAGTCGATCACGGTTACAATATTTTTCTTAACTGCGGTGTTAACGCATTCAACGACGGCATTCTCATTTGTTTCAAACTGAACAAGCAGAAGATCAAGCTCATCGCTTATATTTTCCGCAGCTTCGGTCGAATTAATCTCGGCATTTGCGCCTTCATAAACAACAATGCGGTTTCTGCCCTCGCCGTCAAGGATAATCACAGCAAGACCCGTCTGAGTACCTTCGGTCGAAACCCCCGAAACATCAACGCCGTTATTCTTTAAATTCTCAATAAGCCTATGTCCGTTTTCATCGTCAGCAACCTTGCCTATCATCCTTGTTTGTGCTCCGAGACGTGACAAAGCCGTTGCCTGATTTGCACCCTTTCCCCCGTTCGCATAGCCGTAGGAAGTTCCAGTCAGATTTTCTCCGACCTCGGGAACTCTTTTCATCGAAAGAATCATATCCGCATTTATGCTGCCTGCAACGGCAGATTTTATTTTTTTATACATATTATCCCTCTTTCAATGCATTCCTGAAATCCGAGGCTGCCTGAGCAAAAGTCTTATTCTTTACAAAAAGGCTGCTTGTTCCGAGAACAAAAATATCCGCTCCGCATCTGCTGAGTTTTCTTCCGTTTTCAACGCTTATGTTGCCGTCAACCTCTACGGGAATGCAGCTACAGCCCCATTCGTCAAGCAAACTGCGAGTATCCTTTGTTTTTCTTTCCGCTCCTGCAAAAAGCTTCTGCCCTGCAAAACCCGGGCTTACCGTCATAACAAGAGCCATATCAATATAGTCGGTAAGATATTGCATACACTCGGGAGGCGTCTGCGGATTTATTGCAAGTCCGCTCTTTATACCCTTGTTTTTTATCTGTTCAAGCGTTCTGTGAATATGAATATCGGACTCGTAATGAACACAAAGAATATCATTTTCACCAAGATTCATTTCATTTATAAATCTTGACGGCTTATTAACCATCATGTGAACATCAAGCGGAATATTACTTATTTCCTTTATTGCATTAACCAAATCGAAACCGAGAGTAATGTTGGGAACAAAGCTGCCGTCCATAATATCAAGATGCAGATAATCGATACCTGCCTTTTTGAGTTCGTCAACGCTGTTTTTTAGGTTCATCAAATCCGCGCACATAAGGGATGCCGATAAATATTTTTTCATAAAAATCTCCTTTATCTGCAGGACTGAACGGCATCATATGCCATCTGCGGATAATCCGTCATTATGCAGTCCGCTCCGTTTTTTGTAAGATGAATAACATCCTCTTCGCTGTTTATCGTCCAGTACTGAACGGCGATATTGTTTTTATGGGCATAGTTGAGCAGTTCTCTTGTGCCGAGGTTAATAAGATTATCAAGAGCATTCTCTCCGTACGGTATCTGCAGCGCAACGTAAGACGGACTCACATCCTGCAAATCCCACCCCATTCTGCAATAAAAATAAAACTGGATTGCCTCTATTGCATCGGCAGTTCTTGAAATTTCGGGATATTTCGCATTCATATAGGCAGAAGTATCGGGTGCAAAGGTTGACCATACGACTCTGTCCTGAAGGTTTCTTTCGGTTATTATCGAATAAAGCTTATCCGCCGCCTTATAACTGTTAAGACCGATGCTCTTTATTTCAATGACATAGTTATACTTTTTGCCGTTGCTGTTCGCTTCAACATAATCAATTACCGTGTCACAGGTCACAACTCTGAGGTTATACGGAATATCATCACCCCTCAGACCGCGGTAAGGATAATCGCCGCTGCCCTTGAAATTTTCGCCGAGGTTGAGCACCTGAACCTCATCAAAGGTAAGCGAAGACACATAATTATTCTCTCTTCCGAAGGCTTCAACCGCATTTGATGTGCCGTCATATGTAAGGTCGTGAAGAAGGATAAGCTCGCCGTCCTTTGTAACCTGAACATCGAATTCAAGAGTGTCAACACCGAGCGCATCACCTTGCTCTACGATGTTTTCAAACGCCATCAGCGTGTTCTGCGGAGCAACTCCTCCGCCTGAACGGTGGGCAGAAATACTGGGATCAAGGTATTCCGTTATATAGGGATTGTTTGATTCGGGATAGGTTTCAACGGGTATATCAGGGTCACCAGCATCTCCCATTGTCAGCATAATCGGAATAAGCATAACAACGGCAACCGCACCGTGAAAAACATTCTTAAACATTAAAAAAAACAGAGATGTCATTACTCCTTCTCCTTTTAAATCCGGGGAATTTCGATGGGAACTCCGCCCTGAACCGCAGAGTCGTGAGCAAGAATTCCGGGAAGTGACATATTTATCGCAAAATCAACATCAAGCTCGGGCTTTTCGCCTTCGACAAGACATCTGATAAATTCCTTGACCATTTTTCCGTCAGCACCGCCGTGACCGCTTGAGTCTTCGCCCTCATAGCAGGTTGTGACAGGAATATCAATCTTCGAGTTTGCGCCGAAGGTACCCGGTACGCTGTAAAGACTTGCAAGTGAATGAGCATTATCGACAACCTTTGTGCGGTCTGTTTCAATTGTACCTCTCGTTCCGCAGATACGGTAGTTGTGGTCGTAGCTTGTGTATGCGCCGAAGCTGACAAGAAGTCTGATAACGGCACCCTTTGCGGTTTTGAAAAGAGCAACGCCCGTTTCCTTGCGTTCGGGAGTATAGGGGTCGTAATGAACATCAGCTTCCATGCATGTGACACTGACAACGCGGTCATTCATAACATAAAGCAGAGGACCGAGTTCATGAGTCAGATAACGGATTGCGGGCTGATATGTTCTCCAATGACCCTCGGGATAATATGTCGGTGAGAATTCATCGGGATTGAGGGCATGAAGATATTCCGCTTCGGCATATGCGATTTCGCCGAAAAGTCCGTCCTCGTGCATCTTCTTCCAGGTTTCGATAAACGCCCAGAAGCAGCAGTTTTCGGCCGCCATATATGTAAGCTCGGGATGCGCCTCACAAGCAGCCTTGAGTTCTCTTGCCTCCTCAACGGAATTTACCGAAGGAATTTCGCAAAGAACGTGCTTACCTGCTTCAAAAGCCTTGATAACGATGGGAACATGATAAACCGCCTCAGTCGCAACAATAACCGCATCGATATCGGATTTAAGAAACTCGTCGTAATCGCTGAACTGAATAAGATTGGGGTCATTGACAGCCTCCGCAAGCTCCTCATAGCCCGATTTTAGAATAGCGGGGTTATGGTCACAGACAGAAACAAGCTTTGCATTTTTAACTCCTGCAAGGCATCTTGCAACGGCAGTACCTCTGCCGAGACCTACAACTCCGACCTTTATAATCTTTTCGCTCATAATTATTCTCCTTTAGACATTTAAAATTAAAAATATACAAAATATTATATAACAGATTTTACCGTTTGTCATTATATATATGTTGAAAAAATCAAGCTTTTGTTTTATAATATTTGACGAAAAATGAAAGTGAGGATAAGGAATGCCGAAAAAAATCCATAACATCGGAATACTGGCACACGTTGACTCGGGAAAGACTACTCTGACCGAGCAGCTTCTTTTTCTCACGGGTGCAATCCGTTCGGCAGGAAGCGTTGATACCGGCACAGCCGCAACGGACAGCCTTTCGATTGAAAAGCAAAGGGGCATTTCCGTACGCACCGCAACGGCAAGCACAGAGTGGAAAGGAACAACAATCAACATCATCGACACCCCGGGTCACGTTGACTTTGCGGGTGAGGTTGAGCGTGCGCTGACGGCGCTTGACTATGCCGTGGTTGTTGTTTCTGCGGTTGAAGGCGTACGTGCGCATACGGAAAATATTCTCAAATCACTTGATGCCGCTAAACTTCCGAGGATTGTTTTTATCAATAAAATCGACAGATCGGGTTCAAATGTAAAATCCGTTATAAACGAGCTGAAGCAGGTTTCTTCGCAGTCCTTTCTGCTGCTTTCCGATATTGAAAACGAAGGACTTGAAAGCCCTTGTGTATCAAGAGTTTCAGGAAATAAATTTGCTTTGTCGGCAACGGAAGCACTTGCCGATATCTGCGATGAAGCGGCAGATGCTTTTCTCGAAGAAAAGCCACTTTCCGAGGAACGTGCAAAAGAGCTTGTCACAGAAAAAATTTCATCCTGCGAGCTTACACCCGTGCTGTGCGGAAGTGCGAAGTATTCACTCGGAATTGAAGATTTTGCAGATGCTCTGACGGAATTCATGCCGTCATCCGATCGAAGGGCAACTGACGATTTATGCGGAATAATTTTTAAAATCGAACACGATAAATCTCTCGGAAAGATTTCGCACATCAGACTTTTCGGCGGTGAAATATCAAACCGTGACGAAGTTGAAATTCTTTCACCCGAAGATAAAACATATGAAGACGACGGCGAAAACTCGGCGGTTGAAATCGAACAAAAATCGCCTGCAAAAGAAAAAGTGTCACAAATCAAAAGGTTTTCGGGTGCAAAATATATTGACTCGGGAACGGTCAAAGGCGGCGACATTGCCGCCGTCTGCGGACTGCCGAGTGCCAAAACGGGGCATTTCATCGGCTCACTTGCAGTCAGCGAATCCGCAAAGCTCGTTAACCCGTTTCTGCGAGTCAGAGTCACTCCGTCTGACGGCGATACTCTTAAACTCCCATCTCTTGCCGCGGCACTCGGCGAACTTTCCGACGAAGAGCCTTACATAGACGCAAAATGGGAAAACGGTCAAAAAGAAATAACAATCAGTACAACAGGCAAAATTCAGCTCGAGGTTATCGATACTCTGCTGAAAGAGCGTTACAGTCTTTCGGCATCATTCTCTCCCCCGACCGTAATTTACAAAGAAACACCTTCATGCAAAGGACTTGCACGTGCAAGCTACACAATGCCGAAACCGTGCTGGGCGGTAGTTGAATTTATGTTTGAACCGATGCCGAGGGGCTACGGCGTTTCATATCACGGCAGACTGCCGTCAAACCAATGCTTTTACAGATACCAGTCACATATCCGCACATCATTCAATTCGTGCCTTGAGCAGGGTCTTTACGGCTGGGAGGTCACGGATTTCAAATGCACGCTCATCGGCGGCGAGCATCATACAATTCACACTCATCCGCTGGACTTTTTCGTATGCACTCCGATGGCGTTTATGAACGGGCTTAACGAACTTGGCTCAACTATTCTCGAACCTCTTCTCAAAATAAGAATCACGGCCCCTGCAGAGCTTTCGGGTAAGCTTCTTTCGGAGATAGTCAAGGTCGGCGGTGAATACGACTCCCCTCTGACTCTCGGTCAGAATGTAACTCTTGAAGCAATCGTTCCCGTTGCAACATCAATGGATTTGCCGACGAGAATCGCTGTTCTTTCATCGGGTAAGGCTGTGCTCAACCAGTCATTTTACGGCTACCGTGAATGCCGCGACGGACTTGAACACGTGAATCCCCGAAGAGGTGTCAATCCCCTTGACCGTTCAAAATGGATTCTCTACGCAAGAGGCGCATATCAGAAAGATTGATTTTGAAAAGGTGATAAAATGAAAGATAAAACAAAAATAAAGCTTGTTATTTTGCTGTTCACAAGTTCTTTCCTTCCTGTTATTTCTTTGATACTTTACTGTTTCGGATATACATTTTCGTTATTCAACTACACCTTTTTTGCTGTTGTTTCTGCTTTGATTTTCCTTGCTTTAACTCTGATCATTTCGAAATCGGCAGAGGTTGAGCAAGACAAAATATTAAGAATTATGACTGCACTTCTGCCTTTGCTTTCACTGATCAATTCAGTCATATACATTTATAAAAACAGCACATTTTCTGTTGCTGTATGTATGACGATTTGCTTTATCTGCTCCGCCGTTACTGCCGAAAAAATCTGTAAATCGAAAAATACAAAAGTATTCTCGGTTATTTCTTCGGGTTTGTTATCGGTTCCCCTTTTGATTATTTCTGTTTTACTTATATCTGCCGGTTCTTTCGGAGCAAATTCCGTTGTTGAAACTATCTACTCACCAGACAAAACATATTACGCCGAAATTATTGACAACGACCAAGGTGCTTTAGGCGGAGATACGGTGGTTTATGTGTACAAAACCGACAAGCTGAATTTGTTGATTATGACTGTAAGCAAAACACCTCAACGTGTTTATCTCGGCGAATGGAAAGAATACGAAAGCATGCAGATTCAATGGGAAAGTGAGCAAAGTTTAGTTATAAATTCAAAAGAATATTATATTGAAATATAACAGTAAGGATGATTGGTTTTGCATTGACAACACCAATCATCTTTGTTAATATTATAAAAAAATATTCAGCGGTGATAACATGAAAGAATTACATATGATTTGCAACGCTCATCTCGATCCCGTATGGCTCTGGCAAAGACCCGAGGGCATTGCAGAGGCAATATCAACATTCCGCATCGCGGCAGATTTTTGTGAGGAATTTGACGGATTTGTTTTCAATCACAATGAATCCGTTCTTTATGAATGGGTTGAGGAAAATGAACCCGAACTTTTTGAGCGTATTCAAAAGCTTGTTAAAGAAGGAAAATGGCGCATTATGGGCGGATGGTATCTTCAGCCCGACTGCGTTATGCCTTGCGGTGAAAGCTTTATCCGCCAGATTGAAACCGGATTAAATTATTTCAAAGAAAAATTCGGTGTCAGACCGCTTACCGCAATCAACTTTGACCCGTTCGGTCACACAAGAGGGCTGGTTCAGATTCTTAAAAAATGCGGCTATAAATCCTATGTTTTCATGCGTCCGTCGGGAATTGATGCCGAACACGATTTTATCTGGAAAGGCTTCGACGGCAGTGAGATTCTTGCTCATAAAATGATATGCGGCTACAACTCGGGCAAGGGCAAAATAATGATCAAAATCGAGCGTGTACTTGAAAGAGAATACGGTGACGGCATTAATATGATGTTCTGGGGCATCGGCAATCACGGCGGCGGACCGTCAAGAGAAGACCTTCTTGCCATTGCTGATTATATGAAAGAACACCCCGAGAACGGACTCAGGCATTCGTGGTGTGAAAATTATTTTGACCGCATTGACAAATCAAATCTTGCAGTTTTTGATGAATCACTCAACTACACAATGATCGGCTGTTACACCTCGATGGTACGCATAAAACAGGCTCACAGAAAGCTTGAAAATGATCTTGCCGTCTGCGAAAAAATGCTCGCACTCAGCGGAGGTCCTTATGATAAAAGTGAGCTTGACAAAGCAGAAAAAGCATTGCTTTTCTGCGAATTCCACGACATTCTCCCCGGCTCATCCATAAAAGCGGCAGAGGACGACAGCCTCCGTCTTTTTGCCTACGGAGACGAGGTTGCGGAAAAATACAAAACAAAAGCTTTCTTCAAGCTTTGCGAAGGTCAGAAGAAGGCGAAAGATGGAGAAATTCCCGTTCTTGTTTTCAACCCGCATCCCTATAAAATTACACAGGATATCGAGGTCGAATTCCAGCTTCAGGATCAGAACTGGAACGAAAACGAGGTTACGATTGTATCCGTCTATGACGAAAAAGGCAATCTTCTCCCCTCTCAGAACGAAAAAGAAGCCTGCACATTCAGCCTTGACTGGAGAAAACGTGTATGCTTCAGGGCGGAGCTTGAACCGATGTGCATAAATCGCTTTGACTGCCGTCTCCACGTTGAAAATATGCCGAAGCGTAAAATTGAAAAATGCGATGAAACCGATGAGCATTTTGTGTTTGAAAGCGAAAAAATGCAGGTGCTTGTCAGTAAGAAAACAGGTCTTATTGATAAATACTGCGTAAACGGTGTCGATATGCTCAGACCCGGAAGTGCAATAATCTCGGCATTCAAGGATAACGAGGACCCGTGGGGAATGAGGGGTGACAGCTTTAATGAAAAAGTCGGCGAATTCACACTCCTCAGCGATGCAAAAGCCAATGAATTCAACGGTTATCCCGATGCAAGCCACTCAAACGTCAGGGTAATCGAGAACGGTAACGTGCGTCTTAAAATCCAGGCGACATTCGGATATTCCGATTCATTTGCGGTTGTCACATATTCAATCCCGAAAAGCGGAAACTACATCGATATAAAAATCAAAATGCTCTCAAACGACAGCAGCAGATTCTATAAACTCTCATTTGATTCAACACTTGAAAACCCCGAATTTTGGGGTCAGACTGCATTCGGAAAAGAAAAACTCCGAGTTGAAGGTAAAGAGGCGGTATATCAGAAATGGTGCGGTCTTTTTGAAAACGGGAACGGACTTGCGGTTCTCAACAAAGGCACTTACGGCGGCAGCGTTGACGGCGGAAGGCTCAGCATTTCTCTGCTGAGAACTCCCGTTTATTCGGCTCATCCCATAGGCGACAGACCTCTTGCGGATGATGACAGATGCCATGACAGAATTGATATCGGCGAGCGTGAATTTGAATACAGACTCACGGCAGACACCGCAAATCTTGATATGCAGGCGGATATTTATAATCAGCCGTGCATTGCGCTTTCCTTCTTCCCGTCAGGAACAAAAGAAAAGAAAGATACTACGGTTGAAGTCAGCAATCCCGAAATCATTCTCACAAGATTCCGCAAGGATAGTGACGGCACAATAATCCGTCTTTTCAACTCGTCAGACAAAACGACCGTATCGGATTTTGTTATTGATAACAATAAATCGGAAATCTCATTCGGTGCGTTCGAAGTCAAAACATTCAGATATGCAAACGGCATATTCACCGAAACCTCAATGATTTAAAGCAAAAATCTCCTTGTTTGTATGAGCGGATAGTGATATAATGTAACTATCATACAAGCAAAGGAGATTTTTTATGAAATTTATCTCAAAAATCCTCAGCGTTTTTCTTATGATTCCGGCACTTTTAGGTCTTTACGTCAATGATGCAAAAGACACGGAAGAAGCATACCGAGAAAAGACTGCTCAGGTTGCATTTGAAAACACAATCGAATCCGCAATTCCGCAGACAGAGCTTTACAGCATTATTAACAATCACTTCAAATCTCCCCTTCCCGAAGGCAAAACCAAGAAAAAGGCTATTGTTATCGGCTACGACGGCTGCCGTGCAGATGCACTGACATTCACCGAAGACAGCTATAGCGGCGTTAACAAGATGCTCTCAAGCGGCGCATCTCTCAACTATGTATACTGCGGCGGTGTCAACTATCCCGAAGTTAACACTCAGGACACTTCAACCGCACCGGGTTGGTGTTCCGTTCTTACCGGCGTATGGGCAGATAAAACCGGCATAACCGGCAACGGAATAACAAAGTCGCTCGAATACAAAACTCTTATGACTTCCCTTACAGAAGACAAGGTTATTGACTCTGCAAATTTCGTCACAATCTGGGACGGTCATTTTGAGAATGACAACAGCACATATAAAGACGAAAAAGCGTACTGTGAAGAAAAAGGACTTGACGTCAGATTCAATCTCTGCTCAACAAACACAATTGCCGCAAACACCGCAATAAAAGACATTGAGCAGGCAGACTGCTCCGACTTCATCTTTGCAATTTACGAGGGTACGGACGGTGCGGGTCACGCTTTCGGATTCTCAACAAACAATCCTATTTACAAGGCAGGATATAAAGTAAACGATGTTCTTGCATATAAGACCATAACTGCCATTGAAGAAAGAGAAACATACGAAACAGAGGACTGGCTTATCATCATCACTTCCGACCACGGCGGCTTCGGAACGGATCATGGCGGTCCTTCAATCCAGGAAAGAATGGTATTCCTTATAATAAATAAATAAAATAATAATCACCTGCAAAACAAATTACATTTTGCAGGTGATTGTTGTTTAATATGTAACTTTTAGAGTTTTGATTTCAAACGGACGGAACGAAAGCTCATTACCTTCAAAGACTCCCTTGACATCCTCAAGCATATCGGTTATCTCGATTTTCTTTGCACCGTCAAAGAATTCCACGGAGCAGTTTGTGTAAGTGCCTTCGGTTTCGTAAAGTCTTGCGATAAAAGCTTTTTCATTATCCTCGCAGGGCTTTATTGATTCAACGATAACATTTTCCGACTTCGGAACAACAAGCGCTGCCGCCTCAAAATCGCCCTTGCCCTTAAGCACGGGGATATTTAACTCATATGCGGGTCTGACTACGTTTTCGGTGCTGAATCCGCCTGTATGGGGAAGGAAGGAATAAACCGTTCTGTGAATTCCTCTGTCACCCTCAAAGTCGGGTCTTACTCCGCCCTTGTGGAGCGAAAGGCGCATATTCCCGCCCTCAACGCTGATGCCGTACTTGCTGTCATTAAGCACTGCAGCGCCGAAACGGGTTTCGGAAAGATCGGTAAATTTATGATTAACTACCTCAAACTTTGCTTTTTCAACAGAATCGTTGCGTGTTGTCGGACGCATTACGTTGCCGTACTGAATTTCAAAACGTGCAAAATTATTTTTTACAGAAGTATCAAAAGCTGTTTTAAGGAAGCGGTGATTATCCTGCCAGTCCATAATGGTATCAAATCTGATTTCAGCAGTATCGGCAAAATAAATTGCATCCTGAGTGATTGTTGATTTCTTTGAAATGCTGTATTTGCTTCGGATTATCAGCGCAGCCGCACCGTGAGAAACAATTTCACGGCTGAGAAGAACGGAATCATCGGCAAACTTGCATTCAAGGTCAGCATCAATATCCCAGTTATCCCATGAAGAAGGCAGATCCTCGGCGATGATGAACGAATTAAGCGGATAGCCCTCGCCTCTGACCTCTCTTTTTGCTCTTTTGTCAATAAGAGATTCAATATATCCCTTTTCATCGAAAGTTATATCCGCAAAAGGAGTTGAAACCCTGTTGCCGTCAACGGTGATTTCACTTGCATCGTTGATACTTCCTTTAACAAGATTGATTTTTACGGTTGAGAATGCAGGAACAGTCAACCCGCTGATGATAAGAACATTATTCCCGTCAAGGTTTTTATAGGACTGCTGTTTGCAGTCGAAATCTGCAATATATCCTTCCTTGCACTCAAGGAAAATCGGGTCATTTCTGTCAAAAGAAAGGGTGTTTGTGACGCTGATGCAGTCACCTTCGCCCGTTAAAGATTCATCAATCAGCTTATAAGCCGTATCTATAACCTCATTTGTTTCGGAAAGAGAAAGCTTATGTGCAGAAGGAATGCAGGTACCGGGAAGAATATCATGAAACTGATTGAGCAGGAGCTTTTCATAGAGAGGATGAATTTTTTCGTCACTTGCAACCTCTCCGTTTTTAACGGCATTGCTGACGGTTAAAAATTCAAGGTTGCGGAGAGCAAGCTCCGCTTTTCTGTTATTATGCTTGATGTTATGCTGATTTGTGAGCGTTCCTCTGTGAAGCTCAAGATAGAGTTCGCCCGAATATGTGTTGGGGTTCACGGCAGTCTTTTCGAGATCTTTCATAAACTCGCTTACTGTCATATACTCGGCCTTTGCACAGCCGTTGAGGTCTTTTATTCTGCGTGCAACCTCAATCATTTCGTACTGAGGTCCGCCTCCTCCGTCACCGTGACCGAAAGCTACAATGCGTTTGTTAGTAACGCTCCTTTCATTGATGCTTCTGTGACGCTTCACATCGCCAGTTACAGCTTCCTTGAAGCAACGCGGCGATGGCCAGGCTGCTGTTGAGTTAAAGTGAGTGAACACCTTTGTTCCGTCAATTCCCTGCCACCAAAACGAGTCATAGGGGAAATGGTTAACATCGTTCCAGTCAATTTTTGTTGTAAGGAAATAATCAACGGAGCATCCCTTCATAATCTGGGGAATTGCCGCGCTGTAACCGAAGGTATCAGGCAGCCAGAAGCAATCGGAGGTGTAGCCGAAATGCTTTCTTGTGAATCGCTGACCCCAAAGGAACTGTCTTACCATTGATTCGCCCGAGGTGATATTGCAGTCACATTCGACCCATACACCGCCGTTGGGTTCATATCTTCCCTCAATAACCTTTTCTTTTATGCGTTCAAAAAGTTCGGGATAATGCTCAAGAAGCATGTTAGAGTGACAAGCCGAGCTTTGAACAAATTTATGGTCGGGATACTGCTCCATAAGCGAGAGCTGGTTTGAATAGGTTCTTGCGCTCTTTTTGATTGTCTCCGTTGCTTTCCAGAGCCACGCAGTATCAAGATGTGAATGTCCGATTATACCGACCTTCGCCGCTTCGGGTCCGTTTTTAACCGCAAGCATTTCTTTAAGGAAAGGATGTGCAGCTTTCATTGCTGCCCTGAAGCTTTCGTCATCGGTATCGTCATAAGCATAAAGAAGGCGTTTATGAACTTCATAAAGAGCATTTATAAGCTGACCCTTTCTGAACGATGAATCAGGCAGAGATTCGGTAAGCTCATTGATAACCTTTAAGTCAAAATAGAATTCCTGAATAAACTCGTCCTTGACACAGATATCAAGCCCGTCAAAATGATATTTATAATCCTTGATCAAACGGTTCGTTTCAAGAGGTGCGCAGCCGAGATGGGTATGACCCGTATAAACTTCAAGGGCAATTTCGATTTTATCCCCCGCCCTTACATTCATGGCAAGCATGTCACAGTAATGGTTGCCGTGGCCGGTAAAAACTATCTTTGTGCAAAACGTACCGAACGGCTTTCCGTTGACCCAGAGAAGAGATTCGTAGCCCTCTGTATGAGGCATAAGAAACAGCGTTTTGCCGTCAAGCTCTTCGGGAACGATAAAATCCGCCTTGAACCATCCGAACGCTTCTTCGATTCCCCATGTTTCGCCGCTTTTTATTGTTGAGCAAAGCGAATCATCGGGAATTTCATAGAGTCGGTCGGTCGTTTCATAAAATAGTGCCGAATCAATCCTTGCCTTTTTCTCAAAAAGCATCGGGTCAAGAATTGTTTCAAATCTTTTGAGTTTTGAGAGCATGCGCTCAATTTGTTTTTCTGCAAGCATATATAATTATCCTTTCGGAGACAGGTTATTATTGTTTATTCATCAGCATCCTCATAAACAGACCGCCCTGAACGGTTCTGTGTTGGAACGATACGGTTTTCCCGCTGACCGTATCGTACCAGTCGGTCATGGGTACACGGCTGTCGCTTTCGTTATAGGCATCCCAGAGCGGCTCGACATATTTCTCAAAAACATCCTTTGACGATGCCATGGATGCAACCCAGACAAGCCAGTCACTCTTGGTATAATCGGCACGGCTGTCAAGCGGCATGCCGTATTTATTGAAGTGCCTCATATTATCCGCAACCTCAGCATCCATGAATTCCCGAGAGAAAAGATTCGTTCCCCAAACCTTATCCCAAACCATATTATATTTCATGGAATACGTATTCGGTTGGTCAAATGCAAGATTTGAAGTGCCGTCAGCATTTAGTGCGGTATTCATCCAGTTTTCCGCCATTTTTTCTGCTTCGGTGCGGTAATAATCCGACTTTTCTTTATCGCCGAGCATTTCTTCTATAATCGCCATTCCTCTCAGACCCATAACCGCTTTGAGAGAAAGATTGCAGTTATGTGCAAGATGACCTGCAAAGTCGTCGGTGCAAAGCTGATTTCCGGGATCTGAACCGTATTCAATAAGATAACTGCACCATTTTGTGAGAAGCTCAATATTCTCGTTTGCAAAATCCGCATTACCTTCCGCAAGAGCGACGTTTGCCGCCATAACAAGCATATTACCGCATTCCTCAACGGGCATCTGATATTTGAGAGCATTCTCGCCGTACACCTGGCCATTGACAAGCGGATAACAGCCGACATCGTGCGGTGCAAAGTCAAATACCCACGCATCGCTCTTTGCGTAGCGGAAAACGGGACGCATCATACCCTTGACAAGTTCGGGATTATAAATAAGGAACATCGGGATTGACGGATATGATACATCGACCGTTGCGGCACAACCGTTCGAGAAGCATTCCTTTGAAATATAAAGAATTTCACCGCTTTCATCGAGAACAAGCTTATGGCCTGCAATAACTTGACGGTAAGCGAGAGAAAGAAGCTCTGCATATTTTTCACCGCCTGCTTTCTCTGCATCTGCATAAAGCTTTCCGGAAAAAGCGTTGCAGCGGGTCATAACCTCATCATATTCCCCTGCAGCCTCTGAAACAGCTTCAAGAATCGTCTGCCCGTCTTTATTCCAGTATGATTTAAGGTGATTTCCGAAATACTCGATGCTTTCGATATCGTCATAAGCAAAAAGATAAAGAAGTTTTTCATTTTCGGCAATTTCAGAGCTGACATTGATTACGTCCATGCTCCAGATTCTTTCAACCCGTGTTTCGGCTTTTTCGGAATCAGCCATAAGATAAAAATATCCCCAGTCGATTCTGACATCATCTCCGCTGCGGTTAAGCGGCTTCTGCTCCTCATTACCCATTTTAAAGCCCTTGACTGCGCCTGCCGAAACCTCTTCGATTGTTATTTCACTCTGCCACACCTTATCAAGACAAAGCTCTTCGCTTGCGCCGACATTGACTCTGACATCATGCTCTTTTCCGTCTTTTGATGAATAAGAAACCGAAAGATATGAAACGGGACGGGTCAGAAGTCTGTAATCATCAGCGATAACAGGCGAAGTAAATACCGCTCTGAGCGTTATTTTGTCATTTTCAAAAACAGCGGTTGTTGACAGCGCATCAATCTCCAGTGATGTCTGTATAAGCTTATGCTTATCTCTGTGATAACCAAGGAAGCTGTATTCCTTTCCGTCAACGGTAACGGTACCGAGAATATAGTTTCTTTTTCCCGTCCAATGAACAGTATCGGACACATTGAGAACGGTATCCTGTGACCAGACTGAAAAATAAGGGTCGATTGTTATAAGAGGAACGCACGGCGCTCTTAATTTCATTTTTATCATCCTTTGCTGATTTTTTTACATTATATCATATATATCGCAACATTCAATATTAAAGAAGAAAAACCTGCGTACTTTTTCAGCACGCAGGTCTTGTGTTTTATCACTTCCAAATAAACCAAAGAAGAAGATAGCCCGTAATAACCGCCGCAAGAGTAAAGGGTACGCCGTATTTCATAAATGTTGTACTCTTGACCTCATATCCTTCCTTGCGAAGAATGCCGATACCGGTAATATTTGCGCTTGCGCCAATGGGTGTGAGGTTGCCGCCGAGAGTTGCGCCGCAGAGAAGTCCGTAGTAGAGAAGCTTGGGTTCAACGCCGATATCCATAGCGATAACGGGAACAATGGAAAGCATTGTTGCCGTATAAGGAATATTATCAATGAACGCCGAAAGAATAACGGACATCCAGACGATAATCGTATAAACAATAAATACCGAACCCGAGCCGAGGCTTGCTATTGCAGAACCGATAACGTCAATAACGCCTGCACTCTTTACACCGCCGATAACAACGAAAAGAGCGGTAAGAAGCACGATTGTATAATAGTCGATTTCTTTAAATGCGTTCTTTACGATTTCTGTATTCTTCTTTATAAGAAGCTCACGGACTGCGCCGATAAGGAAAAATGCGATGCAAATTATTCCGTTGGTTATATCGGGTTTATAGAACTGACCCTCAGCCGCACCGTCTTTATAAGGAATAAACGAAACAGCAATAAGAGCGATAACCGTACCGAGAAGAAGGAAGGTCGGGAACTTATCCTCAACCTTTGTTCTGCTGTTGAAGCTGATGGGAGCTTTTTCTTTTCTAAACATAAAAAGAATAATAAGTGCACTCACGATTGCACCTGCTTCAACAATCCAGAACATACCAACCTTTCCGTCATCAACAAAGAAATCGGAGAAATCGAGATTTGCCTGCTTTGCAAGAAGAATCGATGTTGTGTCGCCGACAAGGGTTGCAGCACCCTGAAGATTTGATGAAACAGCAATGCAAATAATAGATGAAACGGGCGAAATGTCGAGCTTTTTGCAGAAAGCAAGAGCGACTGGAGCAATCATAAGAACGGTTGCAACGTTATCAACAAACGCAGAAACAATACCTGCAAAAAGCGACATTGCAACAACTGCCCACTTGACGTTGGGCATCCTTGAAATAAGAATATCCGACATAAGCTGAGGCATTTTGGATTCGATGAACAGATAAACCGTACCCATGGTACCTGCAATCATCATAATAACGTTCCAGTCGATTTCGCCGAGTGCTTCGGCAAAGCCGTAGCTGTAGCTTGAATCTCCGAGAGCAAAAAAGCCTTCGCCGAAAAACGTCGGATTAACCGAAGAAACAACTCCGAGAGCTATGAAAATCAGCGCAGATGCAACGGTAACATGAGGTCTGATTTTTTGGAATGCCATCATTAACACATAAGTAAGCGCAAAGATGACAAGTGCTGTAACGGTAATGGGACTCATTTTTTCCTCCTGTGTTTTACGGGTGTCTTTGTCCGCACAAAAAAGCAGAACCCGCCGAAAAGCGAATTCTGCCGTTAATTTCAGATAAGCCATGGGCATGGTTTACCCAAAGCACAATCACAATCCGAAACAAATAAAATGCCTTTGCATTTTATGACAGACTCCACCACTTATTTTGGAATGCGTGTGAATTATACACCTATATTATGCAAATGTCAACAATTTGAATGATATTGTGACAAAATCGGTTTTTTGTAATCTCAGAAAGCCTCAACAGCCGCCTTTTCAGCTGCAAGACCCTTCTTGTAGTTCTCAAGAAATGCTTTAAAGCCTGCTATATCGTCCGCATCGGGAGTAACCTCGGTTGACTCCTGACCCGCAAACACTTTGTTTTCAAGGTATGCATCAAGAGTTTCGCCGTCAGCCTTGCTGACCATATATTCCGCAAGAATCGCAACACCCCAGGGACCGCCCTCGCCTGCGGTTTTCATAACGGATACGGGAGCATTGAGTGCCGCACCCATTATCTTCTGACCCGCAACGGGAGCCTTGAAATAACCGCCGTGGCCGAGAATTCTGTCAACTTTGACATCTTCATCCTCAAGAATTTCCATGCCGATGCTGAGAGTAGCCGCCGCAGAGCAAAGCTGAACTCTTGAGAAGTTTTCGAGGTTGAACTTACTGTCGGGACCTCTGAAGAACATGGGCTTGCCGCTGTCAAGACCCGTGATAACCTCACCTGAAAGATAGTTATATGCAACAAGACCGCCGCAATCCTTATCACCCGAAAGAGCGGATTCAAACATCTTGTCGAGTACCTTATAAATACTGATATCCATGCCGAGCGACTTGCACATTGAGGTGAAAAGTCCTGCCCATGCATCAATTTCACCCGAGCAGTTGTTGCAATGCACCATTGCAACGGGCTTGCCTGCCGGAGTTGTTACCATATCAATTTCGGGATAGAGCTTCGAAAGCGCCTTTTCAAGAACAACCATAAGGAATATTGATGTACCTGCGGAAACGTTGCCTGTTCTGACTGCAACGGAATTGGTTGCAACCATGCCCGTGCCTGCATCGCCTTCGGGAGGACAAAGAACAACACCCGCCTTGAATTCACCCGTGGGATCAAGAAGAAGTGCGCCTTCTTCGGTCAGCACGCCTGCGTTTTCGCCTGCAACGAGAATCTTGGGAAGAATACCTTCAATGTTCCATGAAAAGTTTTTATCTGCTGTTTTTTCATCAAACTGAGCGAGCATTTTTTTATCATAGTCATTGGTGTTGCTGTCAATGGGGAACATACCCGAAGCCTCACCGACGCCGATAACCTTTTTGCCCGTCAGCTTCCAATGAACATAAGCTGCAAGCGTTGCGATAAAATCAACATCCTTGACATGCTCTTCACCGTTGAGAATAGCCTGATAAAGGTGAGCAATGCTCCATCTCTGGGGAATATTGAAATCAAAAAGTGCGCTGAGTTCCTCTGCCGCCTTTGCGGTTATGGTGTTTCTCCATGTTCTGAACGGTGCAAGCTGATTGCCATCCTTATCGAAAGCAAGATATCCGTGCATCATGCCGCTGATGCCGAGTGCGCCGACGGTTGTGAGCTTCACGCCGTATTTTTCTGCAACATTCTTTTTAAGAGCGCCGAAAGCACCTCTGAGGCCTTCCCAGACCTGCTCAAGAGGATAGGTCCACACGCCGTTGTCATATGTATTTTCCCAGTCAAAGCTGCCTGATGCAAGAGGCTCATGGTTCTTGCCGATTAGAACAGCCTTTATTCTTGTTGAACCGAATTCAATGCCGAGAGCGGTCTGACCCGCTTCGATTGCAAGCTTGATTTTTTCCATAAATAATCACACTCCGTTTTTATTGTTGGTTAAAAAACGTAAATTTCTACGATATTATTGTAGCAAAACATCCCCCTGCCGTCAAGTAACCGCTTCTTTTTTTGCAAAATTAGTACTTTGTTGTTGCTTTTCTTTATTTTATTTGTTATAATAAATTTATAACTATCAATTAGGAGGAAGACTATGAATTTGGTCGCACAAGTCAAAGAGGGAGTTTCAAAGGTTAAAACCTATTGGAAAACTCCACCGCTCGGAAAGTACATGAATTTCAAGGAAATTGCTTCTCTTTCGGGCGGCGGCATCGGTGTTAAATTTATCATCACCTGCATATCCGCAGTATTGCTCTCGGCAACCAACGTTTTCGTCGGAAACACAATCGGCATCGAACCCATGAACATGTATTTCATATACATTCTTGCGGTTATTATCAGCTTCCCGCTGACAATGTTCAGAGCATACATAATCGATAATGCCCGAAACAGAAAAGGTAAATACAGACCGTATATTCTTACAATGGGTCTGCCTACTGTTATTCTTGCAATAGGATATTTCTGGATGCCTTATGAAAAAATGGGCAGTCAGGCGATGAAATGCGCTGTTGTTCTTCTTTTCAACATCGGATTCCAGTTCTTCTATAATTTCCTTTACGATGCATACGACAACTATATAGTTGTTCTTTCGCCTAACACTCAGGAGAGAGCAAACGTATCTTCAATCAAATCGGTTACTGATTCTCTTGCTCCCACAATAACCAACGCAATCATTCCCCTTCTCGCACAGGCAATTTTCGGAACAAATCAGTTGAATGATATCAGAATATACAGATACATCTGGCCACCCATCCTTATTCTCGGTTTCCTTCTCAGCGTTATTGTTTATGTCAATACGGAAGAAAAAATCGTTCAGGCAAAAACACACGTTGTTCAGATTAAGTTCATTGATGCTCTCCGTGCGGTTGCAAAAAACAAATACTTTTGGGTTATTTCCCTCGCAGGCTGGCTCGGCTTCCTTGAAGGCGCCTACGGAAGCATTCTCAACTGGCTTTATTCATATCAGCACGCCTGCACGGGCGGCGAATATTCGCTTATCGTTACAATTTACGGCAACGCATCTCTCTGGGGTATGCTTCTTGCACCTCTTTCAATCAAGAAATTAGGCAAGAAAAATACACTTATTCTCACAAACTTCCTCAACATTTTATTCATCGCTCTTATTTATCCCGTTGTAAAGCACGCCAGCATCGATATAATGATATGGCTTGTTATGATATGCCTTTGGTTCAACGCACTTGTCGGCTCATTTGCGCATATCCTCACTCCCAGCCTCAACGGCGATATCCGTGACTATCAGCAGTACATCACCGGAGAAAGAATCGACGGTATGTTTGCCGCCGTCGGTCTTATCGGCAGCGTTATCACAATGATAACAAGCTCTGTTCTTCCCGCAATTTATGAAAAGGTCGGCTTCAATGAAAAGAAGCTTGCCGAGCTTCTTCCCGAAATTATTGCTCAGGAAGGTGAGCTTAATGACCCGACAAACGTATATAATGTTCTTTACCATAAAGAAACATTCATAAGCATTTTCGGCGTTCTTATCGCAGTATCCGTTCTCGGCGCATTTATGAACGTCATTCCGTACTTCTTCTATGACCTTTCCGAAATCAAACAGCAGGGTATGATTAAGGTTCTCAAAATCCGCGCCCTTTTCGAGGATTACGGCAACGGAATTCTCAAGGACAAAGACCTTGTTGAAACCATTGAAATCATCAGGGAAGCAAATGAGCTTGAAAACGCTCAGCCCAAGAATCTCAAGGAATTCAAGGCTGCAAGAAAAGCGGCATCATCCAAAGAAGAAAAG
This sequence comes from Clostridia bacterium, assembly GCA_017410195.1. Classification (GTDB taxonomy): domain Bacteria; phylum Bacillota; class Clostridia; order Oscillospirales; family Acutalibacteraceae; genus CAG-177. The sequence continues at coordinate 3,933 of JAFQRF010000006.1, read as the reverse complement.
AAAGCCGCAAAGAAAGCATACAAGGATGCCGTTCAATTCAATCAGAATATTGAAATTTCAAAATTCGTTACCGATGAAATGAACCGTTTTAACACTTCATACGGCAAAATGCAGCTTCAGGAAGCTCGCAAGACCGTAAACGCAGGCTACGAAGCTATTTACGGCTTTGACAAATCCGAGCTTGCTGCAGCAAAAGCTCTTCCCAAGAGTACAAAGGAAGATAAGGAATACAGAAAAGAAGCCATTTCAAAAGCAAGAGATTTCATTTATGCCAAGAAATCCGCAAGCAAGTATTTCCCCGGCGGCATAAAGGAATTTGATGCAAGCATCTTTGAAGAGCTCTTTGACAAAGAAGACAGACTTGCAGAGGAGCTTGAAGCAACATATCAGAAGCTTTACAGAGCAAGAGATGAAAAAGACAAGGATGCAATTGCAGATTACACTCAGAAGGTCAAGAGCATCAGAGCTGAACAGAAGCAAACAGAAAAAGATATCAAGAAAGCAACTAACGACAACTCTGTTTTCAATCGTGCCGCAAAGCCCTACATCAGCGCAAAGAAGCTTATCACGCAGAGCGAAAACTATGCAAGATTTGATGAAATTGCCGCTATGTATGACGAAGCAAAAATCCGTCACGAAAAAGCTGTTGCAGATGCAAAGGCAGAAGCTGACCGCTTAGCCGCAGAAGAAAAGGCTTACGGCGAAAAACTCAAAGCCGAAAAGAAAGCAAAGAAGATAAAGAAATAAACATGGCAGATAAAAACAACGGCTGCTTCACACACGAAGCAGCCGTTGTTTTTATCTGAAAAGTGATATGATTGCGCCGATAGTTTTTATGAATATGGCAGAGATTTTTTCGATTATTGTATCTGCGGTATTAATATCGGGGTCAAACTGCGTCTTACCGTCCGAAGTATCGGGCGCAAAACGGATGCTGTCAATGCTGATATCGGCATTGTTTTCGCTTGCAAAGGCAAAGCGTATTTCCTCAACCTTATTGAGCTTGCCGCAGGGTCTGCCTGCTCCGCCCTCATTGCCGAAAAGATAAAGTCTGTTAAGGTCAACGGTTATAAGATGCCACTGACCGTCGGCAAGAATTGTTGTCTCAACGCCCTTTGTACCGTTAACTGCAGGCGAATACCATACAAGTGAATCTTTATAAATTCTTATTTCGCTCAATTCAACGTCTGCGCCGCCATTGTTGCGCACAAAAAAGCTCATCTTACCGTAATCGGAATAATCATTGTCTGTATCTTCAAATTTTTTGCCCGATTTATAATTAAGTGCAGGGCTGAGGGTAAATTCCGTGCCGCCATTTAAGTTCATAACACCGTTTGCAAAGGTGATTTGCGCACCCTCTGACGACCAGGAAGAGTAATTTCTGTTGGCCTCCATTTCGTTCATAACGTGCCAGGTAAGCTCATCGTTGCAGTCCGTCCACGGTCTGTCAAACCAATAATGAGTGCCCACGCATTTGTCAGTTACAAACTGACTTACGGGCAAAGCAAGCTTGCCGTCTGCCGTTGCGTAAAGATTGGAACGCATATTGCTCACGCAGTATGCATAGCTTGCGGATACTGGTGAGGTCACATCATCGCTCCACACCTTTACCGTATCAGCCGAAACGATTTCAGCATTCGCTTGGACATAAATACCGTCTGCACCGCAAACCGCAAAGCCGTGAAGCTCATTGCCGCCGCAAACAAGCCCGTCACCTTCGTTTCTGAACGTAACGTAAACTGCACCGTCACGGATTTCAGTTTTTTCAACGGTCGCGGCTGTGTAATCATTATCGCCGCCGTAAACAAGACCCTTTGCAGCAAACGCCATTCTCTCGCCTATTTCCTGCTTGCATTCGGGGTGGATTGACCCTGCTTCGGGCAGAAACGTGAGGGGTACGTCATAAATCGTTACGGTTGCCCTCGATTCGGGTTGTGCCGCCTGAATATTACAGTAATTGATATTCCAGTCCAGCATATTCAGACCGTCGTCGGAGTAAAGAAAGGATGCAATCTGCGTGCAAATAAATGGCATACGCTCGTTTTTATAGCCGAAAAGCTCCGAATATGAACGCTGCATCAGATCATAGAAATCCGCATAGCCCTCCTCTGTGCATTCGATCATCAGGTCGGTTTCGCCCTGATACCATATCATACCCGAGGGTCTGAAATTTCTGAGCGGATGAATCTTGTGGTTATAGTTGGAGGTCATATCCTGGTAAATGCTGGGGGTTGCCTTTTCCCAATCCGATTTTTCTATGTATTTATCGGTGGAGATAAGATGATTTTTGACCTTGCTGTCACCGTCAATGGCATCTCTTGAAAGCCAGCTTGCAATTGCAGAGCCGCCAAGCGAAGCATTGAGTATGCCTACGGGCATATCAAGCTCTTCCATCATCTTCGCCGCAAAATAATAGGCAACGGCACTCATGTTGTAAATGTGACCATTCTCACCCGTAGTCCATACTGCGCCGACAGCATCCTGCTGAGGATCAACAAAAGTATCGTTCTCGTTGTTGTTGCAATAAACAGGCATATGCAGAACACGGAGCCATTTGCTCAGCTTCTGCGAATTTTTGAACATATCCGCACCGCCCTTTGCCTGAGCAAGGGGATACTGCATATTGCTCTGACCGCTTGCAAGCCACAGTTCACCGAAAACTATGTTATCAAGCTGTTCAAATTCGGCGGAATTTTCTTTGAGAATCACTTTGTATTCTTCGTAGCCGCCTGCGGGAGCAAGGAACGATACGGTGAAGGTGCCGTCAGGCAGGGCTGTTGAGTTTCCGCTTGCAACAAGCTCACCTGCCGCGCTATACATTTCAACGGTTATTTTTGAGCCTGCAGATGCCGTACCTGCAAAAACAGCATCCTTATTCTGCTGAAAAAGCATACCGTCGCCGTAGGTGCCATAGAGTTTTGCATCCGTTTCCTCTGCATAAGCCATACTCACGCCTCCGACCGCAAACAAAAAAGCAAGAAAAAGAGAAAGTATTTTTTTCATTTTTATCACCTCAGGTTATCAAAGCTTTCACGCATTTCGTCAACCGTACCTGTTGCGATATAGTAATTGTATTCGCTCGGAACGAAGCTTCGGAAAGTGTTATGCTTAACAGCCGCAATATATGACGTTTGCGGTGCTACGGACGGGTCTTTATATGTGGTAGTTTCCCTGGCCAGGACTCCGGCAAGGAAATTTCCGTGGTGAGGAGTGTAAATACCGATTCCGAAGCTGTCGTCAAACTCGCCGATAAATGCCGACCATTTTTCCGTTGACTGAAAATTGGGGTAGCCTGCATCGGGCCAGAAAATGAGTTCGTTCTGATATGAGTAATTTTTATCTCCCGTCCAGGGTGCATCGCCGCCATAATAAACGAATCTGTTGAAGGGCTCTATGCAGTAAAAGGCGGGAAGCTCCTGAGTTGTGTAATATTCGGGATAACCCGAAAAATCAACGAATCTGCAGGCTATCTCAACGGCACCGTCGCAGATACTGTAGGTTGCCTCCATATACGAAGGGCTCATATCCGTCGCAGGCTTTGCCCAGTCAAGGGGTCTGCACTTGATATAGATATAGTCATCGCCCACAACAAGGTCAACTATTTTGCTGCTCTCGTTATACTGATTGCCGCCCTGCACGGGGTTATAATTCCACTTGTGTTCGCCGTACATGGCACTCTGATAAGCATCGCAATCAAAGGTGCCGTAGTAGGATTGCTGAACAAGTCTGCCCGTATCGTGACGGTTGATGAGATTAACGTTATTGTTGACGGATTTTACACCGTATCTCTCCGAAGCATCCGAATCAACCTTGGTTAAGCCGTCAACCATAACCGCCTGCACGTCGGAATCCAAGTCTTCAAGGTAATCCAGTGCGCCACCCCAGAGAAGATTGACACCGATTTTATATTCGCTGTTCTGAAGATAAACGTTT
>JAFQRF010000049.1 GCA_017410195.1 Clostridia bacterium | reverse complement strand
TTCTTTAATTCTAATATTTCTTTTTCATATTCTTTGATGTGTCTGTAACTTCTGGGCATAAAAATTCCTCCTACGGTAGTTTCTTTAATTCTACCATAGGAGGTTCTTTTTTTCATTGTCCGTTTTTACTGGTCCTGTTCAAATCGATAATGCGGTTGATTTTATTTATTGACTGTTTCCTCTGCCGCAGTCATTTCATTAACCAGCGGAGGACGGAAGAAGTTGAAGCAATGCTTATGAACATCGATAACAACCTTGCTGTCGTTGCCGCCGTATTCTCCGTCAAGTGTCCAGGGGAGCGGTGAGCCGTCAGTGGTTTCCAGTTCAATATGCTTGCCCTTGAGATAAACAATACCGGGATTGTTAAGATTCTTTTTCAGAACTGCCCCTGCAAGAGATGCCCAGCCTTTGACTGTACCGGGATTTTTGGCGAGAATAATTTCAAACATGCCGTCGTTCAGGCAAACATCGTCACGGTTAAGATGAATAACCTTACCGACGGTGTATGAATTTGAGATTGCACCGAAGATGAAATTATCTTCAATTTCAACTCCGTCAACAACGCAGCGGATGGGTATATTATGAATATCCTTGATTTCCTTTGCGGCTTCATAAAAATATGCAAATCTGCCGATTTTATTTTTAAGATTCTGAGGTGTTGCGTAGGAGCATTCCGTCAGAGCACCAAAGGATGCAACATATGTAAAATACTGACCGTTAAAGGTTGCAAGGTCATAGGGGAGAGCGGTTTCCTTGACGATGAGCTGTGCTGCTTTTGCAGATGATCTGACGGGCAATCCGAGATTATTGGCAATTTCGTTTGTTGTTCCTGCAGGCATATAGCCGATATCGGGCTTCTTTTCAAGCTGCATTATGCCATTCATCATTTCGCAGAATGTGCCGTCGCCGCCTCGGCAGACAACGATATCAAAATTATTGCCATGTTCACGGGCGTAGTCGGTGGCGTCGCCGGTCCTGGTTGTGTGCATAATGGTCATTTCGTAGCCGTGCGCACCGAAAACGGCAGTTGCGTCCATAAGGTCATCGTTAATTTTGTTGATTCCCGAGCGAGGGTTGATTATCAGAAGGAGCTTCTTTTTCATAGGCTCACCTTCGCTTTCTTTTTGAGTTGATGTTACAATCATGCTATTATATCATTAATTGTAACGTCATGCAAGCATATTTGTATGAATTTGAAAAAACTTCTTAAAAAAGCAGAACTGCCGCATAAAAGTGCGACAGTTCTGTTTTTATTTGTTCAATAAATAATCTATTCCCCTCAGATATCCTTCAAATCCGAGTCCGATAAAGGACTTTTCGCACGCCATGCCGGCATAGGATATCTGCCTGAAATCCTCTCTTTTTGAAACATCGGAAATATGAATTTCGACAGCGGGAATGGCTACGGATTTGAGCGCGTCGAGAATTGCAACGCTGGTGTGAGTATAAGCGGCAGGATTTATGACTACTGCAGGCTACATGAAGGCTGCCGAAAGAGGCTTTGACCTTTATGTTACCGAGGACGGCATCAACTTTGAAACAATTATGATTGACGGATTCGGCGATCCCTATAACCCCTCAGAAACGCAGTTGCACTGCTCGCTTGGAGTGCATCTCCTTGCTTTATCCGCCACCGGCGGCGCATCGGCGCTTCGCCCCTCAAGAGGAAGCTGAAACAGTAAATTACTGTTTATGTACAAAACCAAGTTTATCGACAGTCATACAGGCGGATAATCTCCGCCCGTATTTTTAGAATTCAAATACCTCGGGGATAATTTTTGTCAGACCGAAGAGCTTCTTGAAGAATGCAACTATTTTCTGCCATATACCTGCCTTAGCGGTCATGGTCTGTGTGTCGGAGCTGATTTCGTTGCCGTCTGCATCAACAACAGTTGCCGTAAATACCGTATCACCGGTTGCTGCGGGTGTAACAGTACAATTTTCCCCGTCGATGGAATGTGATACAATTTTAAAGTTATTGTTGTTGGCTGACCATACAATATTTGCACCCTCCGGCAAATTTTCAGTATCGGCATGAAGAATAATGCTGTCGCCGTAGTTAATCACGCTCTGCGAAGGCGTTTTTATTTTCACGATTACGGCAGGCTTCATTGTCGAAGGCTCAGTTACGGGTTCAGTCGGCTTGGTTGTTGGCTGAGCGGGTTTTGTTGTAGGTTCTGTGGGTCTTGTTGTCGGCTGAGTAACAGGCACGGTTGGTTTCACTGTCGGTACTTCAACCGGCTTCGTTATTGGTTCTGAAACAAGTTGCGTTGTATGTTCTGTAGGCTGAGTATTAGGTTCTGTCGGGGGTTCTTCTGGAACTGAAACTCCATGATTTTCGCTACAAACCACAAACAGATTTCCAAGAAATTCTGCAAAAAATTCTGCATCGCACTTTTCGGCATCAGAGCAAATGACTGTTGTTGGCTTCCAGTTCGCGATTGCTTCTTCAGTTATTCCTAATTCTGAATATTGCGCTAATTTCTCTTGGCTTGCATTTTCTAATTCCATTTTATATGTTTGGATTACTTTTTCTTTTTCAAAATCAGGATCAAAAATAGAAAAATCGAATTGGGTTGCGGACGGAATGTGGATATATTCCATTGAAAAACAATAAGTAAATGCTTCTTGTTCTATATTTGTTACACTATCAGGCACTATCATATTATGAAGGCTGTAACAAGATTTGAATGCAGACTCACCAATACTTTTTACTCTGCCGGGTATTATTATATCGGTAACACGTGTACATTGTTCAAATGCCGAATCACCTATGCTCGTTATGTTGTCTGACATTGTTACACCGGTGAGATTATAGCATTTGTAGAACGCATAATCCTCTATGATTGTTACGCTGTCGGGAATTTTATAACTTTTTCTTTCATTTCCTGCAGGATAAAGAATCAGCTTTGTTTTATTTTTATCGAACAGAACGCCATGTTCATCGCTTGAATATGATGTGTTCGCATCATCTACTACTATACTCGTGAGGTTCACACAACCTATGAAAGCGTTGTCAGCAATTGATTTTATTCCTTCTCTCACAAAAAACGAACCACTAACTATTGAAGATTTCGCTTGTATAATATGATTGTTTATATACAAAACACCATTTTTCCAGTTGTTCTCATTTCCATAGTACGATGTGGCACCAAATGCGCCGTCACCTATACTTGTTACACTATCCGGAATAGTTATGCTTGCAAGGTCCCAACAATGGTTGAACGCTCTGCTACCTATACTTGTTACGCTGTTAGGTATTTTTATATTTCTAAGTTTTATACAAAAATCGAACGCACTGTTACCTATGGTTGTTACGCTGTTAGGTATTGTAATGCTTGTAAGACCGGTACAATTAGAAAACGCATAATCACCTATGCTTTCTAAGCTTGTGGGAATTATTATACTTGTTAATCCTTCACAACCGCTAAAAATACCCTCTCCTATTTTTGTTACAACATTTGGAATTGTTATGCTTTTAAGACTTTCACAGTTTTCAAACGCATAATCACCTATACTTGTCACATTGTCACCAATTGAAACACTTATGAGACTTTTACAATATGAAAACGCTCTCTCGCCTATACTTGTTATACTGTCACCGATTATTATATTTGTAAGACTGTCACTCCATGAAAACGCATTATCGCCTATATTTGTCACATTGCCGTCGATTGTTACGCTCGTGAGATTAAGACAAGAAAAAAATGCATAATCGTCTATAATTATTACACTGTCAGGTACTGTGTAGTTTGTATTTTCCTTTCCGATAGGATACTGAATCAGTTCAGTTTTGTCTTTATTGAACAAAACCCCCTGTTCGTCGCTTGAATAGGATATATTTGCCGAGTCTGTCGTTATGCTCGTGAGGTTATCACAGCGACTAAACACACCTGCACCTATACTTGTTACACTGCCGGGGATTATTATATTTGTAAGGTTGTTACAATTAGAGAATGCATAATCACCTATAATTTCTACGTTGTCAGGTATTGTTATGTTCGTGAGTCCGGAGCAATCTGAGAATGCACGAAAATCTATAACTTTTACGCCTTCACCAATCGATACGCTTGTAAGGGCGGTACAATATTCGAACGCATACTTACCTATGTCTATTACGTTATTCGGGATTGTTATGTTTGTAAGGCTTTTGCAAAACGAAAATGCATATTCGCCTATACTTGTTACATTATCGCCAATTGTTATATTTGTAAGATTATCGCAACTCAAAAATGCCGAATCACCTATACTTGTTACGCTGTCAGGAATTGTATAGTTTGTTCTTGTGTTCCCTATAGGATATTGAATTAACTCTGTTTTATCCTTATTAAACAAAACACCATGTTCATCACTTGAATATACTGTGTTTGCCGAATTAACCGTAATGCTCGTGAGTCTGTCACAATATACAAATGCACCGGCACCTATATTTGTTACACCGGCAGGGATTACTATTTCTGTAAGATATTCACAACATGAAAATGCATCTTCACCTATACTGGTAACGCTTGCAGGAATTGTTATGTTTGTAAGGGCGACACAATCGCTGAACACACAATTACCTATGCTTGTTACACCATTCTCGATTATCACCGCTTTTATTTTTGAACAATAATCGTACCAAGGGATGGTGGCACCGGTAGACTGGTTATAATGATTTTTCATATCTCCTATGCCACCGATTGTAAGCGTATCTGTTTCTTCATCAAAAGACCACGTTAATTTTTCTCCATAATTTCCGCTTATCAAATTTTCTGCATTTGCTTTTACAACTAAATTTGTCCAATCACAATCCGAAAAACCGAATGAAAACAAATTAAATACCACTACTACAGCAAGAAGAATAGAAATTACTTTTTTGAAGTTGTTTTTCACATGAAACCCTCCCTGAAAATTTTGCCAACTATCAGGAATTGGACAGTCGGCGATGATTTCAGTAGTATTTTATCCTACTTTATAGGAATTGTCAAGAGCGGTGCGTATGGAATGCTATAATGTAGCTATCATATAAACAAGGGGGATTCCGCATGAGACCGCTGAAGGAAAAGGTCAGCATCACTCTCGACAGCGACATCGTTGAAAAAATAAAAACGCTCGCCGAAGAAGACGAGCGTTCGTTTTCGCAATATATCAACAAAGTACTCAAAGAGCACGTAAAAAGGCTTTCCGAAAATTAATGCGGCGTTGCCCGGTCGGGTGATGCCGTTTTTGCTTTATTTGTTCAGCAAATAATCGATTCCTCTGAGGTAACCGTCAAATCCGAGTCCGATAAAGGACTTTTCGCACGCCATTCCGGCATAGGATATCTGCCTGAAATCCTCTCTTTTTGAAACATCGGAAATATGAATTTCGACGGCAGGAATTGCAACGGATTTGAGCGCATCGAGAATCGCTACGCTGGTGTGAGTATAAGCGGCAGGATTTATGACAATGCCGTCAAAATTTCCGAAGGCTGCCTGAATCTCATCAACAATGCTTCCCTCATGGTTTGACTGAAAAATCTTTATTTCAGCATTCTTTTCCTTTGCGTAGTTTTCGATAAGAGCGCAAAGGTCTGCATAGGTGTTTTTGCCGTAGATATCGGGTTCCCGGATGCCGAGCATATTAAGATTCGGTCCGTTTATTACAAGGATACGCATTCAAGAATCCTCCTTACTGTTATTTCGGGGTCAGGGTCAACCTCAACCGTAAAATCTGCCGTTTGAAGGTATAAAGGAAGTCTTTCGGCAAACATTTTTTCAAGCACTTCGGGACTTTTTGAAAGCGGTCTGCCGTCGGTTGCAAGCCCGTCAACGGGTGCTTTAAGGAAAATAACGGTTGAATTCTCACGCAGAGCAATTCTGTTTTCATCTCTGAGGATTGCGCCTCCGCCCGTTGCGATTATCTTGCCCGCACCCTTACCTGCGGTGCGCACGGCTTCGGTTTCACGGTTACGAAACTCATTTTCTCCGTATTTCGAGAAAATATCGGGAATGCTTTCGCCCGAAGCTTCAACAACCATGGAATCGGTATCGATGCATTCACGCCCCGTTCTCTTTGAAAGGAGAGCAGCGGCGGTTGATTTTCCGCATCCGGGCATTCCGACAAGGACAATATTTTTCTGTTCCGCAATAATCGCATTGTATACCTCGTCAATCCGTGAAAGCGGAACGGATTCGCCCGTGAAGATTTCGGCGGCTCTGAGTGCCTGAGCAACGAGCATATAAAGACCGTTTATGCAGTCAATTCCGAGCCTCTGAGCATCAAGAAGAAAAACCGTTCTTGCAGGATTATAAATCAAATCAAGAGCCTTGCGGCATTTTGTGAATTTTGAAAGGTCAATAAGCCTTTCGCCGTTATTGGGGTACATTCCGACGGGTGTTGTATTGACGATAATATCCGTATCATAATGGCGGCTGATGTTATCATAATTATCCTCGCCCGAACGGGAAACAACAACAATTTTTTTTGCACCCTCATCCCTTGCAACGTGCTGAACGGTCAGACTTGCACCGCCCGAACCGAGAATCAGAACTTTTTTATCCTTAAAATCGCAGCCGCATTTTTTTGCCATATAGAGAAATCCGAAATAATCGGTGTTGTCGCCGAAAAGAGTTCCGTCTGCACGTCTTATGACAGTGTTTACGCTGCCGACCTTCTTTGCCGTTTCCGAAAGCTCATCGCAGCGGTTAAATGCTTCGATTTTATACGGAATCGTAACATTGAATCCCTTTAATTTTGTGTCGGCGAAGAAACCGTCAAGGTATTCGGGTTCCATGGGATAAAGCTTATATTCGTAGTCGCAAAGCTGCGAGTGTATCTGAGGCGAAAGCGAATGACCGAGCTTTCTGCCTAAAAGACCGTACATAGTTATTCCTCCGTGTAGCTGCCGAGATAGCTGAACTGCTGAGAATCGTTTTCAAGCTCACTGAGAAGAGCCCTGAGATTTTCGGAATAAACCGATGCGTCAATATCGAAGTAGAACATAAATTCAAAATTACTGCCGGGAATCGGTCGGCTTTCAAGCTTCGTCATGTTAAGTCCGAGAGCTGCAAATCTCGAAAGAATATTATAAAGTGAGCCGGGTTCATGGGGAATGGTCATCATGAAGCTCGTCTTTTTTGCACCGGGGTAGATTTCGGGTTTCTTTGAAATGCAGATAAATCGGGTGTAATTGTTATCGGTATTCTGCACTCCCGTTTTGAGAACATTAAGTCCGTAAAGCTCTGCGTTGTCCTTTGAGCCGATTGAAGCGCAGTCCTTTCTGCCGCTTGCGGCAACCATTTTTGCGGCAACCGCCGTGTTTTCACAAACGGTGACCTTTACTCCGAGAGATGCAAGATATTCCGAGCATTGGTTGAGTGCCTGTTCGTGTGAGAAAACCTCCTTGATATCGGAAAGCTCAACGCCTTCGGGAGCAAGAAGCGAGTGTCTGATGAAAAGCTTGAGGCTGTGGACAATGTAGAATTTATGTTCCTTCATCAGGTCATAAACCTTGTTGACCGTACCGGCGGTGCTGTTTTCAACCGGAAGAACTCCATAGCGGCAGAGTCCGCTGTCAACAGCCTTGAAAACATCCTCAAAGCCTCTGCAGTAAACTATTGAGGGATAGGTGAACATCTTGTCGCAGGCGAACTGTGAATACGCACCCTCAACGCCCTGGCATGCAACAACCGCTCTGTCGGGTCTTTCGCACGGAGTTGAAGCTGTCACTTCCTCAATCATTCTTGAAAGGCTCGATTTCGGGTTGATAATTCTTTTCTGATATGAACGGCTGAGATTGAAAATTGTTTCGTAGAGTGTTTTGGTGTAGCCCTGAAGCTCGTCGGGCATTCCTGAGGTTACGCTGTTGAGTACTTCCCTTTCACGTTCTTTATTGAAAACGGGCATATTGTTTTCTTTTTTGTATTTTGCGATTTCGGCGGCAGTCTCCATTCGCTCCTTGAAAAGCTTTGTCAGCTCGCCGTCAATTCTATCTATATCATTTCTTAAATCTTTTATATCCATTGGTATGACCTCATTTTAAAATATAGTCCGCAATAACGATTGCCGCCGCCGCTTCAACACACGGCACAGCTCTGGGAACAATGCAAGGGTCGTGTCTGCCGCCGATAACGAGCCTTTCTTCTTCGCCCGTTTCGGTATTGACCGACTGTTGTTCTCTGCCGATTGACGGAGTGGGTTTTATTGCACATCTGAAAACTATCGGCATGCCCGATGAAATTCCGCCGAGAATACCGCCGTGATTATTGGTTGCGGTTTTTATTTTGCCGTCAACACTTATGAAATCATCGTTATTTTTGCTTCCGAGCATTCTTGCACTTTCAAATCCTGCACCGAATTCAATTCCCTTGACTGCAGGAATTCCGAAAACGGCAGAGCTTATTCTGTTTTCGATGCCGTCGAAAATCGGATCGCCGATGCCGACGGGCATTCCGACGATTGCGCATTCGATTGTACCTCCGACTGAATCACCGTTGGCTTTTGCATCATAAATTTCTTTTCTCATGTATTCGCCCTGTTTTTCGTCTATAACGGGGAATGTTTTTTTGAGGAGATTATCAAAATCATCGACGTTGACTTTTACGGGGTCGAATTTTTGGTCATCGGTCTTTCCGATTGAAGAGATGTGAGCGCCGATGCGTATGCCCTTTTCTTCAAGAATCTGCATGCAGACCGCACCCGCAAAGCAGAGGGGAGCGGTCAGTCTGCCGCTGAAGTTGCCGCCGCCTCGGATATCATTAAAGCCGTTATGCTTCATCATTGCGGCAAAATCGCTGTGTGACGGTCTGGGAAGAAGACGAAGCTTGTCATAGTCACCTGAGCGTGTGTTGGTGTTTTCGATTACGGCGCAAAGAGGTGCGCCGCATGTGACGTTATCAACAACTCCGGAAAGAATTTTAACCTCATCCGCTTCTTTTCGGGGAGTAGAAAGGTCATTCTGACCGGGTGCGCGTCTCGCCATGAATGCGGCAGTTTTTTCGGTGTCGATTTTAAATCCTGCAGGCAGACCGTCAATCACAACACCGATTGCGTCCGAATGCGACTGACCGAATATCGTTATTTTTATATTGTTCCCAAAGTTACATGACATGGGCTTTTCCTCCCAGCTTATTAAAATCCTCAAAAAATGCGGGGTAAGACTTATTTACCGCTTCGGCATGGCGGATGACAACATCGCTCTTGCATTTCAGCGATGCAACAGCAGCCGCCATGGCTATTCTGTGGTCATTGAATGAATCGGTTTCGCCGCCCGTAAGAAACGGTTTTCCGACAATAATCATGCCGTCATCTGTTTCTGTAATATCACCGCCGAGCGAGCGAATCATGCTCACGGTGGTCATTATTCTGTCGCTTTCTTTTATGCGGAGTCTTTCACCGTTGAAAATAACGGTTTCGCCCTCTGCGGTTGCGGCGACAGCCGCAATGACGGGTACGGCATCGGGAATATCCGAAGCATCTATTCTGCAGCCGTGAAGCGATGATAAATCCGCTTTGAAGCTGCCTGAGTTTTGAGCAATTTTTGCACCCATATTTTCAAGAACATTAATTATTTCCTTATCTCCCTGGGTTGAAACGGGGTTAAGACCCGTCACTTCAGCACCCATGCAGAGCGGAAATGCAGAATTTGACCAGTCCGCTTCAACGGAAAAATTGCAACCGCTGAGATGTGTTGAATTTATATAAAAAGTATTATTTTCTTCTTTAATATCTGCCCCGAAGGTGCGTAAAACTTCAAGAGTTATGTCAATATAGGGACGTGACTGCACGGGGGGGAGCAGATTTATAACACCGCCGCCGAGATATGATAGAGCCATGAGAAGACCTGTCACAAACTGCGAGCTTACATCACCCCTGAGCGTAAATTCACCTGCGGAAATTCTCCCCGAAACATTGAGCGGAAAAGAATCCGAAATTTTCGCACCCATGCGGATTAATTCTTCCTTTAAGGGTGAAAGAGGTCTTTCGGGGAGTCTGCCGCTGCCGTAAATTTCTGTTTCAGTGCCGAGTGCGCAGATAACGGGCAAAAGAAATCGGATTGTTGAGCCGCTTTCGCCGCAGTCAATCTTTACCTTTTCGGGTAAAGCACCAATCGGCGTTACCGTATATATAACACCGTTTTTTTCTATCTCCGCACCGAGATTGCGAAGGCAGTCAACCGTTGCTTCAATATCGGCAGAGGAAGTATTTATTTTGATTTCGCTTTTACCTTTTGCAAGGCAGGCGCAGATTAATGCCCTATGCGCAAAGGATTTCGAGGCTATTCCCTCAATGCTGCCCGATATGGGCGTGGGGGTGATTTTTATGTCCATTACAGCTTAAGCTCCATTTTTATTCTCTGAGGCAAATTTTATAAAAGGGTAGGGCGGGGGCTTGCTCCCGCCGCTTTTATTGTAGATTATTTTCTTTTTTCAACAAATATTTTAACGGATTATTTTCAATATATTGCCAAGCCTCAAGATAATGATTTTCGTTTTCTATTATCTCATCATAGAATGATGTCTGGAACAATTTTTTTCCGGGAGTGCCGAATTGTTTGTTGCAAATTCTTGTTGTGAGAGATTTAAATGCACAGATGATATCGGGAACTGTAGGGCGGGGGCTTGCTCCCGCCGCAGAATTATTCAAAATCAAAATTGCATGAATATGATTAGGCATAATAATGTATTTATCTATGTTAAGTCCCGAATACCTTTTTTCTAAATCAAAAAGTTGTTCTTCTGCTATTCTGCCGATGGGTGTGAGTTTTATTTCAACTTCGGCGGGAGCAAGCCCCCGCCCTACCTTAGACAGAACAGCTCGATTATTGTAAGTATTGATTGTTACATAATAATACCCGTCACTGCTGTAGTCATAATTCTTCAAACGGGGATGTTTTCTTTTTGGCAACTCATTATTCATGTTTATTTCAATTCCGCAATTTCATATAAAACATCAACGGGAACTTTTTTCAGCACACATTCTCCCATGACCTTCGGCACGACAAAATTAATCGTACCGCCTGAGCGTTTTTTATCCGAAAGGGCGATGTCCGCAAGGTCTGTGGGGGCAAAACTACATTCAACGGGGAGATTGTTATTCTTATTTGCATCAATAATTGCCTGAGTGCAGTCTTCCTCGCTCCAACCGAGGGCATAAGATGCTTTTGCGGCGATAACCATGCCGATTGCAACGGCACTTCCGTGGGAAATTTCAAAATTGCTGAGCTTTTCAATCGAATGAGCCATGGTGTGGCCGAAGTTGAGAAGCTGTCGGTCACCTTTATCGAATTCGTCTTTGGCAACGACATCTCTTTTAAGCTCAACACAGCGTGCGATGATGCTTTCTATATCTGATTTTACATCGCCGCCGCTCACTTTGTCAAATAAATCCTTGTCAAAGATAACACCGTATTTGATAACCTCTGCCATACCGTCGGCAAAAATATTTTCAGGCAGAGTGCCGAGAGTACGTGTGTCGCAAAGCACAAGCGCAGGCTGGTAGAATGCACCCATAAGATTTTTGCCTGCTTTGAGATTGACGGCAGTCTTTCCGCCGACGGATGAATCAACCGCCGCAAGCAGGGTTGTCGGCACCTGAACAAATTCAATGCCTCTGAGATAGAGCGAGGATGCAAGTCCGACCATATCGCCCGTAACTCCGCCGCCGAGAGCAACGGCAAAATCGGAGCGTGTGAGTCTGTTTTCTGCCATGAATTCAATCAGCTCAAAAAGAGTTTCTTTGCTTTTTGATTCTTCGCCTGCCGGGAATACAAAAACAGAAGTCTGAATTCCGGCAAGCTGAAGGCTCTTTTTCGCTTCATCAAGCCAGTATTCTTTAACGTTGCTGTCCGTAACAATAACCGCTCTGCCTTTTCCGAGCAGGGAAACGCATCTTTCACCGAGCGAGGAGAGAAGTCCTTCGCCGATGATTACGTCATATTCTTTTGAAGCATTGACATTTATTATTTTCATTATATATTCCTACTTTGCCTGTTTTTTGCTGTCCGTGCCTTCTTTGAGAAGTGCAACAAGACCTTCACGGTCATCCGCTTTGAGAGCTGCGCTGTATTCACTAAGACGGTCAACAAGAAAATCAATTTCGTTTATGAGATTATCCTTGTTTTCAAAGAAAAGCTCTGTCCACATCTTTTCATTGAGCTTTGAAACACGGGTCAAATCTCTGTAGCTGCCTGCGGAAAAACCCTTCTGCTTTACAGCTGTATGACTCTTGACATATGCGTTTGAAATAATGTGCGGAAGCTGAGAAGTGAACGCTATTACTTTATCATGTTCTTCGGGAGTTGTAAAGTTAATTGCACCGAAACCTGCATCATTAAGCACGTTTCTGAGCTTTTCAAGAATTCTGATGTCCGTGTTTTCTTTTGGGGTAACAATCATCGTTGCATTCTTGAAAAGATTGCCCCTTGATGAGTTGAAGCCCGAAAACTGAGTGCCAGCCATCGGGTGTGTGCCGATGAAGATAAATCCGTTTTTCTCTGCAAGCTTTTCGCAGGGAGTGCAAATCGGTCTTTTAACACCGCCGCAGTCTGCAACGATTGCACCTTTTTTGATTTTATCCGCATTCATTTCAACAAATTCAACCGTCGCCTGCGGATAGAGGGCAATGAATATCATATCGCATTCGCCGATATTCGTTTCGTTCATTTCGTCTGTTATCGCACCGACCATTTTTGCCGCAAGAAGCGAGCTTCTGTTGCGGTCAAGACCGAGAATTTCATGCTTGCCGCTATCCGAAAGCGCTCTTGCGAGAGAGCCGCCGATAAGACCCAAGCCTGCTATACCGATTTTCATAATATCACCTTAAAATTTCGTCATTATTTCTCTGATTGCGTTTGCTTCCTTGACGACCTTTGCAAATTCCTCGGGTCTGAGTGCCTGAGGACCGTCGCAGAGTGCGTGCGCAGGGTCATTATGAACTTCAATCATAAGTCCGTCTGCGCCTGCCGCAACTGCCGCAAGAGCAAGGGGGCGAACCATTCTTGCCATGCCTGCAGCGTGGCTGGGGTCTGCGATAACGGGAAGATGTGTTTTCTCTTTAAGAAGAGCGATTGCGGAAATATCCATAGTATTTCTTGTGTAATGCTCGAAAGTTCTTATGCCCCTTTCGCAGAGCATAACCTTGCTGTTGCCGCCTGCCATGATATATTCCGCACTCATAAGAAGCTCTTCCATTGTTGCTGCAAGACCTCTTTTAAGGAGAATGGGTTTATCGGTTTTTCCGAGTTCTTTAAGAAGCTCAAAATTCTGCATGTTTCTTGCGCCGACCTGAATAACGTCAACATCCTCAAAAAGAGGGAGATGGGATAAGTCCATAATTTCGGTGACAATCGGCGCTCCCGTTGCTTTTCTTGCTTCGCGGAGAAGCTCAAGGCCCTCTGCTCTCATGCCCTGAAATGCGTAGGGAGAAGTTCTGGGCTTGAATGCACCTCCTCGAAGGAAATTTGCGCCTGCCGCCTTGATGTCGTTTGCAATTGAGCAAATCTGTTCGGGCGATTCAACCGAGCAGGGTCCTGCAATGAACTGGAAATTTCCGCCGCCGATTTTGTGACCGCAAACATCGATAACCGTATCATCGGGATGGAATTTTCTGTTTGCACTCTTATAGGGTTCGCTGATTCTGGCAACGTTGTTAACAATGTTAAGACCGCTGATAAGGTCAATGTCAACATGGCTTGTATCGCCGACAAGACCGAGAATTGTGTCATACTGACCGTTGCTGCGGTGTATTTCAAGATTAAGGCTTTTAAGCCATTCAACAAGATTTTCAATCTGAGCTTCGTCTGTTCCTTTTTTAATTGATACAATCATTTTTACTACCTCCGAAAAAAATAAACCCTGCAGCGTAAATTTCACTGCAGGGTATCATATACCTCATTAACGTTTTTCAGCAAAACCTACCAAACCCTATCAAATTACTTGATAAAGTAAAAGTAAAAATATGCTGCTGTGAAAACGTTGTTTTTCATTGAAATAACCTCTGTTTGTTATTTGTTGGATACAGAATAGCACTTTGAAAACAATTTGTCAATAGTTTTTACGAAAAAACTTTAGCGATTTAAAGCTTTTATCTGGCAAACCGCCATTGCATCAAGCGCACGCTCGTGGCTTTCGGGTGTAACTCCTGCGCAGCATGCCGCATCAACCAGAACGGGAGTTTCGGGAAGATATGCTTTAATCAGCATTGCATTGGAAATTACGCAGATATCCGTGCAAAGACCAACGAGGGTCACACTCCCGATTTTTTCTTCATAGGTATCATATGCCTTGAGAAGCTGAGCGAGCGCAACAGAGCCGAAGGTTGGTTTATCAATCGGTTCTTCCTTGCGCAGAGAATCAAGCTCGGGATGAATCTGCCATCCGTCGGTGCCTTTTATGCAATGCTCAACCGGAAGATTTGCACCCTCCTGAGTGGAAAGATAATCGCCCTCGTGGGTATCTCTTGTGAAAAGCACTCTTCCGTCAAAATTCAGGATTTTTTCCTTTACGGCAGGCAGGATTGCAATCGCCTCTTTTGTGCCGAGTGCGCCGTCAATAAAATCGTTCTGCATGTCAACAACGATAAGAAAATTCATAATATTACCTCTTATTCAAAAATCATAATATCGTTTTCATAGGGATTTTCAATGCGCTTGACATCATAATATGCCTGCGGAAATTTGGGATTCGGATTTTCAGCAACGAGAGATGTATCCACCGCCGGGCTTTCACCCTCACGCAGAAGCCTGCCCACAACAACGAGATTCGCTTCTTCAAAATCATAGCAGCAGGTTGAAAGAGTGAGAATTTTGTCGTTTTCGTTGATATCAACGCCCGTTGTGTAAAGCTTTCGCTTATCGATTTCGGCAATATAATTATTGAAACGCTCTGTGCCTGCATTGACGAAGATGTAGTTAAATATTCTGCCGTTATCGTCATCGGAATTACGGTTTGAAATGAACACGGCATAAATCTTGAACGTGTAGTCTCCGTAAAGCGTACTCATTCCGATAAGCGGAGCTTTTTTGAAGGTCTCGGTATCTCTGTATTGCTCAAGAGTGCCGAAAATCTTGTCGTCATGGCGCATGTTATGGCCGAAAATTACCGTGTTTCTGCTGAGGTTTTTCAGATTGCAGCGATAATCAAAGTAAGGCACACCGTAAGAAGTATAATTTTCGTAAATATCACGGCGAAGATATTTTTCGTTATCGTCGGTCTGCATAACGGAATAGTTTATGTTGAGCTCGGGAATAGAAATCCATCCCGCAAACTCGGGATTAATTGCATAAAGGTCGGCAAAAGCAGGATTCATCCCCTCGGGGAATTCGATATCGGGATATTTTGATTTCACTTCAATCCACGGGTCAACCATCGGAGTTGTTGTTGCCTGAGAAACAAGCTGAGCAATTTCTTCGAACTGCTTGCTTTCTTTATACGGCTCAATAAGATAGTTGTTAATCAGTACCGCTGCACCGCCGATAACAACAAGAATTGCGAGAATCAGAATTGTTTTCCGTATCAGCGAATTACCCGAATCGGATTTTTTTGCAGGTTCGGCTTTTTTGCCGCCGATATCAGCCATCATTTCCGTTACGGAGGCATATCTTTCGCCTTTGTCAAAAGCAAGTGATTTTTCAATGATGTATTTTTCTTTTTCTCCGATGCCGTCGGGGAATTTCAGCTCACGCCCCTTTACTCTTTCGGGTGCGGAGGGAGGCATCATGCCTGTCACGGCTTCATAAAGAATCGCACCTATCGCATAAACATCGGTGAAGGCACCGCAATGCTTTGTGCCGAGCTGCTTTTCGGGCGCATCAAACGGAGAAAGCTTGCTTTTTGGCGGATAGGAATAGCCCGTAAGAGCGGTTATTTTTCCGTCGGTCATGATTATTGAATAGGGAGAAATGCTGCCGTGCCATTTGCCGGCTTTCGCAAGCTTTTCGGCGCAGTCGATAACGGGCATCATAAGCGAAACCGCTTTTGAAAAGCTCATCGTTCGTCGATTTCCGATTATTGATGAAAGAGGCGAACCGCTGTTGACCGAGCAGACATAATAAAATGTTGAATTTTCCGCAAAACAGTCCTCGAAATCAAGAATGCTTGTCTTTGAAACTCCGCAGAGCTTGAGATAATGCGCATAGTAAGCGGCGATTTCCCTGTCGCCCTTTGTGCGGTACTGTTCGTTATGGTATTTGATAATCAGCTCACCCGGTAAGCGGTAAATCAGCTTTTCGTGAAGGTATTCCGAAATTTTTACACGCTGACGTGTCTGAGTATCAAAAGCATAATAAGAGGTAAATATCTTTCCTTTGGAAATTACACCGCCGATGATATATTTTTTGTTGAGTCTTGTGCCTATAGGCAGACAGTTTTCGGGATTTTTCTGTTCTCTGCCGCCGTTGAAGCCGCAAAGAGGGCAGGTTTTTGCATCGTCGGCACATTCGTTAAGGCAGTAAATGCAGCGTTTCATATTTACCTCCTTCCTTTGTATGTTGAAAAACAAAAAATATTGTGTTATACTTTTTATAAAAACAGACTGTTATGGTGATTATATATGAAAAACGGATTTTTTGCAATGGTTTCAAGAATGAAATATATCAACCGCTGGGCGCTTATGAGAAACGAACACAGCGAAAATCTCTGCGAACACAGCTTTGAGGTTGCTGTCATTGCACATGCTCTTGCCGTTATCGGCAACAAGCGCTTCGGAAAGAATTTCAACGGCGAAAGAGCAACTCTTATCGGACTTTATCACGATGCGCCCGAAACCCTGACCGGAGACATGCCGACTCCCGTTAAGTATTACAGCGAAGAGGTCCGCAATGCTTATAAAACGGTTGAAGAAAATGCGTGCAGAAGCCTTGTTGATATGCTGCCTGAGGACTTCAGAGATGATTTCTCGGCAATGTTTATCCCGGAGTATGGTGATGAGGGACTTTGGAAGCTGGTTAAAGCCGCCGATAAAATCAGCGCACTTATCAAGTGCAACGAGGAGAAAAAGGCAGGCAACACGGAATTCATAAAAGCCGGAGAGGGCATTAAAGATGCAATCGAGAATCTTGACTGTCCCGAAGCAAAGGTTTTTGTTGAAGAATTTCTTCCTGCATATGAAATGACTCTGGATGAGTTAAGATAATCAAAAACCAAGCAGTTTTCGTGCGTTTTCGCCGAGGACTGCTTTTTCTTCATTCTCGTTCAGACCGAGGCACTTTATCAGCTCAATGTCCTGCCACGGAGCATTCCAGGGTGCATCGCTTGCGAAAAGAATTTTGTCCGCACCGTGAATGTCGATGACCTCTTTTGCGTAGCGTGGTGTTATCATGCCGTAGCAATAGGCGGTGTCAAGATAAACATTCTTCCCCGCAAGGTGTCTGCGTGTTTCGGGTAAGGACCATATTCCGCCGAAATGTGCCGCAACAACGGGCGCTCCGCCGAAAACGGGCAGAACCTCCGCAAGAGCCTGTGCAGTACAATGAACAGGTTCGGGATATCCGATGTCAAAGCCGCAATGGAAAAGTGTTATCATTCCGAGAGAAGCAATTTTTTCATAAATCGGAAGCATTCTTTTTTCGTTTACAAAAAAATCCTGATAATCGGGGTGGAGCTTAACACCCTTGATTCCGTTCTCCTTGAGTCTTTCAAGCTCATCAAGTGCATCATTGCTGTCCGGATGAACGCTGCCGAAGGGGATGATGCCTTCGACCTCTTTGAGAGAAATCGCAAAATCATTAACCTTTCTCTGCTGATGGGGGTTGGTTGCAATGTTGAGAACAACGGAGCAGTCAATGCCGTCGTTTTTTGCAAGTTCAATCAAACCTTTGACCGTGCCGTCGTGAAACGGGCGTGTTATTCCGGAACGAAGCTTGAGCTGAGGAAGAGCCTTTTCGGCAATTTTATCGGGAAAACAATGGGTGTGAAAATCAATTATCATAAATTCGCCGCCTTTGAAAGTATGTTGTTATTTTACACCGAACAGAGCATTATATCAATATCTTAAATGAAAAGAATTTGTTATATTTTTTATTGACAAAGGATAGAATTGGATTTATAATCATTTTGCATACGGGCCTGTAGCTCAGTTGGGAGAGTGCTACATTCGCATTGTAGAAGTCGTGGGTTCGACTCCCATCAGGTCCACCAAACGGGCATTGGATGAACACTTATTTTTTCAAAGGCGGCTTTGCCGTAAGGGTTTCAATCTGATGCAAAACAGAAAAAGAGAGTCAAGGTTTAAAGCCTTGGTTCTCTTTTTCTGTTTTGCGGTTTTGGGTTTTCTGAATTATGAAAATCTGTATGTAATTATAGTTTAATAAATGCGATTGTTGTCTGAATATAAAATATTATTGCCAACTATTGCATTTTTTATAAATTATTGATAAAATAAAAGATGATATGTAACTTTTTGCAAAAATTGAGAAAATTTATTTAAGGAGACACGCAAATGAAAAAATTTGTTGCTGTAATTCTCTGTATACTGCTTGTTGCGGGTATGGTTCCTGTCTCGATGATGCTTGCAACTGCGGAAGCAACGAGCAACCGTGTTGTTGACTCAAGCACTATTGACGAATGGAAGAACTATTTCGGAGAAGATGTTAAAAGCACAGTCAATGCCGGCGGTGTCTGGACAGATAAGTCTGTATTTGCTGACACGGAAGAATTTCCGGACAGTGTCAAAATGACCGATGAGGACAAAAACCTTCTTGTTGCTCTTTCAGCCATTGCGTCAAAAAAATCAATTAACGGTATTTCTCACAGCCCGACCGACACAATGATTGTTGTTGACCTGTCCGGCTCAATGTATAACAAAAGCGAAGATCATGACGATGTTACGCCCATGGTAAGTGCTCTTAATACGGCTATAAAAAAATTGAATTCCATCAACGAACTTAACCGTGTCGGAATTGTTCTTTATTCAGGCAACCACTCTCTCGGAGCCTCCAATTCCTCTGTTGCAACAGTTGTTCTTCCGTTAGGCAGATACGCTTCAGGCAATTCCAACGGCACTTTCTTTAAAGCGGCTGAAGACGGAGACTATATGAAGGTCAGCCTTGCTTCTAATATAACACAACTTTCCAACGGCAAGTGGGTTAAGTTTGAATCAAACTTCAGCAAAGTATCACGAGGCGGAACATATACTCAGCTCGGCTTATATAAAGCATGGCAAGAGTTTGAAAAAGCCGATGTTAAGGTTGCAAACGGTGCTCAGCAGGGCGAAAACCGCCTTCCCGTTATCGTTCTTATGAGTGACGGTGCACCTACCACCGCCACATCCGACTTCGCAAATGTCAAAACATCAAACACAGGAAACGGACTCGGCAGCGGCACTTACAGCTGTGCAACCGATGAAATTGCGTTTTTAACACAGCTTACAGCCGCATGGGTGCGTAAAAACACAGAGGCTCATTACGAAAAAACACCGCTGTTTTACACCCTTGGTCTTGCAATGGAAGGCTCTGCCGTGGGAACCAGCGTTCTCGACCCCGAAAATTCAACTTCGGGCATCAACACCCACTGGGATAATTTCCTTGGTCTCAAAAAAGGCGGCAAACTCACATTGAAAAATGTTCCCGGCACCGCAAACAGCTCCAATCCCGGCGAAAAGAATATTACAATTTATCAAAATGATTGGATTAACAATGAAGCTGATCAAAACTATGTTAACAGATATTTCAGCACAAGCGACGGTGACGGTCTTGCGGCTGCGTTCGGTGACATTGTTAATGAAATCAGCGCCCAGTCCCGTTATTACCCCACTTTTGCCGAAGAAGGCGATTATCACACCGACGGTTACATCAGCTTTGACGATGAAATCGGCGAATTTATGGAAGTAAAAGATATCAAGGGTATTCTTGTAGGCGAAACGCTTTACACAGGCGCTATGCTTGCTTCAAAACTCAATAATAGTAAAGACGGTCTCGGAACTGTTAAAAATCCGACCGATCTCGGAAATGAGTTCATCGGGTCGGTTAAGACCCGTTTGGGTATCAGCGACCTTGAAACAGCGCAGAAGCTGGTAGATGATGCTTATAATGCGGGACAGCTCAGCCCGTTCAATGAAATCACGGGTGATTACAGCAACTATATAGGCTGGTATGCCGATGAAAACGGCGAATATATCGGCTTCTGGGAAGAAAGCCATTCAGATGATGATATCCCCGACGGCGCAAAATATATTAACCGTTCCTACGGTTTCCTCGGAGAAACATACGTCGGAATGGATGAAGGCAATATGATGTATATGTCCGTTCAGGTTCACACAAACATTGAAAACGGACATCAGGCTGTTATCTGGAAAATTCCTGCTTCCCTTGTGCCGACAGTTTCTTACGAGATTTCGTTTAAGGGCGGCAGCTTTGATGAAGCTGAAGATATTACTGTAAAATACACCGGCGCAGAGCCTGTCAGACTTTTGTTTGAAACCGGTCTGCGTTCCGATATCACCGAAACCAATATTGATGAAATAATGGAAAACGCAGGCGATAAGCACAAGGCTCCCGACGGAAGCTATTATTTCTATTCAAACCGTTGGGGCGATGAGGACGGCGGCGATATTGATTATAACGACCCCTACAGCCACCTTACAACAATAACAGACTTTGAGCCGGCACTTGAAAACGACCGTTATTATTACCGTGAGGATTCTCCTGTTTATATAATGAAAAACGGCGAGTATACGCTCGCAACCGACATCAGCGACACAACTCAGACATATTACCGCGCACGAAGAGTGTTTGAAATTGTCGGCAACGGTGATGAAGCAGAAATCAAATGGATTTATGAGGAAATCGCACCCGAATCTCTTGAAACGGCAGTTGAAACACCGACAGGAACTTATTATATTCCCGAAGGCACGGTTTATCGTAAACTTAATGACTTCCGCTTGGAAAAAGCCGAAAACAGCTCCGAAACACTTACATATTATAACTATCCCAGCGTTGTAATGCCTGACGAAAACGGTGGATATCATATTGATACTTTCCTCGGAAACAACGGCCGCCTTAATGTGGTTCCGGCGGAACCGTCGACCGAACCCTCGACCGAGCCTTCAACTGAACCCTCGACCGAGCCTTCGACCGAGCCTTCGACTGAGCCTTCGACTGAGCCTTCGACCGAGCCTTCAACCGAGCCCTCGACCGAACCTTCAACTGAACCCTCGACCGA